>JBAQAF010000001.1:0-2294 GCA_049285595.1 Thermoplasmata archaeon
AGCTCATGAACGTCACTTTGGAGAGACCGTGCTTGTGACCCGCAAAGGGGCCGTGCGTGCTGGCGAAGGGGAGATGGGTATCATCCCCGGCTCGATGGGAGCCAAGAGTTTTATCGTCAGAGGCAAGGGGAACCGCGACAGCTTTATGTCCTGTAGCCATGGAGCTGGACGCAAGATGAGCCGCACCGAAGCTAAGAAGACGTTCACGCTCGAAGACCACGCCAAAGCTACTGAGGGCATCGAGTGTCGAAAGGATGCCGATGTGATTGACGAGACCCCCGCCGCTTACAAGTCGATAGATGCTGTCATGGCTGCTCAAGTTGACCTAGTGGACATCGTGCACACCCTTCATCAAGTTCTGTGTGTGAAAGGATGAGCCTGAACCTTCAGTGGGCAGCTGGATTCTTTGACGGAGAAGGTTCCGTTGGCATCTATGCGTCGAAGTCTAGCCGGAGGTTTTCTCTGAGGTGTAGCATCAACCAAGCGCGTAGTTCCGTTGTCGACGACCTCTTCGCCGAGCTGCAACTGAGATACGGGGGCCACTTACAGTATCCTAAGCGCTATAGCGAAAAACACCGCCAAGCTGTCGCTTGGGGCCTGTACGGAGACGCTGCAGTCCGATTCCTTCAGGACATAGCTCCTTACACTGTCATCAAGACGCCTCAGATTCTAGCGGTGGTCTCTTGGCAAATGAAGTTCGGCAACTACAGAGCCCCCGGGCAGGCAGACGAGAAGTTCACTGAAGCAAATCGCATCATGGACATGTTGGCGGTTCACAAAGGGCCCAAGCGCAAGAATCGTGGTAAGGGCTGATGGCCGTGCCGAAGTAAACGTGGTACAGTAGGGCCAGCCCCGGAGGTCACATGCACGCATCGACCATGCAGTACCTGAAGCCCAGCCCCGAGCAGCTCGCCACCATGGCCAGTGTCCGGGAAATCTTCGCCAACGCCCTGACGGTCCTGGACGCGGTGCTGCCCGCCGGCCGGTACAAGAGCCTGACCATCACTGCCCTCGAGGAAGCCGCCATGTGGGCCAACAAGGGCATCACCCGCGACAGCGATGGGTCCCCGCGGCCCGGCGCCGAGGTCTGACGTGGCCAGCAAGTCTCTGCCTCCCAGCCGGGAAGGCCAGCTCTACGCGCTCGCTCAGGCCGTGGAGAGGCACGATGTCTGGGTCAAGGCGCTGCTGAAGCGCGTCGACGAGCTGGAGATGAACCGTGAGATTGCTCGTGCCAGCTGCTGCGTCGCCCACGAACAGGCCCTCCTGGACATCAAGCGCAAGCTCCAGGCCTTCAAGGAGGCCACCCATGGCCTGCCCCTGGGCCAGGAGGACGTCGTCAAGGGCGCGTCGGTCTTCAACTGGCGGGTCGCCCACGAGCGAGAGTTGGTCGACCCCCTGTTGGCCTTCGTGGAGGGCGTCCTGAACTCCCCGCTGAGCCTCGAGCGCGACCAGGCCGAGAAGGCCGTCAAGGGGCCCACCAGTGGGTGAGGCCAGGATGATGGTCTGGCTGGAGAGCCTGACCCCCAAGGACTGGAGCGGCGACGACTTCCGAGCCTGGCACCCGGACAACCCCGTGGGCTCGGTGAGGCTGCGCGTCCAGGATGGCCAACGTGGTACAATGCCCGTGCCCGAGGAGGTCTTCAAACTCCTCTACGCCAGCGGCTGGTCCGCCCGTCACGGCTACGTCGAACTCGTTTTCAAAACCCCTGAGGAGCCAAACATGGAGTACGTCCACCAGTTCAATGTCCGCGTGAGGTCCCCCAACCAGGACCCTTCCACCATCCAGAACGTCCTCGAGAGGGCCTTCGTCAACGTCCAGGTCGCGCACGTGCGCATGGAGATTGTGAAGCCCACCAGCTGGCGAGAGGTCTTCGACGGCACGCCCATGAGAAAGCGCGGGCACCTCGTCAACGATGTCCTGAAGGCAGCCGACAAGGCGGGCTACCAGTTCTTCTACGACGGCAACAGTGGCGGCGCCATCAGCTCCATCTCGGGCGCGGGCTCGGTCGGGAACATCTTCTCGGACCTCAAGGGCTAACGACCATGGGCTGGCTCGAGAAGGTGCTGCTGAAGGTCGTCCCGCACTTCGACATCGTCAAAAAGGGCCCCGCCTTGGAGGACCTCCTGTACCTGCGGAGGTTCATCCTCCTGGGGACGCGCTTCGGCAACGTCTACCTCCACCACATCTGCCGCTCAGACGATGACGCGGACCCACATGACCACCCGTGGTCGTTCGTGACCTTCATCCTCAGCGGGGAGTACGTCAACGTCCAGTACGCGGGCTACAACGAGGT
>JBAQAF010000002.1:0-14783 GCA_049285595.1 Thermoplasmata archaeon
ACCGGGGGGACCCCGCCCGCCCGGGCCACCCGGGCGCCGGCCGCGGCCGCCGCGACCACCGCGGATCGGTCGGGGCGCCCCTTCCTCCTTCGGCGGGAGGATCGAGGTGCCGATCGGGCCGCGGACGATCTTGAGCCGAGCGGCGTCCTCGGGGCTCACCTTGAGATCGGAAAGCGAGAGCAGGGCGGCGTACGCCGCCTGCGCGTAGTTGACGGTCGTCTTCGTGTGCCCCTGCGTGAACCCCCAGGCGTCGGTGAAGCCAGCGAACCGGAGGACCGGTTTCGCGACATTGCCGACCGCGAGCCCAACGCCCCGCGGCGCCGGCTTGAAGTTCACGATGACCGATCCGACGCGCGCCCGCGCGAGGAACGGCAGCGTGTGGGGCCGCCCGCAGCCGCACTCCCAGCTGCCGCAGCCGCGGAACACCTCGACGATCTCGAGCTTCGCCCGGTCGATCGCTCGGCGGATCGTCGGGCCGACCTCGCGGCCCTTCGCCCGGCCGAGGCCGACGAACCCGTCGCCGTTGCCGACGACGACCGTGACGGCGAACTTGAACCGGCGACCGGAGTCGGTCATCCGCTGGACCATGTTGACGTCCAGCACCTCGTCGTGGAGGCCGGGGAGGAGCTTGTCGACGATCTGCGACTCGCGCAGCGGCAGCCCGGCCGCGAGCGCTTCGCTCATCGTGGTGATCTCGCCGGAGGAGACCTTGCGGCCGAGCTCCGTCTTCGGCACCCACGGGGGCGCCGGCGCCGGGGCCGACGGGCCGAACCCGCCGCGAGAAGGACCGCGCATCGCGCCGCTCATTTCTTCGCCTCCGCGCGGGCCACGATACCGGAGAGCTTGAGCTTGTACGCCTCGACCGGCTGGGGGAGCGGCGTCGGAAGGTGCGCGCCGTTGAGGCGTTCCTGGCTCGGGAACCCCTCCTCCCCGTGGGGGATGTCGATCCCGGCATCGAGGAGCCCCTTGAGGGCGGCGGCGAGGCGCCCGCCCTTGGTGGGGCGGCGCAGCCCGACGTCGAGCACGGCCTCCTGGGTCCCGACGGATTTCGCGCGGAGCCCGGCGAGCAGCCCCGTGAGGTAGGCGGCCGGTGTCGACCCGATGCGGCCCGCCGGGAAGTCGATCCCGCCGAGCTCGGAAGAGTCGGCGACCGCCAGCACCCGGTCCCCCGCCGGGTCGAACGAGACGATCGACACCCGGACGCGGGTGTCGGAGCAGCGGACGACCGCGCGGGAGCGACCGGAGCGCAACAGGCGCAGGCGGACGCGGTAGTCGGTCTTTCCCTCGCGCCGGCGGCGGAAGTGGACCCGGTAGCGCGGACCGGTGCTCATTTCTTCTCCTCGGGAAGATGGCCGGCCAGGCGAAGGTTCACGACGAGGTGCGCGCGGCTGCGGAACATCCCGCCCTTCGCGCGCCGATAGAACTCGCGGTAGACCTTCGGGGGGATCTTCTTGGTCGTGCGGAGCTCGCGGAGCAGGTCGCGCTGCGCGCGGATGCGGCGCATCCAGCGCTCCTTCTTCGTCATGCGGGCGAGCGGCGTGCCGCGGCGCGAGCCGGGCCCGGAGTGCCGGCCCTTCGCGACCTCCGCCGCGTGGATGCGGGCGCGGACGCGGGAGGTGCCCTTCACGTGGAGTCGCCGGATGACCCCCGACTTGATCGCGCTGCGAACGTCCGAGCGCGTCACGGCGTCGGCGAGCTCCTCCTGGCTGGCCGGGTCGATCCATACGCGACCCGAGCCGCACTTGAGGAGGGCGGCGGCCATCCGCCGCTGGTTCGAAAGATCCGGCATCGGTTCACGCCTCCGCGTTCGGCTTGATGATCGGGTTCAACACCCGGATGCCGAGCTTCCGGGCTTCCTCCTCGAGGACCAGCCGCCGGCGGGTGCCGACGGTCCGGGCGATGATCGCGGCCTGGCGACGGGCGTCGATCCCCTCGAGCTCGGCCGTCGTGTGGACGATCACGGGAGCGAAGCCGCTCGGCACGAGGCCGCGCACGCGCGCGGGGGATCGGTAGCCGATGCTGACGATCTGGGCGCGGTATCCGTAGTGGCGCCGCTGCTTGGATTGCAGCCCGCGCGGCCGGCGCCAGGAGCCGTCCCGCCCGATCCGGTAGTACCGGTTCGCCGCCTGGCGGCCGAAGATCGGCCGGCGGCGATCGAGCGAGCGTCGGACACCGAGGAGCGTGCGGAGGGGGGCGCTCAGGTCGGCTCGGCGGGGGATCCGGATCTCCTCCGTCTTCGGGGCCTCGGCGGCCTTCGGGGCGGGAGCGTCGGAGGACGGGACCGCCTTCTTGCGCGGGCGTCGCGCCGGGGCCGACTCCTTCGTCGCGACCGGTGCGGGAGCGTCGTCCGCCATCGGTCTAGCTGCCCTCCTTCAGGTGAGCCCGTTCGATGAGATAGATCCCGTCCTGGAAGACGCGCGGATCGTAGTCCCGGATCCGGGTGACCCGCTCGATGTTCGCCGCGCTCTGGCCGACCTGCTCGACGTCCCAGCCGGTGAGCGTGACGATATCCCCGTCGACCTGGGCCTTCGTGCCCGGCAGGAGACGCGTGATCCGGGGGTGCTTCTCGCCGAGGAAGTTCTCGATGACGAGCTCCTCGCCGCGGACCTGGACCTTCATCGGAAAGTGCGCCGCGACGACCTTCAGGCGGGCCTCGACGCCCCGGGTCACGCCGCCGGCGAGGTTCGCGACGTGGGCGGCCCAGGTGCCGAGGAGCGCGCGCGACTGCTTGCGCTCGGGCGGCAGCCGGAGCGTGATGGTCGCGGCGCCGTCCGCGATCGCGAGGTCGAGGACGTCGGACGGGAACGGCCGCTCGATCGTGCCGAGCGGGCCCTTCGCGCGGAGGATTCGGCCGTGGACCGAGAGGGTGACCCCCTTCGGGATCGCGACCGCCGTCCGCGTCAGATCGTCAGTAGACATAGGCGAGCAGCCGACCTCCGATCTTGAGCTCCCGCGCCTGGGAGTGCGCCAGCACGCCGCGATTGGTGGAGAGGACGAGAAGGCCGAAATCCTGGGCGGGAAGGAACCGCGACTCGTACCGCTCGAGTCCGTCGTGCGGGACGGAGATCCGGGGTTTGACGACGCCGCAGGAGTTGATCCGCCGAGAGAGCTGGATCTCGTACTTGCCGCCGCGACCGGTCGGGACGAACGTGAACTCGGAGATGTAGCCGTGCTCGCGGAAGATCCTGAGCACCTCGGCGATCAACTTCGAGGTCGGGGCGATCTCGACCGAGGGGCGACCCTCGCGGTCGGCATGACGCAGCTTGACGAGCGCGTCGTTGAGCAGATCGTGTTGCATGTGACGTTCTCCCTACTGATACTTCCGGAAGCCGAGGTCGACCGCCACCTCACGGAAGCATTGGCGGCAGAGATGGAGACCGTAGCGACGGACGATCCCGCGCTTGCGGTCGCAGCGCAGGCAGCCGTCCTTCCGTCCGAAATGCTTCTTCGGCTTCACGGTCACTCCAGTACGTTCACCTGGAACGTGCCCGCGAGGAACGCCCGGGTCTCGTCCCGGGTCGAGCGGAGGGATCGGGGGAGGGACCGGCTGCAGATGCGCCGGTTGCGGATGCGGTAGCCCGCGCGGCCGATCTCGACCGCGATGTCCATCCCGTGGATCCCGATCTGGGGGTCGTACTTGAGGCCCGCAAAATCGGTGTAGTCGCTGATCCCGAAGGAGAAGCTGCCGTTCCGGTCGATCGACGCGCCGTCGAGCTGGCGGTCCCGCGCCTCGAACGCCCGCGCCAGAAAATCGTTCGCGCTCGCCCCTCGCAGGGTCACCTTCGCCCCGATCTCCTGGCCCTTACGGATCCCGAAGTCGCGGTTGGTGGAGTGGGAGATGGTCGGCACCGGTTTCTGGTGCGTCACCATCTCGAGGACGCGCTCGGCCTTCGTGCGGGCTTCGCCCGACTCCCCCACGCCGGCGTTGACGACGACCTTGATCACCCGCAGCGCCCGGTGCGGGTTGGTGACCGGCGCCGGGGCTGCGGCGGTGGCGCTCGACGGAGCGCTCATCGGTCGACTCCCTCGGCGATCGTGACCGCGGGGGTCGTCTCGCCGACGACGAAGACGTACTCCTTGATCGTGGAGAATCCTTCCTTGAAGTGGACGAGGTTCGGCTGAGAGGAGTTGCGGACCTCGACCTTCTCGACCCGCGCGAGCTCGCCGACGTGCGAGCCGCCCGCGACGAACGCCAGGACCCCCGGTTTGAGCGGGATATGCTCGACGACCTTCTGATCGGGGAGCGCGATCTTGACCGAGTCGCCCACGTGGTAGGGGGTGGACGCCGCGACGAGGAAGTTCCGTCCGTCGTGCAGCGTCACCTCCACCTTCCCGCCGGGGACGGCGTGCTTGAACCGAACGCGTCCGATCTTCACGGCCGCCTCGGTCGCGGGGATCGGCACGAGGACGAGCTTCCCCCGCCGGTCGTGGAGCATGCGGAAATGCTGGTCGAACGGCTTCGCGAACGAGACGGTGTCCATGAGGCCGAGGCCGCGAGAGAGGTCGGCGGTCACCTTGCCGTCGACCCGGACCGCGCCGGAGCCGACGAGGATCCGTGCCTCCCGGGCGCTGGTGACGATCCGGCGGAGATCGCGAAGGACGAGGAGCAGCGGGATCGAGCGGTCCTGGGCGTGCGGGCCGGGGCTCGGTCGCTTGATCCACTTCGTCCCCTTGCGGGGCACGGTCCAGCTGCGCGGAGCGGCGCGCCGCTTGAGACGGAACGTCATTTGGATTCCTCCGCCGACGGGGGGCGGGCGCGGCGCTTCGGCGCGGTGGGCGTGGGGGACGGGTCGGTCTCCTCGGCGGGGGCCTCGGCCGGTTCGGCGGCGTCCGCCGGCGCCGGTAGGGCCGCGGGGATCACCGTCTCCTCCACCGGTGCCTCGGGCTCGCCGAGTTCCTCGGGGGTGACGTCCTCGTCGCGCACGCGCAACGAGCGGCGGCGCCACGGGTCCGCGAGGTTCAGGCGGGTGATCACGAGATGGGACGGAGTGATGGGGAGCGGCTTCAGCTTCTCGCCGGCCGTTTTGAGGGTGACGTTGTCGAGGGTGACGGAGTAGCTGCGCCGGTCGACCTTCGCGACGCGCTCCTCTCGGCCCTTGAAGCTCCCGGAACGGACGCGCACCGTGTCGCCCTTGCGCAGCGGAGCGGAGCGCGTCTTGAACCGGGTGCGAAGCTGGCGGGAGAGCGGGACGCTCATTCGCTTCCGGCGCTCGAACGTATCGGCGTTGTAGAGCGCGCGCCGCTGACGCCGCGGGGAGTGAGGAGAGGATCGCATGCGAACCGTCCTACAGGATGATCGAGGAGGCCGCGGCGATCCGCGGCCATCGCTCGGCCGCCTCCTTCGCGACCGGCCCTTTGATCTGCGACCCCTTGATCTCGCCCGTCTCGGTCGTGATCACGGCCGCGTTGTCCTCGAACTGGACGCGCGTTCCGTCGGCGCGCCGCATCGGGACGCGCGCCCGGACGATCACCGCGTGCAACACCTGCCGCCGCATCTCGGGCGTGCCCTTCTTCACGGAGACGATCACCAGGTCGGCGATCCCGGCTCTCGGGTAGCGCCGGTGGGTGCCGTGCCAGTTCCGCACGGCGATGATCTCCACGATCTTCGCACCGGTGTTGTCGACACAGTCCAGGCGGGCCCCTTTCGGGAGGCCGCGGCTGCGGCGGCCGGCGAGGCCCTTCACGTCGTCTCCTCGGCCGCCGGCGTCGGTTCGACCCGGAGCGGGTCCTGGCTGGGGGCCCGCCGGGCCGCCTCGCCGAGGTCGGCGACGATGCAGAAGGAGACGAGCTTCGAGAGCGGCCGAGTCTCGGCGATGCGGACGCGGTGGCCGACCGGCACGTTCAGGCACGGCGGCGCGTGCGCGAGATACCGGCGGCGTCGCTTCTCGTAGCGCTCGTACTTGGGAACGAAATGGAGCAGGGTCCGCTCGATCACCGCGGTCCGCTGCATGGCGGTCGAGACAACGGTCCCCTCGATCAGCTGACCCCGGAGGGAGAGGCGCCCGTGGAACGGACAGTGGCGATCGTCGCACCGGGTCTTCGGAGCGCGGACATCGAGACCGATGTCCCGGGCCCGGGGCGCAGCGGACTTGCGGGTCGGCGTCATCGGAATCTCCGGGGGCCGCCGGCCAACAGCCGCTTCGTTCGGTCCTCGGGACGCACGCGAAGGGCGTCGCCTCTTAAGGGTAACTCGCCACCGGGGAGAACGATCGTCCCCTCGAGCCCCGGCTTCGGCAGCCGGAGCGTCCGGCGCCGGCCCGGCACGCGGATGGTGAACGTGGAGAGGGACTCATCGACGATCGTCCCCGTCACGGGCCGGGCGAGACCCGGTGACGCCGGCACCACGACGGTCGCTCCGATCAGTTCGCCGGCGAGCGCTTCCGACTCGGCGCGGGACGGCGGTCGCAGTGCGGCGGAATCCCTCGACATGGGTTCACCGAGTCGCCCCCGCACGGCGGTCCCCCTTCCGAGGCGCGATCGCCCGTTCGCTGAGCACCGTGAGCGCCCGCGCGACGTTCGTCCGGAGCGCCCGCATCCGGCCCGGGCTCGGGGGCGCACCCCCCATCGCCGCCACGCCGCGTTCGCGCAGGAGGTCGTTCTCGGCGTCCGCGATCCGCCGCCGCAGGTCGTCGTCGGTGAGCTCGCGCAGCTCCTTCATCCGGAGGAGCGTCACAACGGCACCTCGGGCAGGTCGGGCGCCCCCACCGGTAGCGGGATCGCGCCGGGGCCCGCCTCCTCGACCGGGGGCAGCTCCACGGGGGCGGTCTTGGGGGCGAGGTCGACGCCCTTCACCACGATCTCGTCCGGAAGTTTTGCGTTCGAGCGCATGATCCAGACGTTCACGCCGATGACGCCGGGTTTGAGGCGCGCCTGGCAGAACCCCTTGTCCATCCAGAGGTGGACCGCCTCGCCGCAGTACTTGATCATCCCGGACTTGAACCGCTCGGTCCGGTGCCGCTCGCCCGTCAGCTTTCCCGACAGGATCACCTGACAGCCGCGGGCGCCGGACTCCATGATCCGGCGGACGGTCGAGTGGCCGGCGCGGCGGAAATGCCAGCCCCGCTCGAGCGTCGAGGCGAGCTTCGCGCTCATCAGCTGGGCGTTGAGGCTCGGCTGGCGCTCCTCCTGCACCTCGATCTGAGGGTTGTCGAGCTGGAACCGGGCGTGGATGTCGTCCGTGAGCCGCTTGATCAGCTCGCCGCGGTGGCCGATGAGGATCCCGGGCCGTTCGCAGATGAGCGTGACGCGCGTTCCCATCGGGGTGCGCGTGATGTCGAGCCCGCCGAAGCCGGCCCGCGCGCTCTCGCGCACGAGGAAGTCCTTCAAGAGGACGCGGCGGGTCGCTTCCTGGATCACCCGGCGCTCGGAGCTCACGGGGCCTCCTTCGACTCGCCCAGCACGATCTCGATGTGGGTCGTCTGCTCGTTCCACGGCGTGGCGCGGCCGTGCGCGCGGGGCATCGACGCCTTGCGGATCCGGCCCCGAGCGCACGCGGCGACCTTGATGAACAGCCGGTCGGTGTCGAGCCCTTCGTACTCGGCGTTCTCCTGCGCGTTCGTAAGGATCTTCAGCACCTGGTGAGCGACCTTCTGGGGGTAGCGGCCCGGGCCGATCCCGCGCTTGTGGGCCGTCTCCTGGTTGTAGCGACGGAACGGGATGGCGCGCCGCTGCTCGATGACGTCCTCCAGGAGGGTCCGCGCGCGGGCGAGCGGCATCCCGCGGATCGCGTTCAGCACCTCGTACGTCTTCTTCGGGGAGATCGGCACCTCGACGCCACGGGCGCGCGCGACGTTCACGCCCGGTTCGTCCCGGTAGGTGTATCCTCGCATCGTTCCCGTTCTCCTCTCACTTCAGCGGCATGAACTTCGACGAGCGGGTGGCGCCGACGCCCGGTCCGGAGTGCTTCTCGAACCGGCGGGTCAGGGCGAACTCGCCGTAGTAGTGGCCGATCATCTCGGGCCGGACCTCGATCTCCTTGAACTCCTTGCCCGTGTGGATCGCGACCCGCCGGCCGACGTGCTCGGGGAGCACGAGGGCATCTCGACAGTGCGTGCGCAACGGCTTCGTCGGGTCCGACTCGCGCATCCGCTCGAAGAATCGGGTCGTCTCGGTGTTGAACCCGCGCCGGATCGACCGGCGGGCGCGCGCGCTGAAGATCGTCGCGAGCTCGGGAAGGCTCATCGCCTTCAGGTTCTCGAGGGTCTTCCCACGGTAGGTGAACTCGCGCTTGCGGCGGGCTTCGACCCGCTTCGTGCGCTTCGCCTTCGCCATCGCTAGCTACCTCCGCCCCGCTTGCGCTCGCGCGTCCGGCGCTTGTTGCGGTTGGAGCGAGAGAATCGTCCGACCTTGGCGCCCGGCCAGGTGCCCGCCGACACGGTGCTCGGCCGGCCCACGTGCTGGTGCGCGCCGCCGCCGAACGGGTGGTTGACCGGGTTCATCGCCACGCCCCGCACCTTGAGGTACGCACGAGCGATCGACCGGGTCGCCCAGAACTTCTTGCCGGCCTTGATGATCGGCCGCTCCAGCCGGCCGCCGCCGCCGACCGCGCCGACCTGGGCGCGGCACGTCGCGAGGAACACCTTGAAGGCGCCGCTCGGGAGCTGGACCGTCACTTCCGAGCCGGAGTGCGCAGTGACGAGCGCGCTCGTGCCGGCGGCCCGAACCAGCTGGCCGCCGTCGAACGGCTTTACCTCGAGGTTGGAAACGAGCGTTCCGTCCGGTATCCGGCCGAGCGGGAGGATGGAGCCGCGATCGACCTTCCCTTCATGGAACGCGACCGTGTCGCCGGTGGCGAGACCGGCCGACGCCAGGATCCGTGTCCGCTCCCCGCCGGCGGAGACGACCTCCGCGACGGGTGCGGTGCGACCCGGGGCTGGAAGGATCGTCTCGACCCGCGCTTCCCCGATGAGCGACGGGGACGGGTGGGCGATGGGGCCGTGATGGCGATGGCTGGGGGACCGGTACGTCGGAGTCCCGGAACCGCGGCGGCGAGAGATGATGCGCTTTCCCATTAGAAGACCCCCGCCCGGCCGCCGATATCCTCGGCCGAGTATTCCTTGGAGAAACGGACGGTGGCGATCTTGCCCGATTGGACGATCTTCACGGTCACCTTCGCGACCTTGCACTGGTAGGTCTCCTCGACGGCGCGCTTGATCTCGGCGCGGTTCGCCCGGGAATCGACGACGAACTCGAGCTTGTTCTGGCGCTCCATCTCGTCCATCGACTTCTCGGTGACGTAGGCGTGGAGGATGACGCGGTGGCGGATCGTGGTCATCATCCGACGACCTCCTCTTCCCCGAGGCGGGTGCGCAGGCTCTCCACGGCGGCGCGCGAGAAGAGCGTGAGACGGCCCGGCACCCCGCCGGGGGCGAGGTCCTCGGTCGAGAGGCGGAGCACGGGGACGACGTCGACGCCCGACAGGTTCGTGAACCCACGGGCGCGTCCCGCCGCGCTCGTCACGACGAGCACGCTGCGCGGCGTCCGGCGGACCCGGCCCCGGCGGCGAGCTCGGCCCGACGCCCGGAGATGGACCCCGTCGCGGGAGCGCTCGACGTCCGCCCACAGCTTCAGCTTCTCGAGGAACTCCCGGGCCGCGCCCGCGGTGCGGATCTCCTCGAGGGGATCGTCCACGATGACCGGAAGCGCGAGACCGTGCGGCACGTCGTGCCCGCGCGCCTCGGCGAGGTGCGTCTCCCGGGTCGCGGCCAGCGCGGAGGCGAACGCCAGGCGCCGTTCTTTCCGGTTGATCTTCTTCGCCCAGATCCGCTCGACCTTGGGGGGATGGGCGGCGCGGCCCCCGACGGTGTTCGGAGATTGGGCCCCGCGCATCGAGTCCATCAGTCGCGGTGTCCGCGCGACGCCCTTCCCCTTTCCGGACCACTGGACCGAGTGGCGCGCGCCGCCGGTCGGGCTCGTGCCGTACGGTTGGCGGCGATGGGTCTGGGCCGCCACAACGGCGCGCTGGATCAGGTCCGGGCGCACCGGCGTGGAGAACGCGAGCGGAAGTCGCACCGTCGCCTGCTGCTTCCCGTCGACCGATACGTAATGAACGCGGTGATGCGGCGGAACGGCGTCGTGCGCCAGCGTCGCGGGTTCCGGGGGCGGTGCGGTCGGCGTCATGCTCCCTGCTTCGAGTGCGTGCTCAGGTAGCGGATATCGACCTTCTCGACATTGGCGACCCGGCCGCGCATCGGCGCGCGGAACCTAAGGAGCCGCTTCGCCGGGCCGGGCAGGGAACCGTGGAGGATGAGGCAGGAGCTGCGGACCTCCCCGTAGTGGGGGAAGCCGCCGGCGGGGGTGATCAGGTCCTTGCGCGGGTCGCGGACGACCCGGAGCACGCGCATGTTGAACTGCGTACGGCGGTGGTATCCCTGCTGACCGGCCTGGGGGATCCGGTACGTCACGAAGCTCGGATTGTGGGGCCCGAGCGTCCCGATCATCCGGCGGTGCTTCGAGTTCTTGCGCGGCTGGAGCTTCACGCCCCAGCGCTGGATATGGCCCTGGAATCCGAACCCCTTGGTGACGCCGATAACGTCGACGAACTCCCCTTCCTTCGTGAGCTCCTCGACCGAGATCTCCTTGCCGAGCTGCGCGAGGGCGAACGCCCGTCGCTCGTCGAACTTCTCGCCCGAGACGCGGACCTCGAAGAGCGTGGGCGTCTTCGAGGACGTCCCGGTGATCAGGGCGGGTTGGGTGTGCACCACCAGGCGGACCTCGTCGGCAGTTCGGCCGCCGAACGCAGCGAGGTCCTCGGCGGACCCGGGCGCGTGGGGCGGGATGCGCCGGAGCAGGTCGGTGGAGAACTCCGGGGCCCAGACCTCCGCGACGACGCGCGCGCCGTACGGGTTGCGCGCGTAGAGTCGGGCGGCCACGACACGGATCGGGGGGACCTCCACGACGGTCACCGGCACCGAGACCTCCTGGCCTGCGGTCGTCGACCGCTTTCGGTAATCGACGATGAAGGCGTGGGTCATACCGACCTTGAAGCCCGCAAACCCTTCGATCGTCGGCTGCTTCGGACCGGCCGGCCACGACCGGATCCGCGGCAACGGCCGGACGGCCCGGGATCGCGGGGAGAATGCGAGCGAGCCTCGCCTCGGACGATGACGACGTGCCATGGACGATGGGGTCTCCTCTGCGGAGGACGGGGGAATTGAGTACTCTATATAAGGGCTCGTGGAAAATCGCCGTTCACCGAGAGAAAGTCGGGCCGGACCGTGCGGCGGTGTAGGTCGGCCCACCGAACGCGCGCGTAGAGTGGCGCGACGTTACAGCAGCCCGAGCTCGCGACCGGTCTTCTCGAACGCGGAGGTCGCGAACGCAACGTCGTCGTCCGTAAGCGCGGAGTTCATGATCGTCCGGATACGCGCCTTCCCCTTCGCCACCATCGGGAACACGATCGGGAGCGCGAAGACGCCGAGCTCGAACAGGCGGGAGCTCATCGCCTTGGCGACGGCCTCGTCCCCGACGACGATCGGCGTGATCGGCGTCGCGCTCTGGCCGGTGTTGAAGCCGAGACCGTTCATCGCCGTCTTGAACCGCCGGGTATGGCTCCAGAGCCGAGCGACATGCTGGGGCTCCTCTTCGAGGATGTCGATCGCCGCGATGCACGCCGCCACGACCGCCGGGGGGTGCGACCCCGAGAGCAGCCACGTGCGGGACTTGTTGAACGCAAACCGTCGCAACGCCTCCGACCCTGAGACGTGGCCGCCCACAACGCCGAACGCCTTCGAGAACGTCCCCATCTCGACGTGGACCCGGTCCCGCCCGAGGTGGAAGTGCGAGACGATCCCCCGGCCGCCCTCGCCGAGCACGCCCTCGCCGTGGGCGTCGTCGACATAGACCATCGCCCCGTGATCGTGCGCGAGGGCGGCGATCCGGTCGAGCGGAGCGATGTCCCCGTCCATCGAGAAGACGGCGTCCGTGACGATCAGGATCCTCCGGAACGCCGGAGCGTGGCGCTCGGCCTCCGTCAGGACCCGCTCGAGGTCGGTCGGGTCGGCGTGCCGGTAGACGGCCCGCTCCGCGCGGGAGAGGCGAACGCCATCGATGATGCTCCCGTGGTTCAGCTCGTCGCTAACGACCAGATCCCCTTCTCCCACCAACTGCGGAAGGAGCCCCGAGTTCGTCGCGTAGCCGCTCTGGTAGACGAGCGACGCTTCGGCCCCTTTGAAGCGGGCGAGCCGACGCTCGAGCTCGGCGTGCAGGTCCATCGTCCCGGCGATCGGGCGGACCGACCCGGAGCCGACACCGTGGGTACGGATCGCCGCGATCGCGGCCTCCTTGAGGCGCGGATGGTTCGAGAGGCCGAGGTAGTTGTTGGAACAGAACATCAGCACCTTCTTCCCGTCGACGGTGCACCACGGCGTGCTCGGGCCCGAGAGGACGTGGAGCTTCCAGTCGAGGTCGGCGTCCGACAGCTCGCGCACTTCGTCGGCGAGGAAGCGGCTCGGCTCGCGCGTCGCCGTCACCACTTCGCCTCGAGCGACACCTTCGCCGCCTGGCCGGATTCGATCAGCTCCATCGCGCGCGCGATCTCGGGGATCGGCACCCGATGCGTGATCACGCGAGCGACCTTCTCGCGGAACTCCGGGCGGGCCAGGAGCCCCTTGACCTGGTACCAGGTCTCGAACATGCGGCGGCCGAAGATCCCGTGGATCCGGGCGGCCTTGAAGACGACCGCCGTGTCGAAGTCGAGGGTCGCCGGCCGGTCGAAGAGGCCGAGCAGCGAGACCCGGCCGCCGGGACGCAGGGCGTCGAAGACGAGGCGCAGCGACGCCGGGTGGCCGGACATCTCGAGGGCGACGTCGACGCCGTGGCCGCCGGTCGCCTCGCGCACGCGCGCCGCGAGGTCGTCGCCGTCGGTCCCCGGTCGCAGGACGAGGTCGGCCCCCAACGATCGCGCGAGCTCGGCGCGCATCGGATTCACCTCGACCGCTACGACCGTTCCGGCGCCGAGGGTCTTCGCGGCGGCGACGGCCATCAGGCCGATCGGGCCGCAGCCCGTGATGAGGACGTCCTTGCCGGCCACGCCGTCCTCGTCGCTCGATTCGGGCAGGAGCGAGTGCAGCGCGTTGCCGAGGGGCTCTTGCACGGCGGCGATCGCGGGGTCGAGATCCGGATCGTTCTTCCAGGCGTTCAGCTCGGGCAACACCGCGTACTCGGCAAAGACACCGTCCCGATCCACGCCCAGCACCTCGACCTTTTCGCAGATGTGCATGCGGCCGGTCCGGCACTGGTAGCACGTGCCGTCGACGATGTGGGTCTCGGCCGACACCCGGTCCCCGACGGCGAGGCCCTTCACGCCGGGTCCCAGACGGACGACCTCGCCGCAGACCTCGTGCCCGATGATCAGCGGGATCCGACGCAGGTGCGACTCGGCCCAGGGGTTCCACTGCCAGATGTGCAGGTCCGTGCCGCACACCGAGGAAGCGAGCACGCGGATGAGGACCTCCCGGTCGTGCGGCACCGGCTCGGGGACGGTCAGCACGTCGCCGCCGGGCGCACGTCGCGACTTGACGACCGCCTGCACGAGGAACCTCGCGCGCGCAAAGTGGGATTCGGGCTTAACAGTTGGCGGCCCGTCGCGCGTTGCGACCGTCTCCGCGAGCTCCGCCGCCGGTCCGGGGAGTTACCTTCTGTTCCGGCGGGGCGTAAATAGGAGGCGGGGCATATCCGGGGTGATCATCGCATGAGCCGGGACATGCGGTCCGACCCGCCGGCGGCGACGGCGCCGCCTCGCACGTGGAGCGTCGAGGAGGCGAACGCCCGGATCCCCGGACTCGGCGAGCTGCTCGACAAGCTCCGAGAGTGGGCGACGCGTCTGAGCGAAGTGCACGCCGAGCTCCGCCGGCTGACCGCCTTCTGGGGGACCGAGATCGATGCTCCCGATCACGCCGACCACCACCTCAAGGCACGGCTCGAGGCGGAGTGGAAGAACCTCTCCCGCCGCCTCGACGAGTCGATCGAGTCGCTCAAGTCGGAGGGGATCGAGGTGAAGGCGATCGACACCGGGCTCGTCGACTTCTTCGCGATCGAGGACGGCGAGCTCGTCTTCCTCTGCTGGCGACGGGACGAGCCGGCGGTCGGGTTCTACCATACCCTCACCGGCGGCTTCCGCACCCGCCGGCCGATCCCCGAACCGGGCGCCCCGCCAACGCCGCGGGCCGGGCTCTTTCCCTAGGCCGGACCCGCGACCGTTCCGGCTCGATACAGATCCAGGGCGGTCACGCCGAGGGCGAACATCCCGAACCCCGCGGCCACGGCCGTCCCGGCCGCGACGACCGGCAGCGCGGGGAAGAGGCCGAGGAAGTAGAGCGCGGCGGGCGCGGCCACTCCGGCGCCTCCTCCGAGGACTCCGGCCGTGCGGAACGTTTGGCGCCACGCAGCAATGGCCGCGGCCCCGGCCACGATCGCAGCGATCCCGAGGAGCGCCGCCGCCCCGTCCACGGAGGCGAGGAAGCTCTCGAGGTTCGGGAACGGCGCGAGCGCGACCGACGTGTAGTTCGCCTCCGCCGACGGGAACAGGAGCACGGTGAGCCCGATCGTGCCGGAGTCGTACACTGCGTCGGCGAAGGTGTAGAGGGTTGAGGGAGCGTAGTTGGCGGTCGTGACGTTCAGTTCGACCCCACCGCTCGGTATTCCGGAGAAGGAGAACCGGCCCTGGGCGTCGGCGCTCTCCGCCACCACAGTGCCTCCGTTCTCGGTGAGCGCGACGTTCGCGAACGCCGCCGCGGAGAGAACCCCACCGTTCACCTTCTCGGCGACCCCCGAGACAGTATACG
>JBAQAF010000003.1:0-2800 GCA_049285595.1 Thermoplasmata archaeon
GCCGGGGCGGCCCCTCCGGCTCCCGGCTCGGCGGTGGTCGCGGGTTGCTGCCACGGGGTCGGCGGAGCGCCACCCCCCGGCTTGGGCCGCTTGCGCATCGCGCGCCCGACCGTGAGGATCGAGTAGAGCTCGACGAACCCGAGCACGAGGAGGAAGACGATCAGGCCCGAGCCGATGCGATATGGCGCGTGGGCCTGAATGTAGAAGTTCTCGCTCCAGACCGTGGCCCCGGTCGCATTGACGAGACTCGCCGTCAGGAGGTAGACTCCGGCGAGAAGGTACGTGAACGTGCCGAGCGTCCAGTTCATGTAAGCGACCCCGTTCCCGCTGAGGTCGGTCGAAGCGGAGACCTGGTCGGTCGAGATCACGGCGCCGAAGTAGATCGCTTGGATCCGGGCCGTGGTGACCTTCGGCTCGCCGACCGGTACCACGAACGTGAAATTGACGAGGACGCGTTGGTTGGTGGTGATCGAGAATGCGTGAGCTTGGTCGGACGCCGCCCCCAGGTTGGTGCTGTCCCAGGTCGCCAGCGGATTCGTGATCGCCGGCACGGCGGGCGGCGCCCTTTCCGGTGAGCCCAGCGGGTGGGAGCCCAATCCCGTCGCGCTCGCCACCGGCATCGCGAGGAACAGCGCCACGCTCACGATCAGGCCGACACTGATCCATCGAACGACTCCCCGGGGTCGCACCATCGCCGCCATCATTCGGGTCACGGACCGGCGCCCGGGTTATGAACTATTGGCTGGAGACAAAAATGATTCACCGGCCCGCCGCGCGGCGGACTACGGGACCGACGACGCCGACGGCCCGGCGATCGCAGCGAGAAGGCGGTCGAGGTCCGCTTCCGAAAGGAGCGACGGGGTGATGTGGACCCAGATCCGTGCTACCTGGTGCCGCGCGTCCGCGTCGATCTCCCGGAGGAAATCACTGACCCGCTCCACCCCGTGGACCCCCACGAGATACTCGATCCCTTCGAGGAAGATCGCGGTCACCCCGTCCTCGTCCAAGGCGCTGTGTACTCGCTGGACAAGGGCGGGTAGGTCCGAGGGTCGAACGGTCCGAGGTCGATCGAGGTTCGTGAGCCAGTACACTTCCACCGGCCGGGGCCCGATGTGGACGCGGATCCGCTCGGGAAGCTCCCGAACGAACGCGATCCCCTTGTGCCCGGCGGCGGTCGCGTCGAGGAACGGCTGCAGCGCCATGAACAGCGCCGAGGAGAAGTCGACCTCCACCCCGCACGGTGGCGGTGGGGGTGGCGGAGGCGGGGGTGCGACGACCGGAATCGGGGCCGCGGTCGGGAGCGTTCCGGCGAGCTCCGGCGGGGGTACCGTCGGCGGAGTCGGGGAGACGGTCGAGAGATCGGGGGCGAGCTCGGGAACGGGAACCGCTGGCTCCGTGAGGGGCGGTGTCGGTTCGGGAACCGAGGGTTCGGCGGGCACGGACGACGGAACCCCGGGTTCCGCCGGGACGTCGGAAAACGCCGGAGGGATCGGTTCGACCGGGGCGTCGGTCGAAGGGCTCGGCGGGATCGTCGGCTCGGGGTGGGATAACGGTGTCTCCGACGGCGACGGGGCGGATTCGGTGGAATCCGGGAGTCCGTAGGGGATCTCGGGAGTAGTCGACGATCCCGGGGCTGTCGGTTCGGAGGGTTCCCCCTCGCTCCGGGGCGGCTCCACGGTCTCGGTCGGTGGGAGGAGTTCCTCGGGGATCGATGGCCCCGTCGGGACGCTCTGCTCGGGCGGGGGACTGGAATCGTCGGAAATTTCAGTGGCCGCCGCGCCGAGAACCTCGGTCACCGGTTCGGGCTCGACCGGCTCGTGGCTCGGAGCGAGCGGTTCGGGAGACCCGTGCGTCCCCTCGGAGGCCGGATCGCTCGAGACAACGTCGTCGGCGGGTGCCTCGCCGGTGTTCGGCGTCGGCTCGCTCGGCGGCTCGACGTCCGCCACGATCGGATGATCCAGCCCCGGTTCGCCGACCGTCGAGGGGGAGATCCCCGACGCGGCGGAGTTCCCGACACCGGATCCGGTTTCCTCAGGCCAAGAGTTCTCCGGCACGAGCTCGCCAGCGCTCGACCCCGACTCTCCCAAGATCGTGCTATCGGCCGGGGCGACCGGGGGCGGCATCTCCTCGGGGGTCGATGGCGGAATCTCGGAGGGGGACGCTCCCTCCGCTCCGGGGGCCCCTTCGGAGGGGGGAGAGAAGGAAGCGATCGGCGATTCCGGTTCCGGCGGCAGCTCGGGGGCCGGATCGGGTGCGAACCCACCCTCCGGCTCGGCTACCGGCGTGGGTGAGGTCCTCTCCTCCGATGCGGTGACCGGTTCCTCGAGAGGGGGCACGGGTTCCGGGGCGGAGGCGGGGTCGGACGGCGCCTCTGAGAGAGGGAACGGTTCCTCGTTCTCCGGTGCGGGGATCTCGGGTTCCGAGAGCGGATCGACGAACGGCTCGGCCCCGCCCTCGGGAGCACTCGCCTCGACGGACGCTACCCTTCCGGCATCGGAAACCTCGGACGCAGGCGCGGCCGACTCCAACGGTGGTGGAGAGAACTCGTCGGCGTGCTCCGGGAGACCACGTGGCGCTGGGAGGACGTCGACCAAACCCGGGAGCGGTAGGGGAACCGACTCGTAGGTCGACGTCTCCGGCTCCGGGCGCAGAATCGGGAGTAATGGCCCGGGAGGGACCAGCGCCGGAAGTAGGCTCAGTTCCGGGGTGACGGTGGGCTCCTCCGGGAGTTCGGCAACGAGCGTCGTGGCGACCCGAGCTTCGGTCGGGACGATCTCCGGCGGCGTCGATCGAGCGGACT
>JBAQAF010000004.1:0-4280 GCA_049285595.1 Thermoplasmata archaeon
CTCTCGAAGGGATCCCGGGAGTGCCTGTGGAGCGGCCCCATGTGCTCGGATCCGACGGCTCGGGGACGGTCGATCGGCTCGGAACCGGAGGGTCCGACCTCGAGGTCGGGACGCGGGTGCTCCTGAACCCGGGGATCTGGGACGGCGTCTGCGACGCCTGCCGGGAGGGTCAGGAGGCGCGCTGTCGCTCCTATCGGATCGTCGGGGAGCACACCCAGGGGACCGCGACGTCGTTCGTCTGCGTTCCCCGACGCAACGTGCATCCGTTACCGCAGTCGATGAGCTTCGCCGAGGGGGCCGCGGCCCCGCTGGTCTTCCAGACCGCGTGGCGCGCGTTGCACACCGTGGGGGGCGTTCGGCCCGGGGATCGGGTCGCCATCGTCGGCGCGGGCGGAGGGGTCGCGACCGCCGCGATCCAGGTCGCCAAGCTGCTCGGGGGAACGGTCGCCGTAGCGTCGCGCTCCCCCGCGAAGGAGGCCGCGGTTCGGTCGCTCGGCGCCGACGCCTTCGTCACGTTCGATGCGGAGCACCCGCTCGACAAGGTGCTCTGGCAATGGAGCGAGAAGCGGGGCGTGGACGTCATCTTTGACTCGGTCGGGGCCCCGACCGTACCGCGGTCGGTGCGGGCGCTCGCCCGAGGGGGCCGGGTCGTCGTCATCGGTGCGACGGCCGGCCCGCTGGTCGAGGTCGACCTGCGGACGCTCTTCTGGCGCCAGGCGTCGATCCGGGGCAGCACCATGGCGAACGCGAGTGAGTTCGTCGAGGTCCTCGGCCACCTCGCCGCCGGTCGCCTCCGCCCCGTGATCGACCGGGAGTTCCCGTTCGAGCGGGCTGCGGAGGCGTTCGGCCGGTTCGACGCCTCCGACCTGTTCGGCAAGGTCGTCGTCTCCGGGCCACCGGACTGACCGACGCCCGGGGCCGTTCTGCCGCCGACCGGGCTGGATATCGAGTCATATTTTTTAAATAGAGGGAGTCGGCCTCTCATCGGGTGTGAATCGCTCACGGGAGGACCCTCCCGCGACCGGAGGCTCAGTGCTATCGACCCGTCGACCGACGTTCGGGATTGCGGCTACGCTGTTCGTGGCCGTGCTCATGCTCGCGAGCGGCCTCGTGGCCGTATCCCTCACGCATGCCGCCGGGCCGAGCGCCGGGTCGAGCGGAGCGATGGTGGTGGCCCCCCGGCCGGCCGCGACCGTTCCGAGCGAACGGGCCGGACCGACCCCCGCCGCTCCCCCGACCCACGGGGACCTCGTGGTCACCTCGGGCGAGAGTTACTACATCAATTCGACCGAGGGCGCTCCCATCTACTTCCAGGCCGGTAACATCACCGTAGATTCCGGCGGCACCTTGTACATCAACAAGGTGAACCTCTCCTTCGTCCAGTTCATCGGCTCCGCCGGGACCGCCAAGGTCCGGCTGAGCCACATCGTCCACTTCATCGACGAGGCCGGCGGGATCGTCAAGTCGTACAACTCGACGATCACCACCGACATGTTCGAGATCAACGCCTACCCGAAGCTGAACCTCACCGTCGAAGGGACGATGGACTTGTGGAACTCCTCCCTCGCCTTCCCCGGCTGGGTCAATGTGGAGGGGGGCGCCGCCTCCCTGACGCTCAACGCTTCGACCATCACGCACAACCCCGACATCCTCAACTTCAAGGAGCCGACGGCGCTCCAGGGCGCCGAGAACTTCGCCCCCACGCTCCGCGCCTCCGCGGGCGGCGTGGTGAACCTGTTCAACAGCAAGTTCTCCGACACGTTCGCCGACAATCTGAGCTTTAACGGCACGCCCCGGCCGACCGCGCTCGGCGTGACCAATACGCGCTACGCGAACGGGACGCCCCGCCTCAACGTCAGCGTCGCTCCCGGACCGAACGAGAACCTGACGATCCTCGACACGGCGAACACGTCGGCCGCGCTCGCGCAGGACTGGCTCTATCCGTCGGGCGTTACCGGTGGCGAGGTCGTAGTCTTCTACAACAATACCGGCCTCTACACGACGACCGCCGATGTGAAGGTGTGGTACAACGGCCACGGCTACTTCCTCGGGCCCGTGACGCTCCAGAACGGGACGGCGGGCGGCCGGACCACCGCGCCGTTCACCCCGAAGCTGACGACCGCCGTCAACACCCTCGGCCTCATGGGCTACCTCAACCTCACGGGACTGTTCGGCGTCGGCCCGGCGAAGATCGCGGTCGACCTCACGAACATCACGAACGCGGGAGCCGAGGTCCTCGTCGTCTCGGGGATCTTCTTCCAGTTGAACCCGCCGCTCTCCTACGATATCGAGGCGACCGGTGCGGGCACGCAGGTCAACACGGTCGACTCGAGCCTGGCCCTCACGTTCAGCGCGCTCGGCGCCACCCCGCTCTCGATGCACACGCCGAACCCGTGGCTCGCGAACAAGCTCTCCTTGACGGACGGGGCGAACGCGAGCCTGGGCAACCTCACGGTCCCCCACAGCATCCCCGGCGTCTTCCAGACGTCGGCGGTCCTCACGGACGCCACGAGCCATGCCTACCTGTTCCGGTGGGCGGCGGTCAACCTGACGGGCCTGGGCGGCGCGCTGCCGGTCTACGGCGGCCATGTGACCGCGTACTACGCGTACAACTCCGTCCAGCAGAACAACGTCACCGCCAACGCGGCGAACGATCTCGAGACGTGGGATCTGCCGATCTGGCAGTACCTGCAGTTCTGGGACGACGCGCACGCCCTCCCGGCCTACGCCACCTCAGGGTATGGCGGCGTCTCCTCGCTGTTGCTCGTCTCGAACGAGATCACCGCGGCGAGCCTGCCCGACGGGATCTTCATGGGCGGCTACCACTTCCTCGTCCACATCCCGGTCGCGAGCGGCAACTCCCACGCGTTCAACGGCTCCGTGAGCCCCTACCCGGTCGGCGTTGCCTTCGGCACGCCCGGGTACGGCGCCCCGGACTTTGCGCACCCCCAGAACTTCCCGTCGTACTACGCGGGGATCTCCCTCACGAGCCTCGACGTGACCGTGACGGGGTTCGTTGTCGCACCGCCGGTGGTCCGGATTGGCCAAGACCTGGGGGTCCTCGTCAAGATTACCGACACCGGGACCGCCCCGATATTCTCGGTCTCCCCCACGCTCTACTGGAACGCGACCGGCCTGAAGCTCCTCAACTCGTCGACCGCGGCGGTCCACCTGACCCTCCCCGGGGAGACCTACATCTTCCGGCTCAACTGGACGGTCGTTGAGTCGGTCACGGGCATCCACGGGAAGTTCAACAACACGTTCGACCTCGCGATCGGTTGGAATGACGGAGAGCCGCTCCTCGGCGGAGGCACGCTGCCCGAGTCGGTGGTCGTCACCATCGAACCGAGCCTTATCCTCATCACAGGGTTCGAGACGCCCGCCCTGCCGATCCCCGGCGCGGGCGACTCCACGCCGATCAACCTGAACACGCTGTACCAATCGAACGGGACGGTCACCTACAACGGGAGCGCCTCCGCGTCGCTCGAAGTGTACCTGACTCCCTTCCCCTCGGGCGGGAACGGCATCCTGGTCGGAGAGACGAGCCATCTCTCGGGAAAGTTCATCATCAATTGGTTCTCGCAGTTCTCGCTCCCGACGCTCGCCGATCGGCTCACGCCCGGCACGACCTACACCCTGAGCGTCGTCGCGACGTACAACGGCCAGACGTACACCGATCACGTCGCGGGCGAGTACAAGGACCCGTCCCCGCCGGCGTCGGCGCACAACCTGCTGACCGAGAAGTTCCTCGGCCTCCCCCTCTGGCTGTGGCTCGCGATCGCGGGCGCGGTCGTGGTCGGTCTGTTCGCCTTCTTCTTCGTCGCTCGGCGCCAGGCCGCGGGGAAGGTCGTGGAGTGCGGCGAGTGCGGTGCGCTCGTCCCCGAGACCGCGACCGCCTGTCCGAAGTGCGGGGCGGACTTCGAGTCCGATCTCGTCCGGTGCAGCCGCTGTGCCTCCACGATCCCCTCTAGCTCGCAGTTCTGCCCTGAGTGCGCCGCCCAGCTCCTCGGGAAGCCCGGGGAGGGCGGTCGCGACCCCGAGCGGGACGGATTCGCCGACTACACCGAGCGGTTCCGCGCCGAGGCAAAGAAGGAGCTCGGCGAGAACTACAACGAAGGATCGTTCTGGGACTGGTGGAAGCGCCAGCCGACGTACACCTCGTTCAGCCAGTGGAAGCTCCAGCAGCAGCAGGGAGCCCCGCGCGGCGGGATGATGGCCCCGCCGGTCCAGACGACCGAGGCCGCGACCCCGCCGCCGCGGATGCCGCCCCGGGGCAGCAC
>JBAQAF010000005.1:0-5864 GCA_049285595.1 Thermoplasmata archaeon
GCCGCGCCCGGTCCCGCCCCGACCGCCGCCGAGCGGGCCGATGAGTCGCTGTTCCTGGGGTACGTCGACGAACTCTCCGACCACTCGGTCGACGGCTACGCCGACCTAAAGGACGTTCTCGCCCGGATCGCCCAGCAGGGGGTGCGCGGCGACCGGGCCGAAGCGGTGCTCAATCGCCTCGAGGAAGGCGGCGTCCTCGAGGAGCCGATCGTCGGCAAACTACGCCGAGCCGACTGACCGAGCCGCTGGTTGGGCGAGCCGGTTCGGGAGCATATATATACCGCCCGCGCTCGGGAGGCGGGGGAATGAGGAACACCTGTCTCTCCGACCCGATGACGAGAACAGCGACCAGCTGACCCCCGAACCCGTGCGAAGGTAGTCGATGGCCGAACGGTCTCCCTCCATTTGGATGCTCACCCTCGTGGTGCTCATCATCCTCGTCGCCGCCGGCGTCGGGGGCGGGTACCTGTACCTCCAGAACCACCCCGCCGCGGCGGCCGGCCCGCGAACGGTCGCTCTCGGCGAGAACGTGACCGTGAACTACATCGGAGTATTCGGCAGCGGCCCGGCGAAGGGCCTCGTCTTCGATACCTCCATCCTGGCGGACGCCCGGAACAACATCTCCTGGCCGAAGTCGCTCGAGTACTCCTTCCGGTCGAACCTGACCCAGTACACCCCCCTGGGAGTGCACGTGGCCCCCCACACCCCGTCGGCCGGCTACACGAGTCACAACGTGACGTTCGGAGGAGTCGTCACCGGGTTCTGGCGCGGGCTCCTCGGCCTCCCGGGGAACGTCACCCGGACGATCACCATCCCCCCGGCCCTCGGCTACGGACCGACGAACACGAGCTGCCTCGTCACCGCCCCCCTCGTTCTGCACCTCCCGGTCGTTCTCTCGGTGAGCACGAGTAAGTTCGCGGTGAACTACCCGAACGTCACGCTGACTCCCGGGGTCGTCTTCCCCGACCCGACGTACCAGTGGAACGATCTGATCCTCAGCCAGAACGCGACGAGCGTGAGCGTCGAGAATCTGCCCCTCGTCGGATACGTCGCCCACCTCCCCGGTTGGACGGCGACCGTCACGAACACCTCGAACGGGATGATCACGGTCGTGAACGACATCGCACCGGCCCAGGTCGGACGTCTGACCGGTCATTCGAAGAGCTCGGTCTGCTCGGCGAACCAGTTCATCGTCTCCGCCGTCGATCCCGGCGCCGGGACCTATACCGAGGATTACAACCGAGAGGTCGTCGGTCAGACCCTCGTCTTCATCGTCACCGTCATCGACATCTACCACTAACGGCCCCCAGCGCGCGAACCGCCGTGGTCGGGCCGGGCGGAGCGATCCCGGGACACGGATTTACTATGAAATCGTAATATACTGAACCGAACTAAATCGGTACGTGGCTCGTTCCGGGTCGGTCCGCTCCACCTCGGCGGTCGGGGAGGCGGCCTCGGAGTCCCCGTGGCGGACGTTTCGGGAGGCGTACTTCCTCCTCCGTCAGCAGTGGACCGAGGAGCTCGCCCGATTCGACCTCACCTACTCGGAGTACGTCGTGCTCGACCGGCTCGCTCGGGCTCCGGCGAAGGCCTCTGAGGTCGGTCAGGCGATCGGGATCACCGCGGCCGGGGCGACCGACCTCATCGACCGGCTCACGGCCCGTCGGCTCGTTCGACGGCTCGCCGATCCCGACGATCGACGGGTCGTGAGGGTCGATCTGACGCCGGGCGGCCGACGTCTACACGGAGGGGCGTGCTCGTCGAAGCATGCCTTGATCCGCTACCTGGAGGGGGCGATGACCCCCGCAGAACGCCGGTCGCTCGCGACCGGCCTCGCGGCGCTCACGCGGGCGTTGCTAGATGACCGGATCCCGACCGCGCGAGGAGGCTGACGATGGAGTACAAGTGGACCGTCCTCTCGAACACCACCCTGGGGGCGCTCCTCGCGTCGCTTGACGGCACGATCGTGCTGATCTCCCTGCCGGTGATCTTCAAGGGACTCGGCGTGAACGCGTTCGCGCCGTCGAGCTTTCCGATCCTGATCTGGCTCCTCCTCGGCTACGGGGTCGTCACCGCGACCCTCCTCGTCACCGTTGGGCGCCTTTCCGACATCTGGGGCCGGGCCCGGATGTACAACCTCGGGTTCGCCGTCTTCTCGACCGGCTCGATCCTCCTGTTCGTCGAACCGTGGACCGGCGCGACGGGCGCTTGGGTCCTCGTGGGATTCCGACTCATCCAGGCGGTCGGCGCCGCCTTCCTGTTCGCGAACTCCGCCGCCCTGCTCACGGACGCCTTCCCCGCGAGCGAGCGGGGAAAGGCGATGGGGATCAACCAGATCGCGTTCATCGGCGGCTCGATGGTCGGTCTGATCGCCGGCGGGATCCTCGCCGGCATCCCCGACCTGCAGATCGGCCCCTGGGTCCTGCCGACCTGGCGGCTGATCTTCCTCGTCAGCGTCCCGGTCGGCGTCATCGGCACCCTCTGGGCGTACGCCCGACTGAAGGAGATCTCGGTCCGGCGGGCGAACCAGCGGATCGACTACCTCGGGAACGTGACGTTCGCCCTGGGGCTCACGAGCGTGCTCATCGCCGTCACCTACGGCCTATTGCCGTACGGCGGTCGGAGCATGGGCTGGACCGACCCGTGGGTCATCGCCGGGCTCGGGGGCGGAGCCGTCCTGCTGGTGATGTTCCTGTACATCGAGTCGAAGGTCGTCGATCCGATGTTCCATCTCGCCTTCTTCCGCAACCGATCGTTCGCCGCCGGCAACTCGGCCGCCTTCCTCGGATCGATCGCCCGGGGCGGCATGATGCTCCTGCTCGTGATCTGGTTCCAAGGGATCTGGCTTCCGCTCCACGGCTACTCGTTCAACGTCGTCCCGCTCTGGGCGGGCGTGTTCATGATGCCGATGATCGCCGGCTTCCTCGTGGCGGGGCCCCTGAGCGGGTGGGTCTCCGATCGCCGCGGCCCGCGCACGATCGCCACGATCGGGATGGCCCTCGGCTCCGCGACGTTCTTCGCGCTCGCGCTCCTTCCCGTCGATTTCCAGTACTGGCAGATGGGGACCCTGCTGTTCGTTCAGGGGTGCGGCATGGGAATGTTCGCCGCCCCGAACGCCGCGGCTGTGATGAACTCCATTCCGGCCGAGAACCGGGGCGCGGCGTCCGGGATGCTGGCGACCCTGCAGAACGCCGGTCAGCAGATCTCGATGGCGATCTTCTTCACGATCGTGATCGTCGGCCTCTCGAGCGGGCTCGGAGCGTCGGTCAGTCACTCCCTGGCCGCCAACTCGGTGGGCCAACCCGACCAGGGGATCCTGTCGGGGATCGTCGCTTCCAACCCCACGGGTGCCCTGTTCGGCGCCTTCCTGGGAGAGAACCCGATGGGGATCCTGCTCGCGGGCGCGGCGACCAGTCACGGATGGGTCGCGCTCCCCGGAACGGTGCAGGCGACCCTTCTCGCTCCGACGTTCTTCGCCGGCGCCATCGAACAGGCGTTCCATTCCGCGCTCTCCGAGGCGTTCGTCTTCGCCGGTTGCGTGACCGCGCTCAGCGCCGTGATCTCCGCGCTGCGGGGCGAGCGGTTCGTCTACGGGGAACCCCGCGCGAGCCCGGCGGTCCCGCCGCCCCCCGCCTCCGGGTCCCCCACGGGGAGCATTCCTGCGGCCGGCGCTCGCTCCCGTCCGTGAGCCCGCCCGCCGCGTAGGCGCCGGGCCACGCTCAGCCCAGGTTCACTTTGCCGCGCTTCATCAGCTCTTCGAAGCGGCGGTCCGCCGCCGAGGAGGCCATGTCGCGGGCCGGGGCCCGTTCCCGGGGGGAAGAGAACGCCTTCATCCGCTCGTGGTAGGCGTCCCGATGCGCCTTCAGCCGCTGGAACACCTCGCGGCCCTCGAGCTCGAGCGTGGCGATCTCTTTGCTGAGCGCGTCGACCTGGGTCATCAGATCGGCCCGAGCGCGCCCCTTGGTGCGCATCTCGCCGAGCATCCCGCCCGCGGCCTCGAGCTTGGTCCGGATCTCGAGCATCATTCGGTCCCGCTCGACCTGGCCTCGCTCCATCTCCGCCACGATCAACTCGACCGCGCCTTTCGCCTCGAGGATCGCGGCATCGGCCGCCTGGCGCTCCTCGAGCTTCTTCTTGTTCTGCGTCGCGTGGGCCTCGAGAGCCGCGAGCTCCTTCGTCCGCTCGCGCAGCTGGGCGAGGAGCGCATTCTCCTCCTCGATCGGGAGCGCCTGGGTCTGATGCTTCAGTTCGATCGCGGCGATCTCCTGGCGGAGTTGCTCCGGCCGTGCCGGTTCGGTCGATCCGGCCTTGAAGAGGTGTTCTCGGCGCGCGATCACCTTCGTTTCCACCTGGTGACGCGCCTTCTCTCGGAGGGTCCGCAGCTCGGCGAGTCGCTTCCCGAGCTTCGCGTGCTCCTCGTAGAGCTTTTCGACCTCAGCCTGCGGCGCCTGGCGCCGGTCGTAGAGGGATTTCTGCTCGGAGGCGATCCGGCGCACCTCCGCGATCAGGTGATGTCGCTTGTCGACGAGCGCGCCGTGCTCCGTTTCGAGACGGTGGAGCCGGTCCTCGTCGGCGTGTTCCTCCCGCTCCGAGTCGTAGACGGGGCGCATGCTCGACGGCACGGAATCGGGAGGGTTTCCACCTCTCAAAAGGCCTTCGAGTTCGCGCGGACGACCTCCGGGGTCGGCGTCCGAAGGGGCTCCTCGGCGGCCCGGCGGGGCGTCGCACGGGGCGCCCGGCGGTGGCTGATCAGCTGTGCGGCGCTCGACTCCGAGAACGCTTCGGGGATCGCGCCGGTGGAGGAGCCCGCCGGAGCACGAAATGTTGCGCGGCGAACAGTGCCGCCGGGACCGCGGCGTCGATGTTGACGACCGCGATCGGCGCACACGACTGGAGCATCGCGACCAGCGCGGCCTCGCCTCGGCCACCCCGACCGTAGCCGATCGACGTCGGGACGCCGATCACCGGCGCGCGGACCAGTCCTGCGACGACCGTGGGGAGCGCGCCTTCGCGTCCCGCGAAGACGAGATAGAGCTCCGGTCGCCGGCGTTCGAGGGTCCGTAACGCCCGCAGGAGGCGATGAAGGCCGGCGACTCCTACGTCGTACGCCCGTACGACCGTGAGGCCGAGTTCCACGAGCAGGGCCCGCGCCTCTTCGGCCGCCCCCACATCGCTCGTCCCGGCCGTGAGGATCGCCACCGTGCCCCGCCGGTAGACGGCTCCGAGGAGTCCCGGGAGCCGGAGGAGCCGACCGCCCGCCAGCTCCCGGATCCGAAGGCCGCGTTGGGCTGGGGATAGCAGCACGGAGCGCTGCGCGGACGTTGGGCGCGAGACCACCGCTCCGAGCCGCTGCGCGTGCAGGGCGTTCAGGATGCCGACGAGATGCGCCGGGGACTTCCCCTCGCCGAGGATGATCTCGGGAACGCCGACGCGGTGCGGACGGCCCCGGTCGAGGCGGGCGTACGAGCCGACCCGCAGTTCCTTCGCCCCGGCGCCTCGAACGGAACGGCGGGACGACGGGCTCACACCCATCCCGACCGGCTTTGAAACTTAACTTCCTCGACAGGGCAGGTTAGGTTTCACGCGGCGGGGTTTTGTTTCACACGACCAGACTGAGGGGACTTTATCCTTTAAGACCGCATGCAGCCTCCCGCGATGAACCCTGACGGTGCCGTCACTGAAGTCCCCCCTACCCCAGCGGCCATCGAGCCACGCGCTCCATTGCCCCATGAAGAACGAGCTGCGCTGATTCGAGCAATCGAAAAGGAACGCAATTTACGCTTGATTTCCCTAATCGTAAGCGACCGCTCCGTAGCTGTCGGCCCAGCGGCCCAGTCGCCCTTCCAAATCGCCCAGGACATGCC
>JBAQAF010000006.1:0-62729 GCA_049285595.1 Thermoplasmata archaeon
GTTCGGGATCGATCGGCCCGTGTACGCCGGGATCGGGAGCCCGATCCGGGGATCGGGCCGCAAGAGGTCGGCCTCGGCGCGGCTCCACGTTCTCTCCGCTCCGCCGGGATCCCCCATGGTGTCCCCCCGGGCCGGTCGAACCGGGGAAGTGTATTAATCTCGGGGTCGGGAGGACGCTGGATAATCGTCGAGCGACGCCTGCCGCTGGACTCGACCCGTCAACTTCTCGGCGCGGACCGAGACGGTGCGCACCGCTCGGGCCCGACCCGCTCGTTCCGCGTCCCACAGTTCCCGGGCGAGGTGGACGGCCCGCTCGGCGAGCGTCGTGCTCCCTTCGCGCGCCGCCGACAGGGAACGGATCCTCTGGCTGCGGGAGAAATCGGCCCACCGGATCCCGACGCCGACGGCGCCGTAACGGATCTCCTCCCGCTCCAGCGCCGCGGCGAGATCCGCCGCGAGCGAGCGGATCGTCGGCTCGATCTCCTCCCAACGGTGGGCATCGACGTCGAACGTGCGGTCGCTTGACCGGGAGCGCGGGCCCCCGGCCGCGACGCTCGGAGATTCGCGCGGAGCTCCGTTCGCGAGCGCGATCAGCTCGCGGCCGAAACCGCCGAGCCAGCGCCCGACCTCGGAGGGGAGGCGTCCCGCGAGGTCCCCGATGAGGGCGATCCCATGCTCCTTCAGAACGGCCTCGGTCTTCGGACCGACGCCCGGAACCGCCCGGACCGGGAGCGGCGCGACGAACTGCGCGACCTCCTCCGGCGGAATGACGAGGATCCCGGCGGGCTTGGCGCGGTCGGTGGCGATCTTGGCGACGAGCCGAGTCGTTGCGACCCCGAGCGACGCCGGGAGTCCGAGCGTCGCGCGCAAGTCGCGCTGGATCCGCTCCGCGACCTCCCTCGCCGCCCCGGGAGTGGACGCCGCGACGCCGAGCGCCGCCTCGTCGATGCTGAACGGGATCACCTCGGTGGAGTACCGCTCGAGGAGCGTCCGGACCTCGCGGCTCACGCGCTCGTACTTTGGGAAATCGGGGGCGATCCAGACCGCCTCCGGACACAGGGCGGCCGCGGTTCGGGCGGGAAGCGCGCTGCGGACGCCGAAGGCGCGCGCCTCGTAACTGGCCGAGAGGACGACCCCGCGGGACGGACGGTCGGACGGCGGGGGGCCGACGATCACGGGCCGCCCGACGAGCTCGGGCCGCTCCCGGAGTTCGCAGGAGACGTAGTAGGCGTCGAGGTCGACGTAGACGATCCAGTGGGTCGGTGCGTCGGGCCCCGCGGGCGGGTCGGAAGGCGCGGGCCAGAGCGTTCGCGTCCCTCCCGGTCGGTTCCCCACGGTCGCTTCCTCGGTCCGGCAGCGCGGGCGGCGCCCAGCGGCGCCGCGATCAGGCGCTCGAGAAGTCGACCGCCTTCGCGTCGACCACGAGGCCGGACGGGCCAATGACGTACGGCTGGACGGTGCGCGCGTGCGCCGTTCGCCGCATCTTCAGCACGCGCATCGCGAGCCCGACGCGGTGGCCGTCCGCTCCCGTCTGATACCCCAGGACGACGACGCCGTCCGCGACGTACTCAGAGAGGCCATCGCGGCTCACCTCGGGGTTGCGTGGGTCCGCTTCCGCCGTGAGGACCGAGGTGGCGCCGGCTTCCTTGCACGCTCCGGCGAGGGCGAACAGGGTCGAGCGCCGACTCGGCTCGTCGTCGCTCAGCATGTTGAGGAGCGAGACGGAGTCGAGGACGATCCGCTTCGCGCCGAGGGTCGTGAGCTCCTTGCCGAGCTCCCCCTGGACGCGGTGCAGGCTCTGCCGTGTCTCCCGCGGGTCGAGCCGTACGATCTTGAGCATCCCCTTCTCGACCGCCGCGTCGACCGGCCAGCGGAACTGGCGAGCGGTCTCGATCAGCGGCGCGACGTCCTCTTCGAGCGACAGGAAGACCCCGCGTTCCCCGTGCTGCGCTCCTTCGAGAAGGAACTGGAGCCCCAGGCACGTCTTGCCCGTGCCGGGGAGGCCGGTCACGAGGACGACATGGCCCGCGGGAAAGCCGCCGCCGAGCATCTCGTCGAGGCCGGCGACGCCGGTCGACACCTTCCGCGGAGGAGCGTCAGACGCGCTCATACTGCGTCGTCACCAGCCCGTTCTGATGGTTGATCCGGATCACGAACGTCCCGTGGTGCTCTGACGGGAGGCGCGAGAGGACCGGCATGAACTTCTCGATGAGCATCGCCCGGTTGCGGTGGGAGTGGTTCGGACTCGCCGACCAGCGGAAGTGCAGGACGCCGTCGACCGAGTCGATCACCGCCTGCTCGATCGCGGCGGGCGCGACCCCCTCGGAGAGGAGCAGGTAGACGAGCCCGTTCCACTCCTTCGCCCGGCGCCGCAGCCCCTTCAAGAGGGTCAGGAGGTCGTTCGGCTCGATCCCGTCCCGCACGAGCAGATCGGTGAGCGAGTCGACGATCACCACGTTCCCCGCCCCGCACGCGTCGAGGGCGTTGGCGAGCGCCCGCACCGGCCCGTCGGGCGTTCCTTCGGGGCCCGGCGCTCGACCGAGGAGCGGTCCCGGTAGCGCCGACCATTCCGTCGGGACGACGGTATCGCGGAAGTACGTCGCGGAGAGGTCGTGGAACACGAGGTGGCGCAGTAGGACGTCCGGATAGAACCCGTGGAACGACTCGCGGACCTCGTTCAGCACCTGCTCCTTGGAGCGGCTCAGGCTGACGACCGCGACCCCTTCCGGGTAGACGAACGGCCCCTTCGCTCCGCCGAGATAGAACTGGTGGAGGTCGGGCTCGTCGTAATGGAACATCAGATGGACCGCGGAGGTCAGGGCGAACTCCTGGTGGCCCGCCCCCGCTTCCCCGAGCAGGAGCACGACGGAGCCCGCGGGGAGTCCGCCGGTCAGGTAGTCGAAGTCCGGGACCCCCGTGGGGATCCGGGGCATGACGGCGGATTCCTCGGCGGAGGTCCGACCGGTCGGCCGAAGCGGAATGACGAACGGACGGGGGCTTCCGGTGGCCATGAGGAGGTGCGAGGGTTGGACCCCGCTCTCGGGTATTAGTAGCCTCGGCTCGATGAGCGGTCGACCGCGCGCTAGGTGCCGTTCTTGAGGAATTCTCGGAGGAGAACGGTCGCGTACGCACCTTTCGGAAGCGAGAACTTGAACCAGACCGACTCCGACTCCTCGGTCAACCCGAGCGGGGGCATGGGCAACAGCACCGGTCGCCACGCGCCCCGACTCGAGAGCTCGGGGAGCGTCGGGAGCACGAACATCCCCGGCTCGATGCCCTCCTCCGCGAGGAGCTCGGAGAGGAGACGGCTCCCCGGCCCCGTCGAGGGTCGGGTCTCCGCGCCCACGAGCGGCCCGGCCAGCATCGCTCCGCCGCGCTCGACGAGCTCGCGGCACTCGGGCAGGTTGTCGTCCCCGACCTCGACCCCGTCCTGGCTGCGCACCGTCCCGTCGCGACCTACGCGCAGGACCCAGTCGCCCGACTCGGGCCGGCCTAGCGGTGCACCGGCCGCGCGCCGACGGCTGATCCACCGGTTGAACAGATACGCCTGGTAAGCGTGGACGAACAGTCGGCGGAGCTCGAACGGCAGCGCGCGCAACGCGCGGGTGGTCGATTCCCCTCCCGCGAGCCGCTCGAGGATCGCCCGTTCGAACCGGTACTCGCGCGGGAAATCCCGCAACGCCCGGGTGGCGTCCCGGTGCGCGGCGTACTCGGCCCGAGCGATGTCGCCCGCGCCCTCCGCGCCGCCCGAGGGAAGGGCCGTGAGGTACAGGTCGACCGCCTCGTCGACGTTCCCCCGCACCAACGCCCGACCGACCGCATGCGTCACCGGACGGACCTCGCCGAACCGTTGCGGGCCGAAGAAATTCACGAACCCGCCGGCCGCGCGTAGCTCGGCCTCGACCGAGCGGTATGCGCGCACCGCATCGGAGGGTGGGAGCGCGAGCCCGGTGATCCGGATCTCGAATGCATTGCCGTAGTGATGTCCGAGGACGAGCCCGTCCCGGGCTCGGTACGACTCGAGGAGCACGACGTCGGGGAGGTCGAGGTCGCGGGACGGAGGCGGGCCCCGGTAGGAGAGCAGTCGCTCCGCGACCGCGCGGCGGTCCTTCGTCCCCGACCACTGGACCGACCGGGCGGCGAGGCCGAGCCGCCGGGCGATCGCCGCGGCGAGCTCGTGCTGCTCCCATCCGCGGCTCTCCACCCGCAGGATGGTGTAGCCACCGGTAGGGTCCGGTCGAGGGTACGTCGAGATCTCGCGCACGCGGAAATCCTCGTCGCTCGCCTTGGCGCGGCCCGCGACGCCCGGGGCCAAGGCAAGGAAGAAGTCGATCCCGATCGCCCGTTCGGACGCCGGAGGGGTCGGGGACGGTGCGTCCACTCCTCTCGGAGCGGGGGCGTCATTATTACGTCACGGCCCGATTCGTCCCGGGCGCTCGATGATTCAAGCGACGGCCCGCGTGCTGAAGAACGTCATCGAACTGCGCGTGGGCGACGAGCAGTTCATCGGGCGGCCCGTCCAGGCAGAGCAGGCCGGCCTCGGCCACCGGATCGCGGCGCTCTTCTCGACCGAGTTCCACGTCGTCCGGTCGGCCACGCCGGACGTGATCGAGGCGACGGTCAGTTACCGGGCGAAGATCGACGAGATCCGGATGCGGATCGGGGAGGAGTCCTGGCGCACGCAGTCGACGACGTTCGGCCCGATGACGATCGAGTACGGGGGGACCCGTTACACGATCAACGAGCGGCTCACGGGAAAGTTCGCGATCGTCCACGGCGACGCCCCGGTCGGGGTCGGCACGATCGGGTTTCGAACGTGCACGATCGAGGAGTACCCGCCCGAGCTCGGGACGTTCCTCGGGTACCTCGCGCTCGGCTACGTCATCCGCCACCTGACCTGGCAGATGCTCGGGTGACACGACCTACCGGTAGCGGGCGATCGGGGGCCGGGGCGCCGTAGCGCGGGAACTGTGCAGTCGGTGCGCGCGCCGCGGGGCGGGGTGCGGGATCTGGAACAGGTGGTAGGGGATCGGCAGGAGGAGGATCCCGCCGGCGACGACCGTGAGCGCGGCGACCGTGTAGGTGAAGTGCACGCCGTGGACGACGTAGAGCCACCCTCCGAGCAGGGTTCCGAGAAGACCGCCCGCCCCCGCGACCGCGTTGTAGAGGCCCAGGGCTCGGCCGCGCGCGGAGCGCCCGACGAGGCGGACGAGGAACAGCGTGCTCGCCGTGCTGATGAAGGCCCAGGTGACCCCGAGCAGCGCGTTCAACAACGTCAGCCACGCGAGGAGCGCCGGGCTTCCGATCCCGAAGAGCATGTAGATCGGTCCCCAGAGGAACAGGAGCATCAGCGCGACCCGCCCGCCGAGCGACTCGAGGAACACCGACTTCGGGGAGTGATTGTCGACCGCCTTGCCGGAGTGGAAGAATAGGGCGGTCGAGGCGGCGGCCGCACCGAGATAGACGATGAACACCCCGGCGTCCCGGGAATGCGCGTTGTGCCCGAGCACCGAGTAGAGGAACACCGGGAACGGCCCGTAGAAGATGTCGAAGCCGACGCTCATCACGAACAGCGCGGCGAGGAAGAGATACTCGCGCCCGGGGAGTCGCTCGTCGCTCGACCGCGTGAGGTCGACGATACCGGCGACGCGGGAGCGGAAGTTCCGGGCGCGTTCGGTGAGGCCGGTGCGCAGGTGCAGGAGCTCGTTCATGTTCCGCCGCTCTACCCGGGTCGTCGGCTCCTCGATCCAGACCCACGCGACCCCGGCGGAGACGAGGGCCAACGCCCCCGAAAGAAGGAGGAGCCCGGTCATCGCGTTCACCGCGGTGCCGGCGTGGCCCACGACGAACAACCAGACGAAGCCGAGGCCGAGCCCGGCGGTCGTGCCGAGCCCCGAGATGAGGCCGAAGAGGCCGATATCCTGCGGCCACCAGCGCTTGTGCCGGGTCTCGAGGAGCAACATCGTGCCGATCGGCGCGCTCGCGGCCGAAGCGAGCCCTTCGACCACGTTGAGCAGGAAGAACGTGTGGAGGTCGCGGGCGAGGGCGATCCCGACGATGCTCAGGCCGGTGGCGAGGAACGACCCGACGAGGAAGAACTTGCGATGGGCGACACGGTCGGAGAGGTTCCCCCAGACGATCGTGAACGGCACCGAGCTCATCGCGCTCGCCGCGATGATCACCGTCACGATGAACGCCGACGCGCCGAAATGCTGGAGCGCGAGGAGCGGGATGAGCGGCGTCGCGATCCCGTCCGAGATCGCAAGAGGAAGGTAGGCGAGGAACCAGAGGTCGCTGGTCGAGGGCCTGAGGACCGTCCGGGCCTTGATGTCGATGGACAAGGACCCTCGCCCCGGCGGCCCGCTGAAAGCCGGTGGCAGGGGGATAAAACCACGGTTCGGTCGGCACCGGCGCGCCCCCGGTCGGGCGCCCGGAGGACGACGATCGGCTTAGCGGACCGCGACGCCGACCTGGCCCAAGAGCACCTTGTGCTCCGTCTCGGAGATCCACTCGACCTTCAGATATTCGCGGAGGAATGCATCGTCCGCACCCAGGTCGCGCGCCTCCCGGACGACGAACCGGTACGCCTCGATCTCGGTCCACCGTTCGACGTAGCTCACCCCCGGTTCCCAGAGATTCGCGCCGTCGCGGCGCTGGACGACGTGGCAGAGTTCGTGGTAGACGTCCATGAAGAGGGTGAGCTCGGAGGAGTCGCGCAGGTGCGCCTGTCCGACGACGATGCAATCGCGTCCGGGCGTGGTCACCGGTTTCCACTGGCGACGTGCGCCCTTCGGCAGTTCCCAGGGGGCGACGTACATCCAGAGGTCCTCATCGACGACCTCCACGCAGGTCTCGTCGAACAGCCGGGTCCGACGGCCCTCGTCCGACTCGAGGCGGATCGCCGGCGGCAACCGGTCGAGCCCCGGGAAGACGGCCAGGAGCGGGTGGCGTCCCGCCGGCATCTCCCTCTCGATGCGGAACCCCTCGGGGACCCGCGGCTCGTGGGAGTCGGATCTCGGCGCCGGCATACCCGCCCCCCGAACTCAGAGCCGGGATAAAGCCCATGTGGCAACCGAAGGTGTTTCCCGCCCGGAGGCGTACTGGAGTCGTGGCGCACCGCAAGGACGACCTGACCGCGGTCCGCGGCGTCCTGGTCGGTCAGGCCGAATCCGAGGACGGGGGCACCGGCGTCACGGTCGTCCGATTCGCCACCGCTTCGCCGACGGTCGTCGATGTCCGAGGAGGCGCCTCGGCGACGTACGACACCGCCTCCCTCTCCGTCGATGCCACGTTCGGCCGTCGCTGGGCGATCTTCTTCGCGGGGGGTAGCATCTTCGGCCTCGACGCGGCTCGCGGCGTCCGGGCACGGGTGCTCGACACCGGGGGCGGCCATCGCGCGTTCGGGAACCCGAACCGAGTGGTCCCGATCTCGGGCGCGGCGCTGTTCGATCTTCCGACGAACGTAGGGCGACTTCCGGATTACGAGGCGCTCGGCGCCCTGGCGACCCGGCGGGCCAGCCGACGGCCGATCGCGCAGGGCTCGGTGGGTGCCGGAGCGGGAGCGACCGTGGGCAAGTACCTCGGTCGGGGTCGGGCGATGCGCGGGGGCGTTGGGTCGAGCTCGGCCCGGATCCGCGGGGGGCCCACGGTCGGCGTGCTGGCCGTCGTCAACTCGGTGGGCGCAATCTGCGACCCGGCCTCGGGCCGATGGGTCGCCGGCGCCCGGGCGCCCCGCGGCGGGATCTCCCCACCGGATCGGGCGTGGAACCGGACCGCCCGCTCGCGGGGAACCACCCTCACCCTGGTCGCGACGGATGCCTCCCTGGATCGACCGGCGCTCGCGCGGGTGGCGGCGATCGTCCACACGGGACTCGCCCGCGCCATCGTGCCGTACCATACCTCCACGGACGGAGACGTCGTCTTCGCGGTCGCGACCGGCGGAACCTCGAGCACCGGGGAGGAACGATGGCCCGGAGCGACCGCGGACCGGATCGGCACGGCAGCGGCCGACCGCGCGGTCGCCGCCGTTCTCTCGGGGGTGCGAGGCGCGAACCGCGGCCTGTCGGACGCCGGCCGAAAAATAGACGAACCCCGGAAGTCTCTCCGGTCCTAGGCCTCATGGACGCACCGCCCCGTCGGATCTCGTGGATCAGCCCTCCGCCCGAGATCTGCACGCTCTGCAAGGAGCCGCTCGACTCGCCCGATCAGACGAGCTCTTGGAACGGGAACCCCGCCCACCGCGACTGCGTCCGCATCCACATGCTGCAGCGGGATCCCGCGTTCCGCGAAGGCGAGGAAGAGCCGGAGCCCGCGGAGGAGTCCGGGGATACGATCGAGGGCATCCTGCCGCGCGACGACGACGACTCGGACTTCGAGTAGCCGGGCCGGAACGTGCCCCGCCCTCGGGGGCGCCTTCGACCCTATAGGAACGGCTAAAAGGGCCGGGCTCGTCGTCTCGAGATAGCCCGGACGTTTCTAGGAGGAGGTAGCGGATGCCGGAAGTTGTTATCACGTGCGACTGGACGATGATGAGCAATCACCACGGGAAGGAGTTCCTGGGGTTCGGCACGACCACCCCCGCCTACGTCTTCCCCGAGGCCGTCTACCGCCGCCTCTTCTACCCCGAGATGCCGGTCGACGAGAACGGCTACCCCGTCCAAGCTCCGTACGGGATGCGCAAGATCGAGGCGGCGCTGATCGACGGCGGCTTCGATGCTCGGATCGTGCACCCGGCCCACCTCTCCCGGTACATGCCCGGCGAGGCGAAGCTCCTGCTGATCTCGGGTCACGATTACTTCGGTCTCAACCCGCCGAGCTCGACGTTCAGCGGCGTGATGAAGAAGGAGACGCTGAACTGCGTCAACTTCAAGCGGATGCTGAGCCAGCCCGCCGTCGTCGAGGCCCGAAAGCGCGGCCTGAAGATCATCGCGGGCGGGCCGTGCGCCTGGCAGCTCGCGCCGGCGACCCGTCAGAAGCTTCCGTTCATCCAGGAGTTCGTCGACTCGATCGGGGGCATCGACACCGTCGTCGAGGGCGAGAGCGACATCTTCGTCCGCGAGATCGTGGCGAAGGCGCTCCATGACGAGTTCCTGCCGCCGCATGTGGTGCTGACCCCGAAGGAGGCGCCGAAGGTCGAGCAGATCCCCTCCATCAAGTACCCGAGCGTCAACGGGCTCATCGAGATCGGGCGAGGCTGCTGCCGCGGTTGCTCGTTCTGCTCGGTCACCACCCGGCCGACCCGCTGGTATCCGCTCTCCAAGATCGAGGAGGAGCTCAAGGTCAATGCGAAGCTGGGGCTGCGCAAGGGGATCCTGCACTCGGACGACGTCATGTTCTACGGCAGCCCGAACGTGATGCCGCACGAGGAGAAGCTGATCCCGATGCTCAAGCTCGCGAAGCAGTACTACCCGGAGGTCGGCTGGAGTCACGTTGCGATCGCGACACTGATGACGAAGCCCAAGCTGCTGGCGAAGTGCGCCGAGGTCCTGATCGATGACCGCCAGAAGTGGTGGGGCGTGGAGGTCGGGGTCGAGACCGGTTCGCCCCGCATGATCACGGCCGCGATGCCCGGAAAGGTCGCACCGTTCAAGGCGTCCCAGTGGCCCGAGCTGGTCGTTCAGGCGGCCGGATTGATGAACGACAACCACGTCTTCCCCGCGTGCACGTTCATCGTCGGCCTCCCGCAGGAGACCGAGGAGGACGTCGCTCGGACGATCGACCTGATCGACGACCTGTGGGATTTCAAGGCGCTCCTCGTCCCGATGTTCTTCGTTCCGCTCGGACACCTGAAGTCGAAGGACTGGTTCTCGCGGGACCGCCTGTCGCCGCTGCAGGAGGAGCTCCTCAAGCGAGCGCTCACCCACGGGATCCGTCAGTCGAAGCGGATGCTCGCCGACTTCTTCGAGCTGCAAGGGAAGAACACGAGCCTCATCCGCGGCTCGTTCCGCGGGTTCATCGCGTTCCTCGAGATCGTCGCGAAGATGAACGGGCTGCTGAGCCCGTCCTCGCGTCCGGCCCGGGCGATCGTCGACCCGAACTCCGCCCCGGACCGGCTACCGGTCCCGACGATCCCCGTCCGCGAATAGACCCGATGGGTCGCTACGCCTCGTCGTCCGGAAAGGCGGCGTCCGGCGCGGGCCGATGCACCGGGACGGGGGGGCGATACTCGGGGACCCCGTGCTCGCGCGAGAGCGGCATCGCCGCTCCGACGACCTTGAGGGTCGTCTCGCGACCGTTGCCGTCATAGGCACGCCACGCGCCCTGCGTGAACGGGGATCCCACGATCAGGTGGCGGCGGCCCCAGCTGCGAAACAGGCGAAGGTCCGCTTCGGACGGATGGAGCGCTCCGGACGGATGCGAGTGGACCGTGCCGACGATCGACAGATCGACCGGCAGCATGTACAGGTGAAAGTTCGCGTGGCGACGACCGACGGTCGTCCCCGGGAGAAGGAGCAGCTCGCCGATCACCCCGGGAGGTTCGGCGCGCAGCACCCCGCCGAACTCGTTGGGATACGACGACTGCCCGCTCGCGAGCACGCTGTCGAGGGTCCGACGCGAGATCGAGTTCGGCGTATCGCCGAGGCGGGGCGCGCCCGGGAGGCGTTTACGCTGGGGGCGGAAGATCGGCAACCGAACCCCCCCGGTCGGCGAACTCCTCGCTCCACGGCAGGATCCGCTTGCCGCGCAGCCGCTCGAGGAACCCGACGCCGAACCGCACCAGCGTCGCCCGGCGCGGGGAGCGGTAGATCGTCACGGACGCCCGCTCCGGGAGCGGGAACTGGTCCTGCCCGTCGACCAGAACGACCGCGGCCCCCTCGCCTTCGAGCGCCCGGATCGACACGGTCGCGAGCGGGTCGACGACCAGCGAGCGGGTCTCGGCCCGGAACGGAGCGATCGCCGTCAGGACGACCCCTTCGACCCCCGGATCGACGATCGGCCCGAACGAGCTGAGCGAATACGCGGTCGAGCCGGTCGGCGTCGCCACGATGAGCCCGTCCGCGCGCACCCGGCCGACGACCCGACGGTCGATCGAGATCTCGAACGAGCCCATCGTCCCAACCCGTGCGGCGTGCACGACGTACTCGTTGACGACGTCGGGGAGCGAAGTGGGACCGGCGTGTCCGGCGAGCTTCATCCGCTCCTCGAGCGAGTAGCGGCCGGCGAGGAGCCGTTCGATCGCCGCCTCGAACTCCCCCGGGCGACGCGCATCGACCTCGGCCAGTACGCCGACGGTCCCGGCGTTCACCGGAAGTAAGGGAACGGACGAACGGCGGAGCGTGTAGAGGAACGTCCCGTCGCCTCCGATCGCGAGGAGCACGTCCGTCGCCAGGCTCTCGAGCGAGGCGTGAGGACGCGCCGGGTCGGCCGGACCGGCGGCATCGCTCAGGACGACCTCCGCCCGGTCGCCGATCAACTCGAGCGCCCGGCGCGCGAGCGCGAGCGCCTGCGGCTTTCTCGGGTGCGCGGTGAGCCCGATCTTCATGGGAACGACCCGTCGGCGAACGCGCGCTCGAGCGCGGGGTCGCCCCACGCGAAGACGCTGGTTCGTTCCTCGATGGTGAGCGGCAGGGAGCCGAGCGGGCGACTGTCGGCGGTGGAGAGCCCGCCCCCGGCCTCGCGAACGATGCGGTAGGCCGCGGCGATGTCGGTGACGCGGAGGTTTCGCCGGGCCTCCCGATTCTCGAACAGGTAGGCGTCGGCCGACCCTTGCGCGACCATCATCATCTCGAGCGAGGCGCAACCGAGCGATCGCACCCGCCGCACCGAGCCCGCGAGCCGGCTCGCCCGGTCCCCGGTGTGGTGGCCGAGGTTGAGGAAGACGACCTCCCCGTGCGCACGGTGGGGGCGGGTCCGGATCGGGCGACCGTCCCGGAACGCCCCCCCGCCGCGGATCGCCCAGTACGTCGTTCCCCGGTCGAGGTCCCGGACGAGCGCGACGTCGATACCGTCCAGATCGCCGGCCCCGAGGGCGAGCGACACGGTCGAGAACGGGAGCTGGCGGAGCGCGTTCGACGTCCCGTCGATCGGGTCGACGACGAGGCTGCGGTCGCCGCCGCGCGCGACGGCGCCGATCTCCTCCGAGACGAGGTTCCAGTCGACCCCTTCCCGATCGAGGGCGTCGAGGACCTCCCGCTCGGCGAGCCGGTCGATCTCTTCGGTCGGCGTCCCGCCCGCGCTCATCGCCACGACATCGGCCCGATGCGGTGAGCCCGCGGCGTCCCGGACGGTGCGCTGAACGGCCAGCCCGATCCGGAACAGGATCTCCAGGTCGGACCGGGCCGGCGTCGACACGAGGCTCCGGACCGGCGTCAGGGTAATGACGCCTCCGACGCGACCTCCGCCCGCGCGCGGGCTGACGTTATCCGCCGTCGCTGCTCGGCCGCCCAATGGAACTTCGATTCCTCGGAGGCGCGTCGGAGGTCGGCTCCCTCGGTCTCGTCGTCCGGGACCAGGGGCGCACGCTCCTCTTCGACTACGGCCTCACGCCCGACGATCCGCCGACCTACCCCCGCCCGTTCCCGACGAACATCGATGTCGCGCTGCTCTCCCACGCCCACCTGGACCACTCGGGGATGACGCCCCTGCTGAGCCGCCTGCCGAAGGCGCGGATCGTGGCGACCCCCGTGACGATCGCCGTCGCGGACCTGCTGACGAAGGACGCGCTCAAGATCGCCCGGCTCGAGGGGTACTTGGCGCCCTACACGACGGGGGACATCAAGGCCCTCCACGAACGGTTCACCGCGGTCGACCGCCACGGGACGTTCCGCCACCGCGGCATCGAGGTCGAGCTGACGCCCGCCGGCCATATCCCCGGCGCGACGATGATGCTCTACCACGGAGAGAAGGACGTCCTGTTCACCGGCGATCTCCAGACGATCCCGACCCACCTGGTCGGCGCCGCCGAACCGCTCGAGTGCGACGTCCTCGTGATGGAGTCGACGTACGCGGGGCGCGAGCACCCGGACCGCCGCGAGACGGAGCGCAAGTTCCGCGACAAGGTCGCCGAGACGGTCGAGCGGGGCGGCATCGCGATCGTTCCCGCGTTCGCCGTCGGCCGGGCCCAGGAGGTCCTGATGGCGCTCGCCTCGACCGGCTACGAGACGTACCTGGATGGGATGGCGCGGGCGGTCAACGACATCTACCGCGCCGCCCCCGAATACCTCGCCGATTCCGGGCGGTTCCGTCGCGCGCTCGAGAGCGTGCACGTCGTCGAACACCCCGGCGACCGGAAGCGGGCGCTGCGCGAGGGCCAGGTGATCGTCACGACCGGGGGGATGCTCGACGGAGGACCCGTGCTCTACTACCTCGGCGAGCGCTACAAGGACCCGAAATGCTCCATCCTCCTCACCGGTTACCAGGTCGAGGGGTCGAACGGCCGTCAGCTGTTGGAGGAGGGGACGATCACGATCGACGAGGTGAAGGTTCGCCCGCTCTGCGAGCTCGGGAAGTTCGACTTCTCGGCGCACGCCGGCCATTCCGAGCTCGTGCGGCTCGCGAAGGAGAGCCGGGCGAAGACGGTCGTGCTGATGCACGGCGATAACCGCGAACCGTTGCGCGACTCGCTCGAAGCGACCGCCGAGGTCATCCTGCCCGAGAACGGGCGGCCGTTCACGCTCTAAGGTCTACGGCGGCGGCCCGTCGAGGACGTCGACCTCGAACGCCCCGTTCCGCACGCGCATCGCAAAGCTCTCCACCGGGGCGACGCCTCCTTCCGGCGGAACGAGACCGAACGGGTCGGTGACGACGGCTCCCGTCGTGACGTCAAACGTCGCCTCGTGCAACGGGCAGGTGAGCCGGCACCCGTCGAGGCGGCCCTCCCCCAGCGCCCCGCCCAGATGCGGACAGACGCCATCGATCGCGTACACCGCTCCCTCGACTCGGACGAGGAGCACGGAGCGGGACCCGAGCAGCACCTCGCGGGGGGACCCCTCGGGGAGGCCCGCGTCCGTCACTCCGGTTCCCTGCCAGGTCACGCGCGTCGCCCCCGCCGGGCCGGCCCGCCGGGTCTTCGCCGGGGTCGCGCGGGACGATCCTCATCCTCCGAGTCGTCGTCCGTTTCGGGCTCGAGCTCCATCTCCTCGGCCTCCGGTTCGGCGTCGGCCGCCGGCGTCATGTCCCGAGGGGGAAGCGCCGAACGCAGTTTCGCCCAAAGCGCCTCGAGGCCGTCGCCGGTGAGGGCGGAGATCTGAAGGCGGTCGACCGGACGTCGCAAGAGATCGGACTTCGTTTCCACGACGACGATCGGGAGCTTGGGGAACTCCTCTCTCCACCGGGCGAGCAGCTGTTCCTGCTCGTCGATCGTGTAGCCGCACGTTCCGGTCGGATCGATGACGAAGAGGACGAGGGTGGCGGCCCGTTCGACCGCGGTCTGCGCTTCCTTCTCCGCGGGGTTCGCGTGGGCGGAGCGACCGAGGACGCCCGGGGTGTCGACCACCTGCAGGCGGTCGAACCCCAGGTCGGCGTGGCCGACGCCGATCGCGAGCGTCGTGAACGGATAGTCGGCGACCTTCGGCCGGGCCGAGGAGAGGCGCCCGACGAGGGACGACTTGCCAACGTTCGGAAATCCCGCCACGACCAGCGTCGGTGCTCCCGCGAGGAGACGGGGCCGATCGTCGAGGTACCGCGCGATCTTGCGCAGCATCTCCAGGTCCCGGTCGACCTCGCGCACATGGCTCGAGAGACGCCCGTAGAACATGCGGATGACATCCCCGAGATCGGTCCGCTCGTCGCCCCCCTGCGCCGAGCGCTCGGCGTCCCGAGCGAGGCCCCGGATCCGTTCCTCCGCCCGGCGCAGGCGAAGAAGCGCTCGGTCGAGCGTGCCGACGCCGAACGTTCGCTCGACCAGCGCACGCTCGAACTCGCCCGAGGCTCCCTTGCGAACGGCGCCGGTCTCGAGCCGCATGTGGCGGATGACGGTCGCCGAGCTTCGCACGATCTTGAGAATGGCGCGGCGCCGGTCGCGCTCGGCCTTCGTCCGGCCCTTCGGAGTCACGAGCGACGCGCGGTGGAACGCGATATCGAGGAGGCCCACGGACGGGGGCGGCGGGGGCTCGTCTCTCCGGCGGCCTCGGGGCCGCGGTTGCGCGCGGTTGGGCATGAACGTACGAGCGCCTCCAGCGTGGGCCCACGAATAGGCTTGCGGCGTGCGCCGTGCCCGGGCTCGGCGTCGCCTTCATCGCGCCCTGCCGTGTCGCGGGCGAACCGATTTATGGGGACCCCCGCTCGCACGCGGAGGGCGGACTCGCGTGCCTCGGTGGATCTCCGACGAACCCGGCGAGGAGGCCGCGATGCTCGAGGCCCTCGGCATCGCTTCGGTCGACGAACTGTTCCGCGACATCCCGAAGAAGGCGCGGATCGGCCGGATCGGCATTGCGCCCGGCCGCGAGGAGCCCGAGGTCGTCAAGGAGATCGACAGGCTCCTCGACCGGAACCGACCGCCCGGCAAGTTCGCGACGTTCCTCGGCGGGCGGATCGCTTGCCGGTACGTTCCCGCGGCGGTCGATGCGATCCTCTCCCGCAGTGAGTTCTACACGGCCTATACGCCGTACCAGCCCGAGGCGAGCCAGGGGATGCTCCGGGCGCTCTTCGAGTTCCAGAGCCTCTGGGTCGAGCTCACCGGCCTCGACCTCGCGAACGCGTCGCTCTACGACGGCGCGACCGCCGCCGGGGAGGCGCTCCTGTTCTGCCGCCGCCTGCACGACGGGACCCGATTCCTCGTTCCCGCGAGCCTGCCGTGGGAGGAGAAGAGCGTCCTCGCCAACTACGCGAGCGGCCCCGGGCTCCGGGTCGAGGAGATACCGTACGACCCCAAGACCGGTCGTCTCGACCTCGCGTTCGTGCGATCGGCGATCGACGCGAAGGACGTGTGCGGCATGATGGCCGACGTGCCGAACGGCTTCGGTCACCTCGACGAAGGGGTCCTCGACCTCAAGTCGATCCTGGGCGACGTGCCGCTGGTCGTATCGGCCGATCCGCTCTCGCTCTCCGTCCTCGAGCCGCCCGGTGCCTACGGTGCCGACGTCGTCGTCGGCGAGGGCCAGGGGTTCGGCGTCTCCCCGTCCTACGGGGGTCCGCTGCTGGGGTTGTTCGCCTGTCGCAAGGAGCACGCCCGGCAGGCGCCGGGGCGGATCGTCGGCGCGACGGTCGACATCGAGGGTCACCCCGCGCGGGCGCTCACCCTGCAGACCCGCGAGCAGCACATCCGGCGCTCGCGGGCGATGTCGAACATCTGTACCAACGAGTCGCTGATGGCGCTCGCCTTCGTGGTCTACGCCAGCACCGTCGGCCCGCGCGGCTTGGCGACCCTCCAGAGCTCGCTCGCCGAGAAGGCCCGGACGCTCGCGAGCGCCCTCGGCCCGATTGACGGAGTGCAAGCGCCGCGGTTCGACTCCCCGTACCTCGGCGAGTTCACGATCGAGCTGGGCCACGGCACGGCGGCGGGGTTCCTCGACCGGCTGCGACGCCGGAAGATCCTCGGCGGGCACTCGCTCGCCGACCCGCGGCCCGGCGCCCCGAAGCAACCGGAGCGGATCCTCGTCGCCGCCACGGACTCGGTCGGCGAGAAAGAGATCCAGAAGTACGCCACCGCCGCCAGATCCTGGGCGGCGGCAGGGGGCCGGGCATGACGTTCCGGCAGGCCCGCTGGGACGAGCCGGACGTCTGGGACCTGGCCCCTGCGAGCGCCCCGGGCCCGGCGCCGGCGATCCCGGGGGTTCCCGAACGGTTCCGCCGCCAGCAGGCGGTCCTGTGGCCCGAGCTCTCCGAGCCGGCGGTCGTGCGTCATTACACCCGGCTCTCCCAGATGAATTTCGGGATCGATACCTCCGCCTACCCCCTCGGCTCGTGCACGATGAAGTTCAACCCGAAGGTCTCCGAGGTACTAGCCCGCCGGCCGGGTGCGGCCACCCTCCACCCGTACCAGCCGGAGGCGACCGTCCAGGGGGCGCTCGAGCTGACGTGGCGCCTCGAACGGCTGCTCGCCAAGGTGACCGGCCTCCCCGAGGTCTCGTTGCAACCGTCGGCCGGGGCCCACGGCGAGTACGCCGCCCTCCTGATGGTTCGCGCGTACTTCCGCGACCGGGGCGAGGCGGAGAAACGTACCGAGGTACTCCTACCGGATACCGCGCACGGTACGAACCCGGCGTCGGCGACGATGGCCGGATTCACCGCGCGGGAGATCGCCTCGACCGAAGGGTGCGTCGACCTCGCGGCGCTGAAGGCGGCCGTCAGCGAGCGGACGGCGTGCTTCATGCTCACCAACCCGAACACAGCGGGGCTGTTCGAAAGCGAGATCCTCGACATCGCCGAGACGGTCCACGGCGCCGGCGGGATGCTCTACTACGACGGGGCGAACCTGAATGCGATCCTGGGAGCGACCCATCCGGGCCGGATGGGGTTCGATGTCGCCCATCTCAATCTCCACAAAACGTTCGCGACACCGCACGGCGGCGGGGGTCCCGGGGCGGGGGTCCTTGCGGCCGGGGAGACGCTCGCTCCGTACCTCCCGGTGCCTCGGATCGTCAAGACCGGGAGGAAGTTCCGGCTCGACTACGACCGCCCAAAATCGATCGGGAAGATCAAGACGGCGTACGGGAGCTTCGGGCTCGACGTGCGAGCGTACGCGTTCGCCCTCTCCCACGGGGAGGAGGGGCTCAAGCACGTGGCCCGTCGCGCCGTGCTGAACTCGAACTATCTGGCGGCCCGCCTCGGAAAGACGCTACCCCGGCCGTTCGGCACCCTCGTGAAGCATGAGTTCGTACTCTCCGGAGCCCCGCTCAAGGAGCGCGGCGTCCGTACCCTCGATCTCGCGAAGCGGCTCCTGGACGAAGGGGTGCACGCTCCGACGATCTATTTCCCGGGGCTCGTCGAGGAATCGCTGATGGTCGAGATGCCCGAGACAGAGAGCAAGCGCGAGCTCGACCTGTTCGCGGAGGCGTTCGAGCGGGCCGCGAACGACACCGCGGAGAACCTCCGGGCCGCCCCGACGTCGCTCGCGGTACGGAGGATCGACGAGGTCCGAGCGGCGCGCGAGCCGATCCTTTCGTGGAAGGACCTCCGGAACGCCCCCGCAAAGGTTGAAGCCCCGTAGATTCTCCGCGTCGGGATGAAGGCCCGCATCGAAAAGATCCTCTCCCGCCTCGAGAGCCCGGTCGACGCGCTCGTGCTCGCGAACGCCACCGATCCCCATCTCGATCAGAGCTTCTTCTATGTCTTCAACGTCCCGAGCGGTCTGTTCGAGGGGTCGGTCGCGATCGCCCACTCGGACGGGAAGCTCGACGTCCTCTCCTCGCCACTCGAGCTCGAGAGTGCCCAGGAGGCCGCGAAGGGCGACCCCCACGTGACGGTGCACTCCGTGACCCGCGAGGGGACGGACGCCTTGCTCAAGAAGCTCCTCGGCGGGGCGACCCGGATCGCGGTCCACAACCGGGAGCTGACGCACGAGTGGTTCCTGCGGCTCGACAAGCTCCTTCCCCAGCGGACCTGGGTCGATGCTTCGCCCGCGATCCGCAAGGCCCGCGCGACGAAGGACGCGGGAGAGATCGCGCTGCTCCGCAAGGCCGCGGAGATCGGTTCCGCGGTCGGCCGGGAGATCCCGTCGGTTCTCAAGACCGGGCTCACCGAGCTCGAGCTCGCGGCGGAGATCGAGTATCGGATGAACCGGCACGGGGCGAGCGGCCGCTCGTTCTCCACGATCGTCGCGTTCGGTGCGCACGGCGCCGAGCCGCACTACCAGCCGGGGGCGACCCGTCTCGCCCCGGGCCAATCGATCGTCTGCGACTTCGGCGCCTGGCATCGCCGCTACGCGAGCGACATCACCCGCTCCTTCCGCTTCGGACCTCGGGATGAGGAGATGAAGCGCGTCCACGAGACGGTCGAGCAGGCGCAGGCGGCCGCCTTCGCCGCGATCCGGCCCGGCGTCGCGGCGAAGGAAGTGCACCTCGCGGCGGAGCGGGTGATCGACGCTTCGCCGTGGAAGGGTCGGTTGATCCACGGCGTGGGCCACTCCATCGGTCTCGCCGTCCACGACGGCTGGTACTACGGGCCCCAGGTCGACGATCCCCTCGAGGAAGGGATGGCGTTCACGGTCGAACCCGGCATCTATCTTCCCGGGAAGGGCGGCGTCCGGATCGAGGACGACATCGTCGTCACCAAGAACGGCTTCGACTTCCTTACGACGGCGCCGCGGGAGTACATCGAGGTCTCGGCGTGAGGTTCGGCGTCCTCACGGGTGGCGGGGACTGCCCCGGGCTCAACCCGGCGATCCGCGCGGTCGTCCTCCGGGCGTCGCGCTCCGGTCACGAGACGGTCGGGTTCCTCGACGGATGGAAGGGCGTGCGGGACGGTCTCGACCGGCCGCTCGCTCCGTCCGATGTGTACGACCTGATCGGACGCGGAGGGACGATCCTGGGCAGCTCCCGCACGAACCCGTTCGCGCGGGAGGAAGACGCGGCGAAGGTGCTCGCCACCCTCGCTCGGGAGAAGATCGAGGCGCTCGTGGCGATCGGAGGCGACGATACGCTCTCGGCGGCCCGCGAGCTCCATCGCCGGGGCCAGCCGGTGGTCGGCGTCCCGAAGACGATGGACAACGATGTCTCGGGGACCGACTGGACGTTCGGATTTCACTCGGCGACGGCTGTCGCGGTCGATGCGCTCGAGCGCCTTCGCGACACGGCGGGCAGCCATCATCGCGCGATCGTGCTCGAAGTGATGGGCCGGCATGCCGGTTGGGTCGCGCTCGCCACCGGGCTGGCCGGCGGAGCCGACGTCACCCTACTACCGGAGGAGCCGTACGACGAGGAGATGCTGGTCGCGAAGGTGCGCTCGGCCGTCGGCGCCCGAGGCTACGCGCTCGTCGTCGCCAGCGAAGGGGTCGATCTCGGCCCGCGCCGCGGATCGGCGGGAGCGAAGGACGAGTTCGGCCACGAGCTCCTGCGGGAGCGCGAGGTCGGTGCGGAGCTCGCCCGGCGGATCCAGGAACGGACCGGTACCGAGACGCGTAGCGCCCAGATCGGCCACATCCAACGAGGGGGGGCGCCCGAGCTGTTCGATAGGATCCTCGCGACGCGCCTCGGCGCCGCCGCCGTCGACCTCGCGCTCGCGGGGCGGTTCGGCGAGGTAGCGGTTCTTCGCGGCGGTGCGGTGACAGGGATCCCGCTCGCGGAGGCGGTCGCCTCACCCAAGACCGTCCCGCCGGAGTGGATCGACCTGCTCCGCACGTTCGAGCCGCAGGGGTAACGATGGCGGTTCGAGCCCTCTGGTTCCGTCGCGGCGTGCTCTACTTGATCGATCAGAGGGAGCTCCCGGCGGCGACCGTCATCCGGCAGCTCCGGAAGGTCGAGGAGGTCGCCGAGGCGATCCGGAACATGACGGTCCGGGGCGCTCCGGCGATCGGGGTCGCCGCAGCCTACGGCATGGTCCTCGCGGCGAAGGAGGCCCAGAAATCCCCGTACCGCTCGGCGGAGCTCCTGCGGAAGACCCGACCGACCGCGAACGATCTGTTCGTCGGGATCGAGACCGTCCGCAAGGCATGGGAGGCGGGGGAGGACCCCCTCGAGGCCGCGGACGCGTATCGAGCGAAGATCGTGGACGAGTGCCACCAGATCGGCATCGCGGGGGCTCCGCTCCTTCTGAAACTGCGCCGCGTGCTGACGCACTGCAATGCCGGTGCACTCGCTACGGTCGAGTGGGGGACCGCTCTCGCCCCGATCCGGGTGGCGCGCGACCTCGGGGCGAACCTGTTCGTCTGGGTCGACGAGACCCGACCGCTGCTGCAGGGCGCGCGTCTGACCGCCTGGGAGCTCGACCGCGAAAAGATCCCGCACGCGATCATCGCCGACAACGCCGCCGGCCATTACCTCTCGTCCGGCCAGGTCGACGCGGTGATCGTCGGCGCCGACCGGATCGCGGCGAACGGGGATTTTGCGAATAAGATCGGCACGTACGAGAAGGCCGTCGTCGCGCGGGAGAACGGCGTGCCGTTCTACGTCGCGGCGCCGTGGAGCACGTTCGATGCCCGCCGGGCGAGCGGAGCGTCCATCCCGGTAGAGGAACGGGCCCCGGCCGAGGTCCTGGAGCTCGCGGGCAAGCGGATCGCCCCGATGCACAGCCCGGCGAAGAACCCGGCGTTCGATGTGACGCCGGCGAAGTTCGTCACCGCGTTCATCACACCGGCCGGGATCGTCCGGCCCGCAGGAGTCGCGGCCGCCGTGAAGCGAACTCGCGCCAACTGACGCGTCGAGCGTACGGTGCGCCCCGCGGGGGCGCATAGACATCACCGACCGTCGGTACGAGTCCTACGGCACGAGGGCGAGGGGCTCTCCGAGGAGATGGATCGTTCCCCGAAGGACGGTCCCTAGGGTCGAACCCGCGTTCACACCGAGGCCATGGAGCGCGAGCACCAGGCCGAGGACGGCGAGGATCGAGACGAACCAGCTACTTCCTGCGCTCATGTTCCGCACCCCAATCGCGAACGGCCGACCGGTCGACGCGCTACAAGAACGTCGACCTCCACTCGCAGTGGGGGTTCGTACTTTTCCGTGGAGGGCCGATCCCGAACGCGCGCACGCCCGCGGGCGCGCCGGCGCGCGAGACGGGAGGGGTCGTCGGAAACCGGTGGCGGGGCCGCGCCGACTCGGTAACATTCATAGCACCGGGCGGTTAGGCCTGCGGGGCTGCCCTGGTAGTCTAGCGGTCTAGGATCTAGGTCTGTCGAGCCTGGGACTCGGGTTCGAAGGCGGCGGGGGACGGACCCCCGAGCCGAGATTCCCGACCAGGGCGCCTTCCCGCCTCGGCGGCCGGGGACCGCTATAAAGGACCCCCGGTCATCGAGGCCCGATGGGGGACCCCGTGCCGACCGGCCGACAGCGTGGCGGCCCGTACCTCTCCCACGTCGTCGGCGACGCGCTGCGGGAGCTGACGGAGAAACGCCTCGCCGAGCTCGTTCGGGCCGAGCCGGTCCCCCGCCACCTCGCCATCATCATGGACGGCAACCGGCGCTTCGCCGCCCGCGAGGGCCTCGACGTGAAGGGGGGCCACGCGAAGGGCCGCGACACGCTCGAGGAGCTGCTCGACTGGTGCCTCGACGTGGGGATCCGGATCCTGACGGTCTACGCCCTCTCCACCGAGAACCTGGCACGACCGAAGGAGGAGCTCGAGGGGCTGATGGAGCTGTTCGACCGGAGCCTCCGCGACATCGCGACCGACGAGCGCGTGCACCGCCACCGAATTCGCGTACGGGTGTTCGGGAATCGCGCGCTGCTGCCCCCGCGGGTCCAGGAGGCGATCGCGATCGCCGAGACCGCGACCGAGGCGTACACCGAGTACCGGTACAACGTCGCGCTCGGCTACGGCGGGCGGGACGAGATCCTCGACGCGATCCGTACGTTGGCGCGCGAGGTCCAGGCCGGTACGCTCGATCCGGCCGCGATCGACTCAGAAACGGTCAGCCGCCATCTGTACACGGCCGACCTTCCGGATCCGGACCTGATCTTCCGGACCAGTGGCGAGGAGCGGATCTCGAATTTCCTCCTCTGGCAATCGGCGTACAGCGAGCTGTACTTCTCGGACGTGCTGTGGCCCGGGCTCACGCGTCTTGAGTTCCTGCGGGCGATCCGGTCGTTCCAGGTGCGGCGTCGCCGCTACGGGGAGTGACCGCGGGCGCCCGGTAGCCGAGATTCCAGAGCGCCCGGGGGACGAGGAAGGCGACTCCCGCGAGCAACCAGAGCACCCCCGCGAGAAGGTACGTCGATCGGACGCCGTAGGCGGCGATGAGGACGGCGCCTCCGATCTGGGCGACCGGAAGGATCGCAATGCTCCCCAACGAATCGATGCTGAAGTACCGGCCCTGCATCTCGGGGGGAACGAGCAGCTGCGCGGCCGTCAGCCAGGCCGTCCCGGCGAACCCTCCCAACAGCCCCAGGGCGAAGAGAGCGGCGATCGCGACGGGGACGGTGGGGAACAGCACCAGCCCGAGGACGACCAGCGCCGAGGCGGCTCCGTACGGAACGACCCAGGCTCGCCCCGCCCATCGCACGGCGTTCGTTCGCCCGACGAGCAGCGCTCCGATCGCGGCGCCGGCGACCTCGGCCGCGAGCAACAGGGCGAACACCAACGCGGATCCGTGAAGGACCAGGGTCGCGAAGAAGACGAGGAACGTGCCGACGATCGCGGAGCAGAAATTGAAGAACGTCGCCGAGAGCGTCAGCTGGAAGAACCCCTTCGACCGCCAGAGCCAACGCACCCCGGCCGAGAGGTCGGCGAAGTATCCGGGGCGCGTGGACGGCGGGCCGGGCTCCCGTGCCGGGAGGACCATACCGAGGAGGAGCAGCCCCGAGACAAGGAAGGTGATCGAATTCGCCGCGACGCCCGCGACCGAGCCGACCGTGACGATGAGGGCGCCTCCGATCGCGGCTCCGACGAACTGGAGCGAAGAGCGGCTCGAGCGGACGAGGCCGTTCGCATCGGCGACGAGCGGCGCCGCGACCAGCGACGGGACGAGCGCCTGCTCCGCCGGGTTGAACAACGTCGTGAAAGCGCCGACCACGAAGTTGGCGACCAGGATGGGAAGCAGTTGGAACCCTTGCAGTTCGAGGTCAACGACGACGATCGCGAGGGCGGCCGCACGGGCGAAGTCCGCCAGAACCATCAGCCGTCGTCGGTCGTACCGGTCGACCCACGGGCCGCCCAGGAAACTGAACAGGATCCCCCCCGTGAGCCAGGCGACCCCGAGGAGCGCGACCGCGAGCGCGGAGTGGGTCGACTCCGCGACGAGCCAGACGAGGCAAACGCCCGCGATCGACGAGCCGGCCACCGAGCCGAGCCCGGCCGTGAAGACCCGGGCGTACGCCCGGTTCTGCAGCAGATCGCGATAGCTGCGCAGCGCGGAGGAGGGTGGGGGGGCGGCCACGGAACCGTCCGAGCCTCCGGCGGCGGATGAACCTCACTCACCGCCGGCGAGGTCCCGTGGTGTCGCCGAGCGCGCAGGGTATCCTTAAATACAACCGCTTTCCTACTGATTTCGGAATCTGGGCTTGTACCCGGAGGATAAACGAACATGATGAACGGGCAGACGCCGATCCTCGTGCTGCGGGAAGGGACGAAGCGGGAGAAGGGACGCGGAGCGCTCACCAACAACATCGCCGCCGCGAAGGCGATCGGCGATGCGGTGCGCTCGACGCTCGGACCCCGCGGGCTCGACAAGATGCTGGTCGACTCGATGGGCGATGTCGTCGTGACGAACGACGGCGTGACGATCCTCAAGGAGATGGACGTCGAGCACCCGGCGGCCAAGATGCTGGTCGAGGTCGCCAAGACCCAGGACCAAGAAGCCGGCGACGGCACCACGACGGCGGTCGTCCTTACCGCGGAGCTCCTGAAGCGCGCCGAGGAGCTGATAGAGCAGAACATCCACCCGACGTTGATCTCCCAGGGGTACCGCCTCGCCTCGGTGAAGGCACTCGAGCTGCTCAAGGCGGGCAGCCAGCCCGTTCAGATCACGGACACGGCGACCCTGAAGCGGATCGCCGTCACGTCGATGTCCTCAAAGTCAGTCTCCTTCAACAGCGACCTGATGGCCGATATCTCCGTCAAGGCGATCACGGCGGTCGCCGAGAAGAAAGGGACGGGCTACACGGTCGATCTCGACAACGTTCAGGTCATCAAGAAGCAGGGCGGCTCGATGAGCGATACGCAGCTGATCGAGGGGATCATCGTCGACAAGGAGAAGGTCCACTCCGGGATGCCGACGCACGTTGAGAATCCGAAGATCGCTCTGCTCGACGCCGCGCTCGAGATCAAGAAGACCGAGATCGACGCGAAGATCGAGATCAACGACCCGACGCAGCTCAACGCCTTCCTCGGTGAGGAAGAGAACATGATCCGGCGGATGGTCGACCAGGTCAAGAAGTCCGGAGCGACCGTCGTCCTCTGTCAGAAGGGGATCGACGACCTCGCTCAGCATTTCCTCGCGAAGGACGGGATCTACGCGGTCCGCCGCGTGAAGAAGTCCGATATGGAGAAGCTCGCGAAGGCGACGGGCGCGAACATCGTCTCGAAGGTCAGCGAGCTGACCCCCGAGGACATCGGCACGGCCGGCGCCGTCGAGGAGCGCAAGATCGGCGACGACGCGCTCACGTTCGTCACCGGCGCGAAGAAGGCTCGCGCGGTCTCGATCCTGATCCGCGGCGGCACGGAGCACGTCATCGATGAGATCGAGCGCTCCCTGGACGACGCGCTCAACGTGGTCGCGGTCGCGGTGGAGGACGGTCGGTACGTCTTCGGCGGCGGCGCGACGGCGATCGAGCTGGCGATGCACCTGCGGGACGAGGCGGCGAAGGTCGGCGGGCGCGAGCAGATCGCGTTCGAGAGCTTCGCGGAGGCGCTCGAGACGATCCCCCGCACGCTCGCGGAGAACGCGGGGCTCGACCCGATCGACATCCTGATCGAGTTGCGCAAGGCCCACAAGGCCGGTCAGAAGACCGCCGGGGTCAACGTATACTCGGGGAAGGTCGACAACATGCAGACGCTCAACGTCATCGAGCCGATCCGAGTCGGACGCCAGGCGATCGAGAGCGCGACCGACGCCGCGGTGATGATCCTGCGGATCGACGATGTCATCGCCTCGAAGTCGAGCCCCGCGCCCTCGGGCGGCGGTGGCGGCGGCGGGGGTATGGGCGGCATGGGTGGCATGGGCGGGATGGGCGGCGGCGACTTCGGCGAAGACTAGCGCCCGCGCGCACCCACCGGAGCGAACCCTTTCCTATCTTCCCGCGGGGGGAACCCCGCGGGAGGAGTCGTTGCGAAAGTTACCCTCGGGCGACGATGCCCTATGCGTCCGCGCGTCGGGCGAGAAACTCCCCGACCTTCTGTATCGCCCGGGCCCGGTGGGAGATCTCGTTCTTTTCGTCGGCCGGAGCCTGGCCGAACGTCCGTTTCCATCCATCGGGCACGAAGATCGGGTCGTAGCCGAACCCGTGACGCCCGGCGGGTTTCCGGGCGATCGCGCCGTGCACTTCGCCCGCAAATGTCCAACGCCGGCGGCCAAGTCGGAGCCCGGCGACCGTGCGGAAGTAGGCCGCGCGGTCGCGTCGTCGGAGCAGTTCGAACAACGGACCGAACTTCCAGATCTCGAGGAAGTGGGCGGAGTAGACTCCCGGGAACCCGGCGAGGGAGGGGACGAACAGTCCCGAGTCCTCGACGAGCACCCACCCCTTCACCCCGGAGACCGCATCGAGCTTCGCGACGACGACCTCCTCGAGCCCGGGCGCTTGGGGCTCGGGGAGCGTACGACGCTTCCACCGCGCACGGACCCCGTAGGGGGCGAGAACGGCGCGTACCTCGCGGAACTTTCCCGGGTTCGTGCTGACGAACGTGACGTCGAGCACCGGCCCGGTCACCAGGGATAGAAGTCGTAGGCGATGATCTCGTCCGGGCTCTTACGGCCGTCGTCCTGAACGGGGCGTGACGAGCCGTTCGCCTCGGCCGGAAAGCCGATGGGGACGATCGCGATCGGATGGACCCCTTCGGGGACCCGGAGTACGGAGCGGACCTTCTCCTCGTTGAACTCGATGAGCCAGATCGTTCCGAGACCGTTCGCGGTGGCCACGAGCTGAAGGTGATCGACCGCGACCGCAACGTCGAGCGGGTACGCCGAGATGTAGCCCCCGATCGTCACCGGGATATCCTCCTCGACCGCGAGCGCCACGATCGCGGCCGGGGCCTCGGCGATGAGCTTGCCTCGGCTCGACGCCTGGGCGAGGAGTCGCTTGCGTTCATCGTCCTGGACCACCACGAACCGCCACGGCTGAATGTTGCGCTGGCTGTGCGCGAGCCGGGCGGCCGAGAGGACCGTCTTGAGCGTCTCGGGGGGGACCGGGCGGGACTGGAACGATAGGCAGGGCCGGTAGGCGCGAATCGCGTCGAGAACGTCCATTCCAAAGACCCGGAAGCAATCGTAGGGAAGGGAGCCGAAGCGGCTCTATCCCTCGTACTCAGGACGACTCATCTATCCGTACGACGCACGTCCGCACTAAAAAGGATTTGCGAGGGCCGGGACGATGGACCGTGCTCCGGCGAGCGCCGCGCGAGGTCCCTCGGGCGCCTCCGGCCCCCCCGTCATTCGGGGCCCTTCGACATCCGGTCGAGCCAGTCGCCGACCCGCCGTTCGAGCGCGGCGAGCGGCAGCGCCCCCTGCTCGAGGACGAGGTCGTGGAACGCCCGCACGTCGAACCGGTCGCCGAGGCGCTTCTCCGCGAGGGTGCGTAGCTCTCGGATCTTGAGCTGCCCGAGCTTGTAGGCGAGTGCCTGGCCGGGCCAAACGATGTACCGGTCGACCTCCACGCCGATATCGAGGTCGCTCTTCCCGGTGTTGTCGCGGAAGAACTGGACCGCCCGGTCGCGCGACCATCCGAGCGCGTGCATCCCCGTATCCACGACGAGCCGGATCGACCGCCACATATCGAAGGTGAGCTGGCCGAATTTCGAGTACGGGTCCGTGTAGAGGCCCAACTCCTCGCCGAGGCTCTCGGCGTAGAGACCCCACCCCTCCACGAACGCGCTGTACCCCGCAAACTTCCGAAACTCCGGAGCGTCCTCGATCTCTAGGCCGAGCGCGATCTGCAGATGATGCCCGGGGACGGATTCGTGCAGGGAGAGCGCCTCCATCTCCCATCGCGGGCGGGCGGTCAGGTCGAACGTATTCGCGTAAAAGTACCCGGGGCGTCCCGTGGCCGGAGCACCGGGGATGTAGTAGGCCGCGGGGGAGACGGGCGCGCGGAAGCCGGGGACCGGGAGCACGCCATACGGCAGGCGGGGCAGCACGCCGAACAGGCGGGCGAGCGCCGGATCGGTCCTCTTCGCCACGACGCGGTACGCATCGATGAGGTCCTCCGCGCGGCCGAAACGAAATCGGGGATCGGTCCGCAGGAGGTCATTGAATTCTGAGAGCGTGCCTCGGAACCCTGTCGAGCGCGCGATCTGCTCCATCGCCGTCCGGATCCGCACCACTTCGGCGAGGCCGATCGCGTGGATCGCAGCGGGAGAGAGCGTTGTCGTCGTCTGCCATTGCACGTGGTGCGGATACGACGCCGCGCCCGTCGGCAGGGCGGTGGCGGCGATCGACTCTCGGCACGAGGGAAGGTACTCCTCCAGGAGGAAACGCTGCAGGCGGCGCACGGCCGGTGCGACCGATTCGGTGAAGATCGCCCGCGCTCGGGCCGTCAGGCGGGACCGGATCGTGGCGGGTATGCGGTCCGGAAGCTCGGCCAACGGCGCCAGCAGGGGGCTCGCCATCGGGTCGCTCGGGATCAGGCCCGCCACCTGCTCGGGAACCCCTCGAAGTGCCACCTTCGGCGGCGTATGTTGGTGGGAGAGCCCTTCGCGGAGAAGGGCGATCTGTTGGTCGATGGACGAGGGGAGCGCCTCGAGGCGGCGCAGATACGTCTCGAGGTCCGCCAGATGCTCCTTCGGCTGCAGGTCAAGGGTCTCCGGCGCGAGGAGGTGGATCCCTTCGAGCTGATTCAATGGCATCCAGAGGTTTCGGGGAACGACCGACCTCAGCGGAATCGGGTCGTCGCCGAACGCCAGCCCGGCCTCCGTTGATTCGAGCATCTCCCGGTAGAGGTCGTAGCTGAGCTGTTCGGGGGGAGGCAATGCGCGGCGGTCGATGCCGCGGATCCGTTCGAGGCTCCGGCGAAGATGTACCCGCCGCTGCTCGATCCCTGCCGGCGAGTCGTCGGTCCACCGGTCGTTCTGACCTGGGAATCCGTATGCGGTGGCCAGCTCGGGAACCTCTCTCATCCAAGCGGCCCAGTCGTCAGCTAGGTACGAGCGGAATGCGCCCGCTGGCTCCGTCAATTCTTCGCTCGATTCTGCCATCGTCCTCACCGGAGAGCCCGTCGGGTTCCGACCGGTCAGAACGTTATCACCTATCGGGTCTGGACAGATCGCCGCTGCGTTTCCAACGTACGTCGGCCCCGATCCGACCCCCGGGTTCCGAGCGCTCGACCGGTTCCTCGGGCAGAAGCACGAGGACGGGACGGCACACCGCGCGAAGGAGTCACGGCCGCAACATTCGGGAACGACGGCCGCCGACCTCGTTCGCCAGAACCTGGCCGCAATCGGCACGCCGGCCGAAGTCGCGCGCCAGCTCGCCGCCATCGAGGCGACCGGCGTCACCGACTACTTCGCCATCCCGGACTTTTGCGCGTTGGAACCCGACCGAGTGATTTCGTCGCCGCGGGTGCCGGCGAATCTCGCGACGCTGCAGAGTCGGTGAACCTTCCGAGCGAGAACCCCGCGGTTCGGTCGAGCGTACCCGATCAGCGCGGGGGGATCCCGAAGATCGGCACCCGCTCGATCGGGGTCTCCCACCAGGCGACCCGGGAGAGATCCGGCCGCAGGCTCTCGCACTGTTCCTGGTGCTGGACGATGTACGCGGCGACCGCCGGGCTCGCGTACCCGAACGGAACGGCGACCTCGTGCCCGCAGTTCAGACGGAACGTCATTTCGGCGTTGGCACCGCTCCGGCTCTCTCCCAGGAGTTCGCTCACGATTCTTCCTCCACATACTCGAGGTCTGACGGAGACCGGCGCACCCGGCGGGTGGCACCGGCGATGGCTAGGGATGCCAGTACCGCCGCCCCCGCCGCCGCCAGGAAGTCCGCCGTGGGGACGTGGCCGGGCAGGGGCGGAACGATCGGATGTACGGGCTGCTGGGGCGGTACGACCTGCATCGCGGTGGTGTAGTTGACCGACATCGCGGTCGACGGGGGGGTTGCGAACGACACGGCGAGGGTGCCCGAGTCGGGGGTCAGCCCGAGGAGCCCGCTCACGACGGGAATCGTACTGAGGATGCCCGAGGCGGTCGAGACGACCGCGGTCTTCGAGAGATTGAGATAGGCGTTGGCGATCCCGGACGCGTTCCCGATGCTCTCGATCGCCGAGCCGCCGGTGACCGGGCCCTCAAGGTGCTCGGCGCTCGCATTGGCCGGACGGAAGTCGAGCTCCGCCGTGAGGTTCGAGGAGAGGACGGCGAGAGGCCAGCCGACCACCGAGAGGGTGGTGGTGACCGTCTCATTCTGCACCGCCGTGGAGCTGTTCGAATCGGGCAGCGAGAAGATGATGGTGACGTTGGTGGTCCCGAGCGGAAGGTCGAGGACCGAGACGACGGGGACGTTCGACGTGTACGCCAGGGAGTACAAACCGGCCGTGGATAGGTTGAGGGCGGTCCACGTCGCGCCCGAGAGCGAGGCGGTCTCCGTGATCGCACCCGCGACGCCGGTCGCCGTCAAGGAGCCCATCCCCATCCACATTCCGGATTCCGAGGTACCGTTCGCCCCGATCGTCGCGGAGGGATCGGTGGGATCGAACGTGCAGACGACCACCTCGTTGTTCCACGAGGAGGGGACGAACGGGGGCGGAGTCGCACTGGCCGAGGCGGCAAGCGCCGAGGGGAACGCGAGCAGCACCAGGAGGATGACGACCGCGGCGACCCCCGGGAGGGTCGACCGGAGCCGGGGATGGGCTCCTGCATCGGGGCGCACGGTCGTCATCGGCTCAACGATGTCGCCGAGGGTCTACCCCATTTTTGGTCCAACGGCGGAATCGATTGGTCCAAAGGCGGCGGAACTACGGCCGGAACAGCTCCGACCAGGTCTCGAGAAGCCCCTCCATCCAATCGTCCGCGAATCCCGCCCGATAGGTGACGAACAGACGGATCACCCGGTCCCGATCGCGGGGAACGAACGTCCGCAGCCGGCCCCGCCGCCCGGTCGTGAGGAGCCCGGTCTCCATCAACCGGCGTAGGTGGACGGACAACCGACCGGTGCTGAGTCCCGTTCGCTCGGTCAGGTCGGGGACCGTTTGCTCCCCATGCTCCAACAGCGCGAGCACGAGCCGCCGCGCCGAGGCCGAGCGCATTAGGCCGAGAAGCCGACGATCGGCGAGGGGAACCTCCGCCACGAAGTAGTGATCTTGATGTCCGGATCGCTCGCGGTGCACGAGGCCGGAGTCGGTCAGCCGGTCGAGGTGGTAGACCGTCTCACCCCATCCCGTACCGGCCGCCCGCTGGACCTCCCGACCCCCGCTCCCCGGAGCTCGTCGCACGGCGTCGTACAGCCTTCTTCGGGTCTCGAGGGCGAGCGGGTCGTCCTCCATCGCTCAGGAGCGACGGGGCCAGAGGGTCGTGGCCAACAAGAGGATCGTCACCGCGAGCACTACGAGCTCTGTCGGAAGCTCGGGGACCGCCCAGCTCGGAGGTGAGACAGGGAGCTCGCCCCATCCCCAGAGCCCCCCGAGAAGGACGAGACCCCCGTTCGAGCCCATGAGCAGAAGGAATCGACTGTCTCGCGAACGGGCCCAGGCAGCGGCGGGGATCGCCGCGTTCACGCACGAGATACCGGCGACGAGGATCGCGGCGAACAGCTCGAGAAGGACCACGAGCCCACGTTCTCCGAGCCCACTTTAAGGGATTCTCTCGGACAGGCATGGCGCTTGGACTCCGGCCCTTCTCCCCGTGTCACGTCGATCGGTCGTACGTCCAGCTGACCAGCACGCTCTGCGCCCGGGGACAGCTGCCGGTCGAGTTCGCTTGGACCCAGAACGCCCCACCGTCTCCCGTGAACGCGCTCCCCCCCGACGAGCCGGTCTCCGCGGCCAGGGTGTTCCTCGCCGAGGTAGTGGCCGGGGAGTTCGGCGGTGACTGGTAGATCCCCACCGTGACGCGCGTTGCGTTCACGCTCATCCAGCGCAGGATGACCCGGGCGCTCGGCGGGAATCCGTCCGGAAACCCGGAGGAGGGGTGCGCGACGACACCGCCGCATCCGGTGATCGGGACGAACTGATCGCCGGTCGAAGGTAGGTACCACCCCGGTACGACGCCCGCCGAGAGAAGCAGCATGACGACCAGGAGCAGGAGCGCGCCCCCGACCATCGATACCGCGCCGGCACGGGACGCCGGGGGAGCCGACTCAGGTGCCGTGGGGGCCGGAGCCGCTCGAATCTCTGCTCGGTACCGAGCGGCCGAGAACGCGAGAAACACGACCCCGAGCAGGAACACCGCGATCGACGGGACCATTTCGATCGCCGCGAATCCCTCGCGGGGGTACCCGGGGGCCGCGAACCAAGGTATCGCCCCGCCCACGACCAGGAAGAGGCCGGCAGCGCCGACCGACCACGGGCTCACCACGAGAGGTCCGCGATCTGTCGGGATCGGAGTACCGACCTTCCCCGCGCTCCCCATCGGACCGGACACAGGCGTAGGCTCTCTTCAGCGCTCGCGCCCCCCCCGTGACCGGCAGATCGCACTCCGACTCTGGGCCGCCGGGCCGACCTCGCCGGGGCGCCGAAGCCGTAGATCATTACCCTTGGACCGGTTCTGTTCAATCTCGGGAGATAGACCGATGAACCTCCGTTCCCTGTTCAGCATGAGGGACACCGGGCCCGGCGGCCCTGACCTCGACCTTCCCGCGACGGATCACGAACGTCACTTTCTCGGGGTTGTCGAGCCGGGCCGCGACCGGCTTCGGTATGGTCGTTTGGTACCCCCGGACTTCGCTGTAGTTCACTCCCACCGTGAACTCCTTCGCATCGGCTTTCCACTTCGGCATGGCTCACAATTGACCCAAGTATATCTCCGTATATATGCCCATCGGTCAGGTCACAGTATCAGCGGAGATAAGCCACCCTTATATATCTCCGGAGATATACTATTCTCCGATGACAGCGGTGTGGAGCGATGCGCGGACCCCCGCGCTTGCCATCGTGGCGCGCGGCGACCAGATCGAGACGATATCCCCGACCGAGTACGTGGTTCGGTCCCAGAGCAAATTCGACACCAAGTACCGGGTCTCGGTCGTCCGCGACCGCTGGCGGTGCGAGTGCCCCTTCTACGCCGAGACCGGAATCGCCTGTATCCACATCTTCGCGGTACGGTTCCGGGAGGGGTTCAAGAGCGACCCGGTTCAGCCGGTACTCAAGGCGCCGACCATCTGTACTCGGTGCCAATCCGGGAAGGTCGTCCGGTCCGGGAAGCGCCACAACAAGAGCGGGACTCTATCGCGGTACACCTGCCGCGTGTGCGGGTACCGGTTCGTGGAGCGCGACGGATTTCAACGGCGGCGCTCGGACCCGGAGAAGATCGCCCTCGCGCTCGACCTGTACTTCCGGGGAATGTCGGTCCGAAAGGTAGCGGAACATTTCGCGCAAGTTCACTCGCTGAAAATCAGTCACGTCACAGTCTACAATTGGGTGGTTCACTTCGGGCAGATCGCGGCCGAGTGGATGGACCGTCAGGGCGCTCGGACCGGCGAGCGATGGCACATCGACGAAACGGTGGTGAACGTGAACGGGGAGCCCCGGTACGTCTGGAATGTCCTCGACGCGGACAGCCGCTTCCTGATGGCGACGCACGTCAGCCGGGGCCGGAGTCTGGACGAGACGCGCACCCCGATTCGCAAGGCGAAGGCGGTCACTCCCGACCGGCCGATGGAAGTCTTCACCGACGGGATGAACGCGTACTCGCGGGCGGTTCGGCGCGAACTCGGGTACCGGTCCGGGGATCGGATAGTGAACCCGCACCACCGGGTCCCGAGCATCCGCGCGCCCGAGTCGAACAACCTAGTCGAGCGGCTTCACGGGACGGAGAAGGAGCGGATCAAGGTCATGCGGGGGTTCGACAACGATCGGGGAACGGCGAACCTGATGGAGGGATTCCGGGCGCACTACAATCTCGTTCGCGAGCATCAAGCGCTAGGGACGACGCCGGCGGTCGCGGCTGGGTTCGCACCGCTCGGAGGGTTCCGCTGGCATGAACTCCTCAAGCGGGCCGCGCCCCGACCGAAAGCAGGCTACCCGGAGATCGAGGTCATCCCGAACTAGGCGTGACACGGCAAGACCGGGCTCTCTGTGGTCTCATATCCCAGTGAACCGCCGTAGCTTGGTCGGTGACTTCATTACTAGGTTCGTGGACCTTGACTGTGCCGAGTTGCGATTTTGGGACGACCTCGGCCACAGTAGCCTCACGGAGGTGGAGAAGGTGACGGTTCTACTTCTTCGGTTGTCACTACCTTCCGGTCGGGAGGTCCAACTATCTCGGGCGAGAATCGAGGAACTGGCTGTTTGGGGACAACGCCCGGGGGACACTCCCTCCGGTTCCTCTCGTACCAAATCCAGTCCACCGCCTTTGCCGCTTGGGCTCGGATCCACTCTTCGTACTCGGAGTCAGGCCTCGCCATGCCCTTCAAGAGAGGTCGGGCGCACTCCCCCATCCGGGCTAGCCTCCAGAGAGCGTCAAAGCGAGCTTTCTCGCGGTAGTCGTGGTTCGCCACGGCGTACCGCAGCTCGTCGAACTTCGACTGGGTCTCGGCATCCATCCACGCTTGGTCGAACTTCGACATCAGAGCCCATCTCCCGACCCTTAACGGACACACTCCGATGAAGGATATCTCCCGATGACTGAACAGATTCCCTTGGACCGAATGGTTAAATATGGCTGACAGGGCTCGGGCGACCCTGCTGACAACCGTCCGACAAACGGGCGCTCGTCGGCGACGGATTGCGGGTCAGGGAGAAGCGCTCGATGTACCTGAAACGTCTCAAACTCCGCAATTTCAAGTCGTTCTCCGGAGCGACCGAGATCCCGTTCCAGTCCGGCTTCACCGGCGTGGCCGGGCCGAACGGCATGGGGAAGTCGAACATCTCCGACGCGATCCTCTTCGTTCTCGGTCCGACGAGCTCGAAGGCGCTTCGGGCCGAACGCCTGACCCATCTCTTCTTCAACGGCGGCTCGTCGAAAAAAGCGGCGACCGAGTGCGAGGTGTCGCTCGTCTTTGACAACTCGGACCACCTGCTTCCCGTCGAGGCAGGAGAGGTCGAGGTCACCCGATACGTCAAGCTCGCACCCGGGAACGCCGACGGATACTACTCGTACTTCTACGTCAACGGAAAACGCTCGACTCAGACCGAGATCGACTCGCTCCTCTCCCACGCCCGCCTCTCGGGCGACGGCTACAACCTCGTCCAGCAGGGCGACGTCAACAAGGTCGTCACGATGGGACCGATCCCCCGGCGCGGTCTCGTCGAACGGCTCGCCGGGATCAGTCAGTACGACGAGGAGCTCGACCGGGCCGGGGCGAAGCGGACCGACCTCGACCAGAATCTCGATCGGATCCAGACCCTCCTCTCCGACATCAAGGGCCGCCTCTCCGCGCTCGAAGGACAGCGCCTGCAGGCGATTCAGTACAAGCAGCTCCTGGACGACAAACGCCGCTCCGAAGCTCGTCTCGCCCGGGCCGGTCATCTCCTCGCCGAGCAGGAGGCCGACACGTGCCGGAAACAGGTCGGCGCCGTCCGCGCGGAGCTCGAACGCCTCGACGGCGAGCGGACGAAGCTCGCCGCTCGCCGGGATGAGCTGAAAGCGTCGATCGAGCGTCTCGAGCAGGAGATCGCGGTGGCCGGAGGCACCGCCGCCGTAAAGTTCAAACAGGACCTCGACGAGAAGAAGCTCGCCCACGCCCGGGCGGAGCAGAACCTCTCGAACCTGAAGGAGTCCCTGGGAGGGATCACCGCTCAGGTCGAGGAGCTCTCGAAGGCGCTCGCGTCCGACGAGAAGCAGAAAAGCCAGCTCGCCGGGCGAGAGACCGCCCTCGCGGAGGGACTCAGGGCCCTCGAGAAGAAGGCCGCCGAGGAGTCCCGAGAGATGCAGTCCGCTACCTCGACTCCCGGAAAGTCCCCAGACAAGCTCGCCGGCGCGCGCAAGCAGCAGCTCGAGCTCGTCCGCCAGCAGGAGAGTCGTCAGAAGACGTGGGAGGAGAGAGTCCGGGCCCGCGAGGTCGCGGCTGCCTCGCTCCAGGCCGCCGAGCGATCCAAAGCCCAGGCGGAGGAGGATCTCCGGGAACGCGAGGTCGAAGTAAAGGACCTCGAGCTCCGCGCGAAGGCCGGCGCGCCCGGAAAGGGGGCCGGCGCTTCGACGGGCGACCTACAGAAGGAGCTGTTCTCTCTCAAGACGAAGGAGACGAGCCTCACCGCCGAAACGAACCGCCTTTCGCAGGAGGTCCTCGAACTCAATCGTCGCTACTTGACCCTGGACGCACGGCTGAAGGCGCGCACCGAGTCGGGGGCCCGCCCCAACGCGCTCGCGGCGGTCGATTACATCCTCTCGCAGCGGAACCTCGGAAAGCTCGCTGGGATCCGAGGGACCGTCGAGGAGCTCGCCGAGATCGACCCCAAGGTCCGGACCGCGCTTCAGGTCGCCGGCGGCAGTCGGTTGCAAGCGATCGTCGTCGACACGGACCAGGTCGCCGAGGCGTGCATCCGACTCCTGCGCGAGGAGAAGCGGGGCCGCGCCACCTTCCTTCCGCTCAGCAAGATGCTTCCTGGGAGGCCCCACGGGAAGTCGATGGTCGTCGCGAAGACCGACGGCGCGGTCGGGTTCGCGATCGACCTGGTCCAGTTCGACGAGGCGCTCCGACCCGCGTTCTGGTACGTCTTCGGAGAGACGATCGTCATGGACGACCTTTCGCACGCTCGCGCCCAGATGGGCGGGGTCCGGCTCGTCACCCTTTCGGGGGATTTGATCGAGGCGACGGGCGCCATCTCGGGAGGCTACCTGGACCCGAACGGGCAGGGCCGGGGAGCGGACAGCGCGGTCGAACTGAAACGGCTCGCCGGGGAACTCCGGGACAAGAGCGCGGCGGAGACCGCGGGACGCCAGGAGCTCGGCAAGGTCGCCGACCGCATCCGGGTCCTCGCCGAGGAACTCTCGGGTCGGTCGATCAAGGACGAGGCGCACCAATCGAACCTCGAGCTCATCGAGAAGGATCTCAAGGCGGCGCGCGAGCGCCTCGCGGGCGCCCGCGAACGGATCGCCCGCTCCGAGAAGGACCGGGGGCGCACCGAGACCGATCTCCAGGCCGCCGAACGGACCCTCGAGGCGCTCGGTCGGGAGCTGGCCGATCTCAAGGCGTCGATCCAGCAGGCGCAGGAACAGTACCTCGCGCAGCTACCGAACGCGATCTCGGGCCGGCTCAAGATCCTCCAGGACCAGGTGACGAAGACGCAGGAGGAACGACTCCACGCGAACGGCGAGCTCGAGTCCGTCCGCGCGTCGATCGCCGCCCTGGCGACCCAGATCGAGGGGAAGCGGGGCGAGATCGAGAAGGCTCGCGCGGAGCTCGCCGGGAAGAAGAAAGAAGCCGCCCAAACGGAGAAGCTCGTCCGGGAGGCATCCGAGGCGCTCGCGACCCTCAAGTCGGTGGAGGCCCGCCAGGACCAGGCGGTCCGCGCGCAGGCCGACCAGAAGCGTGGCCTCGATACCGAGTTCGTCTCGATCGCCGCCCAGCTGGCCAAGGTCCAGGGGAGCCTCGAGACCCGCAATGGGATGCTCGCTCAGGAAGAGACTCGTCTCGCGCAGGCCGAGGCGCGGCTCAAGGAGTTCGACCTCGCGCTCCAGCAGTTCCCCGAACCCGAGGCCGACGAGAAGCCCATGTCGGTCGAGGAGCTCAAGCGCAAGGTCGCCGCGCTCGACCAGCAGCTCTCCACGATGGGCGACGTAAACCAGCGCGCTGTCGAGGAGTACGATGCGGAGAAGGGGCGACTCGACGAGTTCACGATCGAGGTCCAGCGTCTCGCCGCGGAGAGGGAGGAGCTGATCGCGCTCGTGGCCGAGATCGAGAAGAAGAAGCGCGAGAAGGTCGCCGAGGTCGTCTCCCAGGTGAACACGCACTTCCGCGAGATCTACGGCGAACTCTCGGCCGGAGGCGAGGGGGAGATCACCCTCGAGAACCCCGACGATCCGCTCGCGGGCGGTCTGCTCATCAAGGCGCGGCCGGTCGGCAAGACCGTCGCGCGCTTGGAGCAGCTCTCGGGGGGAGAGAAGTCTCTCGCGAGCCTCGCGTTCATCTTTTCACTACAGCGCTACGACCCGAGCCCCCTCTACGTGTTCGATGAGGTCGATATGTCGCTGGACGGGCTCAACGCCGAGTACGTCGGCCGGCTGTTGCGGCGCTACGCGGAGCGGGCGCAGTTCGTCGTGATCTCGCTGCGCAAAGTGACGCTCAAGTTCGCTCACCACCTCTACGGCGTGACGATGCGCGGCGACGGCTGCTCGCGCGTCGTCGGCATCCAGCTCGACGACATCCAGGACGTGGAGAGCCGGGAGAACGCCCGGGCACCCGAGGCCGCCGCGCCGGTGGTGGCCCGATGACGATCAGCCACGAGGAGGCCCGGGAGCTCGCAAGCCCTCCGGCCGTCTCGCGCGAGGCCGCGGAGAAGGTGCTCCGCTATCTCGTATTCCACCGGTCCCTGCTCGGCGAAGGGACCGACACCTCGGCGATCCTCGAACGGTACCTCGTGCTCGTCGAGAGCCTGAAGGAAGGGGTCCATCTCGTTATCGCGGACCCGTTCCAGAAGGCGACCGCCCTTCTCTTCGAGCTCGTCATGGACGAGGAGTTCGACCCGTGGGAGATCGACCTCGTGAAGTTCACGCAGTCCTACCTGGACCGGGTCCGGGAGGACGGCGAAGTCAACTTCGCGATCGCCGGCCGCCTGGTCTACATGGCGTGGAGCATCCTGTACCTGCAGTCGGTCGAGGTCCTGCGCAACCGCGAGAGCCCCGATCCGGTCCCCGGGGCGGACGACCCCGGAGCCGAGGGCGTCGACGACGGCTACCTCCCGATGCTCGAGACGCCCGAGGCCGTGGACGTGACGTCTGCGGTGCTGGGAACGGCCGATCCACCGCCGCTCCTGGGCATGGTCCGCCATCCCGAGACCCGTCCGGTCTCTCTGCTCGAGCTTGTTCGCGCGTTCGGGGAAGCCGAGGTCGATGCACGCCGCACGCTGCGGATCCAGGAGCTGCGCGAACGCCTGCGCGAGGAACAGCGCGCTCCGCCCGAGCTGCTCGTCCACGGCGACATTCCCGAACGCGACCTCGTCGACACCTGGGAGGCGGCGCTGCGCCATCCCCTCGGAGAATCGTTCTCGCTGCTCGACCTCTGGAACCCGCTTTCCGGCCGGGACCGGTTGGTCGCGATCTTCCTTGCGGCCCTGTTCCTCTCCCGCGAAAAGTCGATCGAACTTTCCCAAGAGGTCCTCGGGGCGTCCCCCGTGCTCGTGCGTCGGTGCGCCGAGGCCCGTCAGCTCATCGCCCCGGCGGTGTAAGATGCCGAGCAAGCTCGACGACCTCGTACTGCGGGTCGAGGCGATCCTGTTCGCCTCGGGAAAGCCCCTCAGCGTGAAGGAGATCACCACCGCCCTCGGAGTGAGCGACTTCCGGCCCGTTCAGCAGGCGGTCCGCACGCTCGAGCGGACGTACGAGAACCGGCAGTCGGCCCTCGAGGTCCGGCGGGTCGGCGACCGGTACGCCCTCCAGCTCCAGGAACCGTACGTTCCGGCGGTCCACTCCGTGACGCCGGTGGAGATGGCACCACGGACCGTCAAGGCCCTCACGCTGATCGCCTACCATCAGCCGCTGTTGCAGAGCGTTCTCGTGCGCATGATCGGGGACGTCGCGTACGAGGAGGTCCAGCACCTGCGGGGGATCGGCCTTGTTCGGACCGAACCGAAGGGGTCCACCCTCGAGCTCACCACGACCCGCCGGTTCGCCGAGTACTTCGGGATCGCGTCGACGCGCCCCGAGGAGATCCGGCGGTTCCTCGAGCAGAAGCTGGGGGTTCCGCCGGGCGCCTCGCCCGCCACGCTCGGGGTCGCCCCGGCGCCGTCCGAACCGGCTCCCGCGACGACGCCCGCGCCGTCGGACCTCCCGCCCACGGAAGGACCGCTCGCCGCGGACGTCCCGTCGGACTCGTGAACTAGAGCTGCCCGCAGTGAGGGCACCGGACCGGCTCCGCCGGCCGCTGGCCGCCGCAGTAAGGGCAGGCGAACATCGACCCAGGGACGACGGGCGCTACGGGGGGGGTCGCGAACGGGTCGTCGAGGACGTTCGCGCGCGCCGGGGGAGCGACGGTCGGACCTCGGGAGGGTCGCGCCGCGACGATCACGAGGGCGATCGCGACCAGGGCAGCGATCGCGATGAGGTAGTACTCCGTCTGCGCGCTGAGGAACGGTGCCGCGGGTCGGGGGGGGAGCGAGGGGGTCGGACCGAGGTAGACGAAGCCGGTCGCGTTCGAGTCGTTCAGGGCGACGGCCAGCTTCAGGGCCGACAGTTCCCCCCAACCGGTGACCGCGTCCCATCCGGGGGCCGCCGAGAACAGGTAGTTCGAGCCGGAGACGACGTCCTGGAACGGATCGTCCGCTTCCGCGCTCGAGTTCCGGACGGCGGCCGAGGCGTAGTAGCTCGCGATGTGGTACAGGTCGGGGTCGACGAACCCGAGCGGTTCGAAGGCGTGGGCGCGCGCACCGTCCACGGCGACGATATCCGCGATCAGTCCCGCGAACACCGGGGCGGCGACGCTCGTCCCTCCGAGGATGTCGAGGAAGATCGTTCCGGTCGAGTTGGCGAAGACGAACGCGATCGTGTTGTTCGCGGGGAAGGATACGTCCGGCCCGGCCCGACCGGCGAAGTAGCTCCCCTGGCGTTCGGTCGCGTTCACGATCGCCGGCTGCGCGGCGGAGTGGAACTGCCAGCTCGGCTCCGGGAACACCTCGCTGGCGCCCCCTTCGCTGCCCGCGTACTCCTCCGGAGTAGTCTCATCATACCACGCGACCGCGCTCTGCACTCCGGTAACGCTCGAATCGTAGGTGGCATTGACCTCGCTCGGCGTTGCGGTGGAGGTCGGGGTTCCCGCGAGCGTGATGGTCGTCCCACCGACCGAGACGGTGCCGGTGTCGTCGAACGCGGCGGTCGCGGGCCACGTCGGCAGGGAGCTTCCGCGGCCGGTCAGTAGGTCCGGAGCGTTCCCCTGATCCCCGCTCGCGCAGACGACGGTGACGCCGATCGCGGCCGCTTCCTCGAGCCCCGAGTCCCACAGCGAATCGTTCTGCTCGACGAGGCCGAAGGAGCCGGAAACCACCGCGAGGTGGTCGGGCGAATAATCGTACGCGAGCGCATCGGAGAGGTCGAGGGCAAAGTCGTCCGCGACATCCCCCGCGGCGGTCCCGGTACCCGCGGTCACGCTGCCCGGGAAGTAGAAGTTGTAGAGCGCGGCGCCGGGCGCGAGGCTACCGGCCATCTCGAGGTCGAGCGAGTTCTCGAACTCGTCGGAGGAGGTGTCGGTGTACGCCCCCAGCGAACCGGGGAGCGGCGGAGTGACCGAATCGACGGTCACCGGAACGCCGGTGACCCGAGGCATCGGCCACCCCGGAGCGAGCGTCGCGTTGAAGTAGGCGCTCACGACCGCCGGATCGAACGGAGGGAGGTTCATCCCCGCCCCGTGGTCCGCGGTGCCGTTGTAGGAGCTCTCGAGGAGGGTGGCGATCGCCAGGTCGCTGGGGTACGTCGCGCCCGGGGTTCCCGATCCGGGCCACAGCGAGGTCGCCCCGAACGCTTGAGCGAAGTCGGACCCGACATCCCACTGGTCGCCCGTCCCCTGTTCCGTCACGAACTGGCCGACCGGACGGGGCGGGCTCTCGATCGTGGTCAACGCCGCTCGGGCGTTCCCCATATTCGAGAGACCCCCGATGCCCGAGACGAGACGGGCCAGGGAGGAGGAAAGCAGCGGCGTTCCGACCGCCGAGTAGAGGTCGTGCGCGGTTCGATCCCCCACGGAGACCAACTCGACCCCGAGCAGCGAGCGAACCTCGCTCGCAGAGACCCACGCATCCACCGCGAGGCGCCCGGAGGAGACCGAGAGGCCGGTCGCCCCGACGGCCCGAAGCGCGCCCTCGACCGTCGCGACGGCGCGGGGAGACGGGGCGAACTCCGACCGGAACTCGGACGGGGTGAGGAACATGCGATACTCTGGGGAGGCGGGATCGGAGAGACCGGCAAGCAATCGCTCGAGCCGGCTCTGGTTGGAGAAGTCGAGTGTGAAGGAGAGTCGGACCTCGGTCGAGTCGGGGAGGGGCCCCGTCGCCGTTCCCGGTCGGATCGCCACCTGATCCGTCACGAGCGCGGCTATCGCAGAGCTCGGTGACGTGGGAGCCGACGGTTCGAGCCGGATCGACCCTGCGGCCGTGGCCGTCAGCGCGAGCACCGCGAGGGCGACCGCCAACGCCTGCCGCGCCGCCATCCGGTCCCCCGAGCGGAACCGGTCTAATGAGGTCCACCGTCGCACGCCCGTCAGCAAGAGTTTATTCTGCCGCGGTCTCGCCGGGTCCAGGGGGATTCCGATGCCCGATGGTCCGTGCATCTTCTGTGAGATCGTCGCCCACCGCGCCCCCGCGTACATCGTCTACGAAGACCCGACGAGCCTCGCGTTCCTCGACCTGTTCCCGTTCACTCGGGGTCACCTGCTCGTGATCTCGAAGCGCCACGGGGCGCGGCTCACCGACCTGCCGTTCGACGACCAGACCGCTCTGATCCGGACGCTCGATGAGATGTGCCGACGCTCCGAGCGATTGACCACCGACTACAATGTCGCGCTCAACGCAGGAGCGTCCGCGGGTCAGGTCGTCTTCCACGCCCACTTCCATGTCATCCCCCGGTACGGCGAGCCGAATCCGTTCCACCCCCGCGAGCGGACCCGGATCGAGGACGGCGAGGCGCAAGCGCTGGTCCGGGAACTGTCGACGCCCTGAGATCGATGTCGAGCTCGCTCCGGCCGCCGGCCGTCGCCGGCCAGTTCTACCCGGCGGACGGGGCGGCCCTCGCACGCGAGGTCGAAGCCTGCTTTACCGACCCGCGCGGTCCCGGCCATCTCCCGACCCGCACCCGAGCTCCGGACCGGCGCCTCATCGCGGCGGTCGTACCTCACGCCGGCTTCTCCTTCTCCGGTCCGATCGCCGCCCACGCCTACGCCCGCATCGCCGCCGAGCGGGCCCCCGAGAGCGTGCTCGTGCTCGGCGTCGATCACCACGCGCGCAGCGCGGGGGCGGCCCTGTCGCGGCGGGCGTGGGAGACACCGATCGGCCCGACGGCGATCGATCTCGACCTGGTACGCGCCCTCGACCAGCCGCCCCTCGCGGTCGACGAGGAGGCGCATGCGCTCGAGCACTCCATCGAGGTCCAACTTCCGTTCCTCGAGTACGTCCTGCCCCGGCCCCGGTTCGTACCCCTCGAGATCGCCTTCGACTCGTTCGAGCGACTCGAGCGCATCGCCGCGGTCGTGCGCCGCGCGATCGAGGGGCGGGACGTGCTGCTCCTGGCCTCCACCGATTTCTCCCACTACGTGCCCGTCGCGACCGCCGAGCGGCTCGACCGCCTCGCGATCGAGGCGATCCTGTCGGGGGACCCTCGGTCGCTCTACGACACAGTGGCGCGCGAGGAGATCTCGATGTGCGGCATCGCGCCGACGACGGTCCTTCTTTCAGTCCTCGCCGGTCGACGGCGCCGATCCGAACTGTTGCGCTGGGGTCACTCCGGAGAGGCCACGCCGATGCGGGACGTGGTCGGGTACGCGGCCATCGTTCTCTCCGAGGATCCGCCGGCCGCCCGAGCGTTAAATAGCGCGGCCGACTCGTCGCGCCCGCTCGAATGATCCTATCGGACGTGGCGATCCGGCGGGCGATCGATTCGGAACGGATCGTGATCCGACCGTTCCGGGAGGACTGCCTCGGCACGAACTCCTACGACGTCCATCTCGGCCCGTACCTCGCGGTCTACCGGGGCGGAGCGCTGGATGCTCGACGGACCAATCCCGTCCGCGAGTTCCGCATCCCGCCGAACGGGTTCGTGCTCGTTCCCGGCCAGTTGTACCTCGGAGTCACCGAGGAGTACACCGAGACCCACGGTTACGTGCCGTTCCTCGAGGGCAAATCGAGCGTGGGGCGACTCGGTATCGACATCCACTCCACCGCCGGCAAGGGGGACGAAGGGTTCTGCAACTACTGGACGCTCGAGATGAGCGTCAAGATCCCGGTACGGATCTACGCGGGGATGCCGGTCGGTCAGCTGATCTACTTCGAGGTCTCGGGGCCGATCCGACGCAGCTACGGCGACAAGAAATCGGCAAAGTACCGGACCGTGAGCCGCCATCCGACCCCGTCGCGCATGCACCTCAATTTCCGTCCCGCCGCGCGGTCGCGGACGAAGAAGTCCGCCCGGTAGTCAGCGCTTCTCGAGAGGGCGGGGCGCACCCTCTCCGCCCGCAGGGCGTCGGAGATAGAACGCGGGTCTCCCCGGTCGAGAACGCTCCCGACGGTTGAGCGGATCATGGGGGGCCGCCTCCTCCTCGGGGACGACGAGGACGCTCGCGAACCCGAATCGTCGAGCGAAGTACCCTTCGGCCGAGCGGAGGACGCTCGACTCATCGGCGGGGGTCGCCGTCGCGGGCTCGGCGCGGAGCATCGGCGCGATCCGCTGGACGTACTTCGGGATCTCGGCACGGAACGCGGCGACTTCCGGGGAGCTCGCGGCCCGGCCCATGACCGCGCGGACGGGGACGGCATCGCCCTGGCCGACGGCGTCCCTTGTCCAGGCCTCGACCTCGGCCTTCCATCGGGCGGCGATGAAGAAGACCGCCTCGGTCGGAGGCGGCTCGTGGCGGTCCTCGGAGATCCGAACGATCGCGCGAAGGTCGTCCTCGACCCGAGCCAGGTACTGCTCCCGGTGCTCGGCGTCGGGCGAGCGAGGGAACTCGTCGGGGGAGGGGAACGAGGCCTGCACGACCAACCCGGTGGCGTTCGCTGATCCCAGCTCCTCCGCGAGGTGGGGGGCGATCGGAGCGAGGAGCCGGACCCATGCCTCGGCCACCTTCGCGGTCGCTCGCCCGGGAACCCCGCCGCGGGTGTAGTATCGCTTCAAGAGCGTCGTGACCTCGATGAACGTCCCCTCCGCGGCTTGCCGAAGATCGAGGGCGGCATACGCCGCGCGCACCCGCGCGATCAGCTGGTGCATCTCGGAGGCGAGCCAAGCGTCGAGTCCCGGTGGCCCGTCTCCGTCGCCGGCGGCTTCCCGGAACAGTCGTTCGACCTCGAACAACCGCTCGGAGGCGGTCTCCACCAGCGCCGAGTCCCATTCGGTGTCCTGCGATGGCGAGGCCGCCGTCAGATAGTAGAGGCGAAGGGCGTCCGGGCCCCACTCGGTGAGGGCCGTTCTGATCGGGGGGATCTTCCCTCCCTTGCTGGCGATCTCCTTCTTCGAGAGCTTGTCACCGGACGGTCCGGTGATCCAGTGAGTGACGAAGATCCCGCGGGGGGAGAGCTCGGGCGGGAGCAGTTTTGCGTGCGTGTAGAGAAACACCGGGAAATGGACCCGCTTGTGTTCCTTCCCTCCGATGTTGAGGTCGAGCGGATACCAGTAGAGGAACTCGGCCCGGGCCTCCTCCTGGACCGACCGGGCCAGCGACGGCTCGCCGGAACCTCGCCCCCGGAAGACGTAGTCGAAGAACGCGTCGGTGAGCGCCGCCGTCGGGACACGGCCGGTCGAGACGAGACGCCGGACGACGAAGTACGCGGTGTAGAATGTGGAGTCTGCGATCGGCTCGATGACCCACTGGGGGTCGAACGGGAACGGCGTGCCGAGCCACCGACCCCGCCGCATGCACGGGCGGTCCTCGAACCAGTCCAGGATGGAAGGAAGCTCGGCCGCGTAGTCGGCCGGATAGGTGATCAGCCGCTCGAGCGACGCCCGGGTCTCGGCTTTCCACGCGGGATCGCCGTAGTGCAGGAACCACTGATCCGGGACGCGACGGATGACGATCGCGTGTCCGTTCCGGCACCGCACCGGGACCGAGAACTCCTGCAGGGAGAAGCTCGCGCCCTGCGCTCCGAGCGCCTCGGTGACCTGCTCCCGGGCCTCGCGCACCCGAACGCCGGCCAGCTCGGGGATCGTCATTCGCCCGCGGACGAACTCGAGCCGGTAGAGCCGTTCGGTCGCGGCATCCACCGCGGCGCGGTCGGCGAGCCCCCGAGCTCCGGTGGCGCGCAGGGCACGTTCGGCCGGCGTTCCGGGCCCACCGGCGAAAGGAGCGTCGGACGGGGAGAACGGAGGCTCGGTGTCGAGTCCGAGAAGGACCGGGTGCAGGCCGAGGCGGGCCCGCACTTCGGGCGAGACCTCCGTGAGTGCCGCGAGATCGGCGGGAGCGTGCGCCGGGACGCTCATCACCACGCCCGTACCGATCGCCGGGTCGACGATCGGGCTCGCGAGGATCGGAACCGTCCCGGTACGCACCGGCGAGGTCGCCTCCCGGCCGAGGAGCTCCCCGACGGGAACCTCGTGCCCGATCCGACCTCCGTGCTGCTCGACGAGCCGCTCCCCACCCGGCCGCCCGACGAGGTACGACGACTCTCCGTGGTGCCAGACGACCAGCGAGCCGTTCGGCGGCAACCAGAGGTTCGTCACCCCATAGACCGTCTCGGGACGAAGCGTGGCCGCGAGTAGGATCCGCCCATCTTCCAGACGGAACGGCACCGTGACGAACCGGATGACCTCGGCGTCCCCGCCGCACGCGAGGTCGGTCTCGGAACGGTCGACGGCGACGGGACCGCAGACCGGGCAGACGGAGGAGAAGTGGGTCCCCTGCACGAGGGCGCCCGCCTCCTGCAGGGCCCGGAACTGCCACCGGATGAACGCCTGATAGTCGTCGTCGATCGTCGTGAGGTAGGTCGTCGGGTCGTACAGCACGCCCATCGAGCGAAGCACCGCCCGGTACGAATCGCCGAAGAACCGCACCGCCGCCTCGGGGGACTCCAAACGGGGCCACTCCGAGGCCGGAACCCCTTCGTCCTCCAGCTGCGACACGGTGGTCGGGTCGCGGTCCTTGACCTTCTGCGACCAGGCGACCGCCGGAAGGCCCGACGCGTGTACTCCGAAGGGGAAGAGGACCTCCTCGCCGAGCATCCGGTGGAACCGGTGCAGCGCGTCAGCGTAGGCGTACTGCCGCAGGTGGCCCACATGGAGAAAGCCGCTCGTCCCCGGGTAGGCGACGAGCGCGTAGAACCGACCGTGCCCGGAGACCCGGCGGGCGGTCGCGACCCCCGCCCGGGCCCATCGGTCCTGCCAAAAGCTCGCCCGAGACGGGTCCATGCGGCGGCATCGACACGGACACCGTATTTGACGGTGCGTTCGGACCGCGGCCCGGGAACGGGAGGGAATGACTTTTCTCGATGCCCCCGGTGCGACGCCGATGCGGATCATCGAGGTCTTCCACTCGGTCCAGGGGGAGGGCCCGCTCACCGGAGTGCGGACGACGTTCGTCCGGACGGCCCGGTGCAATCTGCGGTGCGCGTGGTGCGACACGACCTATTCGTTCGGACCGGGGGTCGAGCGTTCGATCCCCTCCCTGCTGCGGACGGTCGCCCGGAACCGGACGCGCCACGTCTGCCTCACCGGGGGCGAGCCGCTCCTCCAGCGGGAGGCCCCGGAGCTCGTACGTCGGCTCTCCGAGAAGGGGGTCACGACCGTCATCGAGACCGGCGGATCGCTCGACGTGAGGCCGTATCTCGAGATCCCGAACGTGGTCCTCAGCGTGGACGTGAAGTGCCCCTCCTCCCGGATGCAGGCCCGGAACCGCTGGGCGAACCTTCCGCTGCTCCGGGCGAGCGACGTCGTCAAGTTCGTGATCCAGGACCGTACGGACTATCGGTACGCCCGCGCCTCCCTTCGCAGCCACACTTCGCCCGCGACGGTCGTCTTCCAGCCGGTGTGGGGGACCGACGCGGGCCGCCTCGCCGACTGGGTGATCGCGGACCGACTGGACGTGCGGGTGATGCTCCAGGAGCACAAGCTCCTCTGGGGCGACGTGCCGGGCCGATAGACCACCGCGGCCCGCGGGCAGAGGCTTAATGTGGTTCCGGCCCCCGTCCCGCCGATTTGTTCATGGCGGAAGATCGCGCGGCCCTCCGCAGTCCGCTCGGCGGGGATGGGTCGCTCTTCGGGAAGTCGAAGGGGATGGTCTTTCCGCGCCTCGTGCTCGTCGGCCACGGCGTGATCGACGAGCTCCCCGAAACGTGCCGGCAGCTCGACTTCCCCCCGAAGGGGGCGGTCATCACCGGGCCGCGCACGGCGGAGCTCGCGGGCCACCGGGCCGCCGAGATCCTGGGGCACGGCGGCTTCGAAGTGACGACCGTGATCGCCGGGGACGCCACGGGCGAGGAGGTCGATCGGGTCGCGGCGCTGCTCCGCGGCACCGGCGTCAAGTTCCTGGTCGGGGTCGGCGGCGGGAGCAAGATCGACATCACCAAGGTCGTCGCAGCCCGCCTCAAGATCCCGTTCCTGAGCCTCCCGACCTCTGCGGCCCACGATGGGATCTCCTCCCCTCGCGCCTCCCTGCACGGGGCGGAGACCGTCACGAGCACCGACGCGGCGGTCCCGATCGGCGTGATCGCGGACACCGCCCTGATCGTGCAGGCGCCGTTCCGCCTGCTCGCCTCGGGATGTGCGGACGTCATCTCGAACACGACCGCGATCCTCGACTGGCGGCTCGCGGTGCGGCTTCGCAGCGAGGAGTTCTCGTCGACCGCTGCGACGCTGAGCGAGTACGCCGCCCAGGAAGTGATCGACCACGCGGACTCGATCAAGCCGAACCTGGAGGAGTCGGTCTGGATCGCGATCCGGCCGATCCTGGTGGCCGGGATCTCGATGAGCGTGGCGGGCTCCTCTCGTCCCTGCTCGGGGAGCGAACACCTGTTCAGCCACGCGCTCGATCGGGTTGCGGCCCACCCGAGCCTGCACGGGGAGCAGTGCGGCGTCGGGGCAATCATGATGATGTACTTGCATGGCGGTGACTGGCGGCGGATCAAGAACGCCCTGCTCACCATCGGGGCGCCGACGTCCGCACGGGAGCTCGGGATGACGAACGAGGAGATCGTGCGCGCGCTGGTGATGGCCCACTCGATCCGTCCCGAGCGGTACACGATCCTCGGCGACAACGGATTGACGCGCGACGCCGCCGAGCGCCTCGCGACCACGACGGGAGTGATCGCGTAGATGCCCGGGATCACCCTCCTGGCGGTCGCCGAATCCCAGGTCGGTTTCGAGTTCGTCTACCAGGGCGGCGGCCCGATCTGCCGGACCTGCGCGTTCCGCCACGCTTGCCTCACCCTCGACGCCGGCCGGAAGTACGAGGTCACGAAAGTGCGGGATGTCGTTCATCCGTGCGCGCTCCAGGAGACCGACGCCCACGTCGTGGAGGTGAAACCGGTCGCGCGCTCGCTCGTCGTCGATTCGCGGAGCGCGATCGTCGGAAGCCAGGTGGAGGTGGGTCGGTTCCCGTGCCGGCGCCTGGACTGCCCGAACTGGACGATCTGCGCCGGGCCATCGCTTCCGGCGAAGCAGCGGTACCACATCGAGAGCGCTGACTCCGAGCCCGCCGAGTGCCGGATCGGACGAACGTTGAAGCGGGTCGACGCGATCTAGGTCGCCGCATGCGGGGCTGTGGGGTAGCTACGGGAGCGAGGACGAGCCTCGTCCCGCTCTACTGGTCCATCCTTCGGGCTTTGGGAGCCCGGGACCCCGATTCAAATTCGGGCAGCCCCATGTCGCGTCCGACCGGCCGGGCGAATACGTAAATCCCCCCCGGGGTGGTCCCCCGCAGCGATGGCGGAGAAGGAGACGGACCCCGGGGAGGGGAGCGGGAAGGCGGCCGGCCCGCTCGGCTCGGCGTTGCTCTACTGCGAGCCGTGCGGCACCGAGACCCCGCACCGCATCTTCCGCGTGCGACGGGGTGCCCGGGCCGGTCGGGGCGTGCTCGAAGGGGTCGCCCGGTGCCGCCAGTGCCGGACCACGCATCCGTTCGAATCCCGGCCCGAGGTTCGCACCGAGCTGACCGTCATCGTTTCGGACGGCCCCCGCTCGACGCGCGAGCGGGCCTCCCTTCCTCCCGACGCCGTTCTCCGACTCGGTGCGCCGATCCCCGGGCTCGAGGAGACGATCCTGGTACGTCGCCTGGACACCCGGGACGGCAAGGTCCGTTCCGGGGAGCGGGTTGCGCAGGTCACGACCGTCTGGGCGACGCGCGACCTCGGGACCGTCGTCCGGGTCTCCGTCATCGAGGGCCGCCTCACGCGGCCGTCCCGGATCGTGGTGCCCCCCGAGACCTCGTTCGAAGTAGGCGGCGAAGTCAAGGTCGAGGGGGAGATGCTCACGATCTCCGCGCTTCGGGCGCAGGGCCATACCTGGCGATTGCCCGGTGACCGGTTCCCCGCGGCGGACGTGCAGCGGCTCTACGGACGCCGGACCGACAGGCCCCCGGCCGGGAGGAGCGCTTGGAGCAGCGATCGGTCGATCCCGAGCTCTCGGACGAGCTCCTCTTCGCGCATCGAGCGCTCGCGCTCCTCTCCCGGGGTCACCAGGCAACGCACGACCCCCCGCGCCCGCACGGACGCTTCGGGCGCGGCGGTCCAACGTTCCTGGTCCTGGTAGCGGATCGTCCCGAGCGCGAGCTCGAGCGGAGTGTCGCGCACGAAATGCTTCGTGCCGTGGATCACCCAGGCGCCGCGGGCGACGAACTCCCCGGACGCCGCGGTCTTCGACACTTGCTCCGGGGTCGCCCAGAAGGCGGTCCCGGACGCGTATCCCGCCCGCCACGCCTTGGAGAACGCCACGGCCCACTGGCACGCCTCCGCGAGGCTGGCCTCACTGATCGGAACGCCGTCGGCCGACCGCTTCACGACCACGCTCGCCGCCCCGTGTAGGTCGGCGTGAACGTAGATGTCACCGTCCTTCAGGTTACGTTTAACGATCAGGTCGTTCGAGCCGGCGTCCCGGCCCGCGATCGCCACGGCCCCTTCCGAGGAGATGAACCATCGATACCGCTCAAACCAGAACAGCTTCTTCGGGGGACCCGCTCGGACGGGCCGGGCCCGAGGAGCCGGCGCCTTCGCGTGCGCCCGTCGGTCCTCCGTCTCGAGAAGAGCGGACCGGGCCCCGTCGAGCTTCTCCACGAGTCGCTTCGCTTCCGAATACATGAGCTGCGCCGATTGGCGGGGGGTCGAGGCGAGCGGCAACGACACCGTGCGCCCATCGAGCTCGACCTCGACGGTCGGGGGTGGGGTCGCGGCGCCCCGCGCGGCTTCGAGGGCCGCCTGCGCGACGGGATAGTTCGAGAGCACGGCGTCCGCGTCGCCCCGTCGTCGCTCGGCCGCCTCCGTGAGCTCGGCGATCGCCTGGCGCTGACGATCGGCCTGTCGCTCGAGCTCCGCTCGTTCCTTCTGGAGGGCGGTCTCCTCTTCGGTCGGGACCGCCGCGATCGCGGTCGGGAAGAACGCCGCGGCCGCCTCGGAGAACGTCGTCCGCTCCTCGATCTCGACCGGGTCGCCCCAGCGGCGCGAACGGTACGGCGTGGCGTCGACGAGGGTCAACCCCCGCCGGTACAGGTACCCTCGGGGATGGTCCCCGATCTCGCCGAGGAGCTCATCCATGAGCCGCCGCAGTCCCACCGCCGCTTCGGGGGTTCCGTTCGCTGCCTCGGCGCCATGGAACCCTCCCCGGACGATCAGCTCCTCCGCCACCGGCCCTCCGAGAGAGAGGCGCGCCGCCAGGGTGCTCGCCAGGTCATTGCGCGAGCGCCGCAGCTCCGCCTCGATCGCCGCGACACCCATCGTCCATGGGTCCGCGCGGGCCGGGGGACGCGCGTACTCCGAGCCGATCCGCACCGTCCGATGCGCCCAGGTGCGCGGACGCGTGACCGCCGCGATCGTCGGGCCTCGCGCGATCACGAGGTTGCCGGCGCCGAAGAACTCGACCGCGAGCCGCAGGCCGTCCGGCTCGTCCGACCGTGAGAGCGCGATCTCGAGGTACCGCTCGGCGCCCGGGTCGGCGACCGATCGGATCACCGCACCGGCCAAGAGGCGCCGCAGTTCGCGAGCCACCGGTGATAGCTCCTCGGTGTGCTCCCGCAATCCGGGGAGCAGCGCGGCGTACCGCCCGGGAACAAGGAGCAGCTCCCGCTTCGCCGCACCGGGGGGGTGGACGCTCAGCGACCAGCCACCTTCCGCCACGTCGAACGCTTTTTCCACCCTCGCAGGCCCGAGCGTTCGGAGCTCCCGGACGAGGGCGAGGGCGTCCAGCGACGTGAACCGGTCCTTCGGTGTCGGATCGACCGGCATCGCCCTCTCCGCCGAGAGGAGACGACCGGCCGGCACGCATTAAGAGTTCGTGGGCCTCCGCTGGCCCGTGGAGCACGGCGCGCCGGGATCGCCGGAATCATGGCGCCGCTCCGCACATGCATTCGCTTCCGATCATGTCCGCCCCGCGGCGATGACGATCGACCGGGACGATCGGATTCCTGCCGGCCTGGTCCACGACCTCGCCCGAGAGGGGTTCCTCGGGCTCGGGATCCCGGCCCCGTGGGGCGGAACGAACGGGAGCGCCCGCTCGATCGCCGCGGTCCTCGAGGAACTCTCCTGGGGAAGCGCCGCGGTCGGGGTGCTCACCGCGGTCCACCTATCGGTCGCTTCGGCGCCGATCGTCGCCTGGGGTACCGAAGCGCAGAAGGACCGGTACCTCCGCCCGATGGCCTCCGGCGTACGGCTGGGTGCCTTCGGCCTGACCGAGCCGGACGCCGGGTCCGACGCCGCGTCCCTCCGCAGTCGGTACCAGCGCTCCACGACGGGATTTCTCCTCAACGGACGAAAGATGTTCATCTCCAATGCCGTTCCGCAGGGGATCGTCCTCGTCTTCGCCACCAAGGATCCCGCGCTCGGCCGGCACGGTATCTCCGCGTTCCTGGTTCCCGTGGAAAGTCCGGGCCTCTCGGTCGCCCGACGGCTCGATAAGCTCGGCCTTCGCGGCAGCGAGACGTCCGAGCTCGTCCTCGAGTCGGTCGCGCTCGGAGACGATGCTCTGCTCGGACCGGAGGGGAGCGGTCTCAAGGTCGCGCTCAGCTCGCTCGCGGGCGGCCGCGTCGGGATCGCCGCCTGCGCCCTCGGCGTGGCCCGAGCGGCGTTCGACGAGCTACGGGCGAACGTCCGGCGGGACGACACCGAGTGGAAACGGACCCTCCTTGCCCGAAGCTTCTCCGATCTCGCCAGCGCCCGGGCGCTGGTCGATCGGGCCGCGGCGGCCAAGGACGCGGGCGAACCGTTCGCGCGCGACGCCTCGGTCGCCAAGCTCGTCGCGTCGCACGCCGCTGTCCGGATCGCTTCGTGGGGGGTCGACGCGGCCGGTGCCGAGGGGACCCGCGCCGGGGCCTCGGCCGAACGGCTCCTGCGCGACGCGCGCGTCTTCCCGATCGTAGAGGGAACGACCGAGATCCAGGAGCTGGTGCTCGCGCGCGAACTCCTTTCCGACGCCGTGGAACATAATCCTTAGTAGCGCCTGGGCTCCTCGACCGACATGCCCCGGGGTCACCCCGCCACCCGCCGTCCGGCCGAGGCCGGCCCCGAGCCGTCGAGCTCCGTTCCGCTCGCCGAGACCGCGATCGATCCGGCGGTCCGCATGATCCTTGAACGGGACGGGATCGCATCGCTCTATCCTCCGCAGGCCCGGGCGCTCGCCCCGGTCCTCGCCGGCAAGAGCGTGCTGCTCGCCTGCCCGACAGCGAGCGGGAAGTCGCTCGTCGCCTACCTCGCGCTCCTGCGGGCGGTCCGGGCCGGCCGCACGGGCCTCTATCTGGTCCCGCTGCGCGCCCTCGCGTCGGAGAAGGCAGAAGAGCTCGAGCGATTCGCGGAGCTCGGGGTACGGGTCGGTCTCTCCATCGGCGATTTCGACCTGCCGGCCGACCGTCTCGAGACGCTCGACATCCTGGTCGCCACGAGCGAGAAGGCGGACGGCCTCCTGCGCCGCGGAAGTCCGTGGCTCGATCGGCTCGGCGTCGTCGTCGCGGACGAGGTCCATCTGATGCGGGACCCCGACCGCGGACCGACCCTCGAGGTGAGCCTCACCCGACTGCGCCGGTCGTATCCCGAGATCCAGGTGATCGCGCTCTCGGCGACGGTGGGGAACTCCGAAGAGGTCGCGGCGTGGCTCGGGGCCGAGCACATCGCCAGCGAGTTCCGGCCGGTCCCGCTCGAGCGAGGGGTCTACTGCGAGGGACGGATCACGTTCAGCGATCTCTCGACCCGGGAGGTCCCTCCGCCGGGCGACGCCGTCCCGCGGTTGGTCCGGACGGTCGTCGCCGACGGCGGCCAGGCGCTCGTCTTCGTGAACAGCCGCAAGGCGAGCGAGCAGGTAGCGCAGTCCCTCGTATCGACGATCCGCGCGCAGCTCGGCGCGGAGGAGCTCGCCGCCGCCCGGGCCCGGGCCGATGAGCTCACGACCGTCTCCGATGAGGATACGGAAGGGATCCGCCGCTTGAGCGCCCTCCTCCCGTACGGAGTCGCCTACCACAACGCGTCCCTGACGAACTCCGAGCGTCGGGTCGTCGAGCGCGCGTTCCGCGACCGGGTGATCAAGGCGCTCGTCGCCACGCCGACGCTCGCGGCCGGAATCAATCTGCCGGCGCGCCGGGTGATCGTCCGCGACACGACGCGCTACGACAACCGGCTGGGCGTGCAGGCGCCGATCCCCGCGCTCGAGGTCCAGCAGATGCTCGGACGGGCCGGCCGGCCCCGGTTCGATGTCCGGGGGGAGGCGGTGATCATCGCACGGAGCGTCGACGACGAGGAGCGACTGCTCGATACCTACATCTCGGCGCCGCCGGAACCGATCGTGAGCCGCCTCGCCTCCGAACCCGCGCTGAGGATGCACTTGCTCGCGCTCGTCGCGAGCGGAGCGGTATCGACGCAGGCGGAGCTCGAGGGATTCCTCGCCGCGACGTTCTACGGCCGGACGCTGCCCCTCTCCGAGCTCCACGAGAAGACCGCCGAGGTTCGGCGGTTCCTCGAACACCACGAGCTCCTCCTCGCCGGACCAACGCTCACCGCGACCCGCTTCGGCGCGCTGACGAGCGAGCTGTACCTCGATCCTCTCAGCGCGATCGTCCTGCGAGGAGTGCTCGAACGCGCCCCGATCGGGGTCGCCCCGTTCCCGTTGCTGGCGGCGGTCGCCGCGACGCCCGATCTCTCTCCGATGTTCCTGCGGAGAGGCGAGGAGGCGGACCTCCTCACCCGGTTCACCGACGAGTCCTCCGAACTGCTCGTTCAGCCGGAGGAGCCCCCGATCGACCTCGACCTGGACGGGTTCCTCGCGACGATGAAGACCGCGACGGTCCTCGAGGCGTGGATCGCCGAGACCCCGATCATCGAGATCACCGAACGCCACGGCATCGGGGCCGGCGACCTGCGCAATCGCGTGGAGGACGCCGACTGGCTCCTGTTCGCCCTCGGACGGCTCGCGACCGTCTTCCAGCGCCGCCTGGGCCGAGCGATCGACGACCTCTCCCTGCGGGTCCGCTACGGGGTCAAGGAGGAGCTGCTCGACCTCGTCCGGCTCCGCGGGATCGGCCGAGTCCGCGCCCGGATGCTCCTCGCGGCCGGGTTCGCGGACCGGGAAGCGTTGCGCAACGCCCCGATCGACCGGATCGAGCAGGCGCTCCGCTCCCCCCGTCTCGCCGCAGCGGTGGTCGCCCAGCTCAACCCTCGATCAGCCCGTCGATCGACCGAGGTCGCGATCCCCCCGGGACCGCCTCCGTCGTCGGCGGGTCGACGAACCCCCCGTACCCTCGAGGAGTTCCCGACGGATTCGCCGCCGTGACCCATTCTTCGATCGGCGTGAGGAGCCGAAGGACCGAGCGGGTCCCTCCGCTCCCCCCGGTGCGGATCTCGCGTCGAACATAGCCCGCGCGTTCGAGCCGGACGAGACGGCGCCAGAGCGTCGTCGTGGGCAACGGGCGAACCCCCTGTCGGTGGGCGATCTCCGCCTCGAGCCGGCGTACATCCCCCAGGGGGGCGGAGAGGCCGTGGCTCGCGGCGCTGATCGCATGGACGACCCGGGGTTCGATCTCGATCCGGGAGGCGCGCTCCGAGCTCGTCGTTCCCGGGCCTCGGACGCCGAGGAGTTCCCGGCGCAGGAGGTCGATCGCGCGCCGGGCCCCGAAGCCGTCCTCCACCGCCCGGGCGACGATCCGGTCGACGAGGGACGAGGGCGGGCGCCGGCCGCACGCCCGCTCGGCCCGGTCAAGGACGATCGCGCGCAACGTCGGCTCGGCATACGGCGGCAGCTCCACGAACGGTCGGATCGGATACCGGGGCTCGACGTCCGCGACCGCGGTAGCCAGGCCGTCGGGGGTCCCGGCCAGGACCGTCCATATCGGGGGGAGGCCGCTCTCCCCCTCGGGGAGGAACCGGTCGGGGTCGCCGATCGCGCGAAGGATCGGCCCCAGGTCGACCCCGCCGACCCCGACGTCGTCGAGGACGAGCACCGTCGGGCGGCCGTCGCGCCTCAGCCGGCGCAGCCAACCCGCGAGGATCTCCGCGGTCGGGAACCCTCGGCCGTCAAACCCTTCGTCGAACTGGCGTAGGAGCGCCGTAGCGACCCCGTGGGAGCCGCGCAGAAGTCCGGTGCGGACCGCGATCGATCGTGGCGCAGGAGTCGCCGAAGCCGATCGCAGGCAGTCGACACACTCGCGCGCCGCCCGCCGCGCTACCGTCGAGCTGCCCGACCCCGCCGGACCGACGACCCCGACGATCCAGGGCGGAGACGCCCGCGGGAGGGGTGGGTCGAGCCGTCGAAGGAGATCGTTCACCTCGCGCTCGCGCGCGAGAGGCACGGGCGGCAGCCAGTCGTTCGCCAGGACCTCGGGGTTCGTGGTAGAGAGCATGACGACATGTATAACTGTCGCGTATAAGAATACTGTTTACCGTGCCTATCCCCGATGAAAACTGCTTTCTTCCCACGTCGTTCGGTCGGCCGATGGCCGCGCCTTCGCCGCCTCCGGTCCGATTGCTCGCGCGCGATCTCCTCGCGACCACCGCCCTCGCGGTCGGACTGTACGCGGTCCTCGTCTACCTCCCGGGTCGGCTCCTTCCCCGATTAACCGGGACCGAGATCCTGCTGCTCGAGGCGGGCGGGGTGGTGCTGATCGCCTACCTGGTCGCCCGGGCCCTGAGCAGCGCCGCTACCGCCGTGATCCTGCGTCGGGGGGAGTTCGCCCGGGGCCACGAGGTCCGGCTCTTCCTGAACCTTCTGGTCGGCGTCGGGGCCGCGCTCGCCCTGTCGAAGCTCGCCGGGGTCTCGGCCGAATCGATCCTGCTGGGCTCGGCGTTCGCCGGGATCGTCGTCGGCCTCGCGGCCCAGACGGTGCTCGCGAACGTCTTCGCGGGACTCCTGCTGGTGGTCGCGGACCCGTTCCATCCGGGCGATCGGGTCGCCTTCGTTTCCTCCACGTACGGCATTATTGGTTCGACGTACCCGCACGAGACCGGCTACCCAGCCTACTCCGGGACGATCCTGGATGTCGGGCTCATCTACACTCTTCTGGCGCTCGACCGTGGCGGGGTCGCGAAGCTTCCCAACAACATCGTGATGTCGGCGCTCGTGCTCGAGCCCCGAGACTCCACACTGCACCGGATCCGGATGACCTTCCCGCTCGCCGTTCCCGTGTCGGTGGTCGAGGGGGCCCTGGCAGAAGCCGCCGGGTCGCTGCCCGCCCCTCCGGCGGGGGCGCGGGGACCCCGGCTCGAGGTCGCCGACATCGGCGCGACGACGTGGGACGGGGTGTTCGTTCTCTGGGACTCCGACCCCGACCCGTACGAACTTCGCGATCGCATCCTGCGGGTCGTCCTCTCCCGCCCGCCGCCGGCGGCTTCGCCACCTCGTCCGGTTCCTTAAATTCCGCGACGACTCGGGCCCGCGCCGGAGCCGCTCGAATGACGTACCGAGTGACGCTGATCCCGGGGGACGGGATCGGGCCCGAGGTGACGAAGGCCGCGCAGCTGGTCGCCGCGGCGACCGGGGTCGCGATCGAGTGGGAGACGATCGACGCCGGGGAGCTCGCGATCCAGGCGCACGGCACACCGCTCCCCGACGCCGTCCTCGATTCGATCCGCAAGAACCGGCTCGCGCTCAAGGGGCCGATCACCACCCCGATCGGCGGCGGATTCCGTTCCGTGAACGTGGCGCTCCGCCAGCAGCTCGACCTGTACGCCTCGGTGCGCCCGGCCCGCGCCATCGCCGGCGAAGGGACCCGCTTCCCCGAGACCAACCTGATCGTCGTCCGGGAGGCGACCGAAGGACTCTACTCGGGCGTAGAGCACTGGGTCGACCGGGACCACAGCGCCGCCGAGACGGTGAACGTGATCACGCGAAAGGCGTCCGACCGGATCGTCAAGTTCGCCTTCGAGCTCGCGCGGCGCGAGCAGCGTACCCGCGTGACCGCCGTCCACAAGGCGAACATCATGAAGACGACGGGCGCCCTGTTCCAGAGCGCGTTCCGCGAGATGGCCGCGAAGTATCCCGACATCCCCTCCGACGAGCGGCTGATCGACAACATGTGCATGCAGCTCGTCAAGAAACCCGGAGAGTACGATGTCATCGTCACGACGAACCTCTTCGGCGACATCCTCTCTGACCTGTGCGCGGGGCTCGCCGGCGGCCTCGGCGTCGCCCCCGGGGCGCTCTACGGGGATACGCTGGCCGTCTTCGAGCCGGTCCACGGTTCCGCCCCGAAATACGCCGGGCAGGACCGCGCCGACCCCGTGGCCGAGATCCTCTGCGTCGAACTGCTCCTCCGGCACCTCGGAGAGGGGGAGGCGGCCGACCGGGTGTTCCGGGCCGTCTGGGAGACGATCGCAGAGAAGAAGGTCGTCACCTACGACCTCGCGCTGCCGGGGTACACCCAGCGACCGGTCCCTCCGTCCAGCTGTTCGGCGATGGCGAAAGAGATCGCGCGCAAGGTGCCGCTCGTCGATCTCTCCGCGCCGCTGCCCCGACCCGGGGCAGCCGCGGAGGGCGCGGCGGGCGATCGGCAACTCGAGACGTGAGCCCTACTCGCCGATGACGTTCATGATGACCCCCTTCGGCCGTTGGCCGTCGAACTCGGCGTAGCCCACCGACTCCCACGGACCGAGGTTCCGGTCGCCGTCAGTCACCGGCCGCACGACTTAGGGGCCCGGAAGTAGGTTCTTGAGGTGCGCGTCGCCGTTCCTCTCCCCGGTCCGGTGGTGCTCGTAGCCGCTGGGAGCCGGCAGCCGAATCGCCCGGGCCGCGATGTCGCGCAACCGATCGGATTCCTTGTCGCAGACGTACAGGGGGCGGCCGTGAACTGCATCGAGTAGGCGTGCCCCCGGCCATCCTTACCCCCGCTCGCCCGGACTCCTCGACGGACCGCGTCAGGGACGCGGACGGACTCGCGCGACGTTCGTGTTCGCAGGGGAGACGCTCGGACTTGCTCGGCATCCCACGGCGGAGGGTCAGCAACTTTAAGCCTCCAGCGCGCGAAATCCCTATCGGAATGGCCGACCCTGCTCCGCGGCGAGTCCGAGTCGCTCGACCTCCGCCGTCGGCGAGCGTCGCTGAGTCAAGCCCTCCGGTCCTGGTCGGGGAGGCCGTCGAGCGTTCGCCGCCGGAGCTGCGTCGGATCGCCAATCGCGGGGCGACCCGCAGGGTGCGCCGCCTCGCATTGCTGTACGTCGTCGTGCTCGCGGCCCTTTACTTCGCGATCTCCCTGCTCGCCCGGTCGTCCGCCCAAGGCACGTCGACCGGCTCCGGCCAGGACGTCGAGCTGTTCGGGCTGATCGCCCTCGCGTTCGCCCTCGTGGGGGTGACGGTGACGCTTCTCTCCGCCCCCGCGTCGGTCGAGCTGACCGCGACCTCCACCGTGATCGTGAGCCCGTTCGGGACCCGCCGGACCTACCCGCCCGTTTCGGGCCTCACCGTGCGCATCGCCCGACGATACTCGCCCGGCTGGCTCACTCCCGAGCCGGTGGATTCCGTGGAGATCGGAGGGCGGGGCGGGCGACAAACGTTCCTGATCGACACCGGGGTGTTCTCGGACACCGACCGGCGGTCGGGGTAACGCGACCGGGCTACTCCAGAAGATCTTCTAGCTCGCCGGCGACGAGCGTGAGAAGCTGGTCGAGCGACCGGTTCTTGAGCTCCGTGATGTGGCCGGAGTCGGTCTCCATGCGCGCCAGGAACTCATCGCCGTCCCGGACGAACGCGAGGGAGAGCACGTGACGCCGACCGCCGGGCAGCGGGACCTCGAGCTGCGCCGCGGGGATCGTGTCGACTGGCGAGGGCTTCGGAGCGGAAGATCCCCCCTTCTTCGGCGGGGTCGGTCGAGCCGCCGGGGCCGGTCGAGCGGTCGATTTCACGGGAGCCTTCGCGGCGGACTTCGCCGCCGGCTTGGCCGGGGGTTTGGCGGGAGCCTTCGCCGAGGATTTCGGGGCGGGACGCGGCTTCGCCGCCTTCCGGGCGGGGGGCTTGGCTCGCGGTTTCGAACGGTGTGAAGAAGGCATCCGATGGTGCCCCGATTCGGCCGCACCAGACCCCCCTATTTATGGATATGGCCGTCTCGAGCGACCGCCGGACCCCGCTGCGGGCCGGACCGCACGGATTTAGATGGGGGCCCCGCTCGAGGGGACGGGAACGGTCGTGGAGGAAGTCGTCCCCGAGAGCGTCTCTTCCCCGCAACCCCCCCTACGTCCGGAGACGCTGCTCTGGCTCGGGGGGCTTGCCCTGCTCCTCGTCTTCCTCGCCCTCGAACCGTACCTCTCCTTCTCGGTGTTCGGCTCCGACACGGGGGAGTACTTCCGGCTCACCTCGGATCTCGTCACCTCCGGGACGCTCCCCTACGGTGGGGCGTACGGTGGGTGGGGGAGTGCCTACCCCGATTTCCCGGGTCTTTTCGTGCTTGCCGGCGGGGCGGCGGGCGCGCTCCATCTCAGCGTGCTCTCCGCGCTCACGATCGTCGTCCCGATCGTGGCCGTGCTCTCCGTGTTCCCGCTCTTCCTCCTGTTCCGCCGGATCTATCCCCACGACACGATCGCGCTGCTCGGGGCCGCGCTCTCCTCGGTCGCGATGCCCCGCCTCTTCTCGATCGCCCATCCCGCGCCTCTCGCGATCGGGGATTTCCTGTGCGTCGGCGCCCTCTGGATGCTCCTCGAGAGTCGGCGGGACGTCCGCTGGTACCTCCCGCTCTCGCTCACGGCGGGGGCCCTCATCCCGACCCACCATCTCTCGTCGTACTTCTTCGCCATCGGCGCGCTGGGCGGGATCCTGCTCCTCGAGCTGTGGAGACCCGGTCTGTGGAGCCGGCGGTTCCCGTCCCGTGAGCTCGGGTTCCTCGCCGCGTTCGTCAGCGCGACGTTCGTCTTCTGGTTCTACGGCACCCATACGTTCGTCGCGAAGGTCCTTCTCCCGGGATTCGGGGGCAGCGCCTACGTCGGGTTCGGAGCGTTCGAAGCGGGGGCGCTCGCGGCGATCGCCGTGACGGCCGGGCTGATCCGCTGGCGACGGTCCCGGGAGCGATCGTCCCGCCGCTGGGTACGGCTTCCCACCGACCGGAGCGTCCTTCGGGATGCCATCTTGATCACGATCGCGGTGTTCGGGGCGATCTCGCTCCTCTTGATTGTGCCGCTTCCCGGAACGAGCCAGCATACGACCCCGACGGCGATCCTCTGGTACTCGCCGATCCTCGCGCTCGGGATCCTCTGCGGGGGCAGCCGCCGGGTGCTCACGGCGGCGCGCCTGGGACCGTTCGCGCTGACCTGGCTCGCCGCCCTCGCGCTGAGCGCCGCCGCGACCCTCGGCTTCGCCTCCCTCGGCAGCGCCTATCCCCAGTACTCCACGGCGACCGGCTTCGCCGCCGCGCTCTCCCCGTCGCGCCACGCCGAGTACCTGCTGATCCCGGTCGGCCTCCTCGTCGCGGTCGGCCTCGGTCGGCTCATCGCTCGCGCCGGGGACCGTGCCGGACGTCGGGCGATCCTCGCCGGGGCGGTCGCCGCGGTACTCCTGATCGCCGGCAACGCCGCGATCGTCTACCCGCCCCCGTCCGACCTCGGGGGATTCCAGGAGGGCCTGACCCATGGGGACGCTGCGCTCTGGATGTGGATCGGCATCGCCGAGCCGTCGACCGCGACCGTGGCGACCGATCATCGGCTGAGCTCGATGATCTTCGGGATCGACGGAAATCCGGCGACGTGGGTGACGACCCCGATCCTGTTCACCGCCATGAATGCGACCTCGCAGGCCGCCGGGGCCACCGCCGAGCTCCTCGCGTCCGGGGTGCCGAACCCCTCCGACCCTCGACCGATCGATCTCGTGGTGGTCGACTCCGTGATGTACTCGGGCGTGGCGCTGAGCCCGTCGGATCTCGCTGTTCCGCTGGGTGCGGGAGCGATCGGCTGGTTCGAGAGCCTGCCGTTCCTGCCGATCTACGAGAACGGCCAGCAGGTCGTTTACCTCGTGGTCCTCGATGTCGGCGGGCAGTTCTACCCGGTCGAATAAGGGACGAGGGAGCCATCGAGCCCCCAGCGCAGGATCGGCGTCCGGCTCGATCGGGCCAGGTCAGAGAGCAGGTCGCGCGCCCAGCGCAGCTTCGCGAGCTTGGTGGCTCGGCGGGTGGGGTCGGGTTCGTCGGTCCGTTCGAAGTCGAATCCCCAGAGGAGGATCCGACGGGCGCCGAGCGCTTCGGCGAGGTAGGCGGCGCGGTCGCCGTCGGTGAACCCCCCGACGTCGATCAGCTCCGGTCGCGGAGGGCCGGCCCACGATCCCGCGAGCTCTCCGGGGAACTCGGGGACCCACCGCTCGAGCGCGGGAACGTTGTCCCCGTGAGCGTGGACGAGGACGAGGCTCCCTCGCCCGCCCGCGGAGATCTCGGAGGGAACGGGACCGTCCAGGTCGGTGACGACGACCGCGGGGACGAGCCCGGCGGAGAGGCAGGGCGCGGTCGCCCCGTCGGCCGCGACGATCGCGGGCCGAGG
>JBAQAF010000007.1:0-3234 GCA_049285595.1 Thermoplasmata archaeon
GACGCCGCGTTCCGCGGCTCGGGGTGGGCGGGCGACGACGGAGCGAAGCGCGCGAAGGCGCTCGCCCGCCTCGCCCGGCTGCTCGAGGAGGCCCAGGAGCCGTTCGCGCTCCTCGAGACCCGAAGCATGGGGAAGACGTTGCGCGAGTCCCGCGGGGACATCGGGTTCGTCGTACGGACCCTCGAGTATGTCGCCGGTCTCGCCGACAAGATCCAGGGGGAGACGATCCCGGTACCGGGGAGCCGCCTCGACTACACCGTCCGCGAACCGCTCGGCGTCACGGTGCACATCGCCCCATGGAACTATCCTCTGCTCCTCGCGATCCGCTCGGTCGCTCCGGCGCTCGCCGCCGGCAACGCGGTCGTTCTCAAGCCGGCGACGCTCACCCCGCTCACGGCCGTCGCGTTCGCGCGCCTTTCGACGGCCGCAGGGATCCCGGACGGGATCCTGAACGTCGTCACCGGGCCCGGCGCCGAGGTCGGCGACGCCCTGATCGACGATCCGCGGTGTGCCTCCGTCTCCTTCACCGGCAGCCTCGAGGTCGGCCACCGGATCGCCGAGGCAGCGGCCCGTCGCCTGGTCCCGGCGACGCTCGAGCTGGGCGGAAAGAGCCCGGTGATCGTGTTTCCCGACGCCGACCTCGACCGCGCCGCGCGGGCGGTCGCCTTCGGCATCTTCGGGAACGCCGGTCAGATGTGCTGGGCGGCGTCCCGGCTGATCGTCCACGAGAGCGTGCGCATCCCCTTGCTCGACCGGCTGAAGAAGATCGCAGAGGCGACCAAGGTCGGACCCGGTACGGAGGACGGGGCCGAGATGGGCCCGGTCGTCTCGCGGGAGCACGCCGAGAAGGTCCTCGCGTACGTCGAGCTCGCGCTCGCCGACGGCGGAACCATCGTCGCTGGGGGACACCGAGCGTCCGACCCCGGGCTCGCCGAGGGAAATTTCCTCCAACCGACGGTCGTCGACGCCGTTCCGCCGAGCTCGCGGGCGGTCCGGGAGGAGATCTTCGGCCCGGTGCTCGCCGCGAGCAGCTTCACGGACGCGGACGACGCGGTCCGTCAGGCGAACGATACCCGCTACGGGCTGTTCGCGGCACTCTGGACGCGGGACCTCGCGATCGCGCACACGGTCGCCCGCCGCCTCGACGCCGGCATGGTCGCGATCAACGAGAGCCCCACCACGTTCCCCCAGACCCCGTTCGGCGGGTTCAAGGAGAGCGGGCTCGGCTTCGAACAGGGGATCCGTTCCGTCGAGGCGTACACCCGGCGCAAGAACGTGCTCGTGAACGTCTCCGTGCCGAAGAAGAAACCGTAGGCGTCGCGCCGGGTTCGTACGAAACGCCCAAAGAACCCCCCTCCGCTCCGCGCCTCGATGGCCCCCGCGATCGTCGCCGCTCCGGTCGATCGCCCGACGTGGGGCTCCTGCCGGTTCTGTGGGGTGGCGGTCCCGCCCGGCGCCGCGAACTGCGAGATCTGCGGGGCCGACCGTCCCGTGGCGGCCGGCGCGCGAGCTCCGCGGTCCGTGCGACGGCGCATTCGTTGGACGGCCGCGCTCCGGACGTTCCTCGTGCTGGGGGTGGTGCTCGGGCTCGCCTACACGATCATCGATGCCGAGTGGACGGGTCCTCCGAACGTCGCCGATCCGTTGACGACGGCGGGCGTCCATACGATCCCCGTCGGCGAGCAGTACGTCCTCGCGGGGAACATCACGGGAGGGGACTACGTGATCGGGAACTTCACGACGATCGACCCGACCGGCCTGAGCCTCGCGATCTCGGTGTACAATTCGAGCCAGTGGGAGAACGTGAACGAGTCGAAGTCCGCGGTGTCGTCCTGGTCGGCGCCCGCCTCCCCGGCCGGGCGGATCATCTTCGTCGCCCCGTACACCGACCTGTACTACTTCGTCTTCGTGAACCCGTACGCCCCCGCGAGCGGGCTCAACGTGACGGCGTACATCACGACGGAGTACGAGTCGAACGTCGGGGACGCGGGGTTCGGGTAACCTAGGCGTCGGGCGGTGGGTCCGTGTCGCCGGTGGAGCCGTCGTCCGCGGACTTGCGCAGAACTTCGGGCGGGATCTGGTCGGCGAGGTAGACGGTCTTCCCCGCCTGCATGATCACGATGCCGACCTCGCGCGCGCGGGCCGCATCGATCTCGAGGATCGTCGGTTCGGGCGTGCGCACCTTGCCGGCCGCCCGGGCCGCGGCCGGGGTCTTGGAGAGGTGGACCTTCCGGCGGTCGGACGGCTTCAGCCCGACCTCGAGGACGATCGCGGACTCTTCCGCGGTGACGGGGAAGTAGAGGTAGTCCGGGATGTTGTCCGTCGGCAGGTCGAGGTCGACCTCGAGCGTGTGACCGTACGTCGCCCGTACCTTCTCACCGCGGATCTCGTAGCGGCCCTTCGCGTCGGTCTCGGCGATCGCGATCAGGTGGTGAGGCCGTAGCCAGTGGTACGCCGGGTGACGGCGGCCGATCGCCTTGACGATCTCGGGCAGGTCGATCCACCCTTGAGGATCGACCGCCAGGCCGTAGCGGTCCGGAAAGTGACGGAGGATGCCGGTCATGACGCGACCCAGGTGGTCGAGCTCCCGGTCGTTCATCAGGAACCGACCGGCCTGACCGCACGCTGGGCACGCTTCCCCCCGGAAGTAGCCGTGCTGGGCGCACTCCTTCAGCATCGGATCGGGCGTGCCTTCACGCCTTGACCTTGTCGGCCGCCTTCTCAAAATCGGTCAACAGGTCGTCGTAGAGATCGGTGAGATCCTTGAGAGTGCGCTTGAGCACCTGCTGGGGCTTCTCCCCCTTGGTCCGCAGGAATAACGTAGGCCGGTCGAGGTACGGGTGGCCGAGGAAGTACCGGGCCTCTACGACCTTCTCTTGCTTCTGGAGCGCCTCAACGAGCGGGATGAGCAATGTCTCCTCCCCCTTCGGGAACTCGACGCGGAGCAGGTCGTGCTCCTTTTCGACGACGCGAACTTCCATGGCGGGCCTCGGGAGGGCGACCCACCAGCCCCCGCTTCATAAGGGTGGCGGCGCGCCCGGGGGTTCCGAGCCGCCCCGGCCGACGCCCCTTTAACCCGCGCGGGCTCGGCGCGGGGAAGTCCGATGCGCTGGCTGGTCGTCGGGGGCGGGGCCCGGGAACACGCAATCGCCGCCACGCTCGCGCGGGCCGGAGCCCGCCTCGCCGTGGCGAGCGCGAACTCGAACCCGGGGCTCGATCGGCTCGCAGAGACGA
>JBAQAF010000008.1:0-55672 GCA_049285595.1 Thermoplasmata archaeon
GTCCACCTCCGCCCGCACGCGGCCGGCGGCCGTCGCGAGGTACCCCGCGTCGACATCGAACCCCACGAAGTCGACCCCGAGCCGGACCGCCGCGACCGCGCTCGCCCCGATCCCGACGAACGGGTCAACCACGAGCCGGGTCCGACGGACCCCGTGAAGGCGGACGCACCACTCCGGAAGCTCGGGGGGGAACGGCGCCGGGTGCGGCCGGTCGGTCGCCCGCCGACGGATCGTGGAGTACGGCAGGAACCAGGTGTTGCCCCGGCAGCGCCGGTCGCCGGCCGGGCGGCGCCACCGGCCGACGTTCGACTTGTCCTGGTAGGGGACGCCGATCGCGAGCCGGTCGATCGGGACGCGCCCGGTCCGGGTGAACTGGAAGACGTACTCGTGCGCGCCGTGGACGAACCGGTCGGAGACGAGCGGTTTGTAGTGTCCGAGCGCGAGGTCGCGGGTGAGCCCGGCCGTCCGCCCCGCGGACCGCCGGTCGATGGCGATCGACTTCACCCAGTGGAGCACGTTCTGCAGGACGAGCGAGCGGCCGACCTCCCGCGCGACGTCCCAGGCGATCCACGGGTCCTTCGGAGAGGAGCCGAGGTTCAGGAAGAACGAGCCGTTCGGGGCGAGCTGCTCGGCGACGGTCCGGCCGAGGCGGCCGATCCACGCGAGGTACTCCGCGCGCGGGCGCGCGTCGCCGTAGCTGGCGTACGGCACGCCGCGGTTGTACGGAGGGCTCGTGACGACGACGTCGGCCCCCGCGATGCGACGGGGGAGTTCCGCGAGCGCGTCGGCCTGCCAGAGGACGACCGAGCGCCCGCGCCCGAACGGAATCTGTGCGAACGGCCCGGGCATCCCCGGCGGCGAGCCGCCCGGTCGAATAGCGCTAGCGCGACGGGGGCTTCATGCGCGCGAGCTCGTCGCGCGTCTCCGCGAGCGCCTTCGCCGGCTCCTTGTAGTAGAACGAGACGAGCTGGCCGACGTCCCGGTGGGTGTAAGGGATCTGGCGGGTCGCGTGAGCGTCCTTCGCCATCATGTAGTCCAGGATCTCGACGCGGTTGCGGACCTCGCGCTCCATCTCCTTCATCGAGAGGTTCTTCATCAGCGCGACCCGCTCGTAGATGTACGAGTGGCCCGAGAAGAGGAACGTGTCGTCCGCCGGGTTCCAGGAGTAGACCGAGTTCGTGATCAGCTCGTTCGTCTCGGGGTCGAGGCCGACGATCTCGGTGAGCGACTGGACGCGCCGGGTCATCTTCAGACCGACCTTCACCTGGCGCTGCAGCAGCACCAGGTTGAGCGCCGAGACGAGCGAGCGCGGCAGCGTGATCGGCGGGTTCTCCATCCGGTGGACCATCGCGCTCACGCTCTCGGCGTGGAACGTGGTATAGCAGGTCTTGCCGGTCGCCATCGCCTGGAAGACGATGAACGCCTCGGCGCCCCGCACCTCCCCGACCATTAGGTACTGCGGACGCTGACGGAGCGCGGCCGCGAGCAGGTCGAACATGTCGATCTCGCCCGGCGCTTTGCCCGTCATCACGTTCTTCGCGCCGAACCCGGCCCGCGTCAGGGACGGGACCCAGTTCTCGTGCGGGAGGTTGAGCTCGCGCGTGTCCTCGATCGAGACGATCTTCATCTGCGGCGGGATGAACAGGAGCGTCGCGTTGAGGGTCGTCGTCTTCCCGCTCGCGGTGCCCCCGCAGACCATCATCGACTGGCCGTTCTCGATGGCGAGCCAGAGGTACGCCATCATCTCGGGGCTCATCGTCTTGAACTTGAGCAGGTCGACCGGTGTGAACGGGTTGTCGCGGAATCGTCGCACCGTGAAGGTGCTGCCGCGCTTCGTGACGTGCATCCCGAGCGTCGCCTGCAGACGGGAGCCGTCCGGCACGGTCGCATCCAGCACCGGGCTCGCGACCGAGATGTGCTTGCCCGAGCGCTGGGCGAGCCAGACGACGTAGTCGTCGAGCTCCTTCGCCGTGTGGAACTTCAGGTTCGAGCGGATCGACCCGTGCTTGCGGTGGTAGATGTAGAGGGGGATCCCGACGCCGTCGCACGAGATGTCCTCGACCTCGCTGTCGGTCATCGGGACGTCGACGATCCCGTAGCCGATGAAGTCCCGCTCGAGGTAGTATAGGATCCGCCCCTTCGTCGTCGGTCCGGGGGCAAGCTCCCACTCCTGGAGCTTCGCGTCGACCATGCGTCGCAGCTCGTTCTGCTTCGTGGCGATCTCGTGGTCGGGCAGCGGCTCGAACGCGGAGACGAGCATGACGCGCAGGCGGTCGGCGAGCTCCCGCTCGATCGGGGTGAGCGGCGGCTCGATCACCTCGTAGAGGAACTCGTTGCGCGCCGTGTCGAACACGACGCGCACGTAGGAGAACCCGGGGCGGATCGGGGCGAGGTCGATCTGCTTGACCGCGGGGTCGGCGATCGTCGGGACCGGCGTGACGTCCCGGTCGGCGCCCTGGCCCGAGACCCCGAGCCGGGCGAGCCGGACCGGGCGCGGTTCGGTGGAGCCCCGACGCATCGCCGCGCCCACGCGCAGCCACGGGGAGAAGAACGGGCGCTTCTTCGAGGGGCGCCGGGCGGGGGGGTCGTCGTCGGGAGTCGTGGTGCTGACCGTATCGGACGCCATCGGGAACCCTCCTCACACCGCCAGGATTGGGACGACGAACCGCATGATCAGCCAGCCGACCGCGAGCATGACGGTCGCGTGCTGGAGCCCTTCCGCGATCCGCCCGTTGTAGAGGATCCCGGCCATGATGCCGTCGCCGACCGCGTGGACGATGACGGCGACCAGGAACGCGAGGAACAGCACGGGAACGAACGCGAACTGGATGGCGACCGCGCCCGAGCTCGAGATCGACGAGCTCGCCACGCCCTGCCCGGCCACGATCATCTGCGGTAGGAACACCGCGGCCATGATGTAGATCGTGACGAGGAAGACGAAGAACGCGATGTAAATGACCGTCACGTACGTAAGCATGGAGATCTGACGGGCCTGCTGCGCGAGCTGGCTTTCGCGCGTGTCGTGGGCGACCATCGTGAGTACGTCCGCGACGTTCCCGCCCGCCTCGTTCGCCCGCGTGATGATCGAAACGACGCGCTGGATGAGCGGGGTCGGGACGCGTTCCTCGAAGAGGCGGAGCGCGGTGGCGACGGGGACCCCCCACTCGAGCTGGCTCGCCATCTTGCGGATCTCGTCGCTCAGGAGCCCGTAGCGTCCCGTGCTCGCGACCACGATCGCGTCCGGGAGCGTCATGCCGAACCGTCCGGCTTCCGCGACGTCCCGCAGGAAATCCGGAAGGCGCTCCTCGATCTTCTGGATGCGGCGCAGCTTCGCGGTCATCGCGAAGCCGTACGGTGCCATCATGCAGAGCAGCCCGAGGACGATGAAGTCGATCGCCGGGTTGGCGCCGGTTCCCTCGCCGGGGCGGATCTGGATGTTCTCGATCCCCGAGTAGATCAGGAACGCGAGGGTCCACAGGACGGCCGCGACGAGCGAGCCGGCGATCAAGAGGATCGTCTCCCGCGTTAGGACCGACTCCGACGGGTGCTCCGCCTCGGCGGAGATCGCCCGCACCTTGCGCACGGACGCCGGGGCGTTCGCGACCGCCATCCTACACCATCTCCTGCGTGAGCGTATACATGAAGAAGATGAAGCCGAACTGAGAGAGCGGGATCATGCCGCCGACGATCCCCCATAGGATCTCGAGCATGAACGAGCCGCCCCCACCGATGATCGCGAAGATCGCGATGATGATCACCAGGAACAGCGGGAAGGCGACGACGACCGTAACGAACGTCTCCGCGAGCAGACCCATCGTCTCGGTCCGCTGGAGCATCTCGAGCTTGTTCTCGCGCTCGAACTGCTCCGCCTTGAGCAGGAAGTACGGCTTCAACTGACCTCCGCTCGTAGCGGTGGTCACGACCCCCTGCAAGAAATCCTGGAACCGGCGGGAGGGGGTCCGCTGGGCCCCGCGCCGGATGGCGGTGAGAATGTCCACGCCGAGCAGCTCGGTGTCGCGGGTGATCCAGGCCGCCTCTTCCGCGACCTCCCCGTAGATCTTCTGGCGGCCGAGCTCCTTGAAGATCTGGTCGATATTGACGTCCGCGGAGCTCATGGCGGAGACGAAGCTCATCGCGGGGCTGATCTTCCGGTCGATCTTTCGCCCCCGATCCTTCGCCTTGGAGGAGGGGGCGCCTAGCAGGCCGTAGTACGCCCCGACCGTCCCGAGAATCGGCAGCAGGACGGCCGCGAGGATCCCGAAGAGGGCGAGGCCCTGCAGATAGAGGAAGACGCCGAAGCCGACGCCGACGACCGTCGTCACGATTCCCGCGACGACCGCGGTCGCGAGGGCGTTGGCCGTGTATTCGTCCGCCCGGATCCGCATATGCGCCTTGACGAGGTTGTCGTCGAGGGTCGGGTCGATCCCCTTCGCCGTGACGCGGGCGCCGAACGTCTTCCACCCCCAGCGCTGGAAGGCGGTCAGGGTCGTGGTCGTCGGCTGGTCACCGCGCTTCAGCCGGACGGATCGCACGAGGACGGGCGTCGGCCCGTCGTCCGTAGGTGCGGGCGCCTTCGACCGCGGCGCCACGCTACTCCACCTTCTTCGGAGGCTCGGGCGAGCCGATCCGCGCCATGACTTCCGAGGGGTCCTTGTAGTACTGGGCGACGAGCTGCCAGAGCTGGCGGTAATCGTTGATCTTGTGCGCGACCAGGTAGCGGATCACCTTGGTCCGCCGCTGGAACTCCGCGTCCATGTCGTCCGCGCTGAAGTTCTTGAGTTCCATGATCTTGTCGAACAGGAACGAGTGGCCCTTGAACACGAAGGTGTCGGAGCCCGGATCCCACTCGTAGACTGTGTTGGTGATCAGCTCGTTCGTCTCGGGCTCGAAGCCGACGATCTCGAGGACCTGCTTCAGCCGCCGGACGACGCCCTTGTCGGTGCGGGCCTGGATCTGGATGACGACGTTGTTGAGCGCGGAGAGCAGGATCCGCGGGGTGTTGATCGGCGGATTCTCGAGCCGGTTGACCATCGACTTCACGCTGTCCGCGTGCATCGTCGAGTAGGTGGTGTGGCCGGTCGCCATCGCCTGGAACATCGTGTACGTCTCCTTGCCGCGGACCTCGCCGACGATGATGTAGTTCGGCCGCTGCCGGAGGGCGGCGCGGACGAGGTCGAACATGTCGAGCTCCCCGGCCGCCTTCCCGTCGGGGCCGCGGTCGCCGGTGCCGCTGCGCGTCGCGCCCGGGATCCAGTTCTCGTGGGGGAGGTTCACCTCCCGAGTATCCTCGATCGAGACGATCTTCGAGGTCGGGGGGATGAACAGCGAGATCGCGTTCAGGGTGCTCGTCTTCCCGGACGCCGGTCCGCCACAGATGATCACGGACTCGCCCTGCTCGGCCGCGAGCCAGAAGTAGGCGACCATCTCCTCGCTCGCACTGCCCATCATCACGAGGTCGACCGGGGTGAACGGCCGCTCCTTGAACCGGCGGATCGTGAAGCTCGCGCCGCGGGTCGTCACCTCGCGCGCGTACGTCGCCTGGACGCGGTGGCCCTCGGGGGTCGTCCCGTCCAGGATCGGCGAGGAGACGCTGACGGCCTTGCCGCACCGCTGGCCGAGCATGACGATGAACGAGTTGAGCGAATCCTCGTCCGGGAACATCACGTTCGTCTTCACCGATTCGAATTTCCCGTGGAAGATGAACAGCGGCACCTCGACCCCGTCGCACGAGATGTCCTCGACCTCGGCGTCCAGGATCAGAGCGTCCACGGGCCCATACCCGACGAAGTCGCGGAGCACGTAGTAGACGATCCGTTCGAGGGAGATCGGGCTGAGCGGCACGCCGCGGGACTTGAAGTACCCCTCCGCCTCGCCGCGCAGGTACGCGCGCCGGTCGGCGGCCGAGAGGGTGCCGACGTCCCCGCCGAGGATCTTGGTGAGCGTAACCTTGAGGTGCTCGACCAGTTCGCGCTCGTGCGTGGAGAGCTGCGGCTCGATCACTTCGTACAGGTAGTCCTTCGTCCGGTCGCTGTAGGTGACCCGAGAATAGGAGTACGGCGGGTTGACGGTCGTGACCTGCAGCTCCTTCATCGCGGGGTCGGGGAGCGGAGGGATGGCGGTGATGAACGTCCCCGGGACGTCGGTCGGGCTCTCCAGGAACGGCTCGGCCGTCGGGGGCGCCGTGCCCGCACCGGCCCCGCCGCGGGGGATGCGCACGCGGAACGACGTCGACATCGCTAGGCGACCCCCGCGCCGAGGCTGACCGCCAGCGAGCTCTGGACTACGCTCGCGTAGGCGATGTTCAGCACCTTGAAGGTGAGGTCGTAGGTGAGGCCGTTCGCGTCCGAGCAGACGGTCGCGGTCGGGGGGAGCGCCGCGGTCGAGCTGACGGTGTACGCGCCCGCGGTGAGCCCGCTCGACTGGATCAGCCCCTCGATGAAAGAGTACCACGGACAGAGATTGTGCGTCCCGATCTGGAAGGTGAAGTTGAACGTCACGGGGGAACCGGTCCCTCCGGTCCCCGACAGGAACCGGCCGTTCGAGCTGGTGGCGCTCGAGGTGACCAGCTGGGAGTACACCTCCTCGGACCCTTGGCCGATGACGACGGTCGAGTTACCGTAGAGGCCCAGGAACGAGGTCGTGACGGTCGTATTCGTGCCGGACTTCGTGATCGCGAGCGGCGGCGGACCGACGATCACGGAGTGGCTGCCGTACTGGGTCTGGATCACCGCATCGTCCTCGAAGTAGAACGTCTGCGAGGTGAAATAGCGGTTCGGAAGCTGCATCTCCATCACCGCGGTCGTGCTCGACTGGTTCCAGGGAGTGTTCGTCTTCGCTCCCTTGCCCGACGTGAACGCTTCGGTCTCGAAGACGCAGGCGGTCTTCGTCACGGGCGCCCCGCTGGCGAGGAACCCGCCGGGGCAGCTCGGCGGGAGCAGGATCAGAACGGCTTCGGTCGGCTGGGCGAGGAGCGGGACTCCCTGCGAACTGAGCGGGAAGGTCGTGGCATAGACCGCGGGCCCTCCGAGCGCCGACTGCGCGTCGACGTTCGACTTGAACGTCGAGATCGCCTCGTCCGCCTGGGCCGTGAACTGCGCCTCGTTCGAATCCATCCAGAGCGGAAGGTACTGCGTGAGGAAGATCCCGAACAGCGCGAAGAAGACGAGCAGCGAGAGCAGGGTGCCGATGACGGCCGCGACCCCGCGCGTACTTCGGTCGAGGCGGCGGGCCCTCCGGTAGCGCGCGCCGGACCGTGCGATTCGCGGTTCTCCCATCCGTTATGGCCCGGGACATCGCCCCCCGGGTAGCCGAAATTAGGCCCGATTCGTGTATAAAAACATGCGGAAGGGCGGGCGGCCGACCGTCCGTTCGTCTCCGACGTTGGGTCTATAGTCCCCGGGCGTCTCTTTTCGACGACCGCATGACGCTGCGCGAGATCTCGTTGACGCTGCCGAACCGCCCGGGCACTCTCGCCGGGGTCTCCAAAACCCTCGCGAAGGCCCGGATCAATCTCGCGGCGATCAGCGTCGACTCGGCGGCCGGGAAGGGACGGGTCCGGCTCATCGTCAACGACCCCGACCGGGCGGTCGGCCTGCTCGCTGCGGCCGGGTACGACCCCGAGGTGCGCGAGATGATCGCGGTCCGGCTCGAGGACCGCGCGGGAAGCTTTCTGCGGATCCTGGAGATCCTGGCCCGCGAGCGGGTCAATGTCCAGAGCGTCGCCATCCTCGTCGCGCGGGAAGGGAACCAGCCGCTGATCGCCCTCTCGGCGAGCGATTTTCCACGGGCGCGCCGCATCCTTCAACGGGCCGGGTTCGCCTCCCGGGCCGCCGAGGGGCTCGTCTCCAACGGCGACCTGCTCGCCGGAGCTCCCGCCATCCCGGGCGAATCGGTCGGCCTTCTGTTGTAAAGGCCCGGCGTCGCACAAACGGTAAGAGCCGGTCGGCCTCGGCACCGGCCGCGCGGTTGTGGTCTAGTGGTTAGGACGGTAGCTTCCCAAGCTACCTACTCGGGTTCAAATCCCGACAACCGCACTCCCCGCCGACCGGCGCGTCCCCTCCCGCGGCGGTCGGCGCGCCCTCGGTGCGGCGAACGGCACGTCGTCAGGTCCCGGCTGCCTGACTCGAACAGGCGACCTGAGGATTTCCACGGGGGCCGCCGGGGATTCCGGCAGACTCACCTACAGTCCCCCGCTCTACCACTGAGCTAAGCCGGGATGTTCCTGCGGAGCGGCATTCCGACTATAAACTCTGCGCGCACGCCGCCCCGCTTCGGCCCGATGGCCGGGACGCTCCGGGAGGCGGGGATGCCCCACCGAGGGCCCGCTGGAAGGCGGGTCAGCGGCCGAGTCCGCGCACCGCGGCGACCACACGTTCGGCGACCTCCTCGGGGGTTCCGCGGGCATCGACCGGGCGGAGCAGCTCCTTCTCTTGGTAGTAGTCGAGCAGCGGGCTCGTCTGCTCCGCGTAGACCCGGAGCCGGGTGCGCACCGCTTCGGGCCGGTCGTCCGGCCGCTGAACGAGCTCGGTGCCGTCCCGGTCGCACCGACCGGCGACCTTCGGGGGCTGGGTCTCCACATGGTAGACGGACTGGCAGGTCGGACACAGGCGCCGCCCGGAGAGCCGGCCGATCAGGACCTCCGTGGGGAGGTCGAAGGAGAGCACCCTGTCCAGGGAGGCGATCCGGTCGAGCTCCTTCGCTTGCGAAAGGTTTCGAGGAAAGCCGTCCAGAAGGAATCCGGCGACGCAGTCCGGCCGTTCGAGCCGTTCGCGCAGGATCTCGAGCACGAGCGGGTCCGGAACGAGTCGGCCGGCCCGAATGTGCTCCTCCGCCGCCACGCCGAGCGGCGTTCGCGCGGCGACGGCCGAACGCAAGAGATCTCCGGTGGAGAGATGGGGGATCGCTATCTCTCGGGAGAGCCGGGTCGCCTGGGTCCCTTTGCCGACGCCGGGCGGACCGAGGAAAACGATCCGGGGCACGCTCCCCCGAACCGGAGTGGGGGATAACGGCCACGGAGGCCCGGACCGTCCGGGCGGCTCACGGAAGGACGGTCGTTCCCGAGAATCGCCGCCCGGCGATCGCGTTCTCGAGGTTCTTCAGCTCGCGGCCCGCGACGACGCGCAGCGGGATCGACGCTCGGGACAATAGCTCGGCTCCCAGTCGGTCGAACAGGAAGTTCTGACCGGCCTCCCCGGTCGCTCCTCGCTCGACCATGGCGCGGAACTCGGGCCAGCGGATCCTCGTACGGCGGCGGGCACTCGGGTCGGTGCGAGGGTCGCGCTCGTAGACCCCGTCCACGTCGGTCGCGTTGATGACTCGGGCCGCCCGGAGGCGGACCGCCAGGAGCGACGCGACCCCGTCCGTCGTATGGCCGGGTTCGGTGCCTCCCAGCACGACCGGCGACCCGGCGCGCAGCGCGGCGACGGTGGCACGGACCGACTCCGGAGGATGGGACGGCGTGGGAGGGCCGATGCGGGCCGCGAGAAGGTGCGCGTGAAGGCGCGTCACTTCGATCCCGAGCTCGTCGAGCTCCACCTCGGTCAGCCCGAGGCTTCGACCGAGCCGGATGTACTCCCGGGCGGTCCGTCCCCCGCCGGTCGTGACCACGAGGGGGAATCGACGCCCCAGCCGGCCGAGCAGCGCCGAGAGCCGCTCGATATACTGCCGATCCCGGTCCCCGGTGAGCAGCACCGAGCCGCCGATCGAGACGACGACCGGCGCCTGGGGCTGCGGGTACCCCCGGTTCATCGGTCGTCCGGAGGGTCGGGCGGGGATAGCGGTGTCGGCGGCCGGAGCCACGGCTTCTATAGCCGGTCCGCGTGCGGACGGCGATGGCCGACGGGCAGGACCGAGCGAAGGCCGCCGCCGCCGGGCGGGCAGTCGAACGGTGCGTCCGACTCGGGCAGCGGTTGGCGCTCGGCACCGGGACGACCGCGTCGGAGGCGATCCGGGCGATCGCCGCCCGGTTTCCCGGGGCTCCGTTCGACTGCGTGGCGAGCTCCCGCGCGAGCGAGGAGGAGGCGCGGGACCTCGGACTCTCCGTCCACGCGCTCGGAGCGGAGGACCGGTTCGACCTGATGATCGATGGCGCGGACGAGGTGAGCCCGTCGCTCGACCTGACGAAGGGGGGCGGCGGGGCGCTGTTCCGAGAGAAGCTGTTGGCCCATCTCTCCGCCGAGCTCGTCGTCGTGGTGGACGCGTCGAAGCTGGTGAAATCGCTGGGCGAGCGGTTCCCGATCCCGGTGGAGGTCGTCCCGTTCGCCCGTCCGGCGCTCGTCCGGGAGCTCACGGCGGACGGCTACCGCGTGAGCCTGCGTCCCGGGCCGGAAGGGACCCCGTACCGCACGGACAACGGCAACGAGATCCTTGACCTGCTCCCGTCGGCACCTCTCACGAATCCGGCCCTGACGGCCCGCGCGATCCGGGAGCATGTCGGAGTCGTCGAGACCGGACTGTTCTGCGGTCTCGCGCGCCGGGTCTTCGTCGGTCACCCCGATGGGCGGGTCGATGAGATACCGCCCTCCGCGGCGCCGCCCGCCTGAGCGCGCGCGACCGGCGTCGGCGTTATCCGCTCCCGGTGGTCCGGGGGACCGTCCTGCCCTGCGAGGAACCATGCAAGGAAAGCACGTCCGCACCCGACTCGACGACCACGTCGGGTACATCGAGATCGGCAAGCCGAAGGCGAACACCTACGACCTGGAGATGATGAAGGAGCTCGACCAGGCGATCGAAGAGCTTCGGTTCGACGATCTGGCCCGCGTGATCGTGCTCGCCAGCAGCCTCCCCGGGTTCTTCAGCGCCGGCGCGGACATCGAGATGCTGAAGCAGAGCCAGCCGGATTTCAAGGCGATGTTCTGCCTCCACTGCCAGGAGACCCTCAACAAGTTCGCGAGCACGCCCAAGATCGTGATCGCCGCCCTGAACGGTCACTGCGTCGGCGGCGGGCTCGAGATCGCGCTCTCCTGCGACCTTCGGATGATGGCGAAGGACTCCGGGAAGGTCGGGCTTCCCGAGGTGACCCTGGGCGTCCTCCCCGGGACCGGCGGCACGCAACGCCTGCCGCGCCTGATCGGCACCTCGCGCGCTCTCGATCTGATGATCACCGGCCGACTTCTCACGCCGGACGAGGCGCTCGCCATCGGGCTCGTGAACTACGTCTACCCGAAGGAGAGCTTCGCCCACGACGTCCAGGCGTACGCGGCGGCGCTGGCCCATGGCCCGGCCCGCGCGGTGAGCCTCATCAAGCGGTCGGTCGTGGAAGGGATCGAGGAGCCATTGACGAGCGGACTCGCCCTCGAACGCGAGCTCCAGAATCGCCTGTTCATCACCGAGGACGCGAAGGAAGGGCTCGCCGCGTTCGTCGAGAAGCGCAAGCCGTCCTTTAAGGGCCGCTGAACGTTTCCTCCCTCGGAGCACGAACCGATGGCCCCGACCGAGCCCCCCCGGACCGCCCCTACCTCGAAGAGCCTGAGTCAGGGCGGGACGATCGAACCGGTCCGGGAGATCCTGTGGGGCAGCTCGATCGGTGTGCGCAAGTACGAGACCGCCGAGGAGCTCACCGAGGAGATGCGCCGACTGGTCATCAAACTGATGGTCGTGCAGGCCGACACCGAGTTCGCCTCGATCCAGCAGCACCGTCCCTGGCTCGACCGGGCCCCCACGCTCGAGGACCGGTGGATCGAGTCACGGATCGTCGCCGACGAGGCACGTCACGGGCTCCAGGCGTGCCGGATCCTCCGGGATTTCGGGACGGAAGGTCAACGGTTCATCGACGAGCTGCTCCTGAAGCGCGAGGGGGAACACAAGCTCGACGCGTTCAACATGACGTTCGACCGGTGGTCGGACGTCGGGGCGTTCACGTGCCTCGTCGACCGTGTCGGGGTCTACCAGCTGCGCGCGTTCCAGGAGTGCTCGTACGGTCCCCTCGCCCGAGCCATGCCGCTGATGCTGAGCGAGGAGCAGCTGCACCTCAACTTCGGCGCCAGCATTCTCCGCCGCATGGTCCATGACGGCGCGAAGTACTACGGCAGCGCGGACGAAGCGAACGCGGCGGTCCGCAAATGGTACCCCCGCGCCCTCGATATGTTCGGGCATTCCAACTCCGAGACCAGCCGGCGCGCCATCGAGTACGGGCTCAAGCGGTGGACCAACGAAGAGGTCCGCCGACGGTTCATCGCCGAGGTGGCGGCCCTCTTCCGTACCATCGGCGTCGAACTCCCTCCCGAGGAGTTCGACCGTCGGGTCACTTAGGCCGTACGGCGGCGCGGGCGTCCCGTCCGTGCGTTCGAGCCACGGGGTACGGGGTGGGCCCCCGGGCCGGGTCGCACGAGCATCGTCGATCCGACCCCGGGCGTCCCGTCGAGCCGCGCTCGCACGGTGCGCACATGTCGGCGCAGCGTGAACACGTGCACGTGGGCCCCGGCGTCATGGGTGTACGCCGCGACCGGACGCCCGGCGGCCCGGTTCAGCTCGCGTATCTCGGCGAGGACCGCGCGCGAGGCGCCGGTCAGGTAGTCGAGCGATGGGCGGGTCGTTTCGCAGACGGTGCGGAAGCTGTCGCACTCCTCCATCACGAGAGGGAACAGCGCGGACGAGTCTCGATCTCGGATCGCCCGGCGCATGCGGACGATGCGGGCCGGGATCTCGGCGAGGCGGCGCGAGTACTCGGGGCTGGTGCGGACCGACGTCTGCATCGCGACCGACGAGCGGACTTCCTTGCGCGGAGCGTCCTCGATCATCGCGACGACGTCGACGAGCTCGGGCCAGTGGCCCGGCGGGAACAATTCCCGAGCGAAGCAGTCTCGGCCGTCCGCGCGACGCCCGGCCTGCCACTCCACGAACCCGCCGAAGATCGACCGCGAGGCGCTGCCGGAGCCGAACCGCGCGAGCTGCGAGAGCGCACGATCGGAGAGTACGAGCCCCGCGGCGGCGCTGGCGGCCCCGGCGAGGGCCGCAAATCCGCTCGCGCTGGAGGCAAGTCCGCTGGCGGTCGGGAAGTTGTTCTCGGATCGGACGCGGGCGTGCCACGCGAGGCCCGCGCGCGCGCGGACCCGGTCCAGGAGATCGATGACCGCCCGGGTCTCCTTCGTCCCCGCGTCCGAGCCGTTGAGCACCACCTCGTCGTCGGAGAGCGCCTCCTCGAACCTCACGCTGGTCCGGGACCGCAGCCGGTCGAGCGTGACGGAGAGCGAGGAGTTGAACGGGAGTCCCAGGGCCGGGTCTCGCACGCCCCAGTACTTCACCAGGGCGATGTTCGGGGGCGCCTCGTACGTCGCCGAACGGACCGGGGCTCGCTTCATCCGAGACGGACCGACGGCCGCGCAGAGTACTTATCCGCCGCGCCTGCTCCGAGCGGTGATGCCGCGCCGCACCCCCGAACCACCGCCCCGCCCACGAGCCCCCACCCCCGACCTGATGCGGGCGGCCAAGAGCGGATTCCACCACGAGGTCGGCTTCCGGGTCATCGCCGCGGAGAGCGGCGGGGGGGTCTGCACGGTAACGGGTCGGGTCGAGCGCCGGCATTTGAACATCAACGGGGTCGTCCACGGGGGCGTCTACGCGACGATCCTGGACACCGCGATGGGGGCGGCGGTCGTCTCCGACCTCGCCGCCGGCGAGACGACGGCGACGACGTCGATCTACGTGGAGTTCCTGCGGGCGGCGCGCGAGGGGGACACCCTGACGGCGCGGGGACGGATCGCGCGTCGGGGTCGGCATATCGCCTTCGCCGACGGTGAGCTCACCGGGGCGGATGGCCAGCGGTTGAGCCAGGCCCGGGGCACGTGGTACATTTGGTCCCTCGAACCTGGACCGGCCCGACGGCCCCCGGTCCGCCGACGCTGACGGGTCAACCGACGCCCACGCGCGCCGGCACCTCGCTCGTCCCGGCCGAAAGGTGACGGTGAAGTCGCTCGAAGATCTGGAGTCGCTCGAGCGCCTTGGCGATCCCCCGCGACCCGTCCGGGAGGGGATGTCCTTCGAAGAACGCCCGGACCTCCTCGGCGCGCCCGATCGCCATCGACGGGACCGCGCGCTCGAGGACGAGCGGGAGGTTCCCCGACCCGCGGAAGACGTCGGCGAGGGTGTCGACGCGCTCGGCGAACCACGGCCAGACGACCGACCGGCCCGCGGGGTTCGACGCGGCCTGCACGATGAGCGCGGGGAGGAAGCTTCGATTCGTCCCTCCCGAGATCGCGAAGTCGAGGGTCTCTCGCACTAGGTCGGGCTCGGCGCTCCAGCCGAGGGATCGAACGAGCCGCGCGCGGTCGGCGTCGCCCGTCGTCCGCTCGAGGGCGCTGCGTAGCTGCCGGTACCCTGCGCGTCCCCCCGACCGCGCGCATCCGACCGCCGTGGCGAGCCGAACGTCGGGGTCGACGGTCTCCCAATCGTCGAAATGCCCGGCGACGGTGCCGGCGAACTCCACATCGATGCGGGCCCGCCCGAAGGAGATCCGGTCCCGGAGGATCCCGTCGACCGCGGACTCCCCGGGGAGCCGTGCGAGTCCGAGCCGATCGGTCTGCGCCGTGAAGAACGCTCGAGCGGCCCGCTGAACGTGAGGGAGCTCGGGAAACGCGAGGGCGTAGCCGACGAGGGTACCGCCGATCGACTCTACCGTGAGGCGGTCGGAGGCGAGGCCGAGCACCTCGGCGAACCGGGCGTACGTCGCCCACTCGACGTCCCCCGAGGCGAGGAACGCCGCCAGGTCCTCGAGGACGATCCACCGATCGGGGGCCGGCCGATGGGGGAGGTCACGGAGCAGGCGGTCGTAGAGGACCGGGTCGTACAGGACTCGGTAGAATCCGATGGCGCCCGGGTTGAGGTGGACCGTCGCCCCGGCCTCGACCGGAAACCTCTGGTGGGCCGCGTCCAGGCGAAGACGCTCGCGTCGACCGTTGACGTCCGCGACCATCGGGATCGGCCACGGGGGCGCGTCCTCCTTCCCGAGATAGCAGAACCGTCGCTGGGAGAGCTCAACGCCGTTCGGACCGGCGCGGGCGGAGACGACCGGAAGCCCGGGCCGGTCGATCCAGGGGCCGGCGATCGCGGCGATCGGTTCGCCCGACATTCTCTCGAGGGAGCGCCAGAGGTCGTCGGTCTCCGCGTTCCCGTGGGCGTAGCGGCGCAGGTAATCGGCGATTCCCGCTCGGAACGGCTCCGCACCGAGATACGACTCGAGCATCGCGAGCACGCTCGCTCCCTTGCCGTAGCTGATCTCATCGAAGATCTGACCGATCTGCTCGGCGCGCTCGACGGGAGAGCGGACCGGATGGGTCGAGTGCAGCGAGTCGCCGTCGATCGCCGCCGACATCCCCGCGACCCGCAGGAAGAAGTCGGCCTGCGCGTCCAGCGCCGGGTCGAGGCGGTCGGTGATCTTCGTCTCCATCAGGGCGGCAAAGCTCTCGTTGAGCCAGATGTCCGTCCACCACCTCATCGTCACCAGATTGCCGAACCACTGGTGGGCGATCTCGTGCGAGATCGTCTCGACAACATCGCGGGCGGTGAACGATCCGCTCGACGGGTCGACCAGGAGGCGCGTCGCCTGGAAGGTGATCGCCCCCCAGTTCTCCATCGCGCCGAAGGCGTGCTCCTCGATCGCGATGAGGTCGAGCTTCGGGAGGGGGTACGGGATCGCGTAGTACTCCTCGAAGGCATCGAGGATCCGGGCGGCCGCTTCCAGCCCAAACCGACCGGCCTCCTGTCGGCCCGGGGCCGTCAGCACCCGGATCGCGGTGTGCGCCGATCGCCCCTCGAGCCGATCGAACCGGCCGATCCCGAGATAGAAGAGGTACGTGGCCATCGGGGGGGTGGGGCCGAACGTCCATTCGCGCTGGCCGCCGGTTTCGCGCGTCGACTCGGCCCCCGTGTTGGCGATCACCTCGAGCTCGGGAGCGGTCGTGACCGTGAGCGCGATCCGTGCCTTGCGATCGGGCCGATCGACACACGGGAAGATCGCCCGCGCCCCGGTCGGCTCGCATTGGGCCGTGAGCACGTAGCCGTCCCCGTGTCGGGAGCGGTACAGGCCGCTCAACGTCCGGGTGCTTACCGACCCGGTGTAGTCGATCGCGATCCGGCTCGACCCCTCCGGTCGAAGGTCGAACGAGAGGGTCGCGCTGTCGTTCTCCACGCGGAACGGGATCTCGGCCCCGTCACGCACGACCCGTTCGATCGCGAGTCCCTCCGAATCCAGGACCGCCTCGGAGACCCCCGCGACCAGATCGAACTCGAGCGCTCCGGCGAACGTCAGTCGCTCGAAGTCGACCCGAAGCCGGAGGCGGTACTCGTTGGGTGCCGCGTTCGCTCGCCCGGTCACGATCGGTGCCCCACCGCGGAACGAGCCGCGAAGGGGGACCGGTCCACGAGGGCGCGGGAAGGATGAAGCTTCTTCGAGCGGCGCCGGGAGGCTCGGCCGCTCGCGGCCGAACTCAATGTTAAATAGGTCGGGTCGGTCGCGGTCGCTGGCTGACGGCCAAAGCGGTGGGGAAACACCCGGTCCCATTCCGAACCCGGCAGTTAAGCCCACTGGCGTTCCGCGCGGTACTGAAGTGCGCGAGCCTACGGGAAACGCGGAAAGCTGTCAGCCTCCGGGGACCTCGAACTAGGGCCGGCCCGGCCCCGGAGCGGCCATGTTTCTAGGCGCCCACATTGGGATCGCGGACGGCCTGGCCGAATCGGTTCGGCAGGCCCGACGGATCGGCTGCGACTCCCTGCAGATCTTCTCGAAGAGCCCGCAGATGTGGGCCGGGCCAGCGATCGCCGCCGGGCCGGCCGCCGAGTTCCGCGCAGCGATCGCCGCGGAGGGGCTGAAGGCGAGCGCCGTTCACCACGGGTACTTGGCGAACCTGGGCAGCCCCAAACCCGAGATGCTCGCGCGCTCACGGGCAGCGTTCCTCGATGAGGTACGTCGGGCGGAGTTGCTGGGAGCGGACGGGCTGATATTTCACCCCGGGGCACATCTCGGCTCCGGGAGCGAGGCCGGGGTCCGCACGATCGCCGTGAGCCTCCGGGAAGCGATCGCCGAGGTCCCGAAAGGAACGGTCCGCCTGCTGCTCGAGAACGCGGCGGGTCAAGGCACGACCCTCGGTTCGACGTTCGAGGAGCTGGCAACGGTGCTCGACGCGGTCGGCGCCCCCGAGCGGGTAGGGATCGCGCTCGACACCTGTCATCTGTTCGCTGCGGGCTTCGATTTTCGCACCGAGGACGGCTACGGCACCCTCGTCGACCGGATCGAATCGACCGTGGGCACCCGCCACGTCCATGCGTTCCATCTGAACGATGCGAAGGCGCCTGCCGGATCCCATCTCGATCGCCACGAGAACATCGGACACGGCGAGATCGGGAAGGAAGGGTTCCGACATTTCGTCAACGACCGGCGCTGGGCGACGGTCCCCGGGTACCTCGAGACCCCGCTCGACGAGAGCGGCTACGACCGGTACGCGGAAGACCTGCGGACCCTGCGTTCCCTTCTGAAGGCCGCGCCGCGCGCTCGATCGCGACGTCCGACCGCCGCCCGGGCGACCCGTCGCGCCGCCCCGACGAAGTAGGTTCTCGCAGCTCGAGCCCGACCGCGCCGCCCCTCGAATCACCCCGGCCGGCGCCCCCTCCTCCGCGGGATGGACGAGGAGGCGCGTTCGACGACGACCCTTCGCGGTAAGGTTGTGTAGCCGAGCGCGCTGGGGGAGCCGGCCATGCAGTTGTTCCTCGACACGGCGAGCGTGAAGGAGATCCGGACCATGTGGGAGATCGGCATCCTCGACGGGGTCACGACAAACCCGACCCTCGTCTCCAAGGAGGGCCGCAAGTTCGAGGAGCTGATCCGCGAGATCTGCGCGCTCGGGGTCCCGTCCGTCTCGGCCGAGGTCGTCGCGACCGACGTCGAGGGGATGCTGAGCGAGGGTCGCAGGCTGCGGGAGATCCACCCGTCGATCTACGTCAAGGTGCCGATGACGCCCGCGGGGCTCCAGGCGACGCGGACGCTCGCGAAGGAAGGCACGCGCGTCAACATGACCCTCGTCTTCAGCGCGAACCAGGCGCTCCTCGCTTCGAAGGTCGGCGCCTCCTATGTCAGCCCGTTCATCGGACGCCTCGACGATCAGGGCCAGGACGGCATCGAGCTCGTGCGCGACATCGTGACGATCTATCGGAACTACCATTCCACGACGAAGGTGCTCGTTGCGAGCGTACGCCACCCGATCCATGTCCTCGATGCGGCGAAGATCGGGGCGGATATCGCGACGATGCCGTTCGCGGTGATGGAGAAGCTGGCGCTGCACCCGCTCACGGACCTCGGGCTCGCCCGATTCCTGAAGGACTGGGAGAAGGTCCCGAAGGGGTAGGGATCCGTCCGTGGCCGAACCAACCCCGTTGCTCGTGAAGTATCTGCGCCTGACCCGGGAAGCGCTCGCCCGCGTCGCCCCCGCGACGCCCGAGCGGTCGTTCCTACGGGGAGCGACCGACGATTTCCTATCGATGGCGCGCTCCTACCTTGCGGACGCGGAGCATTTTTCGACGACCGGGGATTTCGACCGGGCGCTCGCCGCAGTGAGCTACGCCCACGGCTGGCTCGACGCCGGCGTGCGCCTCGGATTGCTGGACGGAGGGAACGATGGGGACCGGTTCACCCTCTACCGTTGACCCGCGGGGCGGAGCCGCCCCGATCGCGGAGCCGGTGCTCGTCGCCATCGAGGGACATCTTCGCGATCGGGAACAGCGCCGCGAGGCGCTCTACCAGCAGGCCCGTCGGCTCCGCCGTCTCTCGCAAGCGACCGTCTCCCGCCTGCACACCGACCGCGTCGCGCCGGGGGAGCTCGCCGATGTTCGACGCACCCTCGCCGAGCTTTCCGCCGTCCTCCGACGGGACGGTCGCGCGGACGAACCCGTCGCGCTGGACGCCTTCCAGGAGGCGGTGGAGGCGTGCCTTCTCGCCGCGATCCTCGAGCGCTCGCCCCTCCCGACCCCCTCGGAGCTCGGGGTCGAGCCCGAACCGTACCTGCTCGGCCTCGGCGACGTCGTCGGGGAGGTCCGACGCCTCGTGCTCGACCGGCTCGGCCGCGAGGACCTCCCCGGTGCCGAGACGCTGTTGCTCCTGATGGAGCGCCTCGCGGAGACGCTGATGCGCTTTGACGCCTCCCGCGCGATCGTGCAATTGAAGCCGAAGCAGGATCAGGCCCGCGTCCTGCTCGAGCGGACGCGCGGCGAGGTCGTGATGGCCCGCCTCCTCGTGCGCGCCCGGCCATCGAGTTCCGGGGGGCCGTGACGGCCCCACCGCGCCGGACCGTCGGCGTGATCGGTGGCTCCGGGGTCCACGGGATATTCGACGGCGCGGCCCGAGCGAGCCACCGGGTAACGACGCCGTGGGGGGCCCCGTCCGGTCCGGTCGAGGAGGGCGAGGTGGGAGGGATGCGCGTCCTCTTCCTGGCTCGCCACGGGCCCGGCCACTCGATCCCCCCGCACCGGGTGAACTACCGGGCGAACGTTGACGCCCTCGCTACCCTCGGGGCCGAGGCGATCGTGACCGTGAGCTCGGTGGGATCGCTGCGCGAGGAGCTCGCCCCGGGCACGTTCGTGCTCCCGAACCAGTTCGTCGACTTCACCAAGCAGCGGCCCACGACGTTCTATGACGGCGGCAAGGTCTACCACGTGTCGCTCGCGGACCCGTTCTGCCCGGACCTCACGCGCCGCGCGGCCGACGTCGGGCGACTGCTCGACCGGCCGCTCGTGGAGGGGAAGACCTACGTCTGCGTCGAAGGTCCTCGCTTCAGCACTCGGGCCGAGTCGGCGTACTTCCGCACGTTCGCCGACGTGATCGGCATGACACTCGTGCCCGAGGTGACCCTTGCGCGCGAACGGGCGCTCTGCTACCTCTGCCTCGCGATGGTCACGGATTTTGACGTCTGGGCGGACCGTCCGGTCGAAACGCGCGAGATCATCGAGACGATGCAGCGCAACGTCGACCGCATGGGCCGAATCATCGCCGCGCTTCTTCCCCGGCTCGCCGGCCCGTCCACGTGCGACTGCCGCCACGCGCTCGCGTCGGCCGGCGTGGAGTAGCGCGCTAGACGGGCGGGCCGCGTCGGACCGTGATCGGGATCCGGTTCGCCGCGAACTCGAGCTCGGAGATCTCGACCGGATCGACGAGCGTCGACGGAAGGTCGATCAGCAGCGGAGCGCCGAGGGAGATCTGCAGGGCACGGGCACCGAGGATGCGTGCCCGCTCGAAGCGGGTGTACTCCTGGGGCCCGGGGAGAAGGGTCGAAGAACGATCGTTCACGCTCAACTTTCCCGGGGCCGCGACGCCGGCGGCGGCCGTCAAGGAGCGGCCCACTCGGGGCTCGCTATTTACGGTTTGCCCCGGACGCTCGGCGCGTTCGGCGCGGCCGGCCGGACCGACGAGGGTCGGAAACGGTTAGGAACCGGTCCCGGTACGGGCGACGTGGTGCGCGGCCGGATCGGCTATTCGACGCTCCTATTCCGCCGACTCTGGAAGTTCCTCGTCGCCTACGTCGCCGTGCTCGTCGTCGCCGCCGTCGGGTTCTTTGCGCTCGACGGAGGCCACGAAGGGGTCCTCAATTCGTTCTATTGGGCGATCGTCACGCTCTCCACGATCGGCTACGGCGACGTCGTACCGACGACTGTCTCGGCCAAGCTGTTCACGATAGGGATCGCGGGCACGGAAGTGTTTCTCGGCGCCTACCTCGTCACGCTCGTCATCGGCGTCGTCTCGGAGGAGTCCCAACATCGCGTGTTGGGCACTCTCGGCACCGCGATGACCGGCCACATCGTCGTCCTGGGGTATTCTCCCGTGGGCCAGTCGGCCGTCCGCGAGCTTCTCGAGCAGGAGCAGCGGATCGCGGTCGTCACGGAGCGGGTCGACGAGGTGGCGAACGTTCGGACGCTCGCGCGGGAGGATCGGCTCTACGTGACGTACGGCCCGCCGGCCGACCGGGAGATCCTCGCCCGGGCGAACGTCCCGTCCGCCCACGCGGTCATCGTCTGCACGGCGGACGACGCGACGAACATGATCGCCGCCCTCAACGTCCGCGCGATCGCGCCGGGCGTGCGGGTCGTGGTGTCGGTCGCCCGGCCCGAGCTGCGGGAGACCCTCCGGTTCGCTGGGGTGACGTACGTCGCGAGTCCGGCCGACATGGGCGGACGTCTCTGCGCGAGCGCCGCGTTCGAGCCCGACGTCGCGACCGCCCTCGAAGACCTGAGCGAAGGGTCGGCGCGCTCGGACATCCAGGAGTATCTCCTCTCACCCACGACCCCGATCTCGTCCCAGTCGTTCGGGGCGGCCGAGATCCTCGTCCGCCGCGCGACCGGCTGCATCCTCATCGGCTACGCCCGCGCGGAGGAGGGGGACCGGTTCACCCTGCACGTCGACCCGGAGCCGGAGCGCCCGTTGCACCCCGGCGACGCGCTGCTCATCCTCGGCACGATCGCCAACGTCCGGAGATTCCGCGACTGGTTCGGGGCCGACCAGGGCCGCTGACGCCCGGCGCTAGGCGTAGCCGAACTGGCGGCGGGCGAAGTCGGTCATCCGCTCGGGTCCCCACGGGGGCTCCCAGACGACCTCGACCTCGACGCGGGCGACCCCGGACGCAGCGCGGGCCGCGGCCTCGACCTCGCGCACGAGCTCCTCGATCGAGGGGCAGCCCGGGCTGGTCATCGTCATCCGGATCTTGAGGCCCCCGTCCTTCGCGAGTTGCATGTCGTAGAGGAGGCCCAGGTCCACGATGTTCATCGGGATCTCGGGATCGTAGATGTTCTTGAGCGCCTCCCGGACCTTCTCCTCGAACGGGGGCGCCGGTCCGGACGTGGCGGCGGGGGAGGAACCCGGGGCCGGGGCCGCTGCGGGGACGGGCCGACTCGGGAGGAACGGTCCGACGACCTCGAACCCCGGCGGGGTCTGGTCGTTCCGGTAGCGGATCTCGGCGTCGCGGAGGAACGCCACGCTCGCGCGGTCGACGAGGAGCAACAGCCCAGCGACCTCGACGGGCAGGTCGCGGGGGGAGGCGTGGTCGATCATCATCTGCGCGTGGGGATGCAGCCCGCGCTCGACCCATAACCGAACTCCGGAGCCGGCGGGCCGCCCTTGGAGCGCGGCGCCGATCGCCTCGCGCGCTCCGGGCGTGACGCGGAGTCGGACCGTCTCGTCGGCGGAGTTCCGGGCGCCGTCGGCCTCCTTCGCATTCCCCACGGGTCGCCTCCACCGAACGAGGCCGCCCGGGCCTATACGCCTACCGGGGGGGCCGGACCCCGGGGCGGCGTCAGCCGCCGGTGACGTCTCCGAGGAATTCGCGGATCGTTCCGATGAACTCCCGGGGCTGCTCTTGGACGGCGAGATGGCTCGAGCGCGGCAGGACCCGCAGGTGGGCGGGCTCGATCCGCTCGTTCATCTCGACCGACGGCTCGAGGAAGTAATCGTACCGTCCGACGACCACGAGCGTCGGGACCTCGATCTTGGAGTAGTAGCGCCGGCCGTCCCAGCCGGCGATCGTGCCGTCGACCACGAACTCGTCCCCGGTCCGGGTCATCATCGCCCGGTACACGGCGGGGCTGACCTTCGTCGCCTTCCAGTCGGGGGGATCGGAGCGCAAGAAGCGGGTCTGGAACGGCCGAGCGATCGCTTCGGAGAGTGCCTTGTACTCTGGGTCCTCGAACGCCTTGGCCCGGGTCAGCTCGCGCAGGCGCTTGCGCTGCCGCGGAGACGCCGAACTGATCATGAGCCGGTAGGCGGCGCGCACTTCCTCGGCGCTCCCCGCGGAGGCGCACAGGAGCAAGGAGGTAAGGTGGCGCTCGTAGCGGTGGGCGTACTCGAGCGCCGCGAACCCGCCCGCGGAGTAGCCGAGCAGATGGAGCTCGCGGATCTTGAGCGCGCGCCGGATCGCCTCGACGTCCTCGGCGAGGTTCTGGACGGTGAAGTCGGCGGCCCGTCGCGGTCCCCAGCTGTGGCCCGCACCGCGCGGGTTGAACAGGATCACGCGCAGGTTCTTGTTCGCGAGCCGAAGGAGCGGTCGCAGATAGTGGTACGTGAGCCCCGGGCCCCCCGGGTGCACGAGGAGCGTCGCCGGCCCGGTCCCCTGGGCGACGTACTCGAACGACCGGCGGCCGGGGACCGTGACCCGCCGCAAGCGTGCCATCGACGTACGGTAGCACGACCGGGCCAAAAACGTGCCGACCCGCGGGCAGGGGGCGCGGGCCGTCCGTGACGCTAGCGCGCGCTCGGGGCCGGCAGGCGCGCGTCGAGCGCCCGCATCGCCTCGGGGAACGCGCGCGCGAATCGCTCGATGTCGTTCGGGGGATTGGAGAACGAAAGGCGCACGAACCGGCGGCCGTGCGCGGGGGAAAGGTAGTTGCCGGCCCGGACGAACACCCCGTGGTCGCGCAACAGCTCCTCCTGGAGCGCCTCGGGGGCGACCCCGGTCTCCGCGATGTCGATCACCATCATGTTCGCGCGGGAAGGATAGACGGGAAGCGACGTTCCGGGGACCCCCTCCACGACGGACCGGACCCGCTCCCCGTTCTCCCGGGTCTGCCGGACGACCCCGCCGATCCAGGCGGACTTCGTCCGGAGCGCTGCCTTCGCGGCGACCTGGGCCAGCACGTTGACCCCCAGGTCGTTGGTGTTGTAGCGTGCGATCGCTGCGCTCATCTCGGGGGGAGCGACGAACCCGCCGAGCCGCATTCCCGCCAGCCCACAGTTCTTCGAGACCGACCAAACGGTCACCGTCTCTTCCGGAGCGAACTCCGCGGCGAGCGCATGCCCTTCGGAAAAATCGCGGTACGTCACATCGTTGAGCAGGATCAGATGTCGGTCGTGCGCGATCTCGGCGAGGGCCCGCACCTCTTCCCGCGGGTACCCCGAGCCGAGCGGGTTCAAGGGGTCGATGAGCAGGATCATCCGGGTCGACGGCCCGATCGCCTCCTGGACCCGGTCCGCGGTCAGGCGGTAGGGGGGCTGGTAGATGTCGAGCGTCTTCGTCCGGGCGCCCGAGAGATCGACGAACCGGTGGATGACGAGGTAGCTCGGGTCGGAGGCGATCACCTCCTGGCCGCGTTCGAGGAGCGCCCGGGCGATCATGTAGAGCGACTCGGTCCCTCCGCCCGTCAGGAACGGGCTCATCCCCGAGAGGCCCAGGTCGGCGCGAACGAGCTCGATCAGCTCCGGATCGCCCGACGCGAGCGGATACCCTTCGTACCGTCGCTCTCGGATCGCCTCCTCGAGCGCCGCGCGGATCGCGTCCGGGGGAACCAGGTGGTTGGTGTTCTGCGACAGCCACGCGATCTCGGTACGATGGGCGTGGGCGTAGCGGAAGGCGTCGAACGAGGGGGCGGCCACGCCGCTCGACGGGCCCGCGGTCGCTTAACGGCTTTGGTCGTCCGGGGCACCCGCTTCGGCGAGGAACGTCGTCACGATCCCCCCGGACTGGGTCGGGGCGATCACCCGGGGGAACCCGGCCCCCCGGAGGAGGGCGACCAGGGCCGCGCGGGGCGGCAGGGTCCGCAGCGACTCGGGAAGGTAGCGGTACGGACCCTCGCTTCCGGCGGCCCGGCCGAGCAGCGGCACCACCGTGTCAAAATAGGCGTGGAAGAGGCTCCTCCAGGTCCCTGACCGTGGCTCGGTGATCTCGAGCGTCAGCAGGACGCCGCCCGGTCGCAGGACGCGACGTAGCTCGGCGAACGACCCGGACAGGTCGCTCAGGTTCCGAGCCACGAACGCGTTCGTGACGAGATCGAACTGCCCGTCCGCGAACGGAAGACGCCCCGCGTTCGCCGCCGCGAAGGAGAGACGGTCGCCGAGCGCGCGGGATCCCCGGTCGGCCCGTGCCCGCGCGAGCATCGGGCGCGTGAAGTCGCTCGCGAGCACCCGGGCGTCGCGGTAGCGGTGGGCGAGCGCGCGCGCGAGTTCTCCGGTGCCGCAGCCGACGTCGAGCGCCGATCGGACGGGACCGTGCCGGAACCGGTCGAGCTCCCAGAGGGCACGCGGCCGCCAGAGGAAATCCTGCCCGAGGGAGGCGAGATGGTCGAATCCCTCGTAGCCCGCGGCGATGTGGGAGAACATCGAGCGAACGTCCCGCTCGAACGTCGGACGGGTCCGGTCGGGATACGGCGAGCCGTCGGACGCCGTCCGGCCCGCCGGCGCGCCTCCGACCACATCCGGCGAGCGGGGCGCGGGGCTTAACCCGAACGGTCACCGACCGGTGCCGAGTTGCGTCCGCAACGCCCGGAGCCGTGGCTCGAGGTCCGGACGATGCCGGGCGACCCCGCTCGCGATCGCCTCGTCGAGCCAGCGTCGGGCCGCGGCCCGGTCACCCTGCCGGAACGCCAGATGGGCGAGCCGGAACAGCATCTCGGAGCTCTCGGCGGCGAGGTGCATGCCGCGTGCCTGCCCCAGCGCGTCCCGGTAGCTCGCTTCGCCGTCCCCGTACCGCCCCGACGCCTCCGCGATCATCCCCCGGGCCATCGCGATCTGCTGCAGCGCGAGCCCATCGGCGAGCGGCGCGAGCGTCGTCTCCGCTCTCGCCAGGGCGGTCTCCGCGGAGGGGACGTCCTTCGCTTCGGCCTTCCACTGAGCGAGGTTGAGAAGGCAGTAGCCGATCCAGAGCGGCGAGCGCGAGCGTTCCGCCGAGGCGAGCGCGGCGTTGAGATCCTCGAACGCCGCCGCGGCCCGACCGGCCCCGAACTCCAGGACGGCCCGGTTCATCAGGACCCGGGCGCGGGCGCTCGGGTCGTCGGCGGTCGCGAACAGCTCGGCGGCCCGGGCATACATCCCCATCGCGACCTCGAGCTGGTCGCCGCCCTGAGGAACGAGGGTGTTCGCGACGTCGACGAGGGCATGGCCTCGCTCGATCGGTGTCCCCTCCCGTTCGGCGATCTCGAGGGCGATCCGCTGGTGCTCCTCGGCGCGGGGTAGATCGGCCGTACGCCAGTACACGTTGCCGAGGACCCGGTGGGCCGACAGGCGGTCCCGCGGCGTCCCGGTCCGCCCGAGGATTTCGAGCGCCTCCTGGGCGAGCGCCTCCGCGGCGGGGAACATCGCGCGGTCGACCCGGGTCCAGGCGAGGGCGAGCAGGACTCGACCGAGCTCGAGCTCGTGCGACGGGGTCGTTCGCGCGAGCGCGACCGCGGCGTCGAGCGTCTCCTCCGATCGAACCAGGTCGGCGGTCTCGTGCAGCAGCCGCCCATACTCCGTGAGGAGACGGACCTCACGTCGGGGATCCGGGTCGGCGCGGTGCCGCTCGGCCTCGAGCGCCCGCGCGAGATGGGAGACCGCGGCGTCCAGGGCGAACGACCGGGTCGCGGTCTCCGCGGCCCGTAGGTTGTATTCGACGGTCTTCGGGTAATCGCGCCCGAGGTAAAATTGTCGGGCGAGCTCGAAGTTGCTCGTCCCTCCGCGCGCCTCGAGCGCCGCCCCCACCCGGCGATGGAGGATGCGGCGTCGGGTCTCCGTGAGATTCGCGTAGACCCTCGCGCGCACGGCCTCGGAAACGAACTCGTACACCTCCCCGCCCTTCTCCCGCAGAAGCCCGGCGAGCACCAGGCGATCGAGCGCTTCGGAGAGCCGCTCCTCCTCGACCCCGGCGGCCGCCGCGAGGCGGGCGAAGTCGAACTCGCGTCCCAGGACGGCGCCGTACGTCAGCACCCGCTGCTCGTTATCGTCGAGCGAGCCGAGACGGGCCAGTAGCACGGAGACCAGGTCGGGAGGTCCGTCCGACGGGACCGGCTCGCGGGGACCGTCCCCGAGCGATGCGCGGACGACCTGTTCGAGGAAGAGCGGATTGCCGTCGGTCTGGGCGTGCCATCGCTCGACGTCCGACGGCGCTGGAACGGTGCCGTGCTGGAGCCACGTGACGAAATCGGCGACCTCGAGCACGGAGAGCGGGCGGATGGTGATCGACCGGAACGTCGGCGACCGTCCGAGCGCGAGGACGAGCTCCCGCGCCCTTTCGGGGACGTCCGCCTCGTGTCCCATCGTCGCCACGACCGCGACCCGGGCGCTGGCGAGCTCGCCGCCCAGCCGTCGCAGGAACTCGAGCGATGAGCGGTCGACGTACGGGAGGTCATCGATCGCGAGCAGGAGCGGCCGGGTCGTGGCGAACCGGAGGATCTGCTCGACGAGCCGGGCGAACAGGCGTTCGCGGCCGGCGCCGAGTCCCTCGACCCCGGAGGCACCGAGCGGGGCGAGGATCCGTTCGAGGTCATCGGAGGCGAGCGTCCCCGGTCGCGGCGCGTCCGGTTCTGCCGGCGCGACCGCGAACGGCTCGGGGACCGGGAGGAACATCACCGGGAGGTTCGACATCGGGAGCGCGTCCGGTTCGGGGGGTGCCTCCTCCTCGGAGGCGGCGAGGGTGGCGACGAGATCGCGAACGAGGGTGAACGGCGCGGGCATCTCGTCCGGCAACGCTCGGCCGACGCCGACACGGAATCCGCGATGCTCGGCGTGCGCGACCGTCGCTCCGAGGAGCTCGGTCTTGCCGATCCCCCCGGGACCGGTGAACAGGAGGCCCCCGCCGCGGCCCCCGCTCGTCTCCTCGAGCAATCGGTCGACCTCCGTCCAGAGGTCGGCGCGGCCGACGAACGGGCGCGGGGTGTCGCCGCCGGGACGGGGGGCGTCCGCCACGGAGCCGACGACCCCGGTCCCGGCTTATATTATAGTCCTCGGCCGCCGGGTGCCGCCCCGGTCCCTGCGGGGGTCCGCTCGCCGGTCGCGGGCGCCGTACCGACCGTCTCCAGATCGCGCTTCAACTGCTCGTAGGCGTGCGCGAGCCGCGGGGAAAGCTCGGTGACGTGGAGCTCGGTCGCCTGGCGGAACGCCTCGCGGGCACCCTCGATATCCCGGGTCTTGAACCGGAGTCGCGCCAGGTGGAACCGCGCTTCCGCCTCGTCCGCGAGGATATGGTTGGTGCGGGCCATCTCGGCGGCCCGCTCGTACGCCACGCTCGCGTCGTCCCACTGACCTCCGCGCTCCGCGATCAACCCCCGATTCGCCTCCACCTGTTCGAGTCCGAGGCCGTCCGACAGCTGTTCGAGGAGCCGCCCCGCCTGCTCGTTGTCGCGCTCCGCCTCCTCGACCTGTCCGAGCGCGAGTCGCATCTCGACCCCGGCGAGGAGCGCCCTTCCGAGCGCCCGCGTATCGTGACCCCTCTCGGCGGTCCCCTTCGCCTCCTGGAGGTACTCGAGCCCCTCCTGCGGACGCGTCTCGCCGACCGCGACGCCGAGGTTGTGGAGCGCTCGGGTAAGGTCCACCTGCGACGCCCCGACCCGGAGGCGTTTGACCGCCCGCTCGTACCACTCGATCGCGACCGGCCGCACCTCCTCGCCGAGCATGGCGAACGCGTTGCCGATATCGATCGACAGCTGGCCGATCACGCTCAGCTCGACCGATTCGGGGAGCGATTCGAGCGCGCGCATGCTCTGGTCGAGCGCTTCGCGGTACGACCCTTGCTGAAAGGCGACCCGCCCCAGGAGACGGTACGTCTGAGCGACTCCGATGTGGTCGCCGGCTTGCTCGAAGAGGCTCAGGGCCTTCCCGGCTCCGTCGATCGCGGCGCCCGGGTCCAAGTTCTCGCGAGCGACCTCGGCACGAGCGAGCAGCAGCCGCCCCCGGAACCGGGGCTCGGCGCCGCCGATCTGCTCGAGCGCCTCCTCGTAGAAGTGGTCGGCCGCCCGGAATCGCGAGGAGGCGTAGCTGAGATCTCCGAGGGTCTCGGCGATCTCCGCCCGTTCGGCCCGGCGGTCGCCGCCGAGGACCGCGAGCTCGACGGCCGCCCGCTCGAGATGGTGGATCGCTACGTCGGTCTCCCCGGCTTCGCGCGCGTTCGCCGCGGCCCGACGGTTGAACTCGTAGGACTTGGCCGGGATCTTTCCCAGGAAGTAGTGCCGTCCCAGCTCAGAGAGGACCGCGGGCGCCGGTCGCGGCTCCCGCCGCTCCAATACCTCGGCGATCTTGCGATGCAGCACGCGCAGACGGCTCTCGGTGAGCGACCGGTAGACCCCGGCCCGGTACCCCTCTTCCGCGAAGGCGAACCGTTCGCCTCCCGCGCGCTCGTTCAGCACCCCTCGCCGTACGAGTCGTTCGAGCTGCTCGGAGAGCGTCTCCTCGTCGATCCCCATCGCCTCCACGAGCAGACCGAAATCGAACTCCGAGCCGACGGCGCTCGCGTAGGCGAGGATCCGGTGCTCTTCCGGAGAGAGAGGGGGGAGCGCCGGGGCGGAAGCTCGGGTCCGGGGACCCGACGACGAACGGCCCTCCATCGGACGCCCAGTACCTCGGGCAGTGAGTTAAACCCCCCCAACGCGGAGCGCCGGCGGCTCGAGCCACGACGCCTTCGGTCCGCAAGGGTTATCTAACGCATCCCGGCTCGACGGCGTCGATGGCCGACGACGAGCTCGAGAGCGAACCCGAGCGGGGACGGATCTCGCAGATGTCGACCTCCCGCAAGGTGACGTTCTGGGCGTTCGCCACGCTCGTCGTGCTCGCCGTCGCCTTCTACCTCTGGTGGGGGCTTACGTTCAACGTCTGGCTCGACAATGGGGTCTACGCGGTCACGATCACTCTATTGCTGTTCGGCCTCGCGGGGATGTGGCTCGTCATGCCGAACCCGCCCGCCCCGGCGCCGGAACCGGGACGCTCAGCCTAGAGCGGTCGCCCGGCCAGCGCCCAACGGACCGACTCGCTCGCCCCGCAGGCGATGCATCGGGTCGGCGGGTCGATCGGGAACGGAAGCGCCTCTTCCGGGGTTCCGAGGAGGGCCCCGTCGATCGCCTTCTCCACCGCGTGGCCGCACTCTTCTCGGCCGCACCAGCCGACGAGACGGACCCGGTCCGACTGCGCGAGCTCGTCGAGGTGGGCCGCGACGGAGAAGGCGTCCTTGAACCGCGTCGCCGCCGCCTCGGCGAGCGACCGGTCGAACGCCGCGAGGCGTTCCGCCACTTCCGCCTCGAGCCCGTCGAGGCTCACGAAGCTCTTCGTGCCCCGACGATCGACGGCGGTCGCTCGGCGCGCCTCCGCCTCCCGTTTCCCGACCTCGAGGCGGAGCGGCACCCCCTTGAGCTCCCACCGGTAGTACTTCGCGCCGGGCCGTTCGTCTCCCCGGTCGAGGTGGACCCGTCGCCCGGCCCGGACGAGCCGCACGGCGATCTCCGCCGCGATCTGTTCGACCGCCGGCCCCGACTCGCCGCTCAGGATCGGCACGATCACGACCTCGTACGGGGCGATCTCGCTCGGGAAGACGGCGCCCTTCTCGTCACCGTGCACGGCGAGGATCGCTCCGAGCAGGCGCTCGGAGAGGCCGAACGTCGTCTGTTGGACCGGCCGCTGGCTCCCGTCGGCGGCCTCGTAGCGGATCCCGTACGGGACGGAGAAGTTCTCCCGGTAGTGGTGGACACTGCCGATCTGGAGCGTCCGCGACTCGCCGATCGGGATGTCGAGCGCGACCGAGTAGTGGGCGCCGGCGAACTTGTCCCATTCGGGCCGACGGACCGGGAGGTACGGCAGGGCGAACGACGCCGCCATGCGCCGGAAGGCCGCGAGGTTCGTCGCGACGCGCTCCGTCGCGTGCGCCTCGTCGGCCTGGCAGCTATGCTCCTCGAAGAAGTGGATCTCCCGAACGCGGATGAACGGCCGGGTCGTCTTCGTCTCGTAGCGGAACGTGTTGACGATCTGGTAGACGTTGAGCGGGAGGTCCTTGTGCGAGCGGACCCAGAGGGCGAAGATCGGGTACATCGCCGTCTCGCTCGTCGGTCGGAGGACCAGCGGAACGTCGAGTTCGGAGAGGCCGCCCTTCGTCACCCAATACACCACGTCGTCGAACCCCTGGATGTGCTCCTTCTCCTTCGCGAACTCGGTCGCGGGGATCAGGGCGGGGAACTCGACGCCCTCCGCCCCGCTCGCCTCGGCCTCCCGGACGAGCACCCGGTCGAGGTTTCGGCGCGCCCGGAACCCGTACCTTGTCCAGACGTTCATCCCCTTGATGCCGTAGCGCTTGTCGGAGAGATCGGCGGCCTCGACGACGGCGAGGTACCAGTCGATGAAGGCGGTCCGCTTGTCCGGTAGCGCGACCATCGGGAGGGCGGCAAGGGGCGGCGGGCGAGTATAAACCTACCGGCGGGGGCGGCCGGACCACGGGGGCCGTTCCTCGCCGGAGCCCGCCGTCGGCGGTTCGCGAAACCAAGTTGTTAAGCGGTCCGCCCGCTCTAGTCCACGGGCCATGCGCCTCGTGGTCTGTGTCGACCGGGACGACGATCTCGGCCGCAAGGCCGAGGTCGCTGGGCCGGTGATCGGCCGGGCCAACGTCCTCGACGCGGCCGTCCGCCTCGCGGTCGTCGACCCCGAGGACGCCGACACGAACGCCGTGTTCGCCGCGATCAGCCTGCTCGACGAGCTGCGCGGCGCCGGCGAGGAGGTCGAGGTCTGCGTTCTTACGGGGGCGGCGAAGGTCGGGGTCCTTTCCGACCGGCGGGTGGCCGAGCAGTTCGACCGGGTGATCGCCCAGGTCTCCCCGAGCGCCGCGTACCTCGTGAGCGACGGGGCGGAGGACGAGTACCTCTACCCGATCCTCGCCTCGCGGATCCGCATCGACGGGATCCGCCGGGTCTTCGTTCGCCAGAGCGCGACGATCGAATCGACGTACTACACGCTCGTACGGGCGCTCAAGGACCCGAAACTGCGCGCGAAGACGGTCCTTCCGTTCGCGCTCGTCCTCCTGATCCTCGGGATCGCGGCCGCCGGCGGGGTCCTGCTCTGGGGGGTGATCGGCCTCGCGATCGTCCTCGGGATCTATCTGATCTTCTGGACGTTCGACATCGACGAGTCGATCATCGACGCGCTCCGCAGCGCCTCGAGCGACATCCGTCAAGGATCGGTCGCCTTCGGCTTCGGGCTCTTCACGGTCGCGCTGATCGGGGTCGGCTTCCTCACGGGATACAATCTGTACGCGGGGAGCTCCGCGCCGGTGCTCGACCGCCTCCTCTTGTTCCTGCAGGCGGGCCTACTCTGGTGGATCCTCGGCGCGCTCGTCTTCGAGACCGGCCGGGCGATCCGCCGCATGTTCGCTCTCGGACGGTTCCCGCGCTCGTTCCTCGTGGCCGCCACGTCGATCATCGGCACCGGGTTCGTCAGCTACGGGACGGTGTTCCTGGTCCGGTACCTCCAGGGGATCACCGGCGCTTCGGACATCCCGCTGCTCGCCGGCCTGATCGTGACGGGCCTCGGGTTCGTGATCGGGGCGGGTGTGATCCAGCAACATTTCAAGGCGGTCGCCCGCGGCGGCGCCCGGCCCCTGGGTTAGGCGCGCGGCTCGGCGGCGATCCGCTCGAGGTCCGATCGGGGGACGTCGAGGCCACAGCGCTCCCGCAGCGTCGTGCGTACCGCCTCGGTCCCGGGGCCGAACTCGGCCGCGCGTCCCGCGAGCGCTCGGAGATCCTCCCAGTAGTTCCAGGGAAAGACGATCCACGCCCACTCCTCCCGCCGCAGCTCCTCGGCATAGAACGTCGGGACGAACGACGCCCCCGTGATGTGCAGGAGCGTGGCGCTCTCGGTCCGTTCCGGACCGTTCTCCATCACATGGGCGACCGCGAGCCGCAGGCTCTCTCCGGTGTCCGTGATGTCGTCGACGACGAGGACCGCCTCTCCGCGGACCGGGCCCGAGAGTCCCTCCGTGAGCGTGGCGGCCCCGTCCCGGGTCGCCGTCACCCCCCAATGCTGGGCGCGGAGCGAGACGAGCCGCTTCACCCCGAGACGATCCGCGAGCATCCGGGCCGGGACCCAGCCGCCCCGGGTCAGACCGACAATCGTTTCCGGGAGGGTCCCCGCTGCGCGGACCCGCGCGGCGATCGCGTCGGCCCACCGGTCGAGGTCGCTCCAATCGGCTCGGCGGCACCTCGGGAGGTCGGCCATCGCGGGGTGCCGCCGGAGGAGATTACGGGTAGATCCCCCGGGTCTGGATCGCGTCGACGACCCGCTGGACCGCGAGCATGTACGCGGCGGTCCGGTTGTGGACCTTGCGCTCGACCGCGAGCTTGTGCACGTCGGCGTACGACTTCACCATCACGCGCTCGAGGCGCTGGCGGACCTCTTCGAGCGCCCAGAAGTACCCCTGGATGTCCTGCGCCCACTCGAAGTAGCTCACCGTCACGCCCCCCGCGTTCGCGAGGATGTCGGGCAGCACGGTGATGCCCTTCTGGTACAGCACGATGTCGGCCTCGGGGAGCGTCGGGCCGTTCGCGGCCTCGGCGACGATCTTCGCCTGGATCTTGTCCGCGTTCTTCGCCGTGATCTGGTTCTCGAGCGCCGCGGGGATCAGGATGTCGACCTTCGTCTCGAGCAGCTCCTCGTTCGAGATCGCCTTCGTCCCCGGGAAGCCGACGACCGAGCCGGTCTGGTGCTTGTACTCCTCGAGCGCGTGGGGGTTGAATCCGTCCGCCTTGTAGACCCCACCCTTCGAATCGGAGGCTGCGACGACGATCGCCCCCTGCTCGTCGTACAGGAGCGTGGAGGCGATCGAGCCCGCGTTGCCGAATCCCTGGACCGCGAGCGTTGCGCCTTTGACGCGCAGGCCGATGTCCTTCGACGCCTCGCGCACGACGTAGGCGCATCCGCGGCCGGTCGCTTCGCCTCGGCCCTCGCTGCCGCCGAGACTGATCGGCTTTCCCGTCACGACCCCCGGGACGGAGTAGCCCTTCTGCATCGAGTAGGTGTCCATGATCCACGCCATCGTCTGGGCGTCGGTGTAGACGTCGGGCGCCGGAATGTCGATCTCGGGGCCGATGATGAGGGAGATCTCGCTCGCGTAGCGTCGGGTGAGGCGTTCGAGCTCCCCCTTCGACATCGACTTCGGATCGCAGATGATGCCGCCCTTGGCGCCCCCGTAGGGGATGTTGACGACGGCGCACTTCCACGTCATCCACGCCGCGAGCGCCCGAACCTCGTCGAGGGTCACCTGCGGGTGGTAGCGGATCCCGCCCTTCGTTGGCCCGCGGGCCATGTTGTCCTGGACCCGGTACCCCGTGTAGACGCGGAAATCGCCGCTGTCCATCCGAACCGGGAAGTTGACCGTCAGCTCCCGCTTCGGGTGCTTCAGCACCTCGCGGATCCCGCCATGCAGGCCGAGAAGGTCCGCGACGATATCGATCTGCTTCTTCGCCGTCTCGAACGGGTTGATGGTGGATTCGCTCGTGGGCATAGGGATCCCTCGGCCGGCGGTGAGCCGGCGGGGGCTACTTGAGCGTAACGTGAACCCTGCGAGACCGGCCCACGGGACTCCCCGGGGGGAGGGACTCAGGGGGCGCGGCGCCGCACGAACGGATCCCACCCCGCCCGGGGCATCGGCCGTTCCTTGGCGCGGACGACCAGGATCGCTCCGTGCCCCCGCGCGACCTCCCCGATCCGGGTGAGCCGGCCCCCCACGGTCCGGACCGAACGGATCGCGGCGTCGACCCGCTCGGCCGGGACCGCGGCGAGCAGCTCGTAGTCGCCCCCGAAGAAGGCGACGGAGCGGCGCCGTCGCTCCGACAGGTTCTCCCGGGCGAGCGCCGGATCGATCGGGAGGGCTCGGTCCTGGACGATCGTTCGGACCCCGCTCGCCGCCGCCATCAACCGGCACCCTTCGGCGAGCCCGTCCGAGGTATCGAGCATCGCATGAACCTGCGGGGCGAGGACGACTCCCTCCCGAACGCGGGGTCGGACGTCGAGGAGGGCGCGGAGCGCCGCGCGACGATCTCCCGGACCGCGCCGCGAACGCTCGTACGCGAGACCTCCTCGGCCGACCGAACCGGTGGTGACGAGGACATCCCCTACGCGCGCCCCCGAGCGGGGGGCGAGCCGGCGCTCCCGTCCCCAGCCGATCGCCGTGCTCACCACGGCCCTGAGCCCGCCGGCCTTGGTGTCCCCGCCGATGACGTGGGCCCCGAATTTCGCCGCGGCCGCCTCGCTCCCGCGGACGACCGCCTCGGCCCATCGCTGGGGGGTTCCCGCCGGAACGATCAGTGATACGAGGAGGCCGGCGGGGGTCGCGCCTTTCGCGGCGAGATCGGAAAGGCTCACCGACGTCGCCGCCCGACCGATATCGAGCGGAGGAGAGTTGCGGAGGAAATGGGTCCCTTCGACGAGCGAATCGGTCGTAACGACCGCCACCGATCCGGGAGGCGGACGCAGGACCGCCGCATCGTCCCCGAGCGGAAGCCCGCCGGAGCGGCCCGCGGGGAGCGTGCGCGCGAGCCACGCGTGGAACGCCCGCTCGCGGATCGCGTGCGGCGGGGTGCGATGAGCGGCGGGGATCGACGTCACTTGTACGGTAGGAACTCCTTGCCGAGGAGCTCGCGGCCGAGGATGATCCGCATGATATTGAGTCCCCCTTCGGCGCCGACGAGGTAGCTCATCACGCCCCGGAACCCGAGCTCGAGACCGACGTCCTTCGTGTAGCCGGCCGCTCCGAACCACATCATCACGCGCTTCACGCACTCGAAAGCGATCGGGGGAGCCGTGAGCTTGACCGAGGCGACGGCGCGGTTGATCTCGGAGCGGTGCGACGAGTCACCACGGAGGAGATACGTGTCGAGCAGCCAGGCCGCGCGGCGGCACTGCCACTTCACCGCCTCGACCTGCGTCCAGAGGTCAACGAGCTCGAACTGGATACCCTCGAACTTTCCCAGCGGTTGGCCGAACGCCGTGCGCTCGCGGATGTAGCTCATCCCGGTCTCGAGCGCCCGTTCCGCCGCCCCGATGCACGCCGCGCTGACGAACGTTCTCGCGACCGAGAATCCCTCCAACGCCACGTCGAACCCCTTCCCGTCCGGCCCGATCAGATAGCGGGACGGCACGCGGGTGTCGGCGTACGTGAGCGCGCCGGTGGAGATCCCCATGCGGCCGAGATTGTCGAACTTCTGGGTGGTGATCCCCTCCTGCCGGGTCGGAACGTAGACGAACCGGAACCCCCCTTCGGAGGCCTTCATGAGGGTGAGGTGCCCGCCCCCCAGTCGCTTTGCCTCCTCCACGCCGGAAACGTAGCACTTCTCCCCGTGCACGACGAACGACGACCCGTCCTTCCGGGAGGTTGTCCGCATCGCGGCGAGATCGCTACCCCCGGTAGGTTCGGTGGTCGCGATCCCAAGGAACGCCTTTCCCGCGCAGACGGGGGGCAGAACCTCGCGCTTCGCCTCTTCGGTGCCGTACTGCGCAAGGATGTGGCCCCAGCCGGCCTCGAGCAGGAAGAAGACGGCGGTCGCCATCGAGAAGTCGCCCCGGCCGATCTCCTCGGCCGCGAGCTCCGTCAGGACCGCGGAGGCGCCGATCCCGCCGTACTCGGTGGGGACGGGCATCGCGAGCAGGCCGAGATGGGCCATCTCGGCGAGTACTTCCTCCGGAATGCGGCCTTCGGCATCGATCCTCCGCTCGTTCGGGCGGAGGACCCGGTCGCCGAACTTGCGGACCGCGGCCTGGAACGCCTGCTCTTCGTCGCTCAGTCGGAAATCCATGGCTCTCGGCCGGCGACCGCTCCTGAGCGCTAAAGCGTTCGGGGTCGCCGGCGCGCGGATACGCCTTTATCTCTCGTGCGGCTCCGACCGTTTCGGTAGGGGTCGCGAGATGATCCGGGTGGCGGTGAACGGCTACGGCACCATCGGAAAACGCGTCGCCGACGCCGTCGCGAAGCAGCCCGACATGACGGTCGTGGGCGTCTCGAAGACCCGGCCCAGCTTCGAGGCGCGTCGGGCCGTGGAGAAGGGGTATCCCCTCTACCTCGCCGGCGGGGCGACGAAGGCCGAGTTCGACTCGGCCGGGCTTCCCGTCGCCGGTCCGCTCGACGACCTCCTCGGCCGAGTCGACCTGGTCGTCGATTGCTCCCCGGAGAAGGTAGGTAAGGAGAACGCGAAGCACTACCGCGACCTCGGGCTTCGAGCGATCTTCCAGGGCGGCGAGAAGGCGGAGGTCGCGGAGGCGTCGTTCAGTGCCCTGGGCAACTACGACGCCTGTCGCTCGAAGAGGACGCTGCGGGTCGTCTCTTGCAATACGACCGGGATCGCCCGAGCCGTCTCGGTGCTGCTCTCGCGCTGGGGCGTAGAATCGTGGGACGCCACGCTCGTCCGACGCGCCTCGGACCCCGCCGAGACGAATCGCGGCCCGATCAATGGGATCTTGCCCAGCTTCCAGATGCCGTCCCACCACGGCCCGGACGTCCGGACGATCTATCCCGATCTCGCGATCGCCACGACGGCGCTCGTCGTGCCGACGACGTTGATGCACGTCCATGCGAACCACGTTCGCTTGGCGCGGCCCCCCGCCGCAGCGGCGGAGATCGTCGCCGCGTTCCGCGCCGCGCCGCGGTTCCACCTGTTCGCGGGGTGGGAGCGGGTCGAAGGGACCCCCCAGGTGATGGAGTACGCCCGCGACCGCGGCCTCGGGTTCAACGACATGATGGAGAACGTCCTCTGGGAGGAAGGGGTCCGGCTCGACGGCGCCGACCTACGGTTCTTCCAGGCGATCCACCAGGAGTCGATCGTCGTTCCGGAGAACGTCGATGCGATCCGGGCGATCTGCGCCCCCGAGATCGCGGGACCCGCGTCGATGGAAACGACCGATCGGGCGCTGGGGCTTCGCCGCGCCTAGTCCGGTGCCGCCCGCCGGTCGAGAGCGGCGCGGCGCGGTTTTCGATATCCGCGGGGCGTCCCCCAACCATCTTATATCCTGCGCCGCTCGCGGCCCGCCTATGTACTACTTGGACCACCGCCGGGACGTCGTCCGCATCCCGCCCGAGCGCCTCGGGGCGGAGCTCGACAACGTCCTGACGGAGCTGGCCCAGCAGCAGTTCGAGGGGAAGCTGGTCGACGGGCAGAGCCTCGCGGTCGCGATCCGGGACGTCCGTGGCCTCGGCGAGGGGCACATCATCCACGGCGACGGCGGGGTCTACCAGGAGGTCGAGTACCAGGCGCTCCTGTTCCGGCCAGAGATCCAGGAGGTCATCGAGGGCTCGGTGGTCGAGATCCGGAAGTTCGGCGCCTTCGTACGGTTCGGGCCGCTCGACGGACTACTGCACGTGTCGCAGATCATGGACGACCGGGTGAACATCGACGAGCACAACCAGCGGCTCGTCGGCGTGGAGACGAAGAAGGACCTCAAGGTCGGCTACAAGGTCCGCGCCCGGGTCGTTTCGCTCTCGCTCTCCGAGATCGCCCCCCGGGACAGCCGCATCGGGCTGACGATGCGCCAGCCCGCGCTCGGACGGTTCGAGTGGATCACCGAGATCCACCGCAAATCCGAGGAGCGGGGCGGGAAGAAGCCGGCCGCCGCCCCGGCGCCGAAGAAAGCGGTGGCGAAGCCGGCCGCAAAAGCGACGGCGAGCTGAAGGACCGACCGATGATCAATCTCAAGGCGTGCAAAAGCTGCCACACGATCACCGACCAGGCGAAATGCCCGCGCTGCTCCGGGGAGGTCTCCCGGGAGTGGCAGGGGTACCTGGTCGTCATCGACCCGGAGCGCTCGGAGATCGCGCGTAAGATGAACATCCATGCCGCGGGCCGATACGCCCTCCGGGTCAAGTGACGACGCCGCGTGGCTCGTCCCGGCCTCGCTCCGACCGGACCTAGCCCGGCCGTACGGCCCCATCGTCGCCGGGGCCGAAGCGGACCGGATGATCCTCGGTCTGGCCACGTTCGGGGCGTGCGGCGACCGGGTGACAGCGCAGGCGATCGCTCTAGGCCACCCTCCATTGATCGGGATCGTCGATTTCAAGACGCAACGGGCCGAACCGGTCGATCCGAGCATCTTCGAACCGCTCGCCGCCCGCCGGAGGTTTCGGGTGAAGAACCCAGCCGGTATGCTCACCGGACGGCTGCGATCGGCGGTCCGACAGTTGGTGGAGGAAGGGGGCGGCCTGATCGAGGTCGACGGGGAAGAGGACCTCGGCTCGCTGGCGCTCGTGGAATCACTTCCCGCCGGGGCCACCGTTATATACGGCATCCCGGGTGCGGGGGTCTCTTTCGTCCGTGTCGATGCGGACGCGAAGGAACACGTGCGTCAGCTCATCAACCGGATGGAGCGTCGGAGGGTGGACCTTGGAGATTAAGATCCTCGAAGAGCGGGCCAACCCGCTCCTCCACCGTCACGAGTACCGTTTCGAGGTCGCGCACTCGACCGCCGCCACCCCGAAGCGCGAGGAGGTCCGGGGCGAGCTCGCCAAGCTCGTCCACGTGCCGAAGGACCGCGTCATCGTCGAGCGGATGCACGCGCGCTTTGGCACCGCCGTGAGCCGCGGGGACGCGAACATCTACGACACCACGGACGCTCTCAAGAAGATCACGCGCGAGCACATCCTGGTGCGCCACGGGCTCAAGGAGAAGGCATCGAAGGCGCCGCCCGCCGAGACTCCCGCGGCCGAGGCGCCGAAGGCCGCCGAAACTGCCGCCGCCCCACCGCCCGCCGAGACGAAGGAGTGATCCCCGGTGGCCAAGGCACGCGTCGGCCTCTACGAGACGTCAGGTGAGACGCTGCAGCGCACGCACAAATCGTGCCCGAAGTGTGGCCCCGGTACGTTCCTCGCCGAGCACGCGGACCGCCGCTCCTGCGGGCGCTGCGGGTACTCCGAGTCGAAGGGCCCGCCCGTCCCGAAGGTCAAGAAGCCGAAAGGCCCGTAGACCCGCTCCCGCTTTCTTCGAGCGGTCTGCTCGGTCCGAGGATGCCGCTCGATCCGGAACGACACGCCCGGCTCTACTATGACCGGTCGTGCGGTCCGTGTACTTTCCTCGCGGGGGCTGTCCAGGGATTGAGCCACGGCCGAGTCGTCTCTGCCCCGCTTGACGGGGAACGATCGGAGGAGGATCTCGGGGACCTATCGGCCGGGGAGCGGTATGGCTCGGCCCATGTGGTCGTCGTGGGGGCCCCGCGACGAACGGGGGCCGAGATCGTCGGCCCGCTCGTCGGTCTCGCGCTCGGACCGACCGCGGACCGGCTGTTCGAGCGGTTGCCGGTGCTCGACCGGCCGTTCCGGGGGCTCTATCGGCTGTTCTGGGACGACCGTCGCCGTTCCGGGGGTAGAGCGTCACCCCCGGCGTAGCGATCGGCGCAGGGAGCTCAGGCCGACTCGGGGGCGGCCGGAGGGGCGGCGGAGGGAGTCGCGCGGCGGAGGTGAAGCTGGCCGAGCGCGTTGAACACCACCGCGACGACGAACGCGACTGCCATCGCAAGCGAGTCGCTCTGGCTCGCGAACCCGGATTGGATCAGCTGGATCCCCGCCTCGTAACCGCCGAGCATCGCGAGGAATGTTCCGAGGGCGTACCACCGCAACCGCGGCGGGGCGTCCGCGCTGAACGCGCTCACCGCGACCACGAACGCGAGCACGACAAGGAGCACCGCGATCGCAAGGTGCGCCGAGAGCTCCGGGTCGCCGCGATACATCAAGGTCCGCACGACGCTGCTGGTGGCCGGGAACGTGCCGTACACGCTGAGCCAGAGCCCGAGCACGAGCTGGACGCCGAGGAGACCAGCGATTACCTGGATCCAGAGGGAAAATCGGATGGTCATCGAAAATCTCACTTCCCTGCGGGGGCGCACCATCGCCCGAGCGGATAGGCATTGCGTCGGTCCGGCACGAGATCCGATCGATGCTCGTCGCAGCGCCCCGCGTCGGAGGTCCGAAACCCCTTAGAGAGGGGCCGGCTCACCCGCATCGCGCGACGCGGTGGGCCCGTAGTATAGCTTGGATATCACGGAGGCCTCCGGAGCCTCAAACCCGGGTTCGAATCCCGGCGGGCCCGTAACCATTTCCTTATAGAACCCACGCCGGAGCAGGTCCTGAGGCGAGGACGGCCAACCCCTCACCCCGCCTCAAGTTGGGCCATACCCTCGCGACTTGAAACGGCATCGAGGGTGGTCGGTTGACGCCCCGGTACGCCGAGCTCACCTTCGTCGTCGAGCCTGACGGCGCTCCCCTCCCTCCGCCGGTTCCTCGATTCGTCTGCGAGTTTTGCCGCTCCGGGGCCCGCCACAACCTGATCCTGCGCCTCTCGTTCTGCCCGATCCACGGATTCGCAGGAAGCCTGGTAGAGGTCCACCCGACCGGGTACGCACGCGCGCACGGAGGCTCGGGCTGAAGTCTCATGCAGAAGCCGAGCCTTCCGTCAGAGCGAGGGTCTCCCGGACCCGAGTCCGAGCCCCCGGACCCCTCTCCCGGCCCGGAGTTTCACCCGACAAACCTACCCCCTTTCACCCTACAAACCCCCACCGTTTCACCCGACAAACCGGTCCGCCGCCGGCACAATCTCCGGGAGGTCTACCTCTCCGACCGCAACTGGAGCGAGTTCCAGCGAATCCGTCAGGTGGTCGGGAAAAGGGGCCTTGTCGGGTCGGCGGGTCGGGGAGGAACCAAGGGACGAGCGGGAGGTCGACCGCCCCTCTCGGACGCCGCGTTCGACGAGTTGTTGGAGGCCTACCATTGGAAGCAGCGCGTGTGTGCGCGCGCTGCGGCCCCTCGCAAGGTCGACGAGGCCGCCGTCCGGTCCTTGCGGGTCTTCTACGCGCCCCACCCATTCGGCTGGCTCGCTCCGTTCCCCGCGCTCGACCGGATGGTCGTCCAGACGTTCCCGAGCTACCGACCACCGAGACGGCTGCACGCCATCGCCGGATTCTGTGAGAACGGTCTGCTCCGTCCCACATGGAGTGACGGAGAAGAGTGGATCATCGACGATGCAACACCCGCGCCGACCAGAATCCCCGAGTACCACTATCTCCGGGGGAACCTCGGCTACCGGCCGCTCGACCAGGAGGCGACGCTCGCCGCATGAACGAGACCGTCGACCTCCGTCTCCTGAGTCGGCGCGAGCTGGAAGCCGTCGTCCTGCTACTCCAAGGCTACGCCGCTCTGCTCGACCGGACGGTTGAGGAGTTCACCAAGCCTGAGTGGCGGGTCCGGAGGGAGTTGGACCAAGTCCGGGCCGAGTTCGGACCGAGGGTACCGTTCGCCCGGGACATCCTCGCTCGCCAGAGACGGGAGAACGTGAGGACGGCTCGAAACGAGCGGTTCTGGCGAGACCTGGAGGCGGTAGCGTGATCTCCGAGGGTCTCGCGCCTGCGCTTCTCGAAGGGAACGTCCTCGACATCCTTCCAACGCTCCCGGAGGAATCGGTCCACTGCGTGGTCACCTCGCCCCCCTACTGGGGCCTGCGGGACTACGGACTTCCCCCGGTCCTCTGGGGCGGGAACTCCACTTGCCACCACGAGTGGACCGAGCTCCCTCCCCGACGGGAACGGTCTCCGGACGACGTCCCGAACCCTATCTCGCTCCAAGCCGGCCACCCGGGGGCGAACATCGAGCTCCGGCCGACCGAAGGGTGCGTTCGGTGCGGCGGGTGGGTCGGCCAGCTCGGCTTGGAACCGACTCCAGAACTCTACGTCGAGCACGTCGCCACCGTGTTCGACCAGGTCCGTCGCGTTCTCCGCTCGGACGGGACGCTGTGGCTGAATCTCGGCGACACTTTTCACACCGATAGTCCGGTCCGCCATTCTTCCTCGGAGGCGTTCCTCCGGGTCTGGGACCCGGCCCAGACCCGCAGCCGGGGTGGGAACCGGAGAAGCGCCTCTCGTAACGGGCAGCTCAAGGCGAAGGACCTGGCCGGCATCCCCTGGCGTGTCGCCTTCGAGCTCCAGCGCCGAGGCTGGTGGCTCCGTTCCGACTGCATTTGGGCCAAGCGCAACCCGATGCCGGAGTCAGTTGGGGACCGCCCGACGCGCTCCCACGAATACGTCTTCCTCCTCACGAAGTCGAGGCGGTACTTCTACGACGCCGAGGCGGTCCGGGAGCCGGTCTCCGGGGGAGCCCATCCCAAGGGAGGGCGGGTCGCCCGGAAGCTGGCGGTTCCCGGCTCGGGTGTGCGATCCAACAGGAGCTTCGCCCGTGCCGTCGCCGGGGACCTCCCGCCCGAGCGGGGACGGAACCTGCGGTCCGTCTGGTGGATTGCGACCCGCGGATACTCCGGGGCGCACTTCGCGACATTCCCGGAGGCGCTCCCCGATATCTGCATCCGGGCGGGAACTTCCGAGCGCGGCTCCTGCGGGGAGTGCGGCCAGCCGTGGACCCGGGAGGTACGAACGGAAGGCGGGTCGATCGGCCACGACTGGCAACCGGACAAGTCGATCGCGCGCGGTCGGGCGCAGGGGACTGCCCCACCGGGCCACAATGACGGGACCTACCGAAGGGTTGACCTCGGGTTCCGTAAGCGCTGTACTTGCCGGACCGACCGGACGATCCCGTGCCTCGTCCTTGACCCGTTCGCCGGTAGCGGAACGGTCTTGGCGGCGGCCCGACGGCTTGGGCGAAGATCGCTCGGTATCGACCTCAGCCCGGCATACGTCGAGATGGCTCGCCGTCGCAGTTCCCCACTCGTCTCTGCCGTGTCCCGAATCGCTGCGGAGGCGCCGGCGTGATCCCGAAGAACCTGATTCCGGCCCTCCTCGAGGGGGACGTCCTCGATATGCTGCGCGGCCTTCCGGATGACTCCATCCACTGCGTCGTCACTTCCCCTCCGTACTGGGGTCTCCGTGACTACGGTCTGCGCCCGGTCCGATGGGGCGGGAAGGTGCAGTGCGAACACGAGTGGGAACTGGCTCAGCCGCGGCGCCATCGCCAAGCGGACGATGCGCGCGCCACTTACGATGTCCCCCGAGGCGGATCGACCTGCCGGAAGTGTGGAGGCTGGCTCGGCCAGCTCGGTCTGGAGCCCACTCCAGAACGGTTCGTGGAGCATCTCGCCGGAGTCTTCGACGAAGTTCGTCGGGTCTTGCGGCCCGACGGGACACTCTGGCTGAACCTCGGGGACACCTACGCCACCCATCCTTCCGGGCTCCTGGGCGAGAAGCGATGGAAAGCTTCGACCCTCACCGGTCGAGATCGCACGGGGGCCGAGCAGGCCGGTCGGATGGACAAGCGGGCGCCCGGGCTCAAGCCGAAGGATCTCGTGGGGATTCCTTGGCGAGTCGCCTTCGAGCTACAACGCCGCGGCTGGTGGATCAGGTCCGATTGCGTCTGGGCGAAGCCGAATCCGATGCCGGAGGCGGTTAGGGATCGGCCGACACGAGGCCACGACTCGGTCTTCCTCCTCACGAAGTCGAGCCGCTACTTCTACGACGCCTTTGCGGTCCGCGAGCCCCTGCAGGAGAGCTCGCTCCAAAGACTCCGGCATCATCTACCGAACCCGACCGACAATCGCACCTCCCGCTCGAAGCATCCCGAAGGGGACTTCCGGCGATTCCCGATGCTTCGAAATACGAGCCCCTCAGGTCGTAATCTCCGGACAGTTTGGTGGATCCCGACCCAGCCCTATCGGGGGGCACACTTCGCGACATTCCCGGAAAAGCTCCCCGAGCTCTGCATCACGGCGGGAACGTCCGAGCGTGGGGCGTGCGCGGAGTGTGGGACGCCCTGGACGAGAGAAGTCCGGGCGGTTGGAGGTGCCATTGGCCGCGCGCAAAAACTCGAGGCACCGCTGGTGTCGGGTCGCGCCCCCGTCGCCGACGCTCCCGGATGGCACGATGGGAGCTACCGGCGGGTTGACCTGGGGTTCTGCAAGCGCTGCTCCTGCGCGACCACCGATACCGTCCCTTGCCTCGTACTCGACCCGTTCGCTGGGAGCGGCACCGTCCTCGCGGTGGCCCGGCGGCTGGGCCGGAGGTCCATCGGCATCGAACTCAATCCCGAGTATGTGACTCTCGCGCGTTGCCGCTCGGACGGAGAGGTTCGTGGTGTTGTCGGGCCGGGGGTGGCCTCAGCATGACTCGGGTCGCTCTCTACGCCCGGGTCTCCACGAAGGAGCAGTCGACGGAGGCTCAGGTGGGTCAGCTCACGGCCTACTGTCAGGCGAGAGGGTGGGCCGAGGTCGCTGTCTTTCGGGATGACGGCATCTCTGGCGTCCGGGACAACCGACCGGAGCTCGATCGACTTCGGGAGCGGCTCGCCTCGGGCGATTTCGACACGATCGTAGTATCGAAGATGGACCGGCTCGGCCGCTCCTTGGGCATGATCCTACGGTTCTGGGACGACGCGGAGGCTGCAGGAGCCCGCGTGATCGTCATCGACCAGGGAATCGACACCTCGACTCCGAGCGGTCGTTTGCAGCGGAACATGCTGGCGGCCCTGGCGGAGTTCGAGCGCGAGCTGATCCTCGAACGCACGCAGGCGGGCATCGCGCGGGCCCGCGCGTTGGGCAAGAAGTTCGGGGCGCCCCGGAGGATTCCTGAATCGGTGGCCAGGGAAGTCCGGGCGCGCCGCGAGGAGGGGGAGAGCCTCAGGATGATCTCGCAACGAATGAACATCAAGCTCGGCGGGGTTCGTTCTGTCCTGCGACGGGGTGCGTAACGTTGGCTCGGTCACATTCGAGCCCGCAGGGGCTGCTACCAGTCTCGGAGGGGGGCATTAGGAAACCCTGCTCTCCGCAAAGGGTCCGGCACCGCTCCAGGGTGGGGGAGGGTCTGCAAGGTGCGGATTTCAGGCGTGGGAAGGCATTTGCACGACCTTCACCCTGCCTCGTGAGGGGACCGGGTGACGACCGATTTCGAGAGCCTCCTCGCGAAGTGGGATTCGATCTTCCTCAATACAGTCGACCCGACCCGCGAACGGCGGATGGAGGCGATCGTAGGGGTGCTCGGAACCCATTTCCACGGACCCATTCGGGTTCTCGACTTGGGGACAGGCCCCGGACCACTTGCCGGTCGGATTCTCAAACGCTTCAGGGGAAGTCGGGTCATCGCGGTGGACTCGGACCCCGTACTCCTCCGGGTCGGAGAGCAGGCGCTGAGTCGATACGGAAGCCGGATCACTTGGGTGTTGGCCGACCTGAGGGAGAAGGATTGGTCCTCCGGGTTCCCCACCGAGAGCTGCGATGCGGCTGTCTCCTCGTTGGCCTTGCACTGGCTGGAAGAGCGCGAAATCAGGATTCTCTACCGCAACCTGCGACGGCTACTCCGACCGGAGGGTTTCCTGGTCAACGGCGACTTCCTTCCTTCCCACCGTGCCAAGAGAGGGATTCGTGGTGAGGGAGCTGAGAGCGACGGGGACCGGCGAGCCGAGAAGGTAGACGCGAGCGTACGAGCCTTCAAGCCGAAGTGGGAGCGGTGGTGGGGCGCGATAGAGAAGGACCCTTCCATGCGCGCTGCCCTCAGAGAACGCCAGATTCGCATGCCGGGACCCCTACCTCCCAGAAGGAACTCGGGACCCGAGATCCCGGTGCCCCTCGAGGCTCACGAACGCGGGCTGCGAGACGCGGGCTTCCGTGAGACCGCGGTGATATGGCGGGACCAAGGCTTTCGCGTGCTGGTTGGAACCAAGTGAGTGACCTTGCCGTTGGATACCCACGCTTTGGGAGCAAAGTCCCCCTCCCGGAACCGCCGCGTGGCCGCCGTCACCAACCGTTAGGGCGTGACCGAAGGGCTGAGTTGGGACGCTTATCAGGCGCAAGAGCGTGGGACGGGAGGTACTGGGGCCGACGGTGTCCGACGATGTGCCCCTGATGGCCAAGCGAGTCAGTCCTCGTACCGGACGAGAGTTCTACAAATACCTCGTCAACGCCTTGGGGGCGCGCGACCGCGCTTTCGAGGACCCACCTGATATTCCCGGAGCCAGGGTTTACTCGGTCTCAACCAAGTCCACGGTCAAGGGAAATAGCCTTCACATCCAATTCTACAAGTACGGCGGTTATGTCTACATCTACGGGCACGTCGAGCCCGATTCACTCGCTCGTCCGCTCGGCCATCTCGACGCTTGGCTGAGGGGAACCGAGGTGAGTCACGGCCTTGGCCGAAGGGCGGTTCAGGTCATGTTTGACTCATGGTACGACCGGTAACCCGTTTAACCAGCCGGTGTCGCAAGCGTCGACGATCCTCTCATGGAGTCTCCTCGAGCCCAAACCCGGGGATGCGGAACCAGAGCTTGCGTGCGTCGAGGCATTGGAGGGATCACGCGATTCCCTCTCGGTCAAGAGTCTGTTGCTGGAGGTTCTCCCGTTTGAAACGAGCTTCGAGCTGGCTCCGGTGGTATGCTTGGAGTTGCCGACAGAACAGAGGATCGCGCATCTTGATCCCGAATGTCACGGGCGCTGAAACCGTCTCCACCGTCCCGTAACTCAAGAGTACCTCGCGATCGTCGACGAGGAACATCTCGATCGGGGGCACCGACCCTTCTGCCAGTGCCGGGTGTTGGTGATAATTCGGCAAGCTCCCGTACCTTTCACGGATTCGCTCCAAACGTAGCCGCCACGGATCGGTACCCGTCCCTGAGACGACGCGGATGAAAGTAACGTCCTTGTGCGATCTGAGGAAGTTGGTGACGAAGGAATCCCATCGTTCCTCGGTGGTGCTTTCCGGCAGGAACGAGTTGATGGTCCGGATTTCGTGTGGGCCCCCCCGAAGACCGTTCAACATACGTTCAAACTCTGAGTAGATGTCGGCGTGACTCCGGTACACTTGTATCCGCTGGGTCCAGGGAGGCACCAATCTCTCGAAGGCGATGACCGCTGAGGCGGCAATCAACGCGGAGCCCGTCCCCAACAGGACCATGAACAGAGCATCGTTACTGCGTGCGAAGTAGGAGATTATTGCGATGGATAGACCAGCTAGGAGGATTACGGCGATAGCTAGCCCCGCCGGCACGTCGGGGTTCCCGGACTCTTCGGTCATCGCAGTCCACGCTCGACGCGATTATGCGGCGCGGGCCGCGCACCAGGGCCCCATTCCTAGACGGATGCTTGCCTGGCCCCACAACGCCCGTCCGCACCGGCTGCAGCTGGCGGTCTGAGTGCCTGCGCGGTAATTTCTTCGCGCAGCGGCAGCGCCGAGTCCCCAACTGACATCCGACCCATCCGTCATTGAGCCCGCATGGCGCAGTGGATCAGCCAGTGAGTCTGGTTCAAGATGGTTGAACACCTTGATCTTCCTCCCCACGCGAACGAACTGGTAATGGAAGCTGTTCCCCCTCTCCGTCGACGGGGTGGAGACCGAGTAGACCATCTCGCCCGCGACAGGCGGCCCCAATTCCAGCCAGCGGTCTCTCGCCCCTTCTCGCTTCAACCGCTCATAAAATCGACGCGCTTCGGCTGCGTCCAGGACAATAGCAGCGCGGCGGCCTCGGGTCTGTGGCATATTTCCGCTCCGGTGGAGACCATGGCGCCTATAGAACGGAGCCTTCCGTACAGGAGCACCGCATCGCAGCGCCGAGACGATCATCCCCGGGCGACCCAGGTACCGACGACGTCTCGGGCACAGCCCGTCACACGAGACCTCCATCGAAAGGACTGGCGCGGCGTAGTGTCTGCACCCGTCAAGACACCCAAGCGCGGTGCGCTGGGGCGTTTCTCTAGCCCTCTCCCCCCTTCAAGTTCGGGACTGTATGGAATCCATGGAATGGAGAGGGTATGTCCGCCCGAGTTAGACGGCTGGTCGATGACCGCGCATTCGGGGTCCCACGTGGCGCTGGCGCCGCTGCCGGGGCTTCGGCGGCTCCGGTGGGTTCATTACCCCCCAGCGCAGGTTTATCACCGTGCCGCGGGTCCCGAGTCTTCGCACATGAGCCACGTCTCTTTCAAGGTCAAGACCGTTGACACCGGGTCCCTGGCACGGACGGGGGTCCTCCGGGTCGGTTCGACCTCCATCGATACCCCCTTTCGGTGGGCACCAAACCCTACGGGGGCAGAGGAGAATGCCCTCCGTCAGGTGCTGCCGGGGACACCAAACCCTTTCGGATCCGCTCGGCTGGTGTCGCGTCGGCTCATTCACGCGACGGTCAAAAACGTGGAGGAGTCGAACGGCAAGAGCCAGAAACTTACGGGCGAGGTTCAATCGAGCCTCGGGCCGCGGGAGGACGGGAACATCCTCAGGGCCATTCACCTTCGATGGAACAAGAGCAGCAAGTGGCGCGGCGCCGAAATCTCCCATCGAACGATGTCAGAGAAGGCCGCGAAGGCCGTCTTCGCCTTTGGGTTGCCGTTCGATGTGGACCTCACGATACCTGCGATACCATCACAGGTTGATCGTTTCGAGGTGTTCCAGCGCGTTGTCGACGCCTATTTCGATTCGGCAAAAACGTTTCGCTCGGACCGGCCGATCGTCGGCTACATCCCGAACGTCGAATCCCTGAGCCTCGCCGAGCGGATGGCAGCGTACTACGACAAAAAGGGTTGTGACCTATTTGGGGTAGATCTCGCCGGGGGACATCCCTTTCAACTGATCTCAACCGTGGTGCGGTATCTGCGGGAGAACCGAGAGGACGATTATTTCCTCCACGCTTTCAACGTCCGGCAGACCCGCCCCAGTGAGGCCGAGGTGGTCCCGATTGAGGACATTCTGAAACTCTCTTACGGTTTTGATTCGTTCAGCCGAGTGTCGTTCGGCGGCGGCGGAGGGGACGAAGAGGCGACCGACAGCGAGATGATTGCCAAGTTGAGGTTCGTCAACATGCCCGACTACGGCGCCTATAGGGAGGCTGCGCTTCGCCGTGCGCCTGATGACGTCACCTGTAACTGCAGGGTCTGCAAGCCGGTTGGAGGACCCGTCAACCTGCTCGATCCGCCTTACTCCGCGGCGCAGAGCCGGGTGAAGGTCCATGGCGTGCTCGCCGAACGAGACGAGTTTGTGCGGGTTCGGAAGAACATCGGCGATGGAAGGTTCCGAAAGACACTTCAGGGGAAGGCTCACGCCGTGCCCGCGCTAAAGACGATAGACTCCGAGATTTCTCGGATCAAGTCTCGTCCTATCGACAAATGAGCGCCCTTCCCCCCGCCGAGCAAAAGACTCTGCTCCTGCTCCTGTTCGCCCCCGGCGAGACCGGGGATTACAGCGAGCCGATCACCGGAAAGACGCGTCTGATGAAAGAGGCGTTCCTTCTGGATCACGAGGGCAGTTCTGACGAACCGCTCGTCCACCCCGGTCCCTTCATCCCGTATAAATACGGGCCGTTCAGCGTGAAGGTAGCAACCGCGTTGGACGACCTTTCGAACATGGGCCTTGTGCTCCCATCAAAGGGAGACGAATCCACGATCACGTTCGTGCTCTCGGCCGAAGGCAGGAAGGAGGCGGGCGAGCTATGGGCCCAGATGCCCCCCGATGCTAAGAGAGACCTTCTTGTCGTGAAATCGTCGTACAACCGGCAGCCGCTAACGAGCTTGCTCCACTACGTCTACTCGAAATACCCAGAGTACACTGTGGAATCCGAGCTTCGGGAGCAGCTCGTGGGAAGTGACTGATTTCAACTCATTCGGGCCCCTTGCCGCCCTGGGGCTGGTCGGCGCGGCGCTGGTCGCGATTGGCTTCAACCTCTACCGGGAATCCGAACAGTTCCACTCGGAGAACCTCGAGGAAGCCAAGGCCATCCGTGCCCGACTGAAGGGCCGCTTCCATCAGAGGTTTGCGGCTGAAGTGGGAGCGGCGATAGACAAGGCGGCCGCCGGCAAGACTTCAGTGGAACTGGTGGCGCTTAAGGAACAGATCGCCAAGGATTCCCTGACCTCCCCCGACGGGGGACCGGAAGTGGGAGTCGGGAAGCTTGGGTCGATGCTCACGGAGTGCGACGAGGTGATCAAGGCTTTCGATGGCGCTCGATCCAGCAAGGGCACTGCGGCCGGAAGCGTCATTCTGATCGGGGTCCTGTTCATTTTGGGGGGACTGTTCTACATTCTGCCCGACTCGACTCAGGCCGCGTGGGGAACCCCTTCCGTTGAACTCCTCGGTTTCGTAGGGCTCTTGTCCACATGGGTAGGCGGAAGGGCGTACTCTCAGTACCTTCAGTGGTCAACGAAATTCTTCAAGTTCAGTGAGGAAGGACTTCGCGATCTGTGAAGGATCGCTCCACTGCCGTTTGCGGAATGGGTATCGAGTTAGGTTCGCTTTGGCCGGTGGATCCACTCGACCACAAGTCCGGCTGCAACTAAAGCGAACATTCCGATGATCAAGCCCGCTTCGACGTCACCTCCGAGGGTGTTGTCCACCTCAGCATGAGCGATAGCCCAAGCCACAATGGCTGCCCCGATGAAGGCCGCTGCGCCCGGGCCCGGGATCGCGTACACGGGCCCGTCTGCCATCGACGCCCAACCCGACCTGTTCGATTTGAGCATGGCGGTCCGATCGGGCGTCCCTACCGTGGGACCCGGCCGGTCCCCGCAAAGTCGATGAAGGCTGCCTTGCGCGGGCCGCCGCCCCCTTGGCACGGGGGGCATCTCGCCTTGAATCTCCCGATTGGCTCGGCAGGGGTGCTTACCCCTGAGACCTGTCCATGGCGGGCTTCCACGATGGACAACGCCGCCTCGACGCTGGGCTCCGACAGGGGTTCAATCCACAGAATGCCGTCAGGTCGCCGGTCCGAAGGTCGTCCTCGTTTCCCTCAAGGCGGCATTTGCGTTCGTCGGTTTTCCAGGGGTGCGCGAGCCTTTCGCCACTTCCGGCGGCCCCCTGGAAAGGGGGACCGCCGCAACCGTCGAACTCCGGATAAGCATGGATCATAGACTACAAACCAGCCCGGGCTATCTCTGATACCGGACCTCAGATCGCCGGGCACCCCCCTGACTCCCGTCGCATATTCAAACCCGTTTAGCGGTAGACCCGCTCGGGGCAATCGACGCGCTGCTGGAACGTGGCCGCCGGGCGGCTTGAGCCCAAACCCAGGACATCCGACGCACCCCCAGGGTCCGGCCTCTGACCGTGAACTGACGCTGGAGGTGGGTAGAAAGCGCTGGCTCTATGCACCCCCTCCGTCTCTCGCGGCCCGACTCGGGGGCAGTCCGTTAGGGCAAAAAATAATCTCGATACTCGACTCTATGCTGTCCGTGAACCTTGAGGAACAGGCCGGTGCTTGGCGAGCGCAGAGTCGAGTTACTAGGGTCGGCCGGTCGGTAACGGCGATCGATGAGCTCCCTTCGAGCCTGAGCGCGCTCCGCGAGGTCAGCCAGCGGCTGGTGGCCCACTACATGGGAAACAGCGATGGGAGCACACCCCCCATTACCGGAGATCGTCTCAAGGAGGTCGACCTGCGGTATGCGGAAGCGATGTTCGGCCGCCTGCTCGAGATGGGCCCGCCGCAACTCTCAAGGGATCGACCTCTCGAGGAGCGACTGCCCGGCTGCTGCCGAGACTACGCTGTACTGTTCGTTTCGATGGCGCGCCACAAGGGCATTCCCGCCAGGGTCCGATTCGGGTATGCAACCTACTTCAAGCCCGATTGGTACCTCGACCACGTCATCGCCGAAATCTGGGACTCCGAAGAGAAGCGCTGGCGACTTGTCGAACCCGAGATTACCAACACTATCGTCGCTAGAGTCGGTTTCGACCCCCTTGACGTTCCGCGCGACCAGTTCGTGACGGGCCCTCGCGCTTGGATTGCGGCCCGGTCGGGTCAAGTCGACCCAGAGCGGTTCGTGGTGGCACCCGACTTGGAGATCCCGTACACTCGAGGGTGGCTCTCTCTCCGACACCACGTGGTCCAAGATCTGGCGGCAATGAACAAGGCCGAGATGTTGGTGTGGGATCAGTGGGGAATTCTCAACGAGGACGATCCGCTCCGCCGCGCGAAGGAGCTCGACGAGCTCGCTCGGGCGGTCGCGGAAACGAATTGTGCACCCGCCACGGTGTCGGAGTGGTCCCGAACGGAAGGACTTCAGATCACTCCCACGGTGACCAGCTACAGTCCGACCTCCGAGTCACCGCTCGAAGTTGACGTGCGTCCGGTGCTCGAGGGGGTCCTTGCTCCTTAGAAGTCGCGGGCCGAAGAGACTTCACCGGAACCGACTCGTACCAAGGAGCTTGCTGACCGACTCCAATAGAAGCCGGGGTCTCGTCAATACGCGAAGGCAACGCGCGACCGGTTCAGCCTATCCCCTAACGCAGCCCATAGAGCATGGTCCAGAGGGCTCTCTCGCACGCAATTGCCAAGTGCGCAGGGGCGGACATCGGTCACGGTGGCTTCAATTCATTCAGTCCGCTGGTCCACCCTGAGCCGAAGTCCGTGGATCATACCCAAAGGTCCTCAGGGACCTCAGCCAGACGAAGCCCACCCCAACGACCAACGATCCGACCGCCACGAACAGGAAGGTGCACGGCAAGCCAATCGCGACGATCAGGACACCGCCTACGATTTGAGAAGCGGGAATAGCCGCATAGCTGATCGCGTTGTCTGTCGCGAGATATCGCCCCTGGAGGTCGGACGGGACGAGGGCCTGGACCGAACTGAGCCAAGTCACGTTGAGGACCCCTTGCCAGACACCGATGACCAGGAACAAGGGTAGGGCGACCGTCAGTGACGGCACGAGGACCAGGAACAGGACCTCGACTCCTTCGACAAGGCCAGTGAGCGCCCAGAAGCGTCCCGTGTATCGGGTCAGACGGAGCCGGCTCACGGAGAGGCCACCGATTCCCCACCCCGCGGCTAGGAGTGCTTCCAACGCTCCGTAGGAGAGGGCCGTTCCGTGGAGGGACTGAACGGTGTAGACGACCAGGAACGTAAGGACAATCGAGAACAGGAAGTTCGTCAGAAGGGCGACAAGTGTTAGCTCAAGGAGTCCAGTCGCTCGCCGCAGGTAGGCAAGACCCTCGGCCACTTGACTGAGGAGTCTCTTCTCTACGGCAGGCGAAGCCTTGGCTCCCACCGTTCCGGCGATCAGGGCGATGAACAACGCCCCCACGAGGTAGGAGGCAGCGTCTATGCCCAAGCTCGGAACGGCGCCCACCGTAATCACGAGCACACCGGCGAGAGCACTGCCCGCGATCGCGACGATTGACTCCGAGGATTCGAAGTAACCGTTCGCTCGGTCCAAGTCCTCCCGTGCGACAATCTCCGGTAGCAGGGCCTGAGATCCAGGCCCAAAGAATGTCGCGCATACCGAGAAGACGACCGCCGCGAGGACAATGATGGCTAGGTCGAAGCCGAGAAGATGAAGTCCGACCACGAGGGCGCCCATCGCTGCGCTCCGACCGAGCGTGGAGAGAATGACCACCCTACGTCGGCTGTATCGGTCGACCAAGACGCCTGCGAACAATCCGAACGCAATCGTCGGAATGAACTCCGCGAGTCCTACGTAGACCACCGCGAGAGCGGAGCCCGTCTCGGCGAACACATACCATATCAGAACCACGTAGCCGAGCGCGGAGCCGAAGCGAGAAACCACCCGCGCGCTCCACAAGCGTGCGAACCCTGTGTTCGCCCTCAAATTTGCTGACATGGCCGTCGGGATAGGGCGGCGGATACGTCGAGTGGTAAATCAGTTAATTCAAGTAGGTGGCAAGCGAGAGCGGGTCCGAATGGCACCGGGACGGCAGCAACGAGTGGCAACGGTAGGGAACCCTGGCCGCCGTTACCAGCCGGAGGGGCTGCCCGGGTATCAGTCAATGGGCGCCGCTCGAGCCGGCGCTAAGAAGGTTACCGTCGCCTTTGCTTGCGCACATTGCGGGTCCCTGCCCGTGTACCTTTCGGTTCTAGCTCCGACGCTGCGCCGTGTACACCGCCGTGAGCGTGCGAAGCAGCACCTCGCCTCCGAAGTGTGCGTCCAGCGCGTGACGAAGGTCGAGCAAAAACGCCTGTCGGCGGCGGAGCGGGAGGCAGGCGATATGCGGGAAGGTGCTCCAAGCCTGCTCGACTCGCGCCGCGGAAACCGTAACGTCCTCGCGGAGGTCCTCACGGCGGACCCGGCGAAAACAGCCGGCCGACCTCAGTTGGTCGAGACGGCGTGCGCGTTCTCGCGCCTCCACGAAGCGGGTCGGGAAGAGAGAGGTCGGGCCTAGGTGTTCGCGATAGAGCGCCTGGACCGTTGTCTGGAAGGGTGAGCCCCGGTACGGGTCGACGTAGTACTGTATCCAAGCGGCCCACCAGCCACCAGGTCGCAGAGCTCGGGCGATCAGCCGGAGCGACTTCCGCGGCGAAAGCCAATGAAAGCTGGAAGCGGCGACCCCGAGATCGAATTTCGCCTTAGGGAGTAGAGTCTCCTCGAAGGGCGAGGTGAGAATTGTGACGTCTGCCTCCCGGCTGGCTAGCCTCTGGCGAAGGAACCGGGCGAGCCTACGGTCGGCCTCGATGAGCACGAGACGGGTCGCTCCACGGCGAAGCAGCTCTCGGGTCGCAAGGCCGGTCCCCGGGCCAATCTCGAAGAGAGTGGTCCCCGGCCCAAGCCCGCACCGGTCGGCCAGGATGTCGAAGAGCTGCCTTGGGTAGGAGAGGCGAGCGCGGTCGTACAACGCCGGGTTCCGACCGAAGACGCACTGTTGCACGTTCCGGGGGAACCTTCCAGTTCGCTGCACCGTCTGCGCCTATCGCAGCTCAGCCCAAGAGGCCGGCGGTTGAGGCGATGGCCTCGCCTCCAACATCGCGGAATGGGAGCGGGCCCGGCCGGATCGGCGCCGGCTCGGGTCCGAATGTGAGAGCGCCGGGGACTGGGCTCGTGTGGGAACGGACCCAATCCAACCCGAAGATGTTGGGCAGCGTCGGCTTGGCTCGCTGACTCAACGCCGCCGTTCCTCTACCTGCATCAGTCGGACGAGCGCCTCCAGGTACGCGATTAGTTCTTCCCGCGTCGATCGGCGGGGCAACCCCCTCACGAACTCGTAACCATTCACCTTTCCGGACCTCCTGAGAGCCCTATACCGTACGAGCGATAGTACTTTCCGGTGAAACGCTTCTCCCCCTTTCGAGGGAGAGGTGTACGCCCAAGACGCTGCGGAACTGTTCCC
>JBAQAF010000009.1:0-36846 GCA_049285595.1 Thermoplasmata archaeon
GTCGGATACCGATGGAGAGCGGCGCGGGCAGCGACGATCCACGGCCCCGGGGCTCCCGCGGCCGCGAGGGTGTCGTCCGAGACCCCGGGCTCCTTCTCCACCCGCTCCAGAAGGTCGAGCCGGTCGAGCGAATGGCGCACGATGTCGGCGAGGACCGCGCGTTCCTCCGCTTCGGCGACCGCGCGGATCGTCTCGGCGCGGACGGAGATGTACGCCACCGAGTCGCGGCCGCGGTATAGATGGACTTTCCCGACGATGACCGACGGCCGAGGAACGGCGATCGTTCGGAGCTGAGCCATCGCGCGGGGCTGAAATCCCCCGGCGGTCACCGGGATCGACCCGGTCGGATCCGTGAACCGAGAGCGCCAGAACGTCGGTGGGTCGTCTCGACCGACCGGTTCGGGGGGGGAGAGGGTGCCGGCGATCAGCACGCGGTTCATCCGCGCGCCGAACGGGCTCAGAAGGTGGGCGACCGGGCGCTCCCCTTCACCCTTCTCCTCCTCGAGGGAGCTCTCGAGCTCCCGGGCGGTGACCCTCCAGGCGAGCTCCCGGTACGACATTACGGAGGACCCCCGAGGCGGGAGGAGAGTTCCTCCGCGGTGGCAGCGAGGTCGATCTCCACCGGTTCGATCGACTCGGGAGTGACCGTGAGCCCGAAATCATCGCGGGACGCCGGACCGCGGACTCGAAGACGGCGGCCGAACAGTGCCTCGAGCATCTGTTCGTAGATCAGCGTCGGGTCCGGTTGCTCTTTGAGGCGCCGGAGCACTTCGGCGAGCGTGACCCCCCAAAGCGCTTCGGTCGCCTCGCGATCGGCGGAGACCGTCGCACTCCCCGTGCCGTCATCCAGAACGATCCGTGCCCGCAGGTCCGCAACCCCTTCGACCGCGCCGTGGACGCGGCAGAGCCCGCTCGTGACCCCGCGCCGGCAGGAAGGGCATCGGTAGACGAGGCCGCTCGGCGGCGTCAATCCCACGACGATCCCTTCGACCGCGACCGCCGGTCCTCCCCCGTCGTCCTCGACGTCGGCGATCGACCGCGGAGGGGCACGCAGCAGGGCGGCCGGATCCGGGAGGTCGGTTCGCTCGATCCGCACGACGGTCGTTCGCTCGTCGAGCACCAGCTGCGGTCGCCCGCGGAAGCCGCGCACGTACCCCCCCGCGATCCGGATCGCTTCGCCGACCGAAAGGCCGAAGTCGCTCCACGAGGAGAGGACGATCGCCCCGCTCGCGTCGGCGACCAGCCCCTCGTGGACGATGCGGCGCTCCTCGCCGACGCTCACTGAGTGCGGGGCGATCCGGACGACGCGCACTTCCACCCGAAATCCCTCGTCCTCCGGTCGCAAGTCGGCGACCGAGCGCCGGGGGCTCTCCTCCGTGTCGACCTTCGGAAGCTCCGCGGGGGACGCCGGGCCGATCTTGGTCTTCCAACTGAACGTGAGCTCGGGCCGACCGCGGAACTCCCCGACCTCGGCCCCCACGGCCCGCAGAACGGTCCCGCGCTCGATGCCATCGGACGGCGGATCCCACCAGGTGAACCGGATCGTGGCGCTGCCGTCGCTGAGCAGCCCCGAGACGAGCGGGCGCCGTCCGCCGTCGGAGCGACGCGTGATCTCCCGCCGCTCGAACATCACGATCCGGCCGAGGATCTCGACCGGCCCCACCCCGACGCGCAGGTCCCGAAGCCGGACCTCGGGGATCGTGGGGGGTTCGCTCGGCTCGGCCATGATGCGTCGTGAGCCGGACCCGACGCCCCGATAAAACGGTGGGGCCGGGGGCGGAGGATGGTCGATGGTCGGGAGGCTCCGCCGCCCCACCGGACCCCGCGGAGGCGTTCGGCAAGGGTATTGACCCGGGCCCCCTGACCCCCCCCACGGTGTCGCTCAAGTTCGGCCAACGGGTCGACCGAATTCTCAAGGCCCGAGACTCGCTGCTCTGCATCGGGCTCGACCCGGACCCGCCGCTGATGCCGAAGCCGCTGCGGGCCCTCGACCCGAAACCCCAGCTCGACAAGTTCCTCGGCGGGATCGTCCAGGCCACGTTCCCGCACGCCGCCGCCTACAAGATGCAGCTCGGAGCCTACCTGCAGTACGGGCCCGCCGGGTTCGTCGCGCTCCAGAGCCTGTGCGAGCAGATCGGGCCGACCCGGCTGCGCATCCTCGACCTCAAGGCGAACGATATTCCGAATACGATGCGGATGGTCCGTGACGGGGCGTTCCGGAGTTTCGGGTTCGACGCGATCACCGTGACCCCCTGGATCGGCTGGGAGTCGGTCACTCCGTTCTTCGACGATCCGTCGCGCGGGGTCTTCGTCGTCGCGCACTCTTCGAACACCGGGTCGGGGGATTTCCAGGAGATCCCGACCCCCCGGGGCCCCCTCTGGCTCGCGGTGGTCGGCGAGGTCCGCCGGCTCGCGCACACGCACGGCAACTTTGGAGTCGTCCTTGGCGCGACGTTCGGGGACGCGATCCGCACCGCGCGCGCGACCCTCGGGAACGGCGTGCCGATCCTCGTGCCGGGGATCGGAGCCCAGGGCGGATCGCTCGCCACCACGGTGCGCGAAGGGGTCGACGCTCACGGACGGGCCCTGCTCGTCAGCGCCTCGCGCAGCGTGCTGTACGCGGCGTCCGACGAGAAATGGAAGGCGGCCGCCGGCGCCGAGGCCGAGCGGCTGTGGACGCAGATCAACCAGCTGCGACTAGGGCTTCGTACAGCCGGATGAGCCGGCCCGCGACGATCGACAGTTCGAAGTGCTCCTCCGCGCGTCGCCGACCCGCCGCGCCCATCCGCCGCGCGAGCGAACGGTCGTCGAGGAGCTCGCGGATCTTCCGCGCCACGTCGGAAGCGATCAGCGGCTCGGTGAGGAGGCCCTCGCGTCGGTCCTCGATGATCTCCCGGACCCCCGGGACGTCCGCGACGATCACCGGTAGGCCCATCGCCATCGCCTCCGCGGCCGCGAGACCGAATCCCTCGAGCCGGTTCTGCGATGGGAAGACGAACATCTCGGCGAGGGCGAGGTAGCGAGGCAGATCGTCGTCCGAGACCGACGGGCAGAACCGGACCCGGTCGGAGACCCCGACGCGGGCTGCGAGGCTGACCAGCTCGGGGAGCCCGGGGCCCATGCCGATCACCAGCAGCACGACGTCGGGCGGTAGCTCGCGGAGCGCGTGGACGATCACGTCCACGCCTTTGTGGGGAACGAGCCGACCCGTGAAGGCGATGACCCGCTTCTCGTCGAGCCGAAGATCGCCGCGCAGACTGCTCGAGTCGATCCCCGGCCGGAATCGCTGAAGGTCCACGATGGACGGGATGATGTCGAGCTCCCGGCCCCGGAGGACGGCCGAGGTGCGACCGTAGCTGCGAGTGTGCACGATGATCCGCTGCGCCCTTCGCAGGGTCGGAGGAAGGAACGCCCGCTCGTAGAGGCCCGAGACGGCGCGCCCGGCCAGGCCGGGCAGATAGAGGTCGCAGTGGTAGGTGAGGCAGACCGGGACCCCGACGCCGTCGAGCGCGCGGGCCGCGAAGAACGACGTGAGCGGAGGAGGGTAGTGCAGGTGCACGATGTCCGCCGGCACGCCGCGCAGCGTCCGGCCGGCGGCGAGGTCGACCGGTGTGTTGAACACGACCCCGAGGGACGGGCTGCGGACGATGCGGTAGCCGTCCCGACTCTCGTGCGTCGGGAGGTCGCGCTGGTAACGGGAAGTGACGACCGTGACCTCGTGCCCTTCCCGGGCGAGCTCGCCGGCGAGCGTCCGAACGTGGGACTCGACGCCCCCCGCGTGGGGGTAGAAGAACGGAGCGACCTGAACGATGCGCACGGCCCCACAGTCGTACGGGGGGTATTACCGCCTCCGCCGCCACGGTGCAGGGGGGGCCGAGGAGCGCTACGCGGGGGTCGCGTTGCGGCGGGCGCTGTCGTCGGAGACAGGGGACGACTCGCGGCCCTGGAACAACGCCTCGGCGGGCAGGCCCGCGATGTCGGTCCCGCGCATCAGCTCGCCGAGACCGCTCGAGACGCGCGCGAGCACCTCGGGCTGGTCGAAATGCAGCGACGCCTCGACGATGGCGCGAGCGACCTTCATCGGATGCTCGGCCTTGAAGATCCCGCTGCCGACGAAGATGCCGTCCACGCCGAGCAGTCGGCAGAGGGCGGCGTCCGCCGGCGTCGCGATCCCGCCCGCGGCGAAATTGACGACGGGCAGGCGTCCGAGCGTGCGGACCTCCCCGAGGATCGCCTCCGTGACCCGCTCCTTCTTCGCCCAGGCGCCGAGGTCGCGGCGCGGGAGCTTGATCACGTCCTGGACCTCTTGGTTGATCTGGCGGATATGGCGGACCGCCTCGACGACGTTGCCGGTGCCGGCCTCGCCTTTCGTGCGGATCATCGCCGCTCCCTCCTCGATCCGCCGGAGCGCCTCGCCGAGGTTACGAGCGCCGCAGACGAATGGGACGCGGAACGCCTTTTTGTCGACGTGGGAGAACGGGTCGGCCGGGGTCAGCACTTCGGACTCGTCGATCATATCGACGGAGAGGACCTCGAGGATCCGGGCCTCCGCGGTGTGCCCGATCCGGCATTTCGCCATCACGGGGACCGACACCCGTTCCTTGATCTCGCGGACCTTCATCGGGTCGGCCATCCGAGCGACCCCGCCGGTCGCGCGAATGTCGGCGGGTACGCGCTCGAGCGCCATCACGGCGACGGCGCCGGCTTCCTCGGCCAGCGCGGCCTGGTCGGCGGTGGTGACGTCCATGATGACCCCGCCCTGTTGCATCCGGGCGAACCCGCGCTTGACGAGCTCCGTCCCGAATCGGAGCTTCTCGATCGTGTCGACCATCGCTCGTCCGGCGTTAGGCCCCCCCGACTATATGACGGTCGGGGCGAGGACGGCCGCCGTCTATGTCATCGTGTGGCGCGGACGTGCCGCGGGACGCCCGCGGACCCAAACCTCAAATCGAGCCGGTGTGTCGGCGGGCCAAGGCGGGGGGAGCTGGGCACCGGCTGAGAGGACGAGGATCGCCTCGTCGACCCCACGAACCTGTACGGGATAATGCCCGCGAAGGGAACGCGATGCGGCATCGGATAGGTCTCCCCGCCGGACGGCGGGGGTAGCGTGAGCGCTCCTTCGCGCCCGCCGCGTCTGCGCCGCCCCGGCCAAGGTCGCCGAGCGTTCCTCGCGGTCGCGATCGTCGTCGTCGTCGCAGTGGCAGGGATCGGCCTCGTCGAATACGTGAGCACCGTCTTCGGCGAGCCGGTCCTCGTCATCTACACCTATCCGAGCCTCCTGAACGGTACCGATTGCGGGTCGCCCGCGTTCGGGACCGCGTTCGGAACCTTCGCGAGCGCCCATCACGTACGGATCGAGGTCGACTGCCCATCGGGGACGTTGATCGGAACCCTCGAATCGCAGGCGAACGCTCCGGGCGCCGACCTCGTGATCGGACTCGACGAGATCACCACCCCTCAGGCGGAGGCCCGTGACCTTCTCCTGCCGTACGCCCCACCGGCCCTCGCGGACGTGCCGACCTCGCTCGCCACCGAGCTGTCGCCCGACGATGGGGCCGTACCGTACGAGTACGGGTACCTGTCGATCGATTACACTCAGTCGTTCCTCAACTCGACCGGCGGCGCGGTCGCCCGGGCGACGTTCCCCGAGATCGCCGACAACGCGTCGACCTGGGCACGGCAGCTCGTCACCGAGGACCCGACGCAGGACATCACGGGCGAGGAGTTCCTCGCCTGGCAGGTCGAGTACTACGAGACGGTGCTCCACCAGAACTGGACGACGTTCTGGACGGCGGTCGCGCCTACCCTTCCGCCTCCGGCTCCCGACTGGGGGACCGCGTTCGGGTACGAGTTCGACAGCGCCCCCTCCCACGACCAGATGGTCGTCAGCTACTCGACCGATCCCGCGTACGCCCACTACTACGGGACCCTCGACCGACCGTACAACGCGACCCTCTCCTGGTGGAACGGGACGGAGTACGGCTGGAAGACGATCTACGGGATCGGGATCGTCCGGGGGAGCCGGCACGTCGCGCTCGACGAGCAGTTCGAGAACTGGTTCTTGAGCGGGACGGTCCAGCGTCTCCTCCCGACCCTCGAGTGGGAGTACCCGGCGAACGACACGATCCCGTTGCCGCCGGTGTTCGCCACCGCGACGAACGTGTCGGCGGTGGTGCCGCTGAACGACCGCATCGCCCCGGCGGTGCTCGCGGCCGCGATATCGGGGTGGTCGGAACAGTGGCAGGAGATCCTCTCCCCGTAGGTTCGATGGCGCGGCGATCGATCGAGCTCCTGTACCTCCTCCCGATCGTTGCGTTCGTCGCACTGTTCGCGCTTCTCCCGGCGGCCGACCTGTTCGCCACCGCCCTCTCCGCCTCCGGCGGTCTCTCGGGGATCCGGGCGGTGATGACGGACCCGCTCGACCGGCTCTCGATCGCGAACTCGCTCGTCCAGGGCGGGCTGTCGGCCGCACTGGCGGTGGCGGTCGGCTATCCGACGGGGATCACGCTCGGGCGGTACGCCTGGTCCGGGCGGGGGGTCGTGCGCTCGCTGCTGCTCGTGCCGTTCCTGCTGCCGAGCCTGATCGTCGTGCTCGGGATCCAGGACCTTTTCAACCCCGGCGGGGCCGTCACGGCCGTCCTCCCTTCCGCCGTCTTCTTCTCACGCGGGATCCCGGGGATCGTCGCCGCCAATCTCCTGTTCAACGTCCCGATCGTGGCGCTGTTCACGTCGACCGGCTGCGCCGGCGGGTCGCGCGAGCTCGAGGAGTCGGTCGCCACGCTCGGCGGGACCCCCGGCCGCGCGTACCTCGACGCCTGGGGCCGCCCGACGTGGGTCGGAGCCGCGGCGGGCGGCCTGCTGACGTTCCTGTTCTCCGCGCTCTCGTTCGCTCCGCCGCTCATCCTCGGTGGGACCCGGTACTACACGGTCGAGGCGCGGATCTACGCGCTCGACAAGGGGACCGCCCTCGCTCCGAACGCCGCGGGCGTGCTCGCCTTCCTGATGGTCCTCCTCTTCCTCCCGGTGACGATCGCCTACCTACTCCTCCTGGGGCGCCTGCGAGCCCGTCCCGGGCGACGGGCGTCCGCCCTCCGGCCGTTCCCCCGGCGGAGCGCCCTCGGGATCGGTCTCGCCGCGATCACCGCCTCGGTGCTGATCGCCGAGGGAGCCCTGCTCGGTGCCGTGCTGTACCGGAGCGTCCGCCCGACCGGCGCGGGATCCTGGGGTGGGGCGTGGGGGACCTTGTTCTCGGGCGCGACCTCGGCGAAGCTCGGTCTCCCGGTGACCTCCGCCCTCGGCAACACCCTCCTCTTCGCGGTCGGAGCGGCCGCCGTCACCCTACTGCTCGGGATCGCCGCCGGTCACGCGGTCGCCCGCCGTCCTCAGCGCGCGGGGACGGTCGGGCTGGTCCTGTTCGTCCCGCTCCTCCTCTCTCCCGTCGTGCTCGCGTTCGCGCTCGCCTCCTTCTGGCGGCCGCTGCTGGGAGGAGAGGAGAGCGTCTGGGCGCTCGTGCTGGTGAGCCAGAGCGTTCTCGCCTTGCCGTTCGCCGTCCAGAGCCTCGAAGTACCGCTCGCAGGATTGCCGGCTGGCGCCTCCGAGTCGGCCCAGACCCTCGGAGCGAGCCCGTGGACCGCGTACCTCGACGTCGACCTGCCCCGCGTACGGGACGGGGTCGTGACGGCCGGCCTGTTCGCGCTCGCCCTCGGCCTCGGGGAGTTCACCGCGACCTACTTCCTCGTCACGCCGCAGTTCACGACGGTGCCGGTCGCGCTCTACGATCTGTCGTGCTGCTCGCGCGCGTTCCCGCTCACCGACGCCCTCGCCGGTCTCCTCCTCCTCCTCTGCCTCGTGACGTTCGCCGGCCTGGCGATCGGGGGACGCCGTGTCGAGCTCTGAGCCGCTCCTGCGGGTGGAGCGCCTGTGCGCGGCGTGGGGGGAGGAGCCGGTCCTGAGGGACGTCTCGTTCGACCTTTCGACCGGCGAGCTCCTCTCCCTCCTCGGGCCGAACGGGAGCGGAAAGACGACGCTCCTGCGCTGCCTGGTCGGCCTCGAGCGCCCGACGAGCGGGTCGATCCGGCTCGATGGGATGGAGATCGGCGGGCTCCCGACGCACCGGCGCGGGGTCGGGCTCATGTCGCAGGAGCCCGCCCTGTTCCCGAACCGCACCGTGCTCGAGAACGTCGCCTACGCCCCGCTGCTACGCCGAACGAGCGATCAGGGGGTCCGCGATGAGGTCCGACGTTGGCTCGTGCTGTTGCGGCTCGAGGCCTTCGAGGATCGCCGACCGGATACCCTTTCGGGCGGCGAACGGCAACGCGTGGCGCTCGCCCGGGCGCTCGCGGCCCAGCCGAAGGTGATCCTCCTCGACGAGCCGTTCGCGTCGATCGACGTGGAGCTGCGGGCGGACCTGCGCGCCGAGTTCCGTCGGGTGCTCCGGGAGCTCGGGATCGCGGCCATCCATGTCACCCACGACCGGGAGGAGGGTCTGTTCCTTGGGGACCGCGTGGGTCTCCTGTTCGCGGGAAGACTCGAGACGATCGGAACTCCCGCCGACGTGTTCGCGCACCCCCCGAGCGTCCGGGCCGCTCGGCTGCTCGGGTACAACGTCCTCCGAGAGGGGGACGGCGCTCGGGCGGTCCACCCATCGGACGTCCGCATCGGACCGAGATCGACGGAGGGCCGCGAGGCGACCGTGGTCGTGGTCGGGACCACCGGCCGGGAGCGCCTGGTCGTCCTCTCCTTGGCGGACGGAGAACGCGTGGAGGCGCGAGGGATGTCGCCCGAGCCCGCGCCCCGACCCGGCGACGTCGTCGGCATCTCCTGGGTCGTCTCGATCAGGCTGTCCCACGACCACGATCCGCCGTCGGTGCCCGCAGCAGGCGCCAAAGAGCCCAAATGGACGGGCCGGCTCGGCCGCCCGTGACGACCCCGGATCCGCTCGGGACGGCCGATGCACTTCACGTCGCGGGGCGATCGGTCCGGATCCACCGCGTCGAACGTCTCGCCGGGGTGGACGCCGCCCGTTACGCGCGCCGTCCGCGCACCGTCCGGATCATCCTCGAGAACCTCGTCCGGCACTTCGATCCGGCCCGGGGCGACCCGGAGGCGCTCCGGGCCTTAGCGAACGGAGCGGCGAGCGCCGCCCACGCCGAGTTCCCGTTCTCCCCGGAGCGGGTGCTGCTGCAGGATTTCACCGGCGTGCCCGTGCTGGTCGATCTGACGACCTTGCGCAGCGCGGCGGCCGAACGGGGCCTCCCTCCCGAGCGGGTGAACCCGATCGTCCCGGTGGACCTGATCGTCGACCACTCGGTGCAGGTCGACAGCGCCGGCTCGGCCCGCTCGCTCGGGATCAACCTCGATCGCGAGTACGAGCGCAACCACGAGCGGTACCGCTTCCTGCGCTGGTCGAAAGGGGCGTACCACCGCATGGGGATCGTTCCACCGGGGAACGGGATCTGCCACCAAGTGAACCTCGAGCATCGGGCGACCGTCGTCACGGAGGAGGACGGCCCGGACGGGCCGGTCGCCTACCCGGACACCCTGATCGGTACCGACTCCCACTCGACGATGGTCAACGGTCTCTCGGTCCTCGGCTGGGGGGTCGGGGGGATCGAGGCCGAGGCCGTGATGCTCGGAGAGCCGTACTTCCTTCCCCGCCCCGAGGTCGTCGGCGTCGAGCTGTCCGGATCCCTACCGAGCGGCGCGACGGCGACCGACCTGGTGCTCACCGTCACCCGGAAGCTCCGGGAGAAAGGGGTGGTCGACAAGTTCGTGGAGTTCTACGGCCCGGGGGTCGGGCATCTGTCGGTGCCGGACCGAGCGACCGTTTCCAACATGTGTCCGGAGTACGGCGCCACGGCCGCGCTCTTCCCCGTCGACGAAGCGACGATCGCCTACCTGCGGGGGACCGGACGCCTCGAGCCGCACATCGCCCTCGTGGAAGCGTACACGCGCGCCCAGGGCCTCTGGGGGTCGCCGGCGCCCGGGTCGATCGACTACGACGACCTTCTGAAGATCGACCTCGGGTCGATCGTTCCGAGCGTCTCGGGGCCCCGCAACCCCGAGGAGAGTGTGGCGCTCGACGGAGTCCCGGGCTCGTTCCGGGCCGCGCTCGAGACGTACCGGACCGCCCATCCCCCTCCGACGAACGGCCGGGCCAGCCGATCGTACCCGGCCGACGACCCGCTTCGCCCGTTCAACGGCCCGCGCCAGCCGAGCGCCGTGGTCGCTCCGGGGTTCGGCGAAGAGCATACGGTCCGAGACGGTTCGATCGTGATCGCGGCGATCACGAGCTGCACCAACACCTCGAACCCGTCCGTGATGGTCGGCGCCGGTCTGATCGCGCAGCGCGCCAACCGGCTTGGGTTGCGCGTTCCGGCCCACGTGAAAACGTCCCTCGCCCCGGGTTCGAAGGTGGTGACCGCCTACCTCGAGCGCGCCGGTCTGCTGAGCGAGCTGGGCCGGCTCGGCTTCGAGGTCGTCGGGTACGGATGCACGACGTGCATCGGGAACTCCGGGCCCCTTTCCCCGGAGGTTGACCGGGAGGTTCGCGAGAACGATCTGTTCGTCGCGGCGATCCTGAGCGGCAACCGCAACTTCGAGGCGCGGATCCACAATCTGGTCCGCGCGAACTACCTCGCGTCCCCGATGCTGGTCGTCGCCTATGCGCTCGCGGGCCGAATGGATATCGACCTCTCTCGCGAACCGCTCGGCCACCGGCCGGACGGGACGGCCGTGACGTTGAAGGAGCTCTGGCCGGCCCCCGAGGAGATCGCGCGGATCGTGACCGCGAGCCTCTCGCCCTCGATGTTCGTGGAGAAGTACCGCTCGATCGAGGTCGGCGACGCCCACTGGGAGGCGTTGGACGTTCCGAGCGGGATCCGGTATCCGTGGTCGAGCGACTCGACGTACCTCGCGGAGGCACCGTACCTCAAGCTGCCGCCTCCGTGGCTCCCGAAGAACGGGCGGCTTACGGAAGGCGCCCGGGCGCTCCTTGTCCTCGGGGACCGGGTCTCGACCGACCACATCTCTCCCGCCGGGGAGATCCCCGAAGGGACCCCCGCCGGTGATTTCCTGGCCGCCCACGGTGTGCCGGCGCGGGAGTTCAATACCTACGGCGCCCGGCGGGGCCACCACGAAGTGCTCGTCCGCGGTACGTTCGCGAACGTTCGCCTGAAGAACGCGCTCGCCTCGCCGCGCGAGGGCGGCTACACCGTCCACCTGCCGTCAGGGACCCCGATGACCGTCTTCGACGCCGCAGAGCGGTACCGGTCCGAGAAGGTCCCCCTCATCGTCCTCGCCGGGAAGGGGTACGGCCAGGGGAGCTCCCGGGACTGGGCCGCCAAGGGGCCGCGCCTGCTCGGCGTCGGGGCCATCCTCGCGGAAGCGTACGAACGGATCCACCGGACGAACCTGGTCGAGATGGGCGTACTCCCGCTCCAGTTCCCGTCCGGCAGCTCGTGGAAGTCGCTCGGCCTGACGGGCCGGGAATCGTTCTCGCTGAAGCTCGCGAACGGCCACCGCATCGAGCCGAACGTGCCGGTCGAGGTCGCGGCGACCGCCGACGCCGGGGAGACGATCCGGTTCGTGGCGACGGCCCGGATCAACTCGGCGACCGAGGTCGAGTACTACGAGGCGGGCGGGGTTCTCCCGTACGTCATGGATCGTCGATTCTCGAAGTGAGCTACCGCGCGCTGGCGGGGATCCCGCGCGCGGTGGCATTCGCCCAGTGGACCAGGAGCTCGAGGTGCCGGAACGTCTTCGTTCGGTCCCCGAGCTGCGCGCGGACCCGGGCGATCGCCGGGTCGAGGAGCTCCGGGGGCACCGTGCGGAAGTGCCGGGAGGCGCGCCGCGCGATCATGTCGAGCCGCTTCGCCAACGGTTCGGTCCGCTCCTCGTCGGCGATCGTGAACGTCTCGTCCGGGGGATGAGCCCCCAAGAGCTCCGCTTCGCGGCGACCGGGCCCCCCCGTCCGCTCCGGCACGATCCAGCCGTGCGCCGCGAGGTCCTCCCGAAGAAGACGCAAGGCACTCTCCTCCGTCGACGGGGGTCGGGGCTCGAGGGAGGTTGGGTTCACGAGGGCGTAGACCCCACCGGTCGCGACGCGGCCCGCCTCGCGGATCGCCGTCTCGGGACGGTCGAGGACGTGAAGGACGTGCACGAACAGCGCCGCGTCGAACGCTCCGTCCGGGAACGGAAGTCGATGGGCACTCCCCTGCACGAGCCTGGGGACACCTTTCAGCCGAGCTCTCTCGAGCATGCGGCGGGCGGCGTCGAGGCCTACGATCGACATACCCCGTCCGACGAGCGGTCCGGCGATGCGACCGGTACCTACCCCTACCTCTAGGACACGCGTTGCTCCCGCCCGGTGGAGTCGGTCCACGAGGGCGTCGAGTGTGGTGGGATCCAGCGGAGATCGGGTCTCGTCGTAGACCGGGGAGATCTCGTCAAAGGCTCTCGCCGCGCTCGGAAGCCCCACGGCCCATCCCCGTTGACGGAATGGGAGCTGGTATATCGCGCCTGCCCGACGTTGGTGCGGCCGGGAGAGGAGAACGCGAGGGGGCGTTCGCAGCTCCCCTCGGGCGGCCCGTGCGCTGTGGGGGGAGAGCAACGGCATAGGAGAACGGCTAGGTTGATAGACCCCTCCCGCTTAGGACTCGACCTCGGACCGGGGCCGATGAGCGAGGTGGGGCGGCGCCATGGTCACTTGCGCGGCGGGGGGGCGCTCGCCATCGGAGCCGTCCTGGTCGGTCTTCTCATGGTCTTCTCGGGGGCGATCGCCCTCGCCTCGGGCCTCCCGTCGCTCGGTGGGTCGACCGCCTCCCCCCCGGCCGTGGTACCGTCGAGCGTTGGGCACTCGCTCGCGCTCTACTCCGGACGCTCCTCCCAGCTACCGGGTCTCCCCCGCGCACCGATGCTCCCGTTGCCCGCCTCCCGCGATGATCTCTCTCCCACCGTGGTTCCCTCTCAGATCCCGCCCGACGCGAAGGCGCCGCCGGCGGTCGTCCCGACCCCGAGCGCTGCGAACGTATCGAGCACGGTCGTCTTCGCCGCGACCGGCTTCACCGCGTCCTCCGCATTCACCCTGACCTACGCGAACGATCTCGGGACGACGGTCGACGCGTGCGTTGGCGCCACGACCTCGGCGGGCGACTTCGTCTGCTCCTTTCTGGTACCCCCGATGCCCGCCGGTCCCCACAAGTTCACCGGCACGGACGCGAAGGGGAAGTCCGGGATCGCCCTGTTCACGGTCGAGCCGCAACTGATCCTCGCTCCGGCTCGCGGCCTGGTGGGAACGACGGTCACCATCCAGGGAACCGGTTTCGGAGCGGTCTATCAGAGCGGCGCGAAGACGGTCGACGACTTCACCGTCTCCGTCAGCTGGTCGCAGGGGACGGTGTGTCCGACCGTCGGCCAATTGAAGATGTCGAATGCCGGTGGGTTCAACTGCACGCTCGTGATCCCGGCCGTCCCGGCGGGAGCCCATTCGTTCACCGGTCTCGACAACGCGAGCAACCGCGCGACCGCGGCGTTCACGGTGCTCTCCGGGCTGACGGTCGGCCCTGCCTTCGGGATCGACGGGACGAACGTCACGTTCACGGGCACCGGATTCAGCGCGACGAGCGACATTACGATCAAGTGGTCCGAGGGCCGAATCTGCTCCACGGTGAGCGCGGGCACCGGCGGTTTCACTTGCCTCTCGCAGATTCCGCTCGCCACGCCGGGCGGAGCGTACACCTTCACCGCGAACGACAGCAACGCGCACGTCGCCTCCGCCCCGTTCATCGTGACGTTCGTTTCGGTCAGTCCGGCGAGCGGCGCGGTCGGGACGAACGTAACGCTGACCGCCGGAGGGTTCGAGCCGGACGACAGCTCGTTCAGCATCACCTGGGGAGGCGCCATCGCGTGCCTCGGGATGGCGACCAACTCGTTCGGTGCGCTGACGTGCACCTACGAGATCCCCGCCACGACCGCGGGTCCCCACCTCTTCACGGCCACCGGCGCGCTCGGGCTATCCGCGGTCACCCCGTACACCGTCGAGCCCGCGCTCGGCCCGAACCCCGGTTACGGTGAATCCGGGAGCCACGTCACGTTCACCGGAAGCGGGTTCGCGGCGACCTCCCACGTGATCGTGAGTTGGAAGAACGGCTCCGCCTGCTCGGCGACGACCTCCTCGACTGGGGGGTTCGCCTGCGCGGCCTATGTGAACGCCTCGGGAGGCGCCTATTCGTTCAAGGGCGAAGATTCGCTCGGAGACATCGGGACGACCACCTTCGTCGTCACGTACCTCACCCTCACTCCATCGAGCGGACCGTACGGCACGACTCTGCTGGTCAGCGGCGCGGGGTTCAAGCCGAGAACGGCGTTCACGGTCAGTTGGGGCGTCCTCACCGTCTGTGGAGGAGGGAAGATCTCCTCGCTCGGTGCGTTCACCGAATCGAACTGCACTACGGCGTTCAAGGTCCCGTACACGACCGCGGGCACCCACGCGCTCGAGGCCGCGGACTCCGCGGGATATACGGCGACGGCGAATTTTGTCGTCACTCCGAAGCTCACCTTCTCGCCCGCTTCGGTGCAGGTCGGTACAAAGGTGCTGTTCACGGGAACAGGTTACAACGCGACTTCCGTCGTCTCGGTGACCTGGACCGCGGGCGCCGCCTGCAGCAACACCACGAGCGCGCTCGGCGCGTTCAACTGCACGAAGTTCACGATCCCCCCGACCCCGAACGGTGCGTATCTCTTCACCGGCAAGGATGCGCAGGGAGTCACCGCGAGCGTCTCCGTGGCGATCGGAGCGGCGCTCTCCGTGACCCCGACCTCGGGCGCTGTGAACGGCACCACGCTCGAGCTGGCCGCCACGGGCTTCGCCGCGGCCTCCGCGATCTCGATCTCCTGGAACCGCGGGCCGGTCTGCAACGGAACCACGAGCGCCGCGGGGTCGTTCTCCTGTCCGTTCGTCGTCCCTCCCGCGCCCGACAGCCTCTACACGTTCACGGCGGTCGATGCGAGCTCCGACATCGCCGCCGCGACGTTCATTCTCGACTCGCTCCTGACGGAGAACCCGAGCTCGGGACCCGTGGGGACCCTGATCACGTTCCAGGGGAGCGGATTCAACGCGAACGTCCTAGTTACGCTCACTTGGATCCCGGTGACCGGGGGGCCGAGCGTCACGGCGTGCACCGCGGAGAGCTCGCCGACGGGCAGCTTCACTTGTTCCTTCTCCGTTCCGGACGTGCCGAGCGGGAAGTACACTTTCGGCGCGACCCAGGGGTCGGGGACGACGAGCGTCGTGTTCACCGTCAGTTCGGCTCTGACCGTTGGCCCCACCGAAGGCCCGGTCGGCACCTCCGTCACGTTCACAGGAACCGGCTATCGCGGGCTCCACAAGGTCGACGTCAACTGGACCGGTGGGGTCGCTTGCTCCCAGACAAGTTCCACCGTGGGAACGTTCAGCTGCTCGTTCATCATTCCCGTCACCCCCTACGGGGTCCACACCTTCATCGCGAACGACACGGCGGGAGACTCGGCACGCGCCACGTTCACGGTGGTGCCCCAGCTGACGGTCGCGCCGATCTCCGGCCCGGTCGGGACCCTGCTCGAATTCAACGGGACGGGATTCAACCGAAGCTCGAGCATCGCCGTGACGTGGGCCGCGGGACCGGTCTGTACGTCCACGACCAGCACCTCCGGCAGCTTCCAGTGTACGGTCAGCCTGCCGGCCGCCACGTTCGGCGTGCACGTGTTCACTGCGACGGACGGGATGGGGCACGAGGCGACCGCGACGTTCAGCGTGACCCCGCAGTTGATCGCCTCGCCCGCCTCGGGCCTCGTGGGCACCCCCGTGACGTTCACCGGCTCGGGATACGCGAGCACGGTGTCGGTGACGGTCACCTGGTCGGACGGCACGGCCTGCGCGAACACCACGACCGCGTCGGGCGGATTCTCCTGCAAATACACCATTCCGGTCGGCACGCCGGGCGGCGTCTATCCGTTCACGGGGGCCGACGGGGTCGGGGACGATGCCATCGCGACGTTCACCGTCTCGACCAGCCTCACCGCGGCCCCGACGAAGGGCGAGGCGGGAACGGCGGTCACCTTCTCCGGGACCGGCTACGCGGCGTCCTCGATGGTGACGGTCACCTGGAGCGCCGGGACCGCCTGTTCGGCGACGTCCAGCGGCTCCGGGACGTTCAGCTGCCCCTACACGGTCCCCCTGACGACGACCGGCGGTGCCTACACCTTCACCGCAGAGGATGCGGCGCTGGACACGGCGACGACCACGTTTGTCGTCACCTACCTCGATGTGAACCCCACGGGCGCCACGCCGGGTACCCTCCTCCAGTTCGAGGCGGGCGGTTTCACCTCCAATAGCGTGTTCACGATCTCCTGGTCCGGCGGCACGGCCTGCTCGGGCACGACGACCACGCTCGGCGCATTCTCCTGCAGCTACACGATTCCCGGGGCGACCGTACCCGGCGCGTACACCTTTACCGGGACCGACGGCGCTTCGGTCACCGCGACCGCGGCGTTCATGGTCTATGGCACGCCGTCGGTGAGCGTACCCCACCCGAGCCGCGCGGGTACGGACGTCGGACAGGTCGTATCGTTCTCTACGATCGCCTCGGGAGGATCGGGAACCTACCCGACCTATTCGTGGTCAGAATCCTCCTCGTCGCTCGGGTGCACGCTCGCGAACGCGGAGACGATCTCTTGCCTTCCGACCGCTGCCGGGGGATCCTACACGGTCTCCGTCTTGGTGACCGACTCTCACGGCGTCAGTTCCTCCTCCTCGACCTCGGGGCCGTTCACCGTCAGCCCGGCACTGACCCTGAGCGCTCCCACGCTCAACCGCACCGGGGCGGACGTCGGACAGTCCGTCACCTTCTCCACCACGGCCTCGGGAGGCTCGGGCGGGCTCTCCTACGTCTGGGCGAACCTTCCGGCCGGGTGCAGCGGGACTCTGGCGTCGGTCGCCTGCGCCCCCTCCGCGCCCGTCGCGGGGGCGAGCATCACCGTCACCGTGACGGATTCGAACGGCAACTCCGTCACCTCCGCGCCTCTGATGCTCACGGTGTTCTCTGACCCGGCCGTCTCCCTTCCTTCCGCGAATCGCACCTCGGCGGACGTCGGTCAGCCGGTGTCGTTCGTCACCGCGGGGTCGGGCGGTTCGGGCGGGCTGACGTACACCTGGTCCGGACTTCCTGCGGGGTGCACCGGCACCGGCGCCGTCGTCTCCTGCTCGCCGTCGGCGGCCGGAACGTACGCCTCGATCAAGGTCACGGTGGCGGACTCGAACGGCTACCGTGTGACCTCCGGGACGTTCTCGTTCACGGTCTACGCCGACCCGACCGTCTCGATCAGCTCGCCGACCCGGGCGAGCGTCGACCTCGGCCAGAGCGTCACGTTCACCGCGATCGCCGGCAACGGCTCGGGTGGCTACACCTACGCGTGGGCGGATCTTCCGGCGGGATGCAGCGGCAGCTCGGCGTCCATCACGTGCACGCCCACCGCCGTCGACCCTTCGCTCTCGATCACGGTGACGGTGACGGACTCGAATGGCGCGAGCGTCGCTTCGCGAGTCCTCTCGTTCGGTGTGTACGCGGATCCGGTCGCCGGGCCTCCGACCCCGACCTCCCCCGGCGCGGACGTCGGACAGACCGTCACGTTCCAGGCCGAGGTGACGGGCGGCGCTCCGGCGCTCTCGTTCGTTTGGACGGGGCTGCCGACCGGTTGCGGTGGAACGACGGCCACGATCGTCTGCACCGTCACGAGCGACACCGAGGTCGGGCTGTACACGATCTCCTATACCGTGACCGACGCGAACGGGGTCGCGAGCAGCTCTTCGGGCCTGGAGTTCCGGTTCTACAGCGACCCGACGGTCACCGTGCCGTCACCGAGTCGCTCCGGCGCGGACGTCAATCAGACGGTGACGTTCACGACGTCGGCCGGCGGTGGTTCGGGCGCCCTCAGCTTCGCCTGGAACGGCCTGCCCGCGGGCTGCTCGAGCCGGACCGATACGGTCGTCTGCACGTTCACGGCGCCCTGGCCCTCGGCCGAGGTGACGGTCACGGTCACCGATGTGGACGGCTTCAGCGTCACGTCGGGCGTGCTCTCGTACTCGGTCTATTCGTCGCCGCACGCCGACCTTCCCCTCGCGTCGCTCGCGAGCGGGGACGTCGGTCAGACGGTGACGTTCTCGGAGAACGTCTCGGGCGGGAGCGGGGGATTCACGTTCGACTGGTCGAACCTCCCCGGCGGCTGCTCCGGGACGACCGCCACGATCGTCTGCGCCGCGCTGTCGGGAGCCCTGTCCTACGTCGTGAGCGTCACCGTCACCGATTCGAACGGCGAGAGCAACCTCTCGGCCACGATCGACTTTACCGTCTTCTCCGACCCGACGGTCGGGACCCCCACGTCGGTCCCGTCCGGGGCGGACGTCGGCGGCTCCGTGACGATCTCGACCAGCGCGGCCGGCGGTTCGGGCGGGCTGACGTACGCGTGGAGCGGCCTCCCCGATGGCTGTACGGGGACCACGACCGCGACCGTCGTCTGCACCCCGACGTCCACCTCGGCGACGTCGATCACGGTGACCGTGACCGACTCGAACGGATTCTCCGTCACGAGCGGTGGACTGGTGTTCACGGTGTCGCCCGAGCTCGCCGTGAGCCTCCACGCCTCCGCCGGTTCGCTGCTGGCGGGCAAGAGCATCACCTTCACTGCCACCGTCACGGGCGGGGCCGGACCGTTCAAGCTCGCCTGGACGGGGCTTCCGTCCGGGTGCATCGGGGGCGATGAGCTGACCATCACCTGCACTCCGTCGTCGTCCGGGGCGTACACGGTCGGGGTTTCCGTGACCGACGCGAACGACGCCAGCGCGAGCGCCTCGACGGGGGTCAAGGTGAACTCGTCGTTCCTCGGCCTTCCCTCCGCGGAGGGGATCGGCCTGCTTGTCGGCTTGATCCTCCTCGTGCTGATCGCCCTGATCGTTACGATCATCGTCGTGCGGCGCCGACGGCGGCCCGCCGCGGCCCCCCTACCGTGGAGCCCGGGTCCAACGACCTCGGCGTCCGCCCCGGCGGCCTCCGCCGCATCGCCGCCGGAGTGGAACCCGCCCACCTCCGAATGGAGTCCACCGCCGGCCTCGTCCCCGTCGTCCTCGGAAGAGCCGTCGCCCTGGGACCTTCCACCTCACGAGCCGGACGAGAGCGGAACGCCCCCGGAAGGCCAGTGAGCTCCGGGCCCCTTCCTTTCGCGCGCGGGTGCTTCTACAGATGCCAGGTCGGCCCGCCGTATCCCGGCGGGAGCGACAGGGGAGTTGGACCTCCCAACGGATCCGGGCGGGGCGTGGGAGCCGTGCCGGCCTTCTTTGAAAGGTACCGATCGATCGCTTCCGCGGCCCTCGTTCCGGCGGCCATCGCGTAGACGACCGATTTCCCCCCGGCCGCGAAGACCCCCTCGACGTCGGTCATCCAGTCCGCGCGTTTTCCGACCGGCCACCCTTGCGCCCCGAAGGAGAAGTCGAGCTCGGTGGAAAAGCCGGCGAGATCCGCTTTCTCGCCCGCCGCGATGATGACCGTGTCGCACGCCACGATCTCTTCGCTCCCCGGCACCGTCACGAGGGTCGGGCGGCCCTTCGCATCGGGGGGTCCGGCGCGGGTGGCGAGCAGCTCGATCCCCTCGACCTGCCGGGTGCCGAGGATCCGGCTCGGGGTTCGGTCGAACAGGAACTTCAATCCCTCGATCTCTCCTCCGCCGACCTCCTCCTCCCCCGCGGGCATCTCCTCCCGCCCCCGGCGGTAGGCGAGCGTGACCTGGCCGGGTTCCGCGAGGCGGATCGCCGAGCGGGCGGCGTCGAGCGCCACGTCGCCGCCTCCGACGATGACGATCCGCCGGCCCTTGCGGCCGAGGAGCCCGTCGGGGCCTTTGTTCATCGCGAGCAGGAACGGGAGGGCGTAGAAGACCCCGGGCAGCGCCTCCCCCGGGATCCCGAGGGCGCGCGGATCGGAGGCGCCGACCGCCACGAAGACGGCGAGGTACCCTTCCGCGAGGAGAGTCTCCGGCGTGAAGTCGACGCCGGCCTTCTTGCCGAGGAGGAACGTCACGTCGAGATCGTGGAACCGGGCGATGTCGATGTCGAGCTCCGTCCCTTCGAGGTGGTACTTCGGGATCGTGTCGACCTGACCGCCGAGGAACGGCTCCTGCTCGAAGACGGAGATCGAATATCCCCGCAGCGCGAGCTCCCACGCCGCCATCAGTCCGGCCGGACCGCCGCCGACGACGGCGACGCGCCGCTGCTTCGGGGCGCTCGGGATGTAGGAGAGGTCCGAGCGCCCGAGCTCGAGCGCGGCCCGCTTGAGATGACGGATCGCGATCGGGACGCCGCGCTCGGCCATGATGCACTCCTCCTCGCAATAGTGGTAGCAGGTCTTGCAGAGGACCGTGGCGAGCGGGTTCTCCTGGAGCGTCAGACGGGCCGCGTCGTCGAACTTCTGCTCGGCGATCAGGTGAATGTAGCCGCGACAGTCCTGCGTGATCGGGCACGCCTGGACGCAGAACGGCATCGCGCACTGCAGGCAGCGTTGGGCCTCGAGGACGGCCTCCTCGGGGGTGTAGGAGCGTAGGATCTCGCCGAACCCGGCCCGCTCTTCCTTCGTCTCCTCGGGGATCGGCGTGCGCAGGTAGCGGGAGTTTTCGCCGGTCATGAGGGGTGCGAACGCCGAATCGCTCCTCTATACCGGGGGCCAAGATAGGTTCGCCCCCTCCCGGAGGCGGGGCCGCGATGGGACGGAACCCTGCCCCCGGGGCCGAAACGACCGGCGAGGCCCCCCGCGGCGCCCCCGGACCGTCATATGGGAAGCTCCCCTCGGAGGTTCGATGTCCTCCGCCTCCGAGATCCTCGCGCGGTACGACGAGGAGATCCGCCGTCACCCGACCCCCGTTCCGGGTTCCGTCGTCGAGACCGTCGGCCCGGTCGTCCGGATCGTCGGGAAGGAGAACTTCGTGATCTACTCCGCTCTTCGGGAGGAGAACGCGCGATCGGTCGTCGCGCAGCAGGCGGTGTTCTTCCGCCAGAGGGCGAAGGAGGCCGAGTGGAAACAGTTCGGGCACGACCCGCCGGCCGACCTCGACGCGATCCTCGCCGCGGAGGGATTCGTTCCGGGGATCCCCGAGACGCTGGTCGTCCTCGATCTTCGGGCCGGGGTTCCTTCGCCGCGCGACATTCCGGGCGTCGAGATCCGACGGGTCCAGGATGCGGAGGGGGCCCGCCAGGCCGCGGAGGCCAACGTGCGAGCGTTCGGCCCGGAAAGCCGGGGAGATTCCTACCGGTACGCCGAGTGGTTGCGCGACGCCGACCAGGCCCTTTTCGTGGCCACCGCCGACGGGCTTCCGATCGCATCGGCTCGCCTGGAGCTCGCTCCCGGGCGGGCGTTCGCCGGATTGTATGGTGGGGGAACCGCACCCGAGTACCGTCACCATGGTATCTACCGGAACCTGGTCGCGGCGCGCGCCGCCGTCGCGGCCGAATTGGGGTACCGATTCCTGACGGTCGATGCGCGGGAGACGAGTCGGCCCATCCTGGAGAGGCTCGGGTTCACTCCGCTCACCTCCACTCGCCCGTGGATCCTTCCGGGGCCGCAGCCGGCTCCCGGATGACCCCCGGGGGGGCGGGGCCGCCGCCTCCTCGAAGCGGCCGAGATCTAGAGGAGGTGCCGAGTCGGTACCCCTCGAAGCGGGGGAGCCCCCGTCCGCGTTCCGAGTTCAGTAGAGCTTGACCGCCGGGGGTCGTTGGCGTAACAGATAGACGCCCCAACCGAGCAAAAAGATGAGCCCTACCACGGTGAGGAGGGCGCCCGTGTCGATGGCATATGCGCTGCCTACGAGGAGGCCGAGGATGATGATCGGGATGCCGCAGACGATGTAAAGGACGGCAACGTCCAACGGCAACTTGACACTCTTCATCCCGGCCTCCGTCTCCCCCGAATCGTTCTCCTGTCTTTAATCGCGCCCTAGCGCCCGGGACCGGCGCCCCGCCGATTCAATCTCGCCCGACCCGCCGGGACCTGCCGCGAGGTCAGGAGTACCCGGGCGATTCTCCTTGCCGCGGCCCCCTGCGAACCGACCCCGCCGACCGGCAGGACCGCGAGCCCCTCGGGGTCACGGATACCGACCCACCAACCCCGGGACTCTTTCGTCGGCGGAGGGCGAACTCGGCTCCGTGGGCTAGGAACTCGGCGCCGGCCGTCTCCAAATCCCCCGGGACATGGAGATCGATCCCGAGGTTGCCCATTTCCGTTCCGGCCGTCTCGTCGATTTTGGACCACTGCTCAGTAGGCCACCCTCCCCCTTACGTCCGACGGTCACGCAATGGCCCATCTCTTGGACGAGGTCGGTTCCGAACTTATCGGCATACCACTTCTCCGACCAGCCGCGGTCGGAAATGACCATCGCCCTCCGGAACAGCGTCGCCCTCGGCAGCTCGGGTAACGTTAAACGTTGCCTTCCGCCCCTCGATCCCCTGAGGCGGAGCGCGACCCGGATCCGTGAGCGCTCCTCCGAATCGAGCGGGAGTGGGGCGCGAGGGGAGCGGACTCCTACGCGCCGCGGATCATGATTCCACGAGCCCGCGCAATATTCTCGGGAGCCACGCCCGTCCTGGGACTCGATCGTCTTAACGTCCGAATCGGATGGTCAGGCGGACACACGATCCGGCATGAGTTTCACCTCTGGCCTGACGGGAAGCTCGGCCGGGCGCGACCCTCGAGGCGGAGGATCTCGAGTCAGCGCCGGAACGCACGCCTGAGATCCCGAATGTGGGTCCGGTCGTACGCGGGTGGGCGCAACCAGAACTTCCCGATCCAGACCGTGGCCCCATCGACTTTGTAGAACACTCGGTACGGCCCCAAAGGGAATCGCCAGACTCCGGGTGCTTTGCCGACCTCCTTCACCTGAAGGAAGGGATAGGCGCGGTACGGGTTGGCCTCCAGGTACGGTCGCAGTTCCTTGAACTTGAGCTGGATTTCACGAGGCAGACGTAGGAATTCTACTTCTGCTGGGAGCAGAAAGCGGACCAGGTAGGTCACAAACCGGCCCGTCCGAACACTTCATCCGCAGTCGGTCCCCGCAGGACGGAGAAACGCCGCTTCAGATCGGCGATCAGTCGAGGAGGGAAGTGCTCTTCCGCCATCTCGAGGATCAGGTCCTCGTAGGTTTGACCAGTCGCCTTCAAGGCATCGAGGAACCGCTGGGTGCTGGCGTGAACTTGGATGGTCGTTGTCGGGTTCTTCGTCGCCATGCCCGCTCTATAGTGAGCTATGGCGTTAAAGTTTCCGTTCTCGGTGTCTGGCGCAAGTGAGGTGGCGGGCCCTAACCTGACCTCTCGATGGTCACATCTGCCCCGAGACCGAATTGTTTGGGACGCCCGTGCTGGGAGTCGACCGTTTAGAGGTTCGAACATGGTCTCACAACCCTCCGCCAGAACGACGGCCGTCCCAGAGGATCGGCCGCTCCGGGCGCCCGGGAGATTCAACTCCTGCTCAGTAAACTTCGACCGCGAGTCCCGGCACTCCCGAGAATACGGCGTCGCGACTCACCAAGATACCCCGGTGATGACGGGCCGTCGCCGCTGCCAGAAGATCGTTGCCGACCAGGGGCGCACCGCGTCGGATCGACTCCGCCCCGAGTCGTCCCGCCTCCGTTACTTCCCCGATGCCGAATGGAATGACGTCGAGCCGCTCGAGAAGTTCTAGCGTCTGAGACGGTTCCCTCCCCCCGCGATAATGCGCCCCAACCAGAACCTCCGCCGCGGCGATGGCGGGGGTCGTCATGCGCTCCGACGCCTCCAGAAGCTCCCGGACTTTCTCCACCGCGGACGCTCCCCCCCGCACATAATCGATTAGGAACGTCACATCGAAACAACGCACGGGTCACGACCTGTTGCCGACCAGCCTCTCGGTGCGGTCTCGATCCCGCCGCCGTCCTGCCTCGCGGAAGGAGCGCAGCTTCTCGAGGTCCTCGGCGGGCATCCCCGTCCAGATACCGGCGAACGTGAGGATCGATCGCCGTCGGCCCGACAGTCGCTTCACCGCCTCGCTGAACGTCTCCCCGGGGCGACGCTGACGTCGAAGCATCTCGTAGGCCTCTACTTCGAGGGCTACCGTCTTCGCAGACATTGTCGGCTGTATCACTACACTACAGTGATGATAGCCTTGGGCGCCTGAAGGAGGCTGAACTCACGCTCCGGAGTGGCTATACCCGGACCCCGAGGCATCCGCGGTCCCCCTGTTCGCTCTCGACGCACCGTATGCCACCCGCGTACCGAGTCCGGGCGCTCCCGCGCTGGAATTCGCTCGTCGGTGTCGGCAGGTGGGTCGGTACTGATCGGTCGAAACGTCGGCGGGCCGAACTGTTCCTAAGGGGTGGTCAGACAATCCCCTGCTTACACAAGGGTTGGGGGGGGGGTGACGGGCACCGGGAGAGATAGGGAACCCGCCCGTTTCTTGGGAGTCTCCGTTCAACGGTGGCTCGTCGCCGTCATCAGGCCCCGGCCGAGTCAAATGTACCGATTGCCTAACCGTTGGCAACAGAAATGGAGACCCTCTCGGCAGAACCGATCCTCCGAAGAGGGTGAATGACCAATCTCGACGACGAATCGTTCGCGACCCGAAGCAAGGCCACGTAGAATTCCGGTGGAACTCCGAAAACACCAAGCGTCGGGATCCGCCCCTCCTTGGTCTTAATGGCTAAACCAAAGTAAGGGACATTCAGTAGACCCGGGGATCTCGAGAGAGTGAGGCGCATCGCGCGGTCGCTCCAGCGCAAGTAGAGCGGGGGGCGCCTTAGGAAGGTGACTTTGATTCCAGATTCGGACAGGGTGATCGATGTCTGCTTACGCCCGGAAACTGCCAAAACAGAGAGAGCGCCCCAGCCGACAAGGGACCAGATCGCGAGGTCGGTCACCGCCCAAGTCAATCTCAGCGACAACCCGGCAATTTTCGGAAGGTCGAACCAGAACCAAAGTCCGCCCAACGCTCCGCCAACGATGAACGCGATACCCATTACTAGTACTGCCGATGCCCCGACCTCCTTCTTGCTCCGGAGAGCAGAGAGGTCGAAGGTAGTGCTACGCGGGCTTGATGATGATAGGGCGGAAGTGCCTGAACTCACGATTGCGTTAGTCCATAACCCCGATAAGACCGGCTCGCGGAGTCTTTTAAGGCGACGAAAGTCATCCTACCGCCCCTGACTTGGGCTGGCTTTGCAAAAGGACAGGTATTCTACAACCTAGTCGGTGGTCAAGCCCATCTTCACCCAAACTGCCCTTTTTGGTGCCGTTATCACGCGTGTAGTAACCGCCCTCCGGACAACCACCGGTGCGGCGCGGATCTTTTAGAACTTTGGGCGACGGGCTTGGCGTGAGGTCGCTCGAGAGGAAACGGATGCCCACATACCGCGCAGCGAGTAGACCCCGGGCGGGACGCAAAACCGCATCGATCGCAGGTGAGGACCTTGAACGCTACCACCTCTCACCGGACGTACTCGCTCATTTGTCAGGGGACCCGGGCTAATCGAGGCCGGGTCCTTAACGAACGCCGAACCAATCGCTCAGTCAGTTCGGCCAGTCGACGTGGACAAGGCCCCCATTCGGAGATCGAGTGGGAGCCTACTAGATCGATAGATTCGAACGATCCCGCAATGAGGTATCGAGATATCTCACGACGGGACCTTGGTCGGAACTGGTTACCGTTAGGCAAAGTGGTACCGCGTTCCAACGCTCGCCTGAAGGTAGGCTTTCGGCATTCGAAGTCCGACTTCTTGCTGGGCCTTCCATCCAGTGCAATGCCCCGGGACAACGTAGTCCGGTCTGATTTCCTCGAGTTCTGACACCGTTCGAGGGATGATACTCTCGAACAGTCCACCGGTAAGGTGAAGGCCGCCGACGAACGCGTGGATCGGTGCGACTCCGGTGACTCGACGGGCATTTCGAAGGATGTTGATGACGCCCGCGTGGCTGCATCCTGAGACAACTACGAGACCGCGCCCCTTGACGTGACAAACAAGATTCTGGTCATCCCAGATCATCCTGTCCGGAACCCACCCGCTCGCCCCACGGGCCCATTGAAGAGGGAATCCATGCTCGAACTCGGTGGTCCGCTCCACCTTTCCCGAGACAAGGGCCGACTCTCCCACCAAGAGGGAGGGACCCTCTCGCTCGAGCACCTCGACGCCCTGCCGGTCGAGCATTCTCCGATCCGGGGGGGGCAGGTCGACCTCCGCACCCGTAGGGAAGACTATCTTTCGTGTCTTCCAAGCGTCAGGGTGGAGGATCAACGGGAGCCGCTTGCGCCCCACCTTTCGCAAGAGTCCCTCCAGGCCACCATGGTGGTCGCCATGTCCATGGGACAGAACGATCGCGTGGAGCTCATCGAGGGAGATTCCTAGGACGTCAAGATTATGGGTAAGCGTGTCGGGCGACAGGCCGGCATCGTACAACAGATTCGTCTCCCCTCCATCGCGCCGAAGAGTTACGAGCGTCGAGAAGCCGTGTTCCGCGAGGAGCGGGGGTCTCGTGAACCAGTCACGAGGCAGGGGCGGACGATGGGCCTCCTCAGTGCTTGGGAGAAGGGCGTCAATGGCATTGTCGACTAGCAGGGTTACATCGACCGAGTCGACGGGGCGCAAGGAGACTCGGTCATCCATATCGCTCTCATCGATTCGAAGGCATTAAACCCCGCACCGCTGACTCGGATTGAGCGAGAGAACTCAGCGGTCTTAGCCACTGGCTGCAACGGCTCCCAGAGCAGACTCCGGGGTTCACAATAAGCACAGGTATTCTACAACCTAGTCGGTGGTCAAGCCCATCTTCATCCAAACTGCGCCTTTCGGGCGGCTATCTTCGAGTCGGGCGCGCGGTCATTCCTCCGGTGGAGGTGACCCGGTATCCTCGCCAGAGGAGAGTGGCGCCCAGCGCGACCACCAGACCGCTTCCGACCAGGAGTGGGAGTCCGCCCCCGTTCGGCATAGCCGAGCTTGTCCCTGCCACGCCTAAAAAGGCGAACAAGCCGCCCCCGAGGGCCAGCCCGGTCGTTCCCGATCGCAACCTCGCTCGTCGCAAATCCATGAGTGATGGCTCAGCGGTTCCTGAGCCGGACCTTCGAGAGAGGTAGACCACGGACAGGGCGCACATTCCGAATGCGACGAGAAGCACGCCTGTGAGGAGGAGCGACACCTTCGCAGCCGTCCATTGGAGAGGGGCGGGTGCGGGCGGGACGCAGGGATAGCCGCAGATGTAGAGCGCAGACGAGGGGGTCAAGTAGGCCGAGATTGCCGTTACGACCAAGACGCTGCCAGCTACTGCGAATAGGGCGAAGAACGACCCCGATCCAGGAAAGGCGAGCGGGGCGAGCACCTTCCGCATACGCAGACGTCCTCCGTCCACACACCATAGCCCCGTCCCAGATAGCCCCCGCGTTTAGGGGTGGGATCAACCCACACGTTCTGTAAGCCCCGAAGAGACTACGAGGTAGAGCTTACGGAAGGTGCAGCTTGGCTACTTGAACCCCGGGACCCAAGTCCCCCGCCTTGGTCTCGGCGCAAGCCACCTTCACGATTACCCAAGGTAACCAGCTCCGGGAAACCGGAAGTAGCGACTCCCCGCCCGGAAGACAGGTGAGCGGTACCCGTATCCGGCCGATTGGTACACGAACTTGCGAGCTGGCAACCGGTCGCAGAGGGCCTTCGGAAACCCTACGACCCTAAGAACCCCCTCCCACCATCGACGGATCATGCGAGCGCCGAACCGTGTCGTAGCGAAGGTCGACGAGTGGACCCCAAGGCCGGATCCGAACGGACGCTTCTCCACCGGGATTGCCGATTTCGACCGGCTCCTCGGAGGGGGGTTCCTACGCGGGAGCATGGTGATCGTGAACTGGGACCTGTCCGTAGGAACGGAGGACCTCGACCTCCTGCTGTTCCCGCCGATTCTCAACATGCTCCATCACTCACGCGGCATGATCGCCGTCCTGCCATCGAGGGACTCCCCCGATGAGTTCCGTGCCCGGCTAACCCGCTACGTAACGCGCCGCCGGTTCGACAGTCGGGTCCGCGTGGTCGACTACGCGGGTGAAGGCGAGGGGCGCTCGTACGTCGTGACAATTCGCGGCAAGGCGATGGACGCCGGACCGGGGGCGGCCTCGGAGAAGGAGAAGAAGGCCGCCATCGCGAAGCTGGTCGGGGCCGAGAAGGCCGCTGCTGGGAATCGCCAGAACCCGTTCCTGGAACTATATTCGTTGGACGTGATGGAGACGCTGATGGGACAGGATGAGGCAGCACGGATGTTCTTCCACGGTGCCAAGCGATCCCGCCAGATGGGGAACCTCCTGATTGCCCTCATGGGGCCGGGCGTAGGAAGCGGCGTCGCGGCTCGACGGATGGCCGGCAGCGAGATTGAGCTGCGTCACGACGACGTGGGACTCGTCGTCCGGGGGGTGCGTCCGGCGTTTCCAGGACATGTGGTGACGATCGATACTGCCGCCGGCGCCCCCCACGTAGCGTTCGTTCCCCGACCCGGTTGAACGAAAAGGACCCTTTTCGTAACCGCCCTCCTTCTGGACAGTGAAGGGGTCGACTGAGCCGACATTGGCGAGCCCCCAGAAGGTCGACGCCCGTGCTGGGATTCGAACCCAGGTCTGAGGCTCCGCAGGCCTCTAGGATAATCCATTGCAGCGGCCCGGGGGAGTTACCCCGGTTCCGTAGCTACCCCACACGGGCACGGTGAACGCGGTCCGAGCGCGCCGAGGGGCGCTCTCTATAAAAGCCCGGGGTCGGCGGCGCTCCTCGGCGCGCCACACTTTATACCGGCCGGCACGTCCGACGCCCGTACGGGGGGTCGTACGGTGATTTCGAGTGGGTCAGACGGAGCCTGGGACGCACTGCGCTCGCTGCGGATGGGTCAACGGGTCGACCTCCTCGACCGATCGGGAAGTCGCTGGTCCGGCACGGTGATCCCCCCCCACGAACTCTCGGGGGAGAGGACCCTCACGCTGAAGCTCGAGAACGGATACAACGTCGGGGTTCGGATCGAACCCGGGACGACGATCGAGAGCATCGGGCCCCCGCCACCGCTCCGAGGAAACCCTCCGCCGACCCCGACGCGCGGTACGCCGCCCGGGTCGGGCGGCTGGGTGGCTCTCCTGACGACCGGGGGCACGATCGCCTCCCGAGTCGACTACGAGACCGGCGGCGTGCGACCGGTGCAGGGGGAGAGGGAGATCCTCGATTTCTATCCTGAACTCGAGCGCTCGGGCCCGGTTCGAGTTGTCCCCGTCTTCGACCGGATGAGCGAGGACCTCGTCCCCGATGACTGGCTTACGATCGCGGAGAAGACGGCGACGGCGTTCGCCTCGGGGGCGACCGGGGTCGTCATCGCGCACGGGACCGACACCCTCGGCTTCACTTCGGCGGCGCTCAGCTTCCTCCTGGTGGACCTGCCCGGTCCTGTCGTCGTCGTAGGCGCCCAGCGCTCGCCGGACCGGCCGTCCTCCGACGGTCCCTCGAACATCGCCGCGGCCGTGACCGTCGCGCGCGACCGGAGGATCGGCGAGGTCGTTGCCGTGATGCACGAGGATCTCTCCGATACCCGGTTCGCGATCCACCGTGGCACCTGGGTGCGGAAGATGCATTCGACCCGACGCGACGCGTTCGAGAGCCGCAACGGCCCCGAGCTCGGGTTCGTCGAAGGAGGGTCGGTCGAGCTGAAGGAGCCGGTGCATCCGCCGGCGACCGGGCCCGTCCGGGTGGACGGGCCGATCGATGCCCGGGCGGGGTTGCTGTGGTCGCACCCCGGCCTCACGCTCGATACTGCGCGGGCGACCTCCGCGGGCCTTCGGGGCGTAGTGATCGCGGGCACTGGGCTGGGCCATGTCGCGGCCCATCTCGTTCCCTGGGTCCGCGCGGAGACCGAGCGCGGGGTCGTGATCGCGATGACGACCCAGTGTCTCGCCGGCGGCGCGGACCCGTACGTCTACTCGACCGGCCGTGCCCTTCTGACGGCAGGAGCCCTCTACCTCGACGACCTCCTCCCCGAGACCGCGTTCGCGAAGCTCGTCTGGGCGCTCGGGCACGAATCGACGCCGGACGGCGTGCGGCGGCGCTTGACGACCGACCGGGCCGGGGAGTTCGTTCGGCGGCATCTTCCTCGCGGTGCCCCGTGAAGGTCGGCCTCGAAGTACACCAGCAGCTCGCGACCGGCAAGCTGTTCTGCCGGTGCCCGGCGGAGCTCTCCGAGGAGACCGGGGGGGCGTTCGTGCGTCGCCTGCGGCCGGCGAGCGGCGAGGATCATCGGATCGACATCGCTGCCCAGTTCCAGGCGTCCCTCGGACGGCGTTTCGTCTACGAGACCGGTCCGGCGAACTGCCTCGTGGAGATGGACGAGGAGCCGCCGCACCCCCTCGACCCCGCTGCCCTCGAGGTCGCGCTCTCCTTCGCCCTGCTCGTCGGGGCCCGAGTGATCGATGAGATCTCCGTGATGCGGAAGATCGTCGTCGACGGTTCGAACACGAGCGGATTCCAACGGACCGCCCTCGTGGCCGTCGGCGGCTCGATCTCGGTGGACGGCCGCGCCTACTCCATCCAGTCGATCTGCCTCGAAGAGGACGCAGCGCGCAAGGTCCGCGAGTCCGATGGGGAGGTCGTCTATCGGCTCGACCGACTCGGCATCCCCCTCGTGGAGGTCGCGACCGGGCCCGAGATCACCTCCGGGCCGGAGGCGCGGCGGGTCGCCGAGGAGATCGGGGCGCTCCTACGGGCGACCCGACGGGTCCGCCGGGGGATCGGGACGGTGCGCGAGGACCTGAACGTCTCGACCGAAGGCGGCCACCGGATCGAGATCAAGGGGGTCCAGGAGCTCGCGCGGATCCGCGAGTACGTAGACCGCGAAGAGCAGCGGCAACGTACCCTGCTCGCGGTGCGGGACGATCTGCGAGGGCGATCGGCCCGGATCGGAGCGGTCGAGGGGACGGACGTCTCTTCCGTGTTCGCCGGCGTGACGTCGGGACCCCTCGCTCCGTCCAACCGAAAGGGCGGCGCGGTCCGTGCGCTCGCCCTGCACGGATTCGCCGGGCTGTTGGGCTCCCGGCCGGGAAGTGACGAACGGCTCGGACGCGAGATGGCCGACCACGCGCGGGCCGTCGGGTTGCGGGGCCTGATCCACTCCGACGAGGTCCCGGGGTACGGCGTCACCGAGGGTCACATCTCGGAACTTCGTGCCCTACTCTCCCTCGGGGAGAGCGACGGCTTCGTGCTCGTCTCCGATGGATCGCCGGACCGGCTGACGACGGCCCTGCGACGGATCGCCGCCCGGGCGGCGGAAGCGCTCGAGGGGATCCCCGGCGAGACCCGGGATCCGCTGCCGGACGGCCGGACGCGCTACTCCCGACCACTTCCCGGACGCCACCGAATGTATCCGGAGACCGACATCCCGCCGATCTCGATCACGGCAGAGCACCTCGACCGGTTGCGCGCCCACCTACCGGAACGACCGGGCGAGCTCCGGGCCCGCCTCGAGCAGGTCCATGGGCTCGGGCCCGAGGTCGTGCGCCAGCTGGTCTACGGAGGGTTGGTCGACCGGTTCGAACTGCTCACTTCGAAGGGACACTCCGCCGCGCTCACCGCGCGGTTGCTCACGCAGGATCTTCCCGCGGCCAGCACGGCCGCCCCGCCCAGCTTCGACCCGTCGGACGCACTTCTCGACTCGGTGCTCGGCGCGGCCGGCGCCGGTCGGATCTCGAAGGAAGGGATCCCCGGTATTCTCTCCGCCCTCGCCGAGGGGGCCGGGAACGTGGACGAAGCGATCGCCCGGGCCGGCCTCGGCGGCCTGTCGGCGGAGGAGCTCCGCTCGCTGGTCGCGCGGATCGTCACGTCCCAGGCGCCGATGGTCCGAGCGCGCGGGGCCGAAGCGTTCTCTCCGCTGATGGGCGATGTGATGCGCGAGGTACGGGGCCGGCGCGATGGCAAGGAGGTCGCCGAAGAGCTCCGTCGCGCGATCGCCCGCGTCTCCTCCGCGACGCAGGGATGACCGACCGTTCGCCGCGCCGACGCCCCCGGGGGCCTCCCCCCCGACGGTATCGGGCGATCGTGACGGACGTCGACGGGACGCTCACGGACGGGCGACGCCGACTCGACCCGCTCGCCGTTGGTTGGGTCCAGCGCCTCGAGGCGCACGGGATCCCGGTCGTTCTCGCGACCGGAAACGTCCTTCCGATCGCCCTCGCTCTGCATCGGTTCTTGGGGCTCTCCGGACCGATCGTCGCGGAGAACGGCGGGGTGGTCTACGAGCGTCGGGACGGGATCGACCGGGTGGAACTGCTGGCGGACCGGGCGATCGCTGAGCGGGCGTTCCGACGTCTGCTCCGGGCCGGGCTCCCGGTCCGCCGCCTCTTCACCGACCGGTGGCGTGAGAGCGAGGTCGCGCTGGAGCCGAGCGTGCCGGTGGCCCGGATCCGTAAGGTGCTCGGCGACTCGGGGGTGCGCGTCGAGGCGACCGGTTTCGCGCACCACCTGATGGAAGACGGCGCCGGCAAGCTCCCCGCGCTCGTCCGCACCCTCGCGCCGCTCGGGCTCGGACCGTCCGACTGCGTGATCCTCGGCGACGGCGACAACGACGTCGCGATGCTGCGGGCCGCCGGCTTCGGGGTCAGCTTTCCTTCGGGCAGTCCCCGCGCCCGGTCGGCGGCGACGTTCGTCTCCCGGGCACGGTTCGGGCGCGGATTTGTGGAAGGACTTAAGGCGAGCCGAATCCTCGCCGGGTCGTCCTGAGCCGAGGAGGGACGAACGTGCTGGTCGGACAGTGTGCCTCGTGCGGTGCCCCCGCGTCGCTCGGGTGCACGATCTGCGGCCGGACGTTCTGCCGCGCCTGTCTCGATGTCGACGAACGGATGTGCGCGGACTGCCGCCAGGCGCAGAAGGCCGCGAAGAGCCCGATCGAGGTCCGCGGTCCGCCGTCCCGCCGGGTCGTCCGTCGTCCCGAGTCTGGCGGACGGGTCCAGTAGGGATCCCGGTTCAGTAGTCGGCGCCCGGAAGTACGAGCGGCCCCCGAGGGGCGGCCCGGCCGAGCGCGAGGAGCACGACGCCCATCGCCCCGGTGAACGCGCCGAACAGGGCGAGAGCGATCCCTTCGGGACCCCATGCGGATCCGACCCGGAGGCCGAAGAACATTCGACCGGCCGCCGGGGCGTTGACGTGGAGCGCGAGGTTGAGGAACAGCGCGACCCCCCAGCCCGCGGCGACCAGCAGGCCCCCGGCGATGAAGTACCCCGCGCGCTCGTCGCCCTGCGGGTCGAACGGCGGGACCGCCGGGGTCTCCTGGGCATCGACCACGGAGTCGCGACCGCCGTGCCCCGTATAGGAGTTGCGCCGACCGGTCCGGCCCGCGCAGCGGTTCAGCCGAATCCCGGGAGCGACTTGGTGTCCCGGCCGCTGCCCGGGCGCATCGGGCCCTTGCGGAGCTCCTTCGGCGACTCGACGAGCCGCGTCAGGTTCGCGGACTGCACGACATACGTCGGCAGGCCGGTGTTCGGGTCGTTGCCGGCCCGGAGCACGTTCATGATCTCGAGGCGAACCTCGATCACCGAGCCGTCCTTGAGCTTGAGTCGGAGTCGGCCGTCGCCTTCGGCGACCGTGTAGTCGACGATCTCGGCGTTCGTCAGATCCGGGGGGGCGCCCCCGCCGGGTCCCATCAGCGCGCTCCGCGCGCGGCGACGCGGGCCTTCAGGAGAGCGCGGGGGTCTTCGCCTCCGACGGTGAGGCCTAGCGAGACGCAGGTGCCGATCACCTGGTTCACCTTCTCCTCGATCGTCCGACCGAACAGGTCGTCGCCCTTCGCCTCGGCGATCTTGCGGAGCGCGTCGAGAGGGACGTCTCCGATCGTTTCGGTCTTCGGCTTCCCGGAGCCTTTCTCCTTCTTGGCTTCCTTCAGGAGCAGCGCGGCGACCGGAGGCCGGCCGACGACGAGCGTGAACGAGCGCGTCGCCGGGTTGACCTTCACGACAACTGGGACCCGCATCCCCGCGAACTGCTTCGTCTCTTCGTTGATCTTCGCCACGACCTGCCCGACGTTCACGCCGAGCGGACCGAGCGCGGGGCCGAGCGGGGGACCCGCCGACGCCTTGCCGCCTTCGACCAGGACGCTCACTTCATCCGCCACTCTTCCCGCCTCCCCTCTCCAGCATACGAACGTGATCGCCCCGCACCGTCACCGGGATCGGAACGACCGCCTCGATCAGCTCGACCGTGATCTCTTCCTTCGCCTGGTCGATCTTCTTGACCCGGGCCTTCTCGCCCTTGAACGGCCCGGAGATCAGCTCGACGATCGCCCCTTCGACGAACCCTTCGACCGTGATCTTCGGGACGAGGAGCGGCTCGACCTCCTTGAGGGTCGTCTCGCCCTCGACGAGCCCGCGGGCCTTGCGGATGCCCTTGAGCATCTCGCGGACCCCTTCGAAGCTCATTCCCTCGGCGAAGACGTAGCCCCGGAGCGACGACGGAACGAGGAGGGCGAAGACGACGTCCGGCTTCTCTTCGGCGCGGCCGAGGAGGGTGTCGGCGACCTCGCGCTCGTACCCGCGCGACGTCTTGATCGCGAGTACCGCCTGACGGGCGACGCACGCGAGCGTCAGCTTCGGTCCGGGTCCGCCGTCCGGCGACTCGACCCCGAGGCGGACCTCGACCCGGTCGCCGTATCGCACCCCGACTGGGGCGGTGATCGCGAAGGAGAGGGCGACGCCCTGGCTCGGGAGCAGGTGGACCGTGACCTTCTCCTTGCGGGGGAACAGTTCGACCTTCGAGCGTTTCCCGGGGGGAGACCAGGAGACCGGCCACTCCGCGCCCTCGCCGGGATACGTCGACGTGTAGCCGACCTCGATCGAGAGGACGGCCTCGATCGGCTCGGTGACGCGGCTCGTCAGCACCGCCGAGATCGTCGTGATCGTGCCGGCCGTCACCGGCCGGGTGGTGTCGTCCGCCGCCACGAGCGAAACGAGCTTCGACACGTCGGGACGGACCGGGGTCGGCGCGACCGTGATCGTGGGCGCGCTCGGGGCCGCCGGGGCGCTCGTCGGTTCGGGCTTCTTGGTCGCTACGACCGGGGCCCCGGAGAGGAGCCCGATGCCTTCGTCGTGACCGTCGCCTGCCATACGTTGCCCCCCTCCGCGGTCTAGAGCGAGGGGAGGAAGTTCGCCCAGAGCCACGGCCCGATCTGCGAGAAGAAGATGTAGATCGCGAACCCCGTCATGCCGATCAGCACGGCGCCGAGCGCCGTCACCTCGAGGACCTTGACGTACTCCTCGGAGGTCGGCCGCCGGGCCATCCGGAGGATACGCCCGTACTTGCCATGCCCGACGCCGCGAAGACGGCCGTCGAACTCGTCCTGTACATGCCGCGCGCGATCGAGGAACGCCATCGATTCTCCTCTAGTGTACCACGTCGATCTCCGGGCCGGACCGTCGGGCCGGCGGGGCGACCGCGCTTCCCGCGAAAATCTGGGGGGATTTAACACCGGTTACGACGAGCATGACCCGGATCGTGCTCTGCATCGTCGGGTCGACCGCCGCGCCCCAGATGATCCGGGCGTTCGGGCTGATCGCCTTCTGCACGACCTCGGAGGCCTTCTGCGCCTCGCTCACGGTCATGTCGGGGCCGCCGGTGACGTTGATGAGGGCGCCCGTCGCGCCCGCGATATCGACGTGCAGCAGCGGGGAGTTGATCGCCTCGAGGACGGCGTCCTCGGCGCGATTCTCGCTCTCCGACTCGCCGATCCCGATCAGGGCGACGCCGCCGCCCTTCATGATCGTGCGCAGGTCGTTGAAGTCGAGGTTGACGAGGCCCGGGCGGGTGATGATCTCGGTGATGCCGCGGATCGCGCGGGCGAGGACGGAGTCGGCGACCTTGAACGCCGTCTGGATCGGAAGACGCGGAACGAGCTCGAGCAGCCGGTCGTTCGGGATCGTGATCACGGTGTCGATCGAGGCCCGCAGGCGCTCGAGCCCCCACATCGCGTTCTCCTGGCGGACGAGCCCCTCCGAGGTGAACGGCAGGGTGCAGACGGCGATGGTGAGCGGATTGCCGCCCCCCGCATCCTTCGCGCACTGCGCGACGACCGGAGCGGAACCGGTCCCGGTGCCGCCGCCGAGCCCCAGCGTGATGAACACCATGTCGGAGTTCGCGAGCGTCTTCTTCAGCTCGTCCTCGGCCTCGCGCGCGGCCTGCTCGCCGACCTGAGGGAGCGCGCCGGCCCCCAAGCCGCGCGTGAGGCGGCGACCGAGGAGGATCTTGCGGGGCGCGTGGATCGAGAGGAGGTGCTGGGCGTCCGTGTTACAGGCGACCATCTCGGCGCCGGCGAGTCCCTCTTCGGCGAGTCGGTTGATCGTGTTGCAACCGCCGCCCCCGCATCCGACCACCTTGATGTTCGTCTTGAGCGAAGCGAGGACCGCCTCCAGCTCGGTGTCGTCGTTCGACGGCGGCGGGGGGGGTTCGGCGCCTCTCCGGCCCTCTCCGGGCAGGTGCGCAAGGATCTCTTGAGCGAGCGGTCGCATCGGTGGTTCTCCTATCGGAGCGGAGCATCGGCTTTATTATAAAGGGTTGGCGCGACTCCGCCGTTCCGTCTCGGAGGAACCGTGGAATACGACGTTTGGGCGCCGCGGTACGCGCGGATCCAAGCGGAGTTCGGTTATCCGTTCGACCGGGAAGAGGCGGCGGCCGCCGTCCTGGGCCGACTGCTCCGCCCCGCGGACCGGGCCGAGCCCCTCGAGCGCCTCGGCGCGAGGATCCGGGGCCGCGATGCGATCGTGGTGGGGG
>JBAQAF010000010.1:0-24801 GCA_049285595.1 Thermoplasmata archaeon
GGGTAGCCCGTGAGCGGCGCATCGAGCGCCGCGGGCTCCGGTGCCGTGCTCGGCGCCGTCGTCGTCTTCCTTCTCCAGCAATTCGGCTGGGTCTCGCTCAGCGGTCTCGAGTGGGGCGCGATCTACCTGGTCATCGGGTTGCTCGTCGGCGGCATCCTGGGCGGTCTCATTGGCTGGGCGCTGACGCGCAACCACTGATCGGCGCTCTAGAACGGATCCGGCCCGAGGATATCGCCCTCGGGCTTCCTTCGAACGGCGGTCGGGTCGGCATCGGCGGGGGGCACCAGGTAGAGGCCGAGCCCGAGCATCAGACCTCCGAAGACGACCGATACGAGCCCGGCCGTCCCTCCCAGGACCGGCTGCGGGTAGTCGATGGTGACCGTCACGGGTTTGCCGGTCGTGACGAGCACAAAGTACACGCCGGCGGTCCCCGTCCAGTGAAGCGTACCGGAGTCCCCGTACTCCCCGGTAACGTAGGTGGACGGCTTGAGCCCGGTGCATTTCGGCGTCGGCCCGCACCGGAACAGGCTCGCGTTGATCGCGCCGACGTGCGACGTCCAGGAGAGGGTGAACGGCACGGGAGCGCGGAGGAGGTTGAGCGGCGCGATGTCGCCGAGGACGAACGAGGTTCCGCCGTCCAGCACCGGGCCGGAATCGACCGGCTGGACCGGGAAGTACCATAAGGCGAGCCCGACGAGCAGGAACACGATGCCGATGATGACCAGCTGACGACGCACGGCCCCCTCGTCCGGAGGACCGACCAATCCGGACCGGACGATATAGCCGACGGTCTTGGGCCAGCTCGGCCCGCCCGGGCGTCCCCCCCGACGGCGGGCGCAGCGTCAGGGATAAGACGCCCCGGGGGTCGTGCCCGACCCGACGTTCGACGCTCGGGCGGAACGGGACGCGGGTCGCGATGATGTCCGGAGGGAAGCATTCGGCGAGGGGACCCACCAGCGGAGCGTCGCTCCGCGGGGGGGTCGCCCGTTCGGAGCACCGCCCGTTCCATTACGTGGACATGCATCGTTCGATCGCGGTGGTGCTGCTCGTGGTGATGGCCGTCCTGGCGGCGTTCTCGGTGAACGGCGCGTGGTGGACGGTCTCTCGGGTCTCGGTCGACTACACCACGGGCCAGCAGGTGCAGAACGTCGTCGTCTCGTTCAACGCCGGAGGCTCGACGAGCTGCTCGGTGTATCCGACCGAGTGGCGTCCCAGCCCGTGCGCGAACATCTCCTCGGCCAGCTCGGGGACGGTCGGAGCATTCGACACGGTGCTCAATGTCGGGCTGCTCGCCGTGCTCGGAACGAGCCTGGCCGCGGCCGTGCTGCTCGCCCTCGGCCGGTTCGGATTTACCTTCGGACGATCCCAGCTGAAGCTCGCCCTGTCGTTGGCGCTCGTCACCGGGATCATCGCGCTCTCGCTCCTTGGGACCGCGGCCGCCCTCGGCCCGGGTCCGCAGGCGCAGGGATATTGCGCCTTTCTTTCCGGGAACCAAACGACCTGCGCATCGTTCGCCGGTGGAGTCAACGCGGGGGGGATCCCGGGAGGGTGCGGCGGGTGCGCCACGACCGTGCATTGGGGCGGAGGGCTCGGTTTCTACTTGGATCTGGCGGGGGGTGCCCTGAGCCTCTTTGCATGGTTCCTGCTCCGGCGGGGTCGACACGGGCCGTTCACACAAGCGGAGCAGGCGACCTGGGCGTCCAAGAATCGTCCGTACTCTCTCTCCGACCTCCCGCCGGCCCCGGTCACCGGTAGCGCCTCGGCCGCGGCGGGGCTGATGGCCCCGCTCCCCGTGCAGCCCGGTCGCAGCGCGATTCCGTTCTCCTCGTCGCGGACGACCCGCTGGGCCTGCCGTCGATGCCAGACCGTCAACTCGCCGTGGGCGAACCGCTGCGGGGCGTGCGGCGACCACCGACCGGCCGAACGATGAGGCTGGCCGGAACTCCGCTCGAGCTCGACGCCTACCCGGCGAAATCCCTCACGCACCGGTCGTTCGCCTCCTTCGCCCTCGAGCGCCTCGACGTCGTCTTCCTACCCCCCAGCCTACGCTCGCTCGCGGACGAGGCTCCCCGGGAGAGTCGTTCGTTCCTGGAGGACGACAATCGGGGGGCCGTCGCGCCCGAATCGATCGCCTCGATCGACGGACAGGAGTACTTCCTCTCCGTCAAGGGGATCGGGTCGGCCGTCGATCCGTACTCGACCCGGCCACTCGACCGCCCCACGGCGTACGGGCTTACGAGCGACCCGGCGCTGCGCGAGCGTCTCGCCCGACCGCCGCCCGATCCGGACCCGCGGTTGATCACCGGGGAGCTCTGGCTGCGGGGGTCGCCGTATGGCGGGCAGGGCCTCGAGCACGCGACGACCGCGCTGAGGATCTCCGAACGCGCCGACCTCACCTCGATCCATGGGTTTCGGATCGCCCCGGTCGTGAAGGTCTGCTTCCTTCCCCCTGCGATCGAAGAATGCGTGCGCAAGATCTTCTGGTACCGTCAGTACCCCGGGCGGATCGTCCAGGAGCTACGGCTGGTGCCGTCCAACGTGCGGATCTATTTCCACGCCCGGACGACCGTCGGAACTTCCGTCCGTTATGTTTTCGATCAGTTCGGGATCGACCGGTCGGCCGCCGCGATCGCGTTCGAGACGAACCTCGTTCGCAGCTCGGTCGCGCTCCTCACACTGTTCGCCCGGACCCTCGTCCACGATCCCGTGCGGGACCGCTACGCCGGTCTCGACTTCCACGACGTCTGGCTGGACAAGGACGCGGTGCTCGCACCGGACGGTACGGTGCACTTCGTCGACCTCGAGGGGATCGAGGAGGTCGCCGTCGAACCGGCGGACGTGCGCGAGAAGATCGAGGACCAGATCTACCGCTCGCTCTACGAGTTCGTCTTCGCCTACGAACAGGTCGAGCAGGAGCGGGTCCGGCGGTTCGGCGGGCCGGCGGACCGGCGCGGCCACTTCGAGCGGATCCTCACCGAGGCCCTCCGGGACGATCCGTTCGTGCGACTGCGCCGCGACGGCCCGCACCTCGCGCTCGAGGTCCGCAACCTCTGTTCGAACGAAAACCTCTATCTCGCCTTCCGTATGCTGGACGGGTAACGTGGCGAACTGCAAGGACGTCTACGCCTTCCTCACCGGAGTTCAGAACCGCTCGGTGACGACCTCGATCCCCGACCCCGACCTTGCCACCCTCGCCGAGCTCGGGATCCTCAAGGTCGTCGCCGCGGACCAGTACGCCCAGATGGCGCGCGACCTCGACACGATGGCCACGGGGCGGGTCGCGATCGGGCAGGAGATGGACGAGCGCAACCGGCTCGCCGAGACGGTGCAGGGAGACCAGGCGAGGACCCACTCGATCCTGTTCCATTTCGAGGGGAAGGAGCATCGGCAGTCCGACGCCGACCGGGCGGCGAAGGACGTCGCCTCCCTGCAAGCGATGCAGAGCGATCTCACGGCGCGACAGCAGCAGTTCGATACGCTCCTCAGCGAGAAGGCGACGATGGACCTGCTGACGCCCTACTCGGGGCGATACGTCGGGCTGACCGGGTTCGGTGCCGTTCAGGTCCGGGACCTCGGCGTGCGGCTCTACCGCAGTTCGGACGATGAGTTCTCGGCCTACTGGCAGGGAGCGCAGGCCGTCGACCACGAGCTCAACGACATCGGCGACCGCTCGAGCGCCTACTTCGCGCAGCTCGGCCCCCGGCTGCCGCCGGAGGACCGGTCGTACGTCTGGGCGATCGCCGTCGGGCTCGCGAAATCCCAGAACGACCTGGGCCAGGGGGTGAACTCCTTCCTTTCCGCCTACGGGGCGATCGGCGGACTCGCGCACAACGACGAGAACCGTCTGCTCTCCGCGGAGATCCTCGCGGCCATTCCCCGCCCCCTCTCGGACACCGTACCGCTCCTGGGCCAGCTCGAGGGCGAGGTCCGCAAGCTCGGCGTCCCGAAGGAGTCGGCCCTCGGCGTCGCGTCGCTCATGCTCCTCGGCCAGCGCCAGGACGGCAGCTTCGCGATGGGTCCACTGCAGCAGTTCCTCCGGCTCACTCCGTCGTTCGAGTCGGCGGCGCTGCTCGCGATCGTCAACCGACCGATCGACGAGCTGACGGGGAAGTTCAACGCGCTGCGGACGCTGTTCCGCTCCTGGGGGTACCAGCCGTCCGAGGACATCGAGCTCGCCTCGAGCTACCTCACGCTCTCCGACCTTCCGGCGGACGGCATCTCCACGAAGCTCACGATCCTCTCCCGGGGACTGATCGCCTATCTCGAGTACCCGCTCGTCGCGTCGGCGATCCTCGCCTCGATCCCGGTCCTCGAAGCGAACGAGACGCTGAACCTGCTCGAGCACGCCTACGAGATCATCGGCCGCCGAGCGATGCCGATGTCCCAGGCGGAGCTGCTGTGCCTTGCGGTCCGGATGGTCCACGGGATCCGGTCGGAGACGGTCAGCGGGCTCGATGCGACGGCCGCGAAGGGCCCGGCCGGGTTCAGCTACTCACCGACGCAACGGTTCTTCTTCGTACCGATCTTCGTTCTGCACGGGTCGTACTACTCCACGTTCGGTTTCGGGGGAGCACACCCGGCGCACGTGGGCGCCTTCGGCGGTTCGGTCGGATGAACGGGCCCAGGGTGGCCTTGCTGGCCGTTCTCCTCGTGGCCGCCCTGGCGGTGATCGGGGCCCCGGTCGCCGCGGCGGCCGCGCCGACCGCCAACTCACATTATCTTCCCCGCGTGGGGGATTCGTTCGGATACTACGAGACGATCGTCCTCGATCAAGGGACGGGGAACTACACGGGCTACACGGAGCATCAGTGGATCAATGGCTCGGAGGAGATCACCGGGGTCAGAGGCAGCGGCACCGACCAGGCGCACTACAACTACACCGGGCACTGGGTGAACAATCAGGCCGCGCCGCCCGAGTACTTCAGCGCCCCCGGGGCCGCCGACTACAATTTCTCCGCGGTCACCTACGCGTATGTCGCCTACGCGAGCGGGACCGACGGCCAGTTCGGCTACACCAATCCCTACGTGTGGTACTACGTCAACAGTTCGCTCGGGGCCGCGGGACGCTTCTCCCTGTTGAACACCGAGTTCAATGTCACCAGCCTCAACGACAGCTTCCCCGTTCCGCTCAGCCTCAGCTCGACCGGCTACGCGCGGACCGTCGAGGGGATCGGCACGGGGTCGTTCGAGCGCGAGGATTCCTACGGGATCTTCACCGCGAAGTTCACCTGGTCGGCGTACTTCGATCCGACGACGGGGTACATCGTCGGCTATCTCTATGTCGAGCATGATACCGACGGGGCGGGGGACGGATTTACCTGGACCGACTCCCTCACGGTGAGCCACACGACCTACGCGCTCACCTCCGATCCCGCTCCGCCCGCGACCTCTCACCCGTCGTCGGGAGCGCCGCTCCTCCTCATTCTGGTCGGGGTGGTCGTGCTCCTCGTCGTCCTCGTCGTGATCGCGCTCGCCCTGCGCGGGCGGCGTCGACCGGCGCTGCCCCAGCATTCGGACGGGGGCCGCCCGGAGTACTCCCCCGGTCCGATCGGGCCGGCGCCCCCGCCCGTGGGTCTGATCCCCGGGGGGCAGCCGCCGGTCCAGCAGATCGTGATGAAGGAGACGGTGAAGGTCAACTGCCGCTACTGCGGGACGTTGATCGCCACGACCGACACGGTCTGTCCGAACTGCGGGGCGCCCCGGAACTAGACCCCGCCCGTTACCGGCGGTTCTCGAAGATCTGGCCGATCCGCTGCATCCCGCCCGCCGTCGAGATCGCCCGCGAGGCCGCGTTCGTCTCGGCGATCTCGGTGACGACCCGGCGGACCCCCTCCTGACGAGCGAACAGAGCCCGCGCGTGCCAGAGGTCGCTCCCCACCCCGAGATGCCGGTACCGGGGCGCGACCGAGAGCGAGTGCAGTCGTCCCTCACCGCCGACGACCGTCAGCCAGGCGGCCCCGACGATCCGGTCGCCGACCTCGGCGACGAACCCGTGCTCGGCGGACGACGGCGGGGCCCGGAACCAGCGCTCGTCGACGATCCCGTAGACCTCCTGCATCAGCTGCAGGACCGACGGACCGTCCGACGATCGCAGGGACCGAACGGGGTGGGCGAATCGATGCGCTCGTTCCACGGAGGCGAGGTCGATCGAGTAGATCGGATACGGGAGTGCCTCGGGTTCCAGAAGGAACTCCGAGTAGACCGCGAGCCCGCCCCGCGCCGAGTACAGGGCCTCGGCCGTCGGACGGTCCCGGGCGAAGATCGTCCCGATCTGTTCGACCTCCCTGCGTAGGAAGATCCCCTCGACGCCGGCCGATCCCGCGGCGAGCGAGACGGTCCCGCCGGTCCGAAGCGTCTCCCTGACGAAAAACGGAAGGAACGTCGAGAAGAAGCTCGACAATCGCTCCGAGGAGAACGGCGGGACCCGCTCCCCGGGTCGAACGAGCACGAAGGAGCGATCGGTGGGGCTCTCCGTTGGATGCGACGGATTCATCGTTCGCGCGGTCGGCCCGGCCGGCGCTGCGCGCAGGAGCCTAGCGCCCCTGATGGAGTACCCGGGGCGGGCGTGACGACGGAGCTCGACCGTTCGAACCATCGCCCCGACTCCCCCGGAGGCGAGCAAACGTTAGGCTAGGTCGACGCTCCGCCCTGCTCCGATGCCGCTCCGCCGGCCGGAGATAGAAGTTTCACCGACCGCGGTCCGTCGGCTGGCGATCTCCCGGCAACATCTCTCGGGGGCGGTTCCGCGCCGCCCCAGGGCCGCCACGATCCTCGCCCTCGTTCGCGATCTGGGGTGCGTGCAGCTCGACCCCATCAACGTGGTGGCACCGAGCCACCTCCTCGTCCTGTGGAGCCGGCTCGGGCCGTACCCCCGGTCGGAGGTCGATCGTTTGCTCTGGAAGGACCGGAAGTTGTTCGAGTACTGGGGCCACCAAGCCTCGATCGTGCTGACCGAAGATTATCCGCTGTACTACGGGATGATGCGCGGCTCCCCCGAAGCGATGCCGACGGGCTTCGGTCCGACCTGGAGAGGGCGGGTCCAACGGTGGCTCGCCCGAAGGACCTGCCTCCGGGAATCGGTCCTCCGTCAGCTCCGGGACCGCGGACCGCTCTTCTCCCGTCAGTTCTCGGAGGCCGCGGTTCGCCGCCGACCGAAGGTCCGGGGCTGGGGATCCGGGGGCGACCTCGCGGAGATGCTTCAGATCTTGTTCCTGAGCGGGCAGATCATGACCGCCGGCCGAGTCGGTACACAAAAACTGTGGGACCTCCCTGAGCGCTGCCTTCCGGCGTGGGTGTCGAAGACCGAACGGACGGCCGAGGAAGTAGAGTACGAAGCGGTCCAACGATCGCTGCGGGCACTCGGGGTAGCGACCCTGGCCCACGTTCGGCTCCACTTCCTTCGCGGTCGGTACCGGACCCTTCGGGCCACGGCCGATCGCCTGGAAGCGGAGGGGAAGATCGTCCGGGTGGCGATCCGGGGCGCGCCGTTCACCGCCCCAGCGTTCGTGCACCGGGAGGAGCTGCGACTTCTCGAATCGCTCGAAACGCGACCGGACGGGCCTCGGACCACCCTCCTCTCCCCGTTCGACAATCTGATCTGTGACCGGGCCCGAACGGAACAACTGTTCGGCTACCGGTACCTGTTCGAGGGGTACGTGCCGAAAGCGAAACGCCGTTTTGGCCCGTACACCCTCACGATCCTTCACGGGGATTCCCTGATCGGACGCCTCGACCCGGTCCTCGACCGGGAGGGCGCCTGCCTGCGGATCCGTGGCGTCCACGCGGAGGCGGGAGCGCCCCCGGACGTGGCGACCGGCCGAGCGGTTCGCGCGGCGGTCGATTCCCTCGCCGACTTTCTCGGGGCGACCTCGGTCCGCTTCTCCGGCCCCGCCCCCGAGAAATGACGGGCCGCGTTCGGTTGAACGCTGTATAACTGTCCGTCCCGGGGCATTGGAAACATTCATGTAGGACACCTCGGAGTAACGAACGGTGCGCATCTATGCGCATTGGAGCAAACCGAATGAACGCGCACAAACTGAGTCGGCGGACCTTCTATCTCGCCGCGGTGGTCGCCATCGTCGCCTCGACGAGCGGGTTCGCCCTCGCGTCCGTACTTTCGACGACGAATGTGAGCGAGGGGGCGAACTTCTACTCGGGATCGAACGGAGGGGCGACGGGGTTCAGCGCGCCGACGCTGAACATCGGCTCGTCCCCGGGTGCGTGCTCGGCGTCCCCTGTCACCGACAGCGTGACGGCACAGAACGTTAACCTGGTCCTCTCCGCATCGAGCCACGCCACGAACTGCACCAGCGATGACTTTGCCGAAGTTTTCACGCTCGATTTCGTAGCGCCCGGATTCGTATCGCACACGTACAACTTCACGATCTACACGGAGGTCGGCAGCGAAGGCGTCCAAACGAACTACGTCCACCTCATGCTCGGGACCGGCGTCTCCTCGACCTTTACGGCGAACGTGAATGTCTACGTCGACTACGGTCAGGCGCTCTGGCCGAACGAGATCGCGGACCTCTCCCTCGCGGTCCACTGAGGCCCGCCCCCCCGGCCCCGGGGACGGTCTCCTCGGGGCCCACCTTTTCCTTCTCTCGGGAACGAACGTGACGAGCGAAACTCCACCCGCCGCAGCGTCCGCACGGCCGCCGAGGCCGCCCGCCGTCCTTCTCACCTGGCTTCCGCGGTCGATCCCCCGTGACGGGGGAACTATGCTCGCGGCAGCGACTGTCCTGGGATTTCTTTCCTATCTCTTCAACATCGAAAGGTACCGTATCGGCCCGGGGCCGATCCTAGCATGGGTGCCGTTCGCAGTCGATGCGGCCATAGCAGGGGCAGCGGGGGCGATCCTGGTCGTGGGCGCCCGGTGGTTCGACGACCGGGTGAGCGGACTCTCCTCGGAGTATGTCGTCGTCTCAAAGCCCGTCTGGGAGAGCGTGCAGCACGAGATCGTCGCGGCCCGGTCGGCTCGGGGGACTGCGAAGAGCGCACCCATCCCCGCCGTCGCTGGGGCCACCTCCCCGTCAGCGCCTCAGCCCGCACCGCCGGCCCCGGCAGCCCCCATTCCCGTAGTACAACCGTGGGATGAGGGTCCACTCAACCCGCCCCTGGCGCCGGCGCGTCCTTCCCCTTCCGCCGCTCCCGCTCGACCGGCTCCTTCGCCTACCCCGGATCCGGTACGGCCCGGTATGACCGCGCCGAGCGTGCCTCCGGTCCCGGTTCCTCGTCCGTCGATCACCCCCGCGCCCGCGCTGAGCCCACTCCCGAAGTCGCTCCTCTCCCCGGTGGCGCCGCGGAGTCCCGAGGCTTCGCGGACGGCTCCCCCGGCGCCACCCTCCGAGGACGATTTCGAGGAGATCCGCCGCCTCGGAGGGCTCCTGGGCATCGTACGCGAGCGGGGGGAGAGCTCGGCGGAGTACGCTCGCCGGGTCGAACGGGAGGTCGCGGCCAGTCCGAGACCCGCCGCCCCCCCGAAGCCACCCGAGGTCTCGGTGCCGCCCCCGCCCGCGAAGCCCGTGACCCCCTCGGGCTCGACCCCGGACATCGACGAGCTGATGAGCTGGCTCGAGAAGATGGCCGCCGAGAAGGAGGTCCCGCCCGCGCCGACGACGTCGGCGAAGAGGGTTCCCCCCACGGGTGGGGCGTCGGACTCGACCGGCTCGAGCTCTGGCTAACCCGTAGGCCCTGGGCGCCCGGGCGGGTCGGGATCGCTCCCGATCCGCCGCGGCTCAGCCGCGCCGACTACGGGGCCGGCGGGGGCGGTGGTGCTCCGGCGCCCGTCCCCGGCGCGGGTCCTTCGGACTCGTTCTTCTTGCGTCGTGCGAGCACGATGAACAGGCAGAGCAGCAGGAACGCCGCGATGCCGCCGATCACCACGTAACCGTCCGATCCGGGAAGACCGAGGAGCCCGGGGGCCGACGAAGAGGAGGATCCGGTCGAGAAGTGGACCGTGACGCTTACCGTTTCCCCCGAGACCGTGACCGTCCCCCCGTGGGCCGTGTACAGATGGTCGTCGGAGGTCGCCGTATACGGGTAGCTCCCGTCTCCGAGCGAGAGGGAGATCATGGTGGTCGCGGAACTGGCCGGCTCCTCCTCGGTGAGGTTGATCCACCAGGTCGTTCCCGTGGGGAGACCGGTCTCCGTGAACGTCACCGTATAGGTGCTTGACGGAGCGCTGAATACGATCGACAGGCTCGCGTCCTCTCCGCTCACGGTGATCTCGCCGGACGACGGGAACGGCGTGTATCCGTCCGCGGGGTCAACGACGTAGGGGTACGTGCCGTCGTACGCGCTGAAGTCATCGGTGGTGCCGCTGGAAGACTGGGAGACCTCGTTGAACTCCACTTCCCACTCCGTCTCCTCCGGAAGACCGCTCTCGGTGAAGGTCACCGAGTAGCTCGTGGCGGGCTCGGAATACACGACCGCCTGGCTCGCGACACTCCCGGACACGACGATCGACCCGTCCTGCGGGACGGGCGTGTACTCCGCCACGTCGTAGGCATAGAAGTACCACGACCCGTTCGGCTCGACGAACGTCAGGGACGAACTCGTCGTCGAATTGAGATAGTCGTTGAGCTCGGCCGACCAGTTCGTACCGTCCGGGAGGCCCGTCTCGGAGATCGTCACCGTGTACGTCGGCTCGGTCGCGGAAGCGAAGACCACGGGCTCGACGGCATTGGCCCCGTCTATGGCGATCGAACCGGAGATGGGGGTCGGCTCGAACGTACCGATCTCGTAGAGTTGGAACGGGATAGATCCGTTCGTCACGAGCATCGACATCGTCGAGCTGTCGACCTCCTGGTACGTGTCGTTGATGTAGCCGTACCAGAAGGTTCCCGAAGGAAGCCCGGTCTCGTGGAGCGCGACCTTGTACACGGGCGTGAACCTGTACGCCTGGGACGCGTCGGCCCCCGTCACGACCACCGTTGCGGAGAGCGGGGTTCCCTGGTAGCCGGCCACCACGACGAGATCGAGATGGTAGGTCCCGTTCGGCTCGTTGATGGTCGTGCTCGGGGTCGTCGAGGTTTCCACCTGCTCCACGTACGACGGCGGATAGACATCGACGGTCCAGGAGGTCCCCGTGGGAAGGCCGGTCTCGCTGAGCGTAAGGACGAACTCCGGCGCGGAGGAGAACGCGATCCGGATCGTGACGTTCGCCCCGTCGACCGTCGCGGGTCCTGTCGACGGCGCTGCGTCATATCCCCAGACGTGAGTGATCAGGTAGGTGAACGATCCGTTCTCGACCAGGAAGGTGATCGTCGCGTTCTCGGAGTAGCCGTACAGCGTTCCGGACAGGCCCGTCAAGTTTCCATGCCACGGAGTATCGGTCGGCAGCCCGCTCTCGATGAGATTCACGGCGTATTGGGTGGTGTAGTTGACGTCGACCGTTTCGGGAGCGCCGAACACGCCGAAGTAGACTACGTACGGCGCGAAGAAACCGTCCACGGACGACGGGAGGAGATGGTCTCCGTCCGCGGTCACGTTCGGCAACGCCACGAGGTACGACCGCTGGGAGGTGCTGTTGGTGATGTACTCCCAGTTCGAGTCGAGCTGCCCCCCCCAGGTCGTGCCGGACGGCAGGCCGTGCTGCACGAAGGTGATATTGTAGAGCGGCGGCGGCACGAAGGTGATCTCCTGTACGACCCCCGCCGACGCGACAACGACCGCTCCGCTGGCGGGATGGGCGGCGTAGAGGTTCGTGCTCGATGCGATGAAGTGGTAGCTGCCGTTCAGCTCCTCGGCGACGATCGACGCCGGAGAGGAGACGAACAGATCGAGGGAGATCCCTTGGCTCGTGTTCGTGAGACCGATCGACCAGTCGGTATGGAGGGGGAGGCCGGTCTCGCTGAAGGTGATCGTATAGACGGCGGGGTGGAAGGCGATGCGGAGATAGAGCGGCCCGCCGTCGACCGCGAACGAACCCTTGTACTCAGCGACCCACCCCGAGATCGGTTGCACGGTGTACGGGTAGGTCCCATTGGCGAGCGCGTAATCGATCGAGCTACCGGCGTCCGTGACGGTCCCGCTCTGTTCGAGGCTGTCGGTCGTGACGTTCCATTCCTGTCCGACGGGGAGCCCTTCCTCCTCGAAGTCGACCGCGTACGGTCCCTTCTGCGCGGCGACCCCGACGCTGACCACCTGGCCGATCCAGGTAAGGCAGTCCTCTCCCGAGGAGGCGACCTCCGCGGTGGTGTTGTCCCCGCCGACGCTGACGTCGACGCTGAAGGTGTCGGTGTCCCAGAGGTTCCCGTAGCTCCAGGGCGCCGTGCTCGACCGGGGAGCGCTCCCGGGGAAGGCGTTCGAATCGATGATCGAGCCGTTCCAGCCGGCCGGATTCCCGGGAAGCTGTCCGTCCGCGACGATGTACGACGTGGTGGCATCGGGGGAGTTCGTTTTCGTGTAGTTCAACTGTCCGTAGAGGGCCTGCCCGTCCGAGGTCAGGGCCCCGGTGTAAAGGGTCACCTGCTGGGTCGTCAAGGTGCCGGCCGAGTAGATCGCGACCAACGTCGCCCCCTCATCCATCGGGGCGATCGGGGGCTCCGCCCACGGATCCAAGCCGTTCGTGACGGAGGACGGGAATCCTGTGAGTGCGTTGACGCCGTTGGCTACGAGGTCGGTCACGTCCGCGACGAACGTGTAGATGTACGTCGGGGCCCAGCACGGCGAGGGAGTGGCGTACGCGGTCCAGGTGCCCATCAGGCCGACTCCGTTGAGGGTCGCCGAGGCGGGCGGGGTGATATTGTCCATGATCGACCAGACCATGTACGCCTGGACGAGAGCATCATCGTCCGGCCAAGAGAGCGTGATGTTCCCGTATCCCTGGTCGCGCAGCGCGGCGCCCCCCGCGACGTACGCGTACGGCCCGGTGAACGAGGCGTACGGCTCGACCTGAGAGTTGTACAGGGGTCCGCCCGAGGGGTGGGCGGAGGCGAGCGGTGGATGGACGGCTGCGCTCGAGGGAGCGGCGCTCGAACCGCCGACCAGCCGACAGGCGCCACCGACGTTCGCGGTGACCGCGGGGGGCGATGGTTGCGCCGGGAGAGCCGAAGACGCAGCCACAGAAGGGACCGAGCTCGGCACGGAGCCCGCCCCGCCGGCGGTCCCGGGGTGAGCGATGCCCGCCAGCCCTCCGAAAGCTCCGAGGACCATGAACGTGGCCACGAAGATCGCGAGGGCACCCGCCACGCGAGGGCGAGGGGGGCGCACCGGGAACGGGGACGAGTTCGGCATAGGTGATCGGTTCGGTAGGAGAGATTCGGGCATCGGTTCCCATCAGGCGTGGGCGCGCGGACCTTCCCTCCCCATTTAACGATTGAGCCGTTCGCTAGCGAAGGATTCGCTCGAATGCTCTCCCCCGGCCGGTCGGTCGTCCGGTACCGGCGTCGAGGGGCCGCCCGTCGCGAGGCGTCCCGGTCCCGGGGCGGCGCGCGTCGCGAGGGGACCCCGACTAATCGGTCCGAGGTTCGATCAGCCGGATCCGTGTGAATTTCGGGTTCAGATTGCCGAACCGACTTGAGAAGCCGGTCAGAAACTTGCCAGCCGCCTGGGCGGGTGTGACGAAATCGTTGAACGTGCGGGACTCCACATACTCGAGTTCGGGCAATCCGGGGAATCGGGCCTTTACGGTGATCTCATACGTCCACATCACGGCATGTCACCTTCGTCGCCCCCAATCGGAGCGCGACATATCACTCGGCGCTCACCCGACGAGGAGAACGGCGCGTGCCAGGTCACTGTCGAGCCCGGCGCGCGCCGAGCTCGCTTCCGCCTCGCGTCTACGATAGTCGATGCCCGGCCGGCGGGTCTCTCCGCGGGTCGGGCGGGCGCCGGGGGATCTCCCGCTTAGGCCAGCTCGTTCAGCTGGTGGTCCGCCCGGTCGTCGAGAAGGACCTCGTTCGCCGGGATGCCGGAGCCGAGGACGTCGACGCCGTTCAGATCCTTCATGCGTTGGAAGAACCAGTCGTGCGCCGGGTCGGTCATCGCCTTGAGGGCGTTGAGCCCGTGCTGCCGGCTGTCGGCGTCCTGCACGATGACCACCATCTCGTCGAGAGGGGTCTGCTGGAGGAAGATCGCTTCTTGCTGGAAACCGCCACCCTCCCGCAGGGCTTCGTACTCCTCGCGTCGCGCTCCGCCGAGATTGGCTACGTACGGCCCGAACTCGGCGGTATTGCTCGGCTGGATGGGTGAGGCAAACCCAAACGGTGGGGTCGTCTTCCCTCGATGGCGCATTCGGCGCCTTCGGGGATACGCCCCCCTCAATTCGAATCGAGCGAGCTGGTCCGATCCCAGCCCGCGAACCGGCCGCTATCGCGTCCGGCCGCCGCCCCCCGGGGGGGTCGGGGTCCGAAGGATCTCCACGAGCAGCGTGACGACCGCGACCGCGAGGATCGAGCCGAAGACGATGGCGGCGTTCGTCAACCCGATCGGCTCGGAGAGCTCGGCGACGCCGATGGTGGGAATGGCGAGCGCGAGGTACCCGGCGCAGTAGAACCCCGCGAGCATCTCCCCCCGTCGTTCCTCCGGGGCCACGCGATCCACGAGCGTGACGCTTCCCATGAACGTGAGACCCACCGCGACCCCGAGCACACCCGAGACGACCACGAGCAGTGTCCACGCCGTCAGGGGAAGAATGACGACCAGGGAGACCAGGGCGGCGACGAGCACCGGGAATCCGATCACCAGGGCACGACGATCGCGGAGTTGGGACGTCGCCAGCTGAACGATCGCTGCGAGACCGAACATCAGCCCGACGATCGTACCGGCGGCCAGGGTGCTGGAGAGACCGAGCCCATCCCGCACGTACGACGGGACGAGCGTGGCGAATAGTCCATAGATGGAGTAGCAGGCGGCGATCCCGCCCGCCGCGACCCAGAACGGCCGGAGCAGCGCGGGCGGGACGGAGATCCGTTGGACCCGGACCCAGGCGTGGGAGCCGAGCGCGGTCGCAGTCTCGGGGACGACCCGGAGCGCGAGGAGCCCGATCGCGCTCCCCAGGATCGGGAACAGGAACACCAGTTGCGTCGGATGCGGAGCGTACTCCACGAGGAACCCGCTCAGGATCACTCCGAGAGCGAATCCGCCGAAGTTCGCCGCGACGGCGACCCGGGCGACGTGATGGGGGTCGCGATACGGCTCAAGATCGCTCATCGCCGCGGTGGCGACGCTCGAAGTCGCCCCGACCGCAAGTCCGCAGACGACCCGCGCGAGCGCTAACAATAGCACACCGTCCGCCACGGCGAAGATCGCCGACCCGATCGCGGTGCAGATCATCCCGACGGAGAGCAGCTTCCTCCGCCCGATCTGCTCCGCCCGAGGGGCGATGAAGAACAGCGTTAGCAGCACCCCCGGGGTGTACGCGGCGAACATCAGCCCCAGCACCCCCGCCGAAAAGTGGAACTGCTGCTCGTACGTCGGATAGAGCGGCGTGGGGATCGCGGCCGCAAACGCCGTGATGGCTAGTACGTAGGCGGTCCAGCGAAACGCTCCGCGAGGTCCGTGAATCAGGACGGCTTCGAGACCTCGAGCGTGAGACGGCAACGTCGCTGCGGTCATCCCGGCCCTCCGTGGAGGCGCCAGGGCCGAAGGACGGGGGTGTGGCTCGGCACATCGAGCCCGACACCGTTCCGGTTCGTCAGCCTTGGGGTAGGTGGGAACGCGGATCTCGATGCAGGAACGAACGGTTTTCCGCACCCCTTCGAGGCGGCTCTCGGTCTCCCCTGCAGAGGCTCTGCGCTAGGAGAGGCGCGTTCGATTCCGCGAGCGACCCACGAGCAAGCCTTCGGACCCGTCGGACCGTGAATCCGGCCCTCGCGGGCGACTTTCGTGGAGCAAGTATGCCACGATTGCCTGAGTGGTAACGGTCGTTGTAAACGTGGCCGCTATCATCGTCACTATCGTTGTCAGGTAGCGCGTGAAGCGCGGATGGCCCCCCCGTCCCTTCCTTGGCGATCCTGGACGAGCGGAGCGAGCAACGACCGCGTAGCGGGCCGTGAGGCCCTGGGCGCCTGGCGACAATCCCGGGCAGCCTGAGCGCCGAGCAGCCCTTGCCGCGAGGCGATCCAGTGGTCGGGGTGGTGGGTGGGCGGGTGCTCTCTCGAGTGTTAAACGAACGGGGGCATCCCGGACCCACCCACCCGACCCTCGCTCCGCTCGGGTGCGGATGGAAGGGCTCGGGGGTGCCGCCGAGGTCGGAGCACGCAGGCCGCGAATCTCAAGTGTGGCGGCAGGCTGGGGGCGGCGTGGCGGGCTTGGCAACTCCACCGCCGAGTGATGACGACCCGCCAATCGAGACCTACGGAGACATGCTCCGTTTCATCAACCTGTATCAGGGGAAACTCAAAGAGTTTCCAGCCAAAGACCAAGCGGAAGGCAAGAGATTATTGGCCGACCTCGGGATGGATTGGATTGAAGCCGTCAGAGGCACTCGGCGCTTAACCGCGGCCACTCGGCGGACTCGCTCTAAGGAGCGGGTCCACGGTTCGCCGAGCGCGGACCGCGCGTGACACCAACCCATTCCGATCTTTCCCGATGCTCGCGGTTCGGTCGCTCCGCAACCTCCCCCCGCGGTCTCGATTCCCGCGGGAAAAGCGGCCCTACCGAGGCGGACCCCAATACTCTCGGCTTATGGATGAAGAAGAAAGAGAGGACATGAACGGAGAAATCGTGGGTCCGCCGAGCCCTCGCGTGACATATTCAAGGCATTCGTGCCGCAATGCGCTCAACTCGGACGCGAGCCGCCCAACGTCCTCGGCTCCTACAAATTCGCAACCTACCATGAGTTTCATTATCACCGCAGACTTTCCCGCGCCCGCCGAGAATTTGAACCTGAAGGACCGACCCTCGACTACCTTCACTCCTTGAACGCCGCTCTTGCTCCTATCGTCAATTTTGTAACCCTTCCCCTTCCAGAACGCCCCGACCAATTTACAGAATAGGGCCTCATCGGTCGCGTGGGCCCAGCCGACCTCCGAGGAAACCTCCACCCGATTCGTTGTCATGGCCCGCGCCGGGAGTCGAGGTGAAGCTATGCGGGCACCACATCGACCGTGACGTTGAAGTAAATCCAAACGCCAGTTGGAATGGATGGAGCTGGGTCAGGGACGAGTAGATTCACTCCCCACGGTCTGCCCTCGTGAGGGATAAGTGTCCAAGGGTCACCCGCGTTCGAGAAGGTAGTCGTCACGTGGCAAGGTCCAGGCGCGAAACACAATCCTGCCCACGCTTGAAACGGGACCAAGGACGTAACGTTGAGCGTGATGAGCGCATGGTAGCTTGAGTTGAACTCAAACCAGAACAGCCGAAGATTCGAATCGTTCTCGCCGCCAGCGAACGACTGGGGGCAGTCGCGACACGATTCCTGTTCAAGATTCCCGAAGAGATGTGGGGCGCCAGTGTTGTAAGTGAAATTCACAGCGATTCCATCCAAAGTGACGGAGCCAGCGGGGGGTGGAAGCGGACCGAAACCGTTGAACGAGGCGCCGACAGTTAGAATCCCGAGGAGGGCGCCCACGCCGATTGCCCAGACTTGAATTGGGATTGTGTGGGGTTGAGTCATCTTCTCCCTGATAGTGTCAAGCGGGACTCCGCCAAAATCCTTGCGTGTCTTTCAGAGCGGGTCCTTGGACATGCGTCCGACCACAGCGCCCCACTTTTAACGATCCTCGGGCGGCACCCCCGAGCCCATCCATCCGCACCCGAGCGGAGCAAGGGTCGGGTGGGTGGGCCGGGGATGCCCCCGAGTGTTAAACGAACAAAGGGAGAGCATAAGTACTCGTTAAATTATGTTAAACGCCGTGCGGAACGCTCGGGCCGACGCTCCCGCGACCCGTTTCCTCGGTGTGCGCCTCACAACCGAGGAGGACGACCTTCTCGACCAGTTCTGCCGAAAGCACGAGTTCGCGAACCGCTCGGAAGCGGTGCGCGCCCTCGTCCGCGAGGCCGCGAACGAGCGGCCCCGCGGCGCCGAGCTCCCCGCGACGTTGCGGAACGAGCTCGAGGAACTGGTCGAGGAGGGGTATGCCCCGAACTACGACGGCGCGCTCGCGCTCGCCGTCCATTCGGGGATCGTGGAGCTGGCCCGGACTCACACCGAGCGCATGCCGGCGTTGCGGAACCACGCGCGCGCGGCGAGCGAACGGCGGGAAGGACGTCAACGAGCGGATCGGGAGGGACGGGGGTTCCTCCGGCGATAACTCCCGGGACAAAGGATGGCAGCAACCGTAGGGTCGATGGGCATCGCCTGGAGCGAGCGAAGCGGCTTCATTTGCCGACTGTGTCGTCAGGACGCCAAGCATAATGAGGTGCTCCACATCTCGTTCTGTCCCGTCCACGGACTGAGCTCGCCGTTGGATCAGTTACCGTGGCGACCGGAGGCGAGAGGATCCCGCGTCTCTATACCCGTACGGGCGACCGAGGCACGACCGGTCTCGCCGGTGGCGTCCGTCTAGACAAGGAGTCTCCCCGGATCCGGGCGTACGGCACCTACGACGAGCTCGGGGCCCACCTCGGGCTCGCCTTCGCTCTGCTCCCCGACTCGCTCGGCGAGATCCGTCCCGTCGTGCGACGCCTGCAGGACGAAGTGTTCGTCGCCCAGTCGGAGCTCGCCGCCGCCCCCGGCGGCCCGGCCCCGAAGCACCGGATCCTCGCCTCGCACACGCAGCGGCTCGAGAAGGAGATCGACCGGTTCGACGCCGCCCACCCGCCGACCCGCAGTTTCGTGGTCCCCGGCGGATCCGTACCCGCCGCGGCCCTCCACGTCTGCCGTACGGTCTCTCGGAGGGCAGAACGCGAACTCCTCGCGCTCCACCGGGAGGAACCGGTCTCGGACGATCTCCTCGCGTGGGCGAATCGGTTGAGCGATCTCCTGTTCGCACTCGCCCTCGCGACCAACCACGCGCTCGGGGTTCCCGAGACACCGCCGGACTATTCCGCCTAGGCTGCTTGCGGGGGTATCATGGAAGTAGGAGTCGTCGGAAAGCCGAACGTCGGCAAGTCGACATTCTTCAACGCGCTCACACTGCTCGACGTGCCGATGGCCCCGTACCCGTTCACGACGATCGCCCCGAACCGGGGGATCTCGGCGGTGCGTGTTCCGTGCCCCCACGTCCAGAAGGGGACGCCGTGCACTCCGGGGAACGCCCGATGTGTCGACGGGACCCGCTGGGTTCCGGTCTCCCTGATCGATGTGCCCGGGCTCGTCCCCGGCGCCCACGAAGGGAAAGGCCTCGGCCACAAGTTCCTGGACGACCTCCGGCAAGCGGACGGGTTCGTCCAGGTCGTCGATCTGAGCGGAGGAACGGACGCCGAGGGCCAGATCGTCGCCGGCAGCACGCACGACCCCGCGCTGGAGGTCGAATGGCTCGAGGAGGAGCTGGTCGCGTGGATCGCCGAGGTACTCGGCCGGGATTTCATCCGCCACTCCCGCAGTGTCGAGCTCGAGGGAAAGAAGGTCGAGGAGTTCCTGACGGAGCGGCTCGCCGGGCTGTCGATCCCGACGCCCGCGATCATGACCGCGCTGCGGAACGCTCCCGTGGAACGGGATCACCCGTCCCACTGGACGAACGACCAGCGCTTGGGCCTCGCCCGGGAGCTGCTCCGCTCGTCGAAGCCTCGGCTGGTCGCCGCGAACAAGGCCGACAAGGCGACGCGCGCCCAGGGGCTCGCTTTGACGGAGGCGGTCCGTCCCCTGCCCGTGGTCCCCACGGCGGCGGATGCGGAGCTCACGCTGCGACGGGCCGCCCGGGCCGGTATGGTCGACTACCGTCCCGGAGACACCTCGTTCAAGGTTCGGGATCCCGGGCGGTTCAACTCGGCCCAAACGGCCGCCCTCAACGAGATCCGCCGGGTGGTCGAGACCTGGGGGACGACGGGGGTTCAGGAGGCTCTTGAGTCGGCCGTCTTCGTCCGCCTCAATCAGATGGTCGTCTACCCCGTCGAGGACGAGACGCATTGGACCGACGGGAAAGGGCGAGTGCTTCCCGACGCGCTGCTCGTCCCGGCCGGGATCCCCGCTCGGGCGCTCGCCTACCGGGTGCACACCGACCTCGGGGAAGGGTTTGTCCGCGCGATCGACGGCCGAACCCATCGCGCTCTGGCGGCGGACCATCCGCTGGAACCGAACGCGGTGGTCCGGATCGTCTCCCGGAAGTGAGCCGGACCCCCTTACGAGGGAGCGTTCTCCTCGAGCAGTGCCACGCCCGGGCCCGAAGGGTGAACGACGAAGGGCAGACCTCCCGCCCGCGCCAGGCGGCGGACGAGGTCCGCCTCCCGACCCGGGGTGGGGAGAGCGACGATCGAACCTCCCCCGCCGGCGCCGGTGATCTTCGAAGCCTCGGCGCAGGGAGCCGCGGCCGCGAGCAACGCCTCCAAGCGGGGGTGGGAGACCCCGACCTCGACCAGCAGCGCCTGGTTGCGGCGCATCAGCTCGGCGGTACGCGCGCGGTCCCCCCGGGCCACGGCGGCGATCCCGTCGCGCGCTACCTCGGAGAACTCCGCGAGGAGACGGTCTCCGCCGGGCGCGGCGAATCGCTCGCCGACGGCCCGCACGGCCGGACCGGTCGCGCGGGCGATCCCGCTGTGCGCGACGACCCACAGCCACCCCGGATCCTCCACGCGCCGTACTTCCCACGAGCGGGCGCCGTCGCTCACCGTCCACAAGCGGTCGCCCGATCCCCCGTTGATCGCTACGTATCCCCCCGCGACGACGGTGGACGTATCTCCGGGGCTTCCAACGCCCTGGGCCGAGCGCTCGATATCGAACGCCCGCTGGGCGAGCTCGGGACGATCGAGACCGCCCGTCGCCGCCCCGAGAGCGGCGGCTAGCGCCCCGGTGAACGCCGCCGAGGATCCGAGCCCTGCGGAGCGGGGGATGCGCGACACCGTGCGTACGTCGATCGGCCGCTGCCCCCTCCAGGAGCGTCCGAGCGCTTCGCGAAAGTAGGCGTGGTGGGCGACCGCCTCCGGGTCGGCGTTGAGGAGCGTTCGGCCGTCGGCCGACGCCCGGACGATCGCTTGGGTCGTGAGGTCGATCGCGAGGAGGAGCTCGGGCGCGCCGTGAACGACCGAGTGTTCCCCGAAGACGATGCACTTTCCTGGTGCGACCGCCGAGACCGGGAGCGGGCGGGAAGGGATCGCGTTCAGCGTCTCCATCGACCGTCCTTGTCTCGGGTCCGCAGACGCTTCCCGCGCGCGGTCGGAAGGATCCGCCGGCGCGCCCCGGGGAGCGGCTCCGGCCCCGGCACGCCGTTCAGACGCGCGAGCGCGACCGCGAGGGCCGCTACCTCGCTGTGCGGCTGGTGCCCGACCGCGACGTTGAGCGTGGCGAGCCCGTAGAGCTCCGAGGGCACCTTCGCCCCGCCGACCACGAACAGCACGGCGGGCCCCCGACGTAGTCGCGGGAGCGCCGCCTCGAGCGGCTCGCCGTACATGGTGAGGTGGACGACCGGGCCCACGTGAGCCTTGACGACCTTCCTCCAGTCAGGGGCGGGGACGATCTCGAACGAGCCGCCCCATCCGTCCACGACGCGAGCGAGCCGCTCCGCGAGCGCCGGGTCCGGCGGATGGAGGTACATCCGAGCCGCCCCGAACGCCCGCGCCGCGAGCGCGAGGTGGGTCGTGAGGCGGGGATCCCGGCCGGGACGGTGGCCGACCCGCAGCACCGAGGGTCTCGGACGTGGACTACGCTTCGGCTTCCGGCTGGAACCGCTCGATCCGATGCCCACGGTACTCCAGTTTTTCCGAGCGCTTAACGAGCCCCTTCAAGCGGGTCGGGCTCATTCCGAGCTCCTCCGCGATGTCGGAGAAGAATCGCCCATCGGCCCCCGCGGCCTCGAAGATCCGCGCCTCGAGCTTCGTGTACTCCTTCAACCCCATCGTGGCGATCGAGAGCACCTCGGAGATCTCGACCAGCGGACTGGTCGTGTTGATGTTGATGGTCGAGTAGTAGAAGTGGTAGCTCTTGTCCGGCTGACGCCGACCTTCGCGGGCGACCCAGCGCGTGTCGATCAGACGGAGCTTCTCGAAGAAGGAGAGCGCCTTCACGCCGTCCTTGCCGAACTCCCGCTCCACGTCCTCGACGGTGAGCCACTCCTCGCCCAGCCGCTGGACGAGCTTCAGCTTCACGGGGGAGTCGACCGCGCGCAAGATCGGCACGAGGTCGCTGACGTCGTTGACGACCTTGATCCGGTGGATCGCTGCTGCCATTCGTGATTACCCCGTCCGGGTCGGGGAAGCGTCCGTAGCCACGAGGAGTCGCCGGTACTTCCCGTACCGATCGGTCGCATCGAAGCGGGCAGGGTGGGGGGTGCGGGTCGGTGCCGAGCACTGCGGGCAGTGGGTCCGGAAGGTGTACCGGCCGCACGCCCGGCAGACATGGAGCAGCGAGTCGGTCATGCGCGCGCGAAGCTCCCTTCCCCGCCGGCGGCTCGGATCGACTTGAGCGCCGCCTCGGTCGCCCGCTTGAGCGTCTCCTCGGCCTGCTTGTACTGCGGGGCCTGGACTCGGATCCGGTAGCGGGGGGCCCCGACGTACTGGACCTCGACCGCCTCCTTGTCGGCCGCCTCCGCGGCCGCGAGGGCGGCGCGAACATGGTCGACTCCGTCGGGGGCCCGGTCGGAGATCTCGAGGGTCCCGAGGATCGTCACCTGCGGCGGTTCGATATTCTCGCGCGCGACCTTGAGGAACGCCGTCGCCCATGCGGATTTCTCGTTCTCCTTCTGGAATCGCTTTGGGTCGGCTGAGGCGACCTCGAACGAGGCGAACAGCGAGGCGTACCGCTCGATGAGCGGCGGGCCGATCAGATCGAGGGTCTCCTCCCCGGTCTTGCCGAGCGCGGTCGCGACCTGGTCGACGAGGCGCATCGCGCGTTGCTCGTTCTTCCATGCCTGGACCTTCTCCCGGCGCTGGTGGTCGTTGATCCGCTTGAGCGATAGGTCGATCTGGTTCTTCGACGGATCGACGCGCAGGACCCGCGCGACGATCTTCTGCCCTTCGCGGATGTGGTCCCGGATGTACTTGACCCACCCCGCGGCGACCTCGGAAAGGTGGATGAACGCCTCCTTCTTCTCGTATTCGTCGAGCGTGACGAACGCGCCGAAGTTCCGGATCGAGGTGACGGTTCCGATGATCAGCTCCCCTTCCTCGGGGAGTTCCGCACGCAGGGGCATCCGTCCCGCCGGTCCTACCTAGACGTCCAGCGAGCGCACGCGCTCGGCGCGCAGCTGCGCCTGGCCGCCGGTCGGCGTGGCGAGGTTCGCGCCGCAGACGCCGCAGTTCACGACCGTGGCCGGGCGGCTGAAGATCGTCTGCTCGGTCGAGCAGTCGGGGCATTTCACGACCCAGAACGGGGACGGTCCGCGCATCGATCCACCTACTTGTGCTGCTCCACGAGCTCGAGAGTGCTCGCGCGCCAGCTCCGGGGCTGGACGGTGTACTTGCATTTCTTGCATTTGTACTTGAGATAGACCCGCCGCACGGCCTTCGCCCGGCCCTCGGGCTTCGGACGCGGAAAGCCCCCGTACCCTCGGGTCGCCCGGCGGAACCGGCGCTGCCCCCACTTCATCTCGGAGGCGGGCCGCTTCTTGCCCTTCTCGACCTCGTGGGCGGTGTGCAATTTGCACTTTGGGCAGTACGTGGACACGGTCTTAGGATAGTGCATCGGCGGCGGCCGAGGTTGATTTCGTATATAGGTATTGGGGCGTCCCCGGGGGTCGCGCTCCGGCCGGCGCTCGGCGCACCCCCGGAACGTCGGTCGTGGCGCGTCGCGCTCGCCGTCCGGCGAGCGAACGCTCATATAGGGAAGCCTTTTCGCCGCGCTCGCGTCCCCCCCTCGGAGACCTCAATGGCTGACCGCTCGTCCGTGGATGTCGTTACCGAAGCGCTCGGGAAAGCTCCGGAACGCAAGTTCTCGGAGACGATCGAGCTCTCCGTCAACATCAAGGACCTCGACCTTTCCGTCCCGAAGAATCGGGTGGAGGACGAGATCCCACTCCCGAACGGACGCGGCCGCCCGGTGCGTGTCGCCGTGTTCGGCTCGGCCGAGCTCTGTCAGAAGGTCCGCAGCGTCGCGGATGTCGTGGTCACCTCTGCCGAGCTCGATGAGTTCGCGAAGGGCGCGAAGAAGTCCGTCGGGAAGATCGATTTCTTCCTGGCCGAGGCTCCGTTGATGCCGACGATCGGTAAGCGCCTCGGAGTCGTACTCGGTCCGCGCGGCAAGATGCCCCGACCGGTCCCTCCCGGAACCGACCCTACGAACCTCATCAACGCTCTCAAACGATCGATCCGGGTCCGCTCGAAGGGCAAGCGCACGTTCCACGCTCCGGTCGGTACCCGCGACATGAAGCCCGAGCTGATCGCCCAGAACGTGGACGTCGTCCTGCAGCGGATCATCGGGAAGCTCGAGCGCGGCCGCTCGAACATCGAGTCGGTCTACGTGAAGACGACGATGGGTCCGGCGGTCCGGCTCTGGTGAGGTAGGGTCGATGCCGGGACGTGGATCGGTTCGGCCGGAGCGGATCACCCAGGTCGATGCGCTGTCCGAGCTGCTGCTCTCCCGGAAGATGACGGCCGTGGTCGGCCTTCGCGGGGTCCCGGCGTCGGCGCTCCAGTCGATGCGCCGCGAACTGCGGAACAAGGACCATCCGATCGTGGTCGCCACGAACAGCTCGATCCGCCATGCGCTCGAACGGGCCTCGTCGAAACGCCCCTCCCTGCGACCGCTCTTGGAGCAGGTCCAGGATCAGACCGCGGTGCTCGCGGCCGAAGGAAATCCGTTCTCCCTCGCGTATCAACTTTCGC
>JBAQAF010000011.1:0-5542 GCA_049285595.1 Thermoplasmata archaeon
GTCGTAGATCAGCGCGAGCTCGGCCGCGGTGATCTCGCTCACAGGCCCTCGACGAACTCGACCAGGACCCCCGCGAACGCCGAAGGGTGGGCGAATCCTACGCGGTGGCCCCGCGCCCCGGGGCGCGCGACGCGGTCGACCAGCCGCCCTCCGTGCTGTTCGACCTCGGAGAGCGCCGCGGCGACGCTCGGCACGCGGAACGCGAGATGATGCAGCCCTTCCCCCCGGCGGGCGAGGAACTGGGCGACCGCGGACGTCGGATCGGTCGGCTCGAGCAGCTCGATATGGGTCCCGCCGCCGCGCAGAAAGGCGACCCGCACCTTCTGCGACACGACCTCCTCGGGGGGCGCCTCGGGCTCGCCGAGGAGGGGGCGCCAGCGCTCGAGCCCGGCCCGCAAGCTCTCGACGGCGATCCCGACGTGATCGAGTGTCCGCATGGTCTCCTAGAACGTACGAGACGGGGACTGCTCCCCGAACTCCTGCCGCCAGACGTCCGCGATCTCGCCGAGCGTGCAGCCCGCCCGCACGGCGACGAGCACGTCCGGCATCACGTTCGTGCCGGATCGGGTCGACGCGCGAAGGCGCCCGAGGGCCGCCGTCGCGGCAGCGCCGTTCCGAGCGCGGCGCCAGCGTCGGACCCGTCCGGTCTGACGGGCCTCCTCCGTCGGGGAGATCCGCTGGGCGGAGGTTCCCCGGCCGCGGCGCTCGGGAAAGAGGGAGAACCCCGAGTTCCCCTCGACGAACTCGTTCACTCCGACGACGACCTCTCCCTTCTGCTCGCGTGCGCGGGCAATGCGGTACGCTTCCCGAGCGATCTCCCCGGCGACGTAGCCGCGGCGGATCGCCTCAGGGGCTCCGCCCATCGTCTCGATCCGGTCCAGGTACTGACGCGCCTCCGCCTCGATCCGGTCGGTCAGGTGCTCGATCTCGTACGCCCCGCCGACCGGGTCGACCGTCGACCCGACCCCGGACTCCTCGGCGAGGATCTGCTGCGTGCGCAGGGCCAAGCGCGCGGACGCCTCGGTCGGTAGGCCGAGCGCTTCGTCGAGCGCGTTCGCGTGAAGCGATTGCGTGCCCCCGAGCACGGCCGACAGCGCCTCGAGGGTGGTTCGCACCACGTTAAGCTCGGGCTGTTGGGCCGTCAGGCTCGAGCCGGCCGTCTGCGTGTGGAACCGGAGCTGCTGCGACCGGGCGCGCTTCGCCCCGAACGTCTCGCGGACGATGCGGGCCCACAGGCGACGTGCCGCGCGGAACTTCGCGATCTCCTCGAGGAAGTTCCGGTCGGCCGAGAAGAAGAACGAGAGCCGGGGGAGGAACTCGTCGAGGTCGAGCCCGCGCGCCTGAACCGCCCGGACGTAGGCGATCGCGTTCGCGAATGTGAATCCGACCTCCTGCGCGGCGGTGGCGCCAGCCTCGCGCATGTGGTACCCCGAGACCGAGATGTAGTTCCATTGGGGCATCTCCCGAGTCGCGAATTCGACGAGGTCGACCGTGAGGCGCATCGACGCCTCGGGCGGGTAGATGTAGGTGCCCCGCGCCACGTACTCCTTCAGCACGTCGTTCTGGACCGTGCCTCCGAGACGAGCGCGGGGGACCCCGTTCTCCTCCGCCACCGCGATGAGGAACGCGGTCAGGATCGGGGCGGTCGCGTTGATCGTCATCGAGACGGTCGCCTGGTCAAGCGGAATGCCGGCCATCAGCGTGCGCATGTCCCCGAGGGTGGCGATCGGAACGCCGCACCGACCGACCTCCCCCCGGGCGCGTTCGTGGTCGGGGTCGTACCCGTTCTGGGTCGGGAGATCGAAGGCGACCGACAGCCCGGTCTGGCCGCCCTTCAGTAGGAAATGGAACCGCCGGTTCGTCGTGCGCGCGCTGCCAAAGCCGGAATACTGGCGGAACGTCCAGACGCGGCCCCGATACATCGTCGGTTGAATGCCCCGGGTGTAGGGCGGTTCGCCGGGAAATCCGATCCGTTCGAGAAACTCCGTGTCCGGATCGTCCGGCGGCCCCACGAGGAGCGGGATCGACCCGCCGTCCGCCCCGGTCCCGAGCGCTCGTCGCGTCTCGCGCTCCCATCGCGGGCGGCTCGGTTCGCTCGTCCGCGAGCCCCGGGCGCGTCGCATCGCCGTCCGAGCAGGGGTTCGATATTAAGCCCTGCCGGGGCGGCCGAGGAGCGGACCGATCGCGGTGAGATCGAGCTCCGCCCATGCGACGGGAACCGGCACGCCGATCTCCGAGAGTAGTCGAGGGTGGATCTCTCCGAGCTCGGCGACCGGCTCTCCCGCGATCCGTACCCGGGCGGCGCGACCGGGGATCGTCGCCGGGATCTCGACCGGTTCGCGCACGGAGCCGAGATCAAGGGCCCGCAAGAGGTAGTCGATCAGAGCCGCAGCGTCGGCGAACCCGGCTGACTCCGACGCGACGATCGCCCCCGCGTGGTACCGAGTGGCGGCCCCGGCCTCGGCGTCCGGGGCGCGCACGACGACGGGACCGACCTCGGCGAATCGCTGCGGATAGCGGTGCCGGGTGTTCCGCGCTAGGACGTCCAGATGCGACAGCAAGAGTCGGTCTCGTACGAAGGCGTACTCGGCGGAGACCGGGTTCGTTAGATGGATCGGGCCCGACCCGCCGACCCGGGCTACCGTCGCCTCCGACACCAGCACCGGGGTGTTCGGCAGGGAGTACCCGAGACCGAGCAGCCAGGTCGCGACGCGGCGCCTCAACTCGATCGCCTCGAGCCGGCGGCCGCGCGTTCGGCTGGGGGGGACGATGCCGTCCTCCGCACGGACCCCACCCGAGAGCACGACATCCTCGGCTACGTCGATCGGAGCGGTCAGGTCCGGACGCCACGGGGGGATCTCGACCGACCAACCCCCGGGCGTCGCCCGAACCCCGAGCCGGGCGCGGGCGAGTCGGTGTTCTACCTCCCCGGGAGAGAGCGTGAGACCCGAGACCGAGCGCACCAGGGCCGCGGAGAGGTCGATGCTCCTCGGCGCGACGAAGGGGCGTCCGTCGTTCGAGGTCCCGGTCGCTCGGCGCACGGGAACCGGGGTGACGCTCCACCGCTGGGCCACGAACGGGACGAGAAGGAGACCGAGCGCCTCTCGGACGCTGCGTTCCCGGGTGCCGGTCGATTCGAGCAGGAGCTCCCGGTCGCCGATGCGCGCCTCCCCCGCCGTCCGACCGTTCAGGATCGGGGGGAGGCTCAGCACCTCACCGCGGTGGTCGCGCAGGACAAGACACCGGTCTCCGACCCGTCCGAGCGGGCCGTACTTGGCCGCCATCGGGTGCTCCTGGAAGAATTGGTCCCCGCCGATTTCGTCCGTCGCATCCAGCGGGACGAATCGGACCGACGCGATCGGGTCGAGCGAGTATCGGACCGGCAGGGCGAGGCGTTCGATCGGATAGATCCCGAGGCTCGCGGCCCGACGATCGCGGCCGATCGTCGCGTGGATCAGCTCCTGGAAACGGATCGCTTCCGCCAGGAGCCCCGCATCGAGCCCGTGAGGGTCGTGCGACCGGACGACGACGGCCCCGATCTCCGCGCGGATCGGATCGACCGACACATCCACCTCGATAGCAGCCGCGATCTCACCCGCCGTGCCGGCGCCGAGATGCGGCAACCCCGCCGCAGCCCCGGTCGCTCCCTGGAGATAGAGGGCGAGCCCCCCTTCCGAGAGGAGGTCGAGCCGGTCCGGGGTCGCGGAGAGCACGAGGTCGTCACCGACCGTCGATTCGATCTCCGCTTTGGAGGCGAACAGAAGCTCCTCCCATTGCTCGGGCGGCAGGACCGAGGGGAGGAGCGCGGCCACCCGCGCCTTGGAGAGCGTCACCGTCGGCATCCTAGGGGCCTTCTCCGCGGAGCTCGGCGAGGTCGTCCATGAACAGTTCGCGAATGTCCGAGCGTGCGAGCGCCACCATCGCGAGCCGCGTGATCCCGGCGCCCCAGGCGATCACCGGAACGTCGATCCCCAGCGGGCGGAGCACCTCGGGTCGGAGCAGGCCCCCCGGGAAGATCTCCATCCAGCCGATCTGGGGGTGCCGAACGTACCCCTCGATCGACGGCTCGGTGAATGGGAAGTAGCTGGGCCGGATCTTGAGCTCGCGGATCCCGATCGCCTCGGCGAACGCCCGGAATAGCCCGACGAGGTCTCGGATCGAGAGGCCCTCCTCCCCGACGATCCCCTCGCACTGCCCGAACTCGAGGTGGTGCCGGGCGTCCAGCTCCTCGCGCCGGAAGTTCCGGTCGATCGAGAACATCCGGAACGGCGGTTTCGGGCGGCCCGCGAGGAAATGGGCGGAAACGGCGGTCGTCTGCGATCGCAGCACGGGACGCGCCGCGATCGCCGTGTCGTACCGGCCCGGCCATCCGGGCCCCACAGGAACCGTCTCGCCGGGCAACGCCCGACCCTCGTGGACGGCGGCGACCCGGGCGAGGAGGTCGGGAGCCGGTAGATGGCCCGAGACCCCCTCGACCGAGAGCGCGTCGTGGATCGAGCGCGCCGGGTGGTCCTGGGGCATGAACAGGACGTCGTTGTTCCAGAACTCGGTCTCGAGGAGCGGGCCTTCCGCCTGCTCGAAGCCGAGGCCGATGAGGATCTCCTCGAACTGCTCGAGCCATGCGATGTACGGGTTCGGGCGGGCGCCCGTCAGGTAGGGGACCGGGGCGCGAACGTCGTACGCGCGGAACGACCGGTTCTTCCAGTCGCCGCTCGCGAGAGCCGTCGGGGTAAGCGCGCCGATCTGTTCTTCGCCCTCGATCGGCAGCTCGAGCCGTCGGCCCTCCTCGGAGGGAGCCCAGCGTTTGCGCGTACGCCGCTCGGTGCGGACAAGACCCCGACGCTCCAGCGCCTCGGCGACCGGTACGTCGATCTCCTCCTCGTCGTTCGCGATCTGGCGAAGGACGAGCTCCTCGGGGAGCGGGCCCTCAGGGATCATCGAACCCGCGGCAAGGCGGAACGGTACGCCGTCCGCCAACCACCCGCGGCGTCGCAGCAGTCCGATCGCTGCCGACCGCTCCTCCTCTTTGAACCCTTCCGCGGTGATCTCCTGCGCCGAGAGACCGCCGCGCCGCCTCAGGAGGTCGATCAGTTTCCGCTCGGGGAGACCGCCGACGAGCGCGGCCGAACCCCGGGGGGTGATGCGGCGGTGGCTCTCGTGCTCCTCCTCGACCACCGCGAGATGCTTCGAACGCAACCGTTGGAGCGCACCGCGCGTCTGGTCGTCGCCGAGGCCGATCGTTCGCGCGAGCTCCTCCTCATCGACCGGGAGCTCGCGGGCCGACCGCAATCCGATCAGTACCGAACGCTCCGGCCCCGAGACCGCCACGGGGGCCGCACCGTCCGGATCCGCTTCCGACGCTCCGGGCACGCCGGCCCGACAGTGTCGCGGATTAAGGCGTTTCGGGATTTTCCGCCGGGGACCGGAAGCGACCGGTCGGCTTCAGGACCGGGGACGACCAACCGATCCTGCGGGACCGGACGGCGGCGGGGCTCCCGGCCCCGGATCCCCCGCCGCGGGGGCGGGTACCAGAGGCGCGGGG
>JBAQAF010000012.1:0-19470 GCA_049285595.1 Thermoplasmata archaeon
AAGCAGGCAGCGACCGCCGGGGGGACGGTGCCGCCCAGCGGCTCTCCGGCGGCGAGGCGCGCGCGGATCTTCTTCCCCTCGAACTCGCCCCGGTCGATCAGCTCGGGGCTCTCGACGGCGTAGCCGGCCTTCTCGAACAGGAGCCGGGTGAGCGGGTTGTTCGTATAGACCCGACGGAACGGCGGCAGCAACCCCTCGAGGTAGCCGACCCACAGGGAATGTCGGTGGATATCCGGCACGGGGATCGCCACGACCCCGGCGACTCCCGCCTCTGCGAGGGCCCGGGCGATCATTTCGTACCGTTCGGAAGCGGTGAACGGGTTCTCCGGGGTGTACGACTGCTCGGCGCTTCCGATCGCAAGAACCAGCTCGTCGGACGGCGCGTCCGCGCGGATCCGGCGCACGAGACCCAAGTGCCCCGAGTGGAACGGCTGGAATCGGCCGACGAGCAATCCCCGCACGCACGGCGGGAATCACTCGGGGCTCAAATCCTCCACGTCGTCCAAGAACTCGTCGATGTGCGGACAGCGCGCCGTGAGGTAGTGGCGGCAGTGCTCGCAGAACTTGTCGTTCCACGCCATCGCGAGCTGGCGGTTGAACTCGTAGCACGGACGGTCGAAGAACTTCGTCTCCTCGTCCGCTGGCGGCGACGCGGCCGATCGCAGAAGATCGGGCGGATGGAACGACGGGCGGGGGGCGCCCTTCACGACCCTGCCGGGCGCGCCGGAACCGGGGGCGGCGCTCCCGCGCCCCGGATCTCCTCGCCCGTTCGGCTCGTCGCGTAGACCATCGCGGCCAGACGTTCGAGCAGCGACTCCTTCTTCGATCCCTGGCCGACGAGCGCGTACTTCAGCACGTCCCGCAGGGTCCCTACGGGGATCACCTCGATCGCGCCGCGGTACCGAGTCTCGAGCACGAGGTCATCCATGTTATCGGCCGGGATCAGAACGCGCCGGATCCCCGAATCCGCCGCCGCCTCGACCTTCGCGGTCACGCCGCCGACCGGGAGCACCTGCCCCCGTACCGAGAGCGAGCCCGTCATCGCTAGGCCCTGGTCGACCGGAACCCCTTCGAGGGCGCTGATCACCGCCGTCGCGATCGAGACGGAGGCGCTGTCCCCCTCGACGCCATCGGACGTCCCGACGAACTGAATGTGGATGTCGTAGCGGGAGATGTCCTCGCCCGTGTACTTCTTGATCAGGGCGCTGACGTTCTGGACCGCCTCCTTCGCGATCTCGCCGAGCTTGCCGGTCGCGACGACGACGCCCCCGTCCCGGGTCTGCGCCGGGGTCACCTCGGCGACGATCGGGAGAACGATCCCCGAGAACTCCGACATACCGGTCTGGGCGTTGATCGCGGCGAGGCCGTTGACGACCCCGACCGCGGACCCTTCCGTGGAGAACATGTGGTACTCCTTGCGCCGCTCGATGTATCGGTCGGCGATCTGCTGTTCGAGCGAGCGGCTCGCCCGCTTGGCCCGGACGACCTGCTCGGCGCGGACGATCGGGGTCCCCTCGGAGAGCGCAATATCGCCGGCGACGCGCACCAGGCCCCCCAACTCCCGGAGGCGGAGCGTCAGCTGCCCCGAGCGGCCCGAGCGGCGCTGGGCCTCCCGAATCACCTCGAGAATGGCGCCCCGCTCGAAGTGCGGGATCTTCTTGTCCTTTACGACTTCCTGCGCCACGAATCGGACGATCTTCATCCGGTTCTCGGCCGTGTCGGGCATCGTCGTCTTGACGTACAGCTCGTAGCCGTACCCGCGGATCCGCGAACGGAGCGCGGGGTGCATCGTCTGGACGCTGTCGACGTTCCCCGCGGCGACGAGGACGAAGTCGGCCGGGACCGGTTCGGTCTTGACCATCGCACCCGCCGATCGTTCCGACTGGCCAACGATCGGGAACTTGCGCTCCTGGAGCGCCGTGAGAAGGGAGTGCTGGCTCTCGATCTTGAGGAGGTTGATCTCGTCGACGAACAGCACCCCGCCGTTCGCCTTGTGGATCGCCCCGACCTCGACCCGCTCGTGCGCGGGGGTCTCGAGGCCCCCCGACTGGAACGGATCGTGCTTCACGTCGCCGAGGAGGGCGCCCGCGTGGGCGCCGGTCGCATCGATGAACGGCGGCTTGTCGTCCACCGTGTGGGAGACCAGCAGCTTCGCCACCCCGGGCCCGGAGTCGCTCCGGTTCCCCGAGAGGCGAACGACCAGGTAGAGCACGACCACGATGAACACCCCGATCAAAAGGGCCGTCAAGTCCTTCGTTGACACCGTGTACCAGACCGCGAGGCCCAGCACCAGGATCGCGAGGAGGACGAAGAGGATCGTCCGTTGCTCCTTCTTCTGGGAGGCCTCGAGCTTCTGGGCGGTGACGATCTCCTTGCCCTTGCCGGCCGGGACGACCCGGATCTTCGGCTCGTTCGAGTCGTCGGCGTTGGGGTAGGCGAGGATGTCCTGCAGCTGCTCCTTCGGCAGGAAATCGACCATCGCACGGGCGAGCATGCTCTTGCCCGTCCCGGGCTCGCCGATCAGGATCATGTGCCGCTTCTGGGTCGCGGCCTTTCGGGCGACCTCAACGGCCTCGTCCTGGCCGATCACCTGGTCGAGCAGTCGGGCCGGGACCTCGACCTGGGCGGTCGACTGGTACGGAAGGGTCGCCGCCCAGCTGTCGAGCTCGCTCTGCGGCAGGGAGTCCCCGGTAGACCCGGACGGTGTTTCCGTTCCCTCTGCCATGTCGGCATCTGGGTCCCCGACGCACGGAGACCGTTACGCCGACAATCTAAGGGGTGCGCCGTATAAATGGTCTAGCTGACGGAGCGGAACGTTGCGCACTCCCACGCCCTCCGTTCGCGGGCCCGGACCGTGAGGAGATCAGTTCCCGGGGGGGCCGGTCGTTATCTATCGTGCCCGGCTCCATCCCGACCGAGGGAACCCGGTGACCGTTCGCCTCGAAGGAGCGCCCGTCGCGGAGTCGCTCCACCGGGCCAGCCGGGCCGCCGTCGAGGAGCGGGGATCTCGGTCCCGGCCGTCCTTGGTGAGCGTTCACCGGGGGGTCGACAGCCCGTTCCGCTTCTACCTGCGGCGGCAAGCGAAGGCGGCCGCAGAGCTCGGCATCGACTTTCGGGACGACCCGCTCGCCGCGGGGGACGGGCCGGAGGAGCTGACCGAGAGGATCCGGGCCCTCGATGGGGACCCGGCCGTTCACGGTGTCCTCCTCGAGCACCCCTTGCCGGAGCCGTTCGATTTTCTCCGTTCGGTCGGACCGCTCCGAGCCGAGAAGGACGTCGACGGCGTCGGCCCGAGGAACCTCGGGCTCCTCGTGGCCCAGCGCCCGGTGCACGTACCGGCGGTGGCGGCCGCAGCGCTCGATATCGCCCGACATTACCGGCTACCGGTCTCGGGGGCTCGGGTCGCGGTGATCGGACGGTCGGAGACGGTCGGCCGCCCCCTCGCCCTGCTGCTCTCGGCCCGGCCCCCCGGCGGGAATGCGACCGTCACGCTCGTGCATTCGCAGAGCCCGGATCTCCGTTCGTGCCTCGCGGGGGTCGAAACGATCTTCTCGTGCGTCGGACGCCCCGGACTGCTCGATCGATCGGTCGTCCCCGAGGGGGCCCACGTCATCGATGTCGGCCTGTCGAGCGTCCCCGACGCGTCCCGGTCCAGCGGGGTGCGCGCGGTCGGCGATGCGGACGCGGCCGCGCTCGACGGATGGGCGGGGTCGCTCACGCCGGTACCCGGCGGGGTCGGACCGGTGACGGTGGCCGAGCTGATGGCGAGCACCGTTCGGGCCTGGCAGTCGCTCACCGATCGATCGGGGGGACCGTGAGCGAACGGGCCGGCCCGCGGGCCCCCCGAAGTTCCCCGCCGTCGCCCGTCAGCTTGCATTGCAAGGACTGTCCGATGTGGTACGGGGCCGAGGACGATGGGTGGGGTCCGTGCTCGATCAAGAACCGGCGGGGCGACGAGCGGTACCTCACGTGGGGGGGCCACGCGTGCGATGAAGGCTACGAACCGACGACCCCGAGCCGGGCGCGCGCCGCGTCGTTGAGCGGTTCCCGTTCGACCTCGAGCGCATCCGACGTGGGGTACTCCTCGATCTCGAACGCCGGCCAGGGAAGACGGGCGGCGACCCGCCGCAGCTCGTCCGCCGAGAGCTCGACGCGTCGGCGGCCGGGGTCGAAGCGGTAACGCCCCGGAGCCGCCCCGATCTTTCGCGCGACCCGTTCGGCCCAGCGGGCGAGGTCGGTCCCGGAACGCGGTTCCACGACCCCGAAGACCACGGTGCCGTCGGGCGTCCGTCCCGCGAACGACGGGGCGGTCCGCTCCGCGCGCCGTCGCAGCCGCTGACGGAGCTGGACGCCGTCCTTGAACCGGGAAGAGCAGTAGTGGACGGGGATCGAGAGGTGCATCTCGCGCACGAGTCGCTCGGCGGCCGCCCGGCTCCCGCGCACGCCCCAGCCGTTGCGCGCATCGGTGCGGTAGCCCCGGCCCAGCAGGTTCGCCTCGTTCGTCTCCGAGAACTCGAGCTCGTTCAGGTTGACGAAGTCGACCCCGATCTCGTCCAACGCGCGCAGCAGGCGACGTAGCTCCGCTTCCTTCTCGGGGAGGACCGGGATCTCGACGCCCCGGCGGATCCCCCAGGCAGGCGCCTCCTCGAGGACGGCCCGATACGCCCCGCCGTTCCCCGAGAGCGGTCCCCACAGGTAGTGCGGGATATGGAGGCGGAACTCGTCGAGCCCGGCCGCCGCGAGCTGACGGAGCTTCTCCGCATTCGGTTCGTGCGTGTACAGATGGATGTTGTGCTCGGGGCCGAACGCGCCCTTCAAGAGGCGCACGTAATGCTCGACCCGGTCGACGACCCCGAGCGGGTCGCCTCCCGTGATCCCGGTGCCCGCCGCTCCGATCGCCCGGGCCTCCTCGAGGACCTCCTCGTCGCGCTCGATCCGGCGCTCGTTGGCGTAGACGACGTCGATCTGGTTGCGCTTCGGGGAGACGGGGCAGTAAAAGCAGCGGAAGCGGCAGACGCCCGTGACGAACAGCACCATCTTGCGCCCTTCCTGGCACTGCTCGCACGCCGGGGAGAGGGATCCCCGGTAGGAGGAGGCCATCGGCAGCGGGTGCAGTGTCCCGGGCTTCATCGTCGGTCCCCCGAGGCGGCGGGCGGGGCCAAAAGGGTTTCCTCGGGGGGACCCGGACGGAGCGACGCCGGGGTTCCATGGTGGAGCCGCGCCACCAAGTGGGGTCGAGGAGCGGGAGGGGCGCAGGCTCAAATCCCCCGCCCGGTTGGCCGCGCCCAGTTCCGGAGAGGTTGAGCGAATGGAGATGCAGCCGGGCCAGATGGCATACGACCGTGCGAGCACCGTCTTTTCGCCGGACGGACGACTTTTCCAGGTCGAGTACGCGCTTCAGGCGATCCAGATGGGCGGGACCGCGGTCGCGGTCACGTACGACGCGGGGGTCGTCTTCGTCGCGTTCCGCAACCTTCCGGTCAGCTCCCTCGCGGAGGCCGGCTCGATCGAGAAGAGCTTCGCGATCGACGCCGGGCTCGGCTGTGTCACGGCGGGCCTGATCGCCGACTCCCGCGTGCTCGTCGAGTTCCTGCGCGTCGAGGCCCAGCGCCACAAGCTCTCCTACGGGGAGTCGATCCCCTACTCCGTGCTCGGGCATGCGCTCGGCACGCTGCTGCAACAGTACACCCAGTTCGGCGGGACCCGGCCGTTCGCCGTCTCCCTGCTCCTCGGTGGCTTCCACGGACGCAGCGCCGGCTTGATCGAGCTCGACCCGAGCGGCGCGACGATCGGCTGGAAGGCGTACGCGATCGGCCGCAACCGGCGCGCGGTCGCCGACTTCCTCGAAGAGAAGATCACCGACAAACTGACCGAGGAGACCGCGTTCAAGCTCGCGGTCCAGGCGGTCGCGGAAGGATCGCCGACGCCGTTCCTCCCCGAGGCGCTGGACGTCGCCATCCTTGAGCCCGAGACCGAGCTGCGCCGCCTCACCCCGAGCGAGGTCGCGAAGCGGGTCCAGGGGATGCCGTTCGTCGGTTCCCCCGAGAAGAAGAGCCCCTCGCGCTGAGCCCTAGTCGGGAGCGTCCGGGGCGACCGCCTCGAACTCCTCGCGCAGGCGGATTCGCCGCCGCGTGCGGTGGTAGGTGACGGCGAACCGGTGCGCCTCGTCGCGCACCGCGCGCAAGAGGAGCATCGCGGGCGTGTTCGGGTTCGGCCGCATCGGCTCGGAACGGTCGGCCCGGTAGACCTCCTCCTCGCGTTTCGCGAGCCCGATCGCCGGGATCCGGTCGGCGAGGCCGAGGGCGGCGAGCGAGGAGACCGCCGACGACAACTGCCCCGCCCCCCCGTCGACGACGAGGAGGTCCGGGAGCGGCTCTTCCTCGCGCTGCTGGCGCAGGTAGCGGCGTCGAACGACCTCGGCGATCATGGCGAAGTCGTTCGTGCCCGGAACGGAGCGAATGCGGAAGCGACGGTACTCCGCGCGCTTCGGCGTCCCCCGCTCGAAGACGACGAGCGATCCGACGGCCTCGTATCCCTGGAACAGGGAGATGTCCGTCCCCTCGATCCGGTTCGGGATCGTCGGCAGCTCGAGCAGCGACTGCACCGCGAGGAGCACCTCGCGCGGCGCCGTACGGGGAACGACCTGGTCGACGGTCGCCCGCGCGAGCCGCTCGGCGAGGTGGGCGAGCGCGGCGTACCTGCCGGTCGGGCGGAACTGGACGTCGATCCCCCGCTCGCCGAACAGCTCGTCCAGGGTCCCATCGATCCCCGCGGGCCGGGCGCCGGCGATGTAGAGCCGGGCGGGGAGGTCGATCCGCCCGCCGTAGTACTGCACGAGGAATTGTCGGAGGAGCTCGGACGGTTCGGGGAGATCGTCCGCCGGGAACGTGACGAGATGCGGCTCCGTGTGCCGGACCTCGCCGTCGTCGACGCCGACGACGCCCACGGCGATGCGCAGCGTCGACGGGTCGTTCGGGTAGGCGACCGCGATCACGTCGGCCCGGCCGCTCCCGCGTCCGATCACCGACTGTCGCTCCCCGAGCGCGTCGAGGCCGGCGAGGGCGTCGCGCAGCAGCCCCGCGCGCTCGTACTCCTGGCGGGCGGACGCCCGGCGCATCTCCTCTTCGACGGACGGGCGCACCGAGGCGACCTTGCCACGGAGGACGTCCGCCGCTCGATCGAGGTCCCGGTGGTAGCCGTCTCGGTCGATCGCCCCGATGCAGGGGGCGCTGCAGACGCCGAGGTGATAGTACAGGCAGGCAGCTTTCGGGAGCGTCACGCAGCGGCGCAACCGGAAGAGGTCCCCCAGCAATCGCTCCACGCTCCGCGCCTCGCGGGCGCTCGTGTACGGCCCGAAGAGGAGCAAGCCGGCCCGCCGGCGCGGACGCCGGACGAACAGGAGGCGGGGGAACTCCTGCGTCGTGTCGATCGCGAGGTACGGGTAGCTGCGGTCGTCCTTCAGGAGGACGTTGAGCGGCGGCTGGTACTGCTTGATGAGGCTCGACTCGAGGAGGAGCGCCTCGCGCTCCGTCGAGGTCGGCACGAACTCGACGCTGGCGCTCTGGGCGACGATCGAGCCATCCTTCTCGATCTTCGCGCGCAGATGGTCAAGGACCCGACGGCGCAGGCTGCGGGCCTTGCCGACGTAGACGACCTCGCCCCCGGCCGTCCGGAACAGATAGACCCCGGGCGCGTCCGGCCCCGTGCGAAAGCCGTCCCGCGCCGCGGCCGCGAGCCGGCTCGCGGGGACGAACGAGAGGAACTCGGGCGCGCGATCGCCGCTCATCGACGGGCCAGGGGCACCGGTGCGGAGAGACGGAGGAGCGGCGCCAGGAATCGCGCGGTATGCGAGCCCGGGGCGCGGGCGACCTCCTCGGGCGTGCCGGCGGCGACGACCCGACCGCCGGCGTCGCCCCCCTCGGGCCCCAGGTCGATCAGCCAGTCGGCCGACTTGAGCACGTCCAGGTGGTGCTCGATGGAGACCACGGTGTTCCCCCCGGCGCGCAGCCGAAGGAGCACCTCGAGCAGTTTCTCTACGTCCGCGAAGTGGAGGCCGGTCGTCGGTTCGTCCAGCAGGTAGAGCGTCTTACCGGTCGGTGGCTTAGCGAGCTCGAAGGCGATCTTGATCCGCTGTGCCTCCCCGCCCGAGAGCGTCGTCGCGCTCTGCCCCAGACGGACGTACCCGAGCCCGACGTCCTTGAGGAGCGCGAGGCGGCTTGCGATGCGCCGGTGGTTCACGAAGAAGCCGTGCGCCTCCTCGACCGTGAGGTCGAGCACGTCGGCGATCGTCTTGCCCTTGAACGCCACCTCGAGCGTCTCGGTGTTGAACCGGCGGCCCCCGCACTCCTCGCAGACGACGTAGACGTCGGGAAGGAAGTGCATCTCGTAGCGGATCACCCCGTCCCCCTCGCACGCCTCGCACCGACCCCCCGCGACGTTGAAGCTGAACCGTCCGGGGGCGAACCCACGGGCCTTCGCCTCGGGGAGGCCCGCGAACAGCTCGCGGATGGGCGTCATCAGTCCCGTGTACGTCGCCGGGTTCGAGCGCGGTGTGCGGCCGATCGGCGACTGGTCGATCAGGAGGACCCGGTCGATGGCGTCGATCCCCTCGATGAACTCGTGCCGTCCCGGGGTCTCCCGTCCGAGGCCGAGGTGCCGACGCACCGCCTTGTAGAGGATCTCCTCGAGGATCGTCGACTTTCCACTCCCCGAGACTCCCGAGAGGACGACGAAGAGGCCGAGCGGGATCCGGATCGATTCGCCCTTCAGGTTGTGCTCGCGGGGTCCGTGGATCGTGAGCCAGCGGCCGGTCGGTGGCGCACGACGCGTCGGGATCGCGATCGTACGTTCGCCGGTGAGGAACTGGGCCGTCAGCGAGCGCGGCGTGCCCCCGATCCGGCCCGGGACGCCGTTGTAGAGGACCTCGCCACCGTGGAGCCCCGCCCCCGGGCCGATATCGACGAGCCAGTCGGACTCGCGCATCGTCATCTCGTCGTGCTCGACGACGAGCAGGGTATTGCCGAGGTCGCGCAGCGTCTTCAGCGTCCCGAGCAGGCGGCTATGGTCCCGGGGGTGGAGGCCGATCGACGGCTCGTCGAGGATGTAGAGGACCCCGACGAGCCCCGAACCGATCTGGGTCGCGAGCGCGATCCGTTGCGCTTCGCCCCCCGAGAGCGATCCCGAGGCGCGGTCGAGGGTGATGTACGACAGTCCGACGTTCTCGAGGAACCCGAGCCGGGCACGGATCTCCTTGACGACCTGGCCAACGATCTGCAGGTCACGTTCGGGGAGCGCGAGGTCCCGGAACATCCCCACGGCGGTCTCGACCGTCATCGCGGCGACCTCCGCGATCGAGCGTCCCTCCACCCGCACGGCGAGGCTCTCCGGTTTCAGCCGCCGGCCGGCGCAGCTGCGGCACGGAACGAACGACATGAACCCGAGGTAGTACTCCTTCGCCCCCTCGCTCTTCGTCGACTTCCAGCGGCGCTCGACCGCGGCGACCAGTCCCTCGCGGAGCCAACCGGTCCCCCACCAGTGGGCGGGGCCTCGGACCCCGGGGCCGATCGATTTGTCGGAACCGTACATCAGCGCCTTCCACCCCTTCTCGGACAGTTGGCGCACCGGCCGTCGCGGGTCGTAGCCGAACGCCGCCCCGAACCGCTGGATCGCTCCGGCGTCCGGGGTCAGTCCCCACACGGAGATCGCTCGCCCGAGGGTCTTGTCCTTGTCCGGGATGATCCGCTCGGGGTCGGCGTGAAGTGTCGCCCCGATCCCGGAACACTCGGGGCACGCCCCGGCCGGGTTGTTGAACGAGAACATCCGCGGAGTGAGCTCGACCATCGAGAAGCCGCACTTCGGGCATGCCCGGCTCGAGGAGAACGTCGTCCGTCCGCCGCCCGGCCGCCGTACGATCACGAGACCGTCCGCCATCGTCCGGGTGAGCGCGACCGACTCGGCGAGCCGGCTCTCCTCGTCGGGGACGACCTCGAACGTGTCGACGACTACCTCGATCGTGTGCTTCTGGTTCTTTCCGAGCCGGATCTCCCGGCCCGGGAGGCGGACCTCGACGCCGTCGACGACGAAGCGACGGTAGCCGGCCTTGCGCAGGCGATCGAGGACGTCCCGGTGCTCTCCCTTCATGGCCCGCACGACAGGGGCGATCAGGTCGACCTTCTCGCCGGCGGCGTCGCGTCGGACCGCGTCGACGATACGGTCGACCGACTGGGGCGCGATCGTCTCGCCGTCGTTCGGACAGTGCGGGATCCCGACCCGGGCGAACAGGAGTCGCAGGTAGTCGTAGATCTCCGTCACCGTCCCGACCGTCGAGCGCGGATTGCGGCTGCCGGCCCGCTGCTGGATGGCGATCGCGGGGGAGAGCCCTTCGATCGAATCGACGTCGGGTTTGTCCATCTGACCGAGGAACTGGCGCGCGTACGACGAGAGGCTCTCGATGTACCGACGCTGGCCCTCCGCGTACAGCGTGTCGAAGGCGAGCGACGACTTTCCCGACCCGCTCACGCCCGTGAGCACGACGAACTTGCCGCGCGGAAGGTCGACCGAGATGTTCTTGAGATTGTGTTGGCGCGCGCCGCGCACGCGGATGAGGTCGGACGGTTCGGGCATCGATCCTCTCGTTAGGCGGGCAGCAGCGTACGGACGGTCTCGACCAGGCGTTCGATCACGTGCGCCTGCACCCGGGCCCCCAGCTCGGCCGACGCCTGCCGAGTATCGCCGATGACGCTCTCCGGCCAATCGGCATCGCTCGGGCTGCCGGGGACGAACGGACTGTGTCGGTACGCGACCACGGGCCGCTCCGGCCCGACCGTCTCGGGAGCGACGGCCATCACGCGCGACGTCTCGAGGAGCCCCCCGTGTCCGTCGGTCGGGGGCGCCTCTTGTCCTCGAAGTTCGTAGACGAAATCGTAGTCGGAGAGGACGACCGCCCGCATCTCGGGGCGGCGCTGCACGGCCCGGTCGGCCGCTTCGCGGAGCGCGGCCATGTGCCCCCGCTCGGCGTGGCCCGAGAGGACCAGGAGGCGTCGAACGCCGGTGCGGCCGAACTCGGAGAGGATCCCTTCGACGTGCGTCTCGAGCTCCGCGATCGACAGCGACACCGTACCCGGGAACCGGCGCGCGCCGGGAGCGGAACCGTACGGTACCGTCGGAGCGACCAGTCCGTCGGTCCGCTCGGCCAGCGCGAACGCGGTCGCCTCCGCCTGGAGCTGGTCGGCCCCCAGCGGGAGGTGGGGTCCGTGCGCCTCGAGCGCCCCGACGGGAAGGATCACGAGCGGGTTCGAGCGAAGGCGCCGTTCGAACGATCGAGAATCGAGGTCGATGAGGCGTCGAGAGTGAGACACACACCTATCGACCGGCGGACCGTATTTAACGCGGGCCGGGAGGTCAGGGAACGGTCTCCCTCCCGCAAGAGGGAATCAGCGTCTTAGTGTCCGGTGGCGTAGGTCCGGGTTCGTTCGGTTACGGCGGGGTCGGGGACGTACGCGCGGGGGCCGGGCTCTCCGTGACGGTCGCGGGTTTGCGCGCCCGGGTCGCCCGCTTGGGACGGACCTCGGCGTCGCCGGTCGGCGCGTTCGCTTTCCCCTTCGCCCTCGGCTTCTTCGCGGTCGCTGCCTTCGCACCGGAGCCCCGCGCCGCGGCGGGTTTCTTGGCCTCCGCGGGGGCTGCCTTCTGGCGCGTCGGGCAGGCGGGGTTGATGCACTGCGTCCACGGCGGACGGCCCGCCTCGATCGCGGTGACGACGGGCGAGCGGCAGACCGGGCACGGCGGCTGGTCCTTCTCGAGCTTCCCGCGCTGCGGCAGCGGATAGGAGACGCGGCAGTTCGGGTACCCCGAGCAGCCGACGAACCGGTTCCCTGCGAAGGAGTAACGGATGTTGAGCGGGCTCCCGCACGATGGACAGACCCCGATCCGGAACGCGCGATGATGCTCCGCGCACTCCGGGTTGATGCAGTATAGATCGGGACGCTGACCCCGGAAGACGATCTTGACGCGCGGCACCTTGCACGTCCCGCAAAGGAATTCCGGCGCCGGTTCGATGAACCCGGCGGAGGGGAGGGCGTAGGTCGCGGTGCACGTCGCGGGGTTGTTGACGCACTGGACCCATCGAGAGCCGCGGGGACTGCGCGCGAGACGGAGCGCGCCGCCGCATTTCGCGCACGGTCCGACGAAATGCTGGCGGTCGAGCGCCGTGGAGAGCGTCTCCTGGACGCCGCGCGCGTTCGCCGCGAGGAGCGCGTACGCCTCCCGAAGCATCGCCCGCGACTCCTCGAGGACCTCCGACTTCGGCTTCTTCGACTCCGCGACGAGCCCCATGTCCTCTTCGAGACGGTGCGTCATCTCAGGGCGGGTGATCACGGGCGCGTGGGCCCGCAACGCCTCGGTGACGGCGATCCCCGTCGAGGTCGGCTCGAGCTGGCGTTGATTGACATAGTGCCGATCGAACAGCTTCTGGAGCACATCGTGCCGGGTGCTCTTCGTCCCGAGCCCGAGCCGCTCCATCTCCTGGATCAGCGACCCCTGCGTGAAGCGTCGCGGCGGCTTCGTCTGGTCTTCCGTGAGGTCGATCGACGCGATGCGCACCGCCTCGCCGACGACGAGGACCGGCATCGGGGACTCGTCGGGCTGGCTGTACGGGTAGACGCGGTACCACCCGGGATCGAGGATCCGTTGGCCCTTCCCCTGGAACGTCTCCCCGCGGAGGTCGACGGTCGTCGTCCGGCTCTGGCCGACCGCGTCCGGCGCGACCGTCGCGAGGAACCGGCGGACGACGAGCTCGTAGACCTTCGCGTGATCCGGCTTCAGCTTCTTCGGGTCGACGGCGCTCGTCGGATAGATCGGCGGATGGTCGGTCGTCTCGGTCCGGCCCCGCGTGGCGCGGAACGACGGTTGCGTGAGGACGAACTCGGCCGCCTCGGCGAACGGGCCGTCCTTGAACTTCTCGACGAGGGCCCTCAGGCCGAGCCCGCGAGGGTAGACCGTGTTGTCGGTCCTCGGGTAGCTGATCAGCCCCTGGGTGTAAAGGTCTTCCGCGATCCGCATCACGAGCGACGCGCTGAGGCCGAGGCGCGTCGCTTCGTAGACGAACAGGGTCGTCGAGAACGGGACGGGCGGTCGCCGGCGCGTCTCCTCTTCGACGAACTCGCGGACCGTCCCCGACTCCGCCCCCTTCACCTGCGCGTGGACCCGGTCGGCCTGCGCCTTGACGTCCCACGTTCCGTGGGCATGGCGGAGCAGGAAGCCCTCCCCGCCCTTCTCGCCGTGGGCGACGAGCTCCCAGAACGGCGTCGGCTTGAACTCCTTGATCTCCTGGTCGCGCTCCACGAGGAGCGCGAGGGTCGGCGTCTGCACCCGGCCGACGGAGAGGAACTGGCGGCCCCGCTGGCCCGAGGTGATCGACATGAACCGCGTCAGCAGCGCTCCCCAGACGAGGTCGATCTCCTGCCGGGCCTCGGCCGCCTCGGCGAGGGCGTGGTCGAGCTCGGAGAGGTGCTCGAAGCTCTGCTCGATCACCTCGCGCGTGAGCGCACTGTACCGGGCCCGGCGCACCTCGATCTTCGGATGAACTTTCAGGAGGAGGTCGAGGCACTCGAGCCCGATCAGCTCCCCTTCACGATCGAAATCGGTCGCGATCACGACGCGATCGTACTGCTTGACGATCGACTGGAGGGCGGCGACGATCCCGGTCGCGGTGACCCGCTTGTCGGGCACCGTCTCGAGCAGCTTCGGGAGCCCCTCGAGGGTCCACTCGCGCAGTTCGGCCGGGTAGTCGAGCTCGACGATATGGCCCCGCAGCCCCGCGACCGCGTAGTGGCCGTCCGGGCGGTCGAACTCGAAGACGTTCGTCCCTTCGATGCGGGAGCGCTTCATGCGCCCGTCGGAGAGGACGACGGAGATGCGGAGCGCGGTGTTGAACTTCTCGGCGACGACCAGGGTCCGGGTCACGGAGTCCGAGAAAGGCCGGGCGGCGTAGATAAAGGGACGGGCCCGCGACTGGCGAGCGACGGTTGAGAACGTGGGCGCGCGCGTTCGACCGGGACCGGCCTCGCCCCGAACGCCTGCGCCCACACTTTATAGGCCCCGGACGGTCGGGGGCCCGACGCCGCGGTAACTCAGTTTGGGAGAGTGCAAGACTGAAGATCTTGAAGCCGCCGGTTCAAGCCCGGCCCGCGGCATCCCTGCCCTGAACCGGCCCGTCGATCCCCCCCGGGGCGAGGATGAACCGCGCCCCTCCGGTGGGGACCTGATGGCCGAACGTCGCTTCGCGCGTCTGCGGGCCGGCTCGCTCACGGAGCATCCCGGGTCGGTGGCGGTGCCGGACGACGGGATGTGCCTCTCCGCGTTCCTCGTGGTTCGGCCCGAGGGTCGGTCCGGCGAGGTGCTGCTCGGCCGCTTGGATCCGTCGGCCGACTGGGCGACGATCGGAGGGCTCGACCCCGGACGGGTCGCCCAGGTCGGGAACCGCTGGATGCTCCCGTCATCGCAGCTCCTCTTCTTCGAATCTCCCACCGAGGCGGCCGGACGGATCGCCCGCGAGCAGCTCGGCGTCCCGCTTCCCGGGCTCACCGGTCCGGTGACGTTCTCGGAAGCGTACCGCCGGCCGGGGTCGGCCGGCGACCCGCACTGGGACCTCCACTTCGTCTACGAGGCCCGGTGGCCGACCGCCCGGTTCCCGGCGGCGCGGCCGTTCGCCGAGCTCGCGTTCGTCGAGGCGGCCCGGACCTCCCGCACCGAGATCGCCCGCTCGCAGGCGGACATCCTCGCGCTGGTCGGCCTGGCGACCGGCCCGTAGGATCGCGCCCGCGCGACGCCCTCTAGCGGGTGGGGACGAACCAGACGTCCGTGATCGAGTACTTCGGGTTCGGATCGAACCGTGCCTCGACCGGCATCCCGACGAACAGATCCGACTCGACCGCCTCCTTCAGGCGGGCGAGCAGCAGGCTCCCGACGCCCTCGAACTCTACGAGCGCGAGATTGTACGGCGTCTCCTTCAGGAACGCCTCGCTGCCGTAGTGGCACGTCGTCCAGGAGTGGAGCCGACCGCGGTTTGGAAGGTCGATCCACTCCGTCGCGCTGCCGCAGACCATGCAGTGGCCCCGAGGGGTCCCGAAGACGAACCGGCAGCTCTTCTTCGTGCAGCGAGAGCCTTTGAGCTTCCCGTCCGCGAGCGCGAGGAAGAACGGCGAATCCTCCGCGTAGCTGTGGATGTAACTGATCGAGTAGGGGTAGCGGAGCACGAGGCTCTCCTCGCCGTCCGCCGACCGAAAGATCGCGGCGCCGGTCTTATCGAGCTCCGCCTGGACGTCCCGGAACTTGGTGTACGTCGGGGGACGCGCCCTCATCGGTACCTCCGCTCCAGGATCGAGACCGTGACCGAGGAGCCGGTCCCGGCGTGGCTGTGGATTGCGCCGCGCTTGGCGTTCGGGATCTGGAGGGTCTTGTCGCCGAAATGCTTCCCGACGGTCCCCTGCAGCTGCCAGAACGCGAAGACGGCCTGCATCAACCCGGTCGCGCCGACCGGGTGACCGCACGCGATCAACCCGCCCGACGGGTTCACCGGGATCGCTCCCGCGCGGGGCGTCGGGAAGCCGTAATCGATCCCCTTCAGGAACGGGTCGCCGCGCTCGACGAACGAGTATCCCTCGCCGTATCGGCACAATCCGAGGTCCTCGTACGTCTGGATCTCGCTCGACGCGTAGGCGTCGTGGAGCTCGATGAAGTCGAGCTCGCGGTTCGGATCGGTGATGCCGGCCATGCGGTACGCTTCGAGGCCCGCCGCACGGCCCGCACGGAAGGAGTGGACGCCCGGGTACGGGAGATCCGTGTAGTCGGACGCCTTCTCATGCGGCAGGAGCGGGACCTTCCCGAACGGTCGATCGGCGAGACGCATCGTGTCCGTCCCGCATCCCACGCCGGTCACTCGGATCGGCTTGTCGGTGAACTCCCGGGCGCGCGCCTCGTCGCAGAGCACGGCGACGGCGGCGCCGTCGGACATCGTGCAGATCTGCTCGCGGGTGATCGGATAGCTGATCATCTCCGACCGGAGCACATCGTCGACCGTGAGGCGTTTCGGATACTGGGCGTACGGGTTGTGGAGCGCGTTCAGGTGGTTCTTCACCGAGACCATGCTCATGATCCGGCTCCCTTCCGCGATCGCGAGGCGTTGCGCTTCCCGCTCGTTCTTGACGTCTGCGAACCGGCGCAATCGCAGGTACTCGTAGATATGCCGGACGACCATCAGAGCGTAGTACCCCGTGTAGAAGCCGCCGAGCGGGAAGTCGAAGTTCGTGTCGGAGGCGAGCGCGATGAACTCGTTCCCCTTCCACGTCGCGACCCGGCTCATCGTCTCGAATCCCGCGGCGAGGCAGACGTCCATCCGCCCGCTCGCGACCGCCTCGTAGGCGGCTTGGAAGCACTCCCCGCCCGTCGCCCCGCCCCACTCGATGCGGACCGATCCCTTCGGGTTCATCCCGAGGTAGTCCTGCACCATGCTCGCCGCCTTGAGCTGGCGCGAGAAGTGATCGGAAAAGTAGGAGATCCGCGTGCCGTCGATCCGGTCGGCGCTCAGGTTCGGGATCCCCTTCAGGGCGTAGTCGTACGCGCGCTTGACCATCAGGCGGAAGTCCATCGAGGGGTGCGCTTTCGCGAACTTCGTGACCCCGCCCGTCACCATGTAGACGTTGCGGCCTTTCGTCGATGATTTCGGCGTCCGCGTCACCGCGATCGGTCGGCGCCGGGCGGAAGGTTTCGAACGAGCCGGCATAGGGTTCCCCGGCGGGCGGAATCGGGTCCACTTCTTAACCTTCGCACGGTCCGTCGGGGTCGCGGGCGGGGCAACGTCTTTCCTCTCGGAGCGAGTCCCCCCGGCATGCGAGCGACCCTCCCGAAGCGCGATCTTCTCTCGATCTCGGACATCGCCCCGGAGCTCGGGGAGCTCCTGCGCCACGCCGAGCGGCTGAAGCAGGAACGAAAGCGAGGGACCGGTGCGCCGACACTCAAGGGCCGCAACGTGGCGATGATCTTCGAGAAGCCGTCGACCCGCACGCGGACCTCGTTCGAGGTGGCGGTGAACGACCTCGGAGGGCATCCCCTCTACCTCTCGAGCCGCGACCTCCAGCTCGGTCGCGGCGAGACGATCGCCGACACGGCGCGGGTCCTCTCCCGCTACGTGGACGCGATCGTCTACCGCGCCTTTCGTCACACCGACATGGTCGAGCTCGCCCGCTCGGCGAGCGTCCCGGTGATCAACGCGCTCGACGACCTCGAGCACCCGTGCCAGATCGTCGCCGACCTCCTCACGATGCACGAGCGCTGGAAGGGACGGTTCCGGGGCCGTCGGCTCGCCTGGATCGGGGACGGGAACAACGTCCTCCACTCCCTGCTCCTCGGGGCCGCGGCGCTCGGCCTCGACCTGATCGCCGCGACCCCCGAGCAGTACCGTCCGAACGCCGAGATCGTCGCAGCGGCGCGCGTGCTCGCGCGCGGGACCGGCGCCGCGATCTCGTTCACGACCGACCCCCACGACGCGGCCCGCGGCGCCGACGCGCTGTACACCGACGTCTGGGTGTCGATGGGCGACGAGGCCGATGCGACGGCACGCGAGGCCGCATTCGCCGAGTACCGGATCGATGCCTCGCTCGTGGGGCTCGCAAAGACGGACGCGATCGTGCTGCACGACCTGCCGGCGCACCGGGGCAAGGAGATCACCGACGAAGTGATGGACGGTCCTCACGCCGCGATCTGGGACCAGGCGGAGAACCGCCTCCACGCCCAGAAGGCGATCCTCGAGCGGCTGCTCCTACCGGACCCGAAGCGACGCCCGGCCCGTCGGCGCTGATCGTCGGCGGCGCGACCGGCCCCGGGATCACTTGGGCGACGTCGTCTCGGGTTCGGCGCGCAGCCGCACTTTGAGCAGGTGCTCGAGCTTACGGACGAGCGCGTCGGTCGGGTGGATGTTGCCCGATTCGATCTTCAGGACGACCGACTTCTTCTCGTTCAGCTTCTTTCCGAGGTCCTCGGGGGTCCACACGAGCGCTTCGCGCGCGCTACGGACGCGCTTCGACCAATCGGGAGCGAGCTCGAGCTCGCCGATCTCCCTGTACAGGTCCCGCTCCTCCATCCTCCGCGCGCCCCCGATCGGGCGCGACGCGGGCGTCATAGGGCGCGCGCGCACGGGAGTCTGCGGGAGGGCCGTGGCCGCCGGCGGGGGCGGGTCGAGCAGTTCTCCGAACCGCGCACACGCGGGACAGAGCCTCAGGACCGTGCCCTCGAGCTTCACTCGGCTGACCGACTCCACGTCGTTACCGCACATTTCACACAGCATTGTTCTGTTCCTCCGGTCGGCGCCGGGACCGGCGCCGCTGCTCGGCTCGCTCTCGGCCTTCCTCGTAGCGGCGTCGCTCCTCCTCGTTCCCGAGGACGAGCGGCGGCACGCGGACCGGCTTTCCCTCGGCGTCCACGGCGACCATCGTGACGAACGCCTCCCCCACGAGCTGGGGGCGGCCGCCCGCGGTCTCCTCGGCGTGAACGCGCACCCACACTTCCATCGAGGTCGTCCCGACCCAGGTGAGTCGGGCGTCGAAATCGACGACGTCCCCGACGTGGACCGGCTCGATGAAATCGACCCGGTCGATCGACGCCGTGACGGTCGTCGCGTGGGCGTGGCGGGTGGCGGTGATGTACGCCACCCGGTCGATCTCGGCGAGGATCGCCCCGCCAAAGACGATCCCCGAGAAGTTCGTGTCGGCCGGGACCATCAGTCGGACGACCGACGCTCGGCTGCGTTCCACGCTCGACGCTGAGAGTTCGGACACCAGGGTCGCCCTGAGAACGAGTCGGAACGGGATGGCCGTGCGGGGTAAATCAGTTGCGGCGCTTCCTCGGTGGCGGGCACCGAGCTCGACGGGGGAACGGGCCCGTGCCGGGGCGTTTCGCGCCCTCCTCGCGCCCCTCAATACCCTTCGGGCAACTCGGGCCAGCGAGGAGCTCCATGCCCGCGAAGAAGTCGCCCGCGCGCCGCGCCCGCCGACCGCCCCGATCGTACTTGGCCAGCATCGCCGTCGTCGTCTCCGATCGACGCAAGGCCCAGGCCTGGTACACGGAGAACCTGGGCCTCGACCTCATCGACAGCGACGATCATTGGGTGACCGTCGGCCGGAAGGGCAAGGACGGCGTCCTTCATCTATGTCAGGTGACGGAGTTCGACACGAACGGGACCCTCGAACCCGGGAATTCCGGGATCCTGCTTCGCCTGCCAGGAAGAGATTTCGTCACCAACTGCGACGCTCTCAAGGCGAAGGGGGTCGCGTTCGCCCGAGATCCCGAAAAGGCCGACTGGGGCTGGTGGGCGGTCGCGCGCGATCCGGACGGCAACGAGCTGATGCTCGCTCCGTGAGGGCGGATCGCCTCGCTCTGACGAGGACCGCGCGCGGGTCCCATCGCTCGCGCGGTCCGGTG
>JBAQAF010000013.1:0-125544 GCA_049285595.1 Thermoplasmata archaeon
GGCGAGCGCGGTCCACAGCGCGTCGATCGGGACGTAGAACTCGGGCGGCACGCCCCCGGCGGCCAGCGCCGTCTTCGCCTCCGAGGCGAGCGCGGCGAGATCCTCGGCCGGGATCGCATGGCCACTCGCCCATATCACGCATCCCTCGGCGAGCGATAGCTGCAGTTCGGCGGCGCGACGCGCGCGCACCGCTTCCTTCTCGGTGGGGGAGAGCGCGTGCTCGGGGTTCCAGGCGGGCGGCATCGGTGCCGGGATCGCGACACGCAGGTCCCGGAACGGCGCCGGGAGGCTCGGCCATCGCGGCTCGGTGAATCGGATCGAGAGGAGGTCGAGCGCCGAGATCGCTCCGGAGAAGTCGCCGGCGAGGTACGCCGTCTCCGCCTTCTCGAACGGACCCGTCAGTTCCGGTGCCGGCCCCGCCTTCCAGAAGTCGAGGAGGAGGGCGACGTGGCTCGGGACGAGCCGGCGCAGCGCGAGCCGCTCGGGCGGCGTGGGCACGGGCGGGGCCGGTGCAGGCTCCTCGGTTCGATCCGGCGGGCGGTTCGGAGCTCCGGGCACGGGAGAGGAAACGGGGCGTTCAGAGGAACGCCTCGAACTCCTTCGTCACCTCAGGATACTTTTCGTGGACCGCGCGCAGGATGTTGTGGACGTTCAGCTTTTCGAGCTTGACGTTCGCGAGGGCGTCGATCAGCTTGTCGAAGACGTCGTCCGACAGCGTGACGAGCTTCTCCTTCGCGAGCCAGTTGCGGTAGAGCTTCTCCTCGATCCGGGCGCGCCAGCCCTTCTCGTAGCGTTGGAGGAACTCCTTCGAAACGTCCTTCGTCAGCGCCGCCTCGGCGGCGACCGTGCCGCAGATCTTCCCGGCAATGCAACCGTTCGCGATTCCGCCCCCCGTGAGGGGGTCGATCATCCGCGCCGCGTCCCCGACGATCATGATGCCGTCCGCGACCGTCTGGCGCAGCGGAGGGGCGATGGAGACGCCGCCGCCGACCATGTCGATCTTCTTCCCCTTCGCGTACCCCGGGTGCTTGGCGATCCACCGGTCGAGGTACGTGCGGGCGTCGGCCGGGCTCGACACCTGACTGACCTGCACCCCGATCCCGACGTTCGCGAGCCCGTCGCCCTTCGGGAAGATCCAGACGTAGCCGCCGGGCGCGACCTTGCCGAGGTAGAAGTCGCAGTAGCGGACGTCGCAGTCGACGTTCGTCATGCGGTACTGCAGGCACGTATCCATGTCCTTCATCGCGAGGTTCGTCGGGATCCCCGCCCACCGGCCGACCTGGCTCTCGAAGCCGTCCGCGCCGATCGTGATCGGGGCGCGGATCTCGTACGGCTCGCCGAACTGTTTCACCTTCGCGCCGACGACCCGGCCGTTCTCCTTCAGGATCGACGTCGCGGAGGTCTTGAGCAGGATCTCGACGCCCGCGTTCGCGGCGTCGATCGCGAGCTGCTTGTCGAACTCGTCGCGCTCGACGACGTAGCCGACCTCGTTGCCGGCGTGCTTTTCGTTGATCTCGAAGACCTTCTCGCTGGGCGAGTAGATCCGGGCCCCCTCGACCTCGAGGTTGATCCAGCGCCCCGGCTTGATGCCGACCTCGGAGAGCCAATCCTTGCTCATCCCCTCGCCGCAGCGCACCGGGCTCCCGATCTCCTGGCGCTTCTCGAGCATCACGACGCGGGCGCCGCTCTTCGCCGCCCATTTCGCCGTCATGCTGCCGGCGGGGCCGGCGCCGATGACGAGGACGTCGGTCGTGCGGTCGCCGCCCACGGTTCCGCACCCCTCCGGTTCAGCCGATCTCGATGGCGCCGACGGGGCACGCCTTCACGCAGATCTCGCAGCGGGTGCAGACCCCTTCGTCGAACGTGATACGGGTCTCGTCGAGATAGATGCAGTTGAGCGGGCAGATCCCGACGCACGCCCCGCAGTAGATGCACAGCTGGCCGGACGACTCGATGTGCAGGCTCTTCTTGCTCGGCACCGGGCCCTCGGCCGGCCACCGGGCGGGGCGCTATTAAAGGCTATCCGGCGAGAGGTGGCGCTACCGTCAAGATTCGCGCTCGGCGAGCCACCGTTCGGCGTCGATCGCCGCCATGCAGCCGGAGCCGGCCGCGCTGACCGCCTGACGGTAACGTCGGTCGTGGACGTCGCCCGCGGCGAACACCCCTTCGATGTTCGTCCGTGTCCCGTCGTGAACTTTCAGGTATCCTTCCCCGTCGAGGTCGAGCACCCCCCGGAACAGCTCGGTCGCCGGTACGTGGCCGATCGCGACGAACAGCCCACCGACCTTGAGCTCGCGCGCGGTCCCGGTCGGAACATCGACGAGCCGGAGCCCTTCGACCGTCTCCTTCCCGAGCACTTCCGCGACCTCCGTGCCGAGCAGGAAGGAGATCTTGGGGTGATGGCGCGCCCGCTGCTGCATGATGGAGCTCGCTCGAAGGCGATCGCGGCGGTGAATGACGGTGACGTGCGTCGCGAAGTTCGTGAGGAACAGCGCCTCCTCCATCGCGGAGTCACCGCCCCCGACGACGGCGAGCTCCTTTCCTTTGAAGAAGAACCCGTCGCACGTCGCGCAGGCGCTGATGCCGTGCCCTTGCAGCCGCTGTTCGGAGGGGAGGCCGAGCCATCGCGCGTTCGCGCCGGTCGCGACGATCACCGCGTCCGCGCGCACGGTCCCGTGGGACCCGGTCGCGACCGTGAACGGTGGATGGGAGAGCTCGACCCGCGTCACGTTGTCATCGACGAACGCCGCCCCGAACCGTTCCGCCTGGCGGCGCATCCGGTCGACCAGTTCCGGGCCCTGGATCCCGTCGGGGAACCCGGGGTAGTTCTCGACGTCCGTCGTGATGAGCAGTTGGCCGCCCGCCGGGACGCCGGTGAGGACGATCGGTCTCAGCTCCGCTCGGGCGGCGTACAGCGCGGCGGTGAGGCCCGCCGGCCCGCTGCCGATGATCGCCACTTTCGTGGAGCGGTCCTCCTCGACCATCGCACGGCAAACGTCGGGCCGGGGTTAAAGCGCCGCGCCCCGGAAGGCCCGTGGGTTACCTTCGAGCGGGAGGGTCGTGCGGCGGGGGGAGGCGGAGATCCTCGGGCCCGTTGGAGTGGGAGTACCCCGACCGGAAGAAGAGGAGCGGGGGTCCGTCGTTCCCGACCTCGAGCTCGACGACCTCCCCGAGCACCAGCCGGTGGTCGAACGCGGGCGTGATCGCGAGGACCCGGCACTCGATCGCCCCGAGGGTCCCGTCGATCAACGCCGCGCCGGTCGTGCCTCGGTGGAACGGGAGCTCCTGGAACTTCTCCTCCGGGCGGACGGTCCGCGCGAACCGTTCGCTGATCGCCTGCTGGTCGGCTCCGAGGACGTTCACCGCGAAGGCGCGGCCGCGTTCGAGCACGGGGAGTGTGTCGACGTCGTCCTGCAGGCTCACCAGGATCGACGGCGGGAAGAGGGAGACCGAAAGGAACGCATTGACGGTGAGCCCGGCGTCGACGGCGCCGTCGCGGGCCGTGACGACCGTGACGCCCGTCGCCCAGCGCGCCATCACCGCCCGGAACACCGTCTGCTCGGGGGTCCCGGTCAATCGTCCCTCCAGCGGAACAGTCGGATGGCGAGAAGGAACACGACGACGCCGGCGATCACGATGACCAGGAGGTCGGTGAGCGCCCGCGTCGTGTTGTGGAACAGCATCACCTGGTTCATTCCGTCGATGACATAGTAGAGCGGAAGGACGTGGGCGAACGTCTGCAGCCCGGCGGGGAACTCCGAGACGGGGAAGAACGTTCCCGAGAGGAACATCATCGGGAACGTGATGATGTTGCCGATCACGGCGGCGCTCTCGGGGGTCGGCGCGACCGATCCCGCGAGCATCCCGAGCGAGACGAAGAAGAACGGCCCGACGAGCAGGAACGGCAGCATCCCGAGGCCGACCGTGACGTGCGCGCCGAAGACGCCCACGCCGATGGCGAGCATGATCGCGGCGGCGGCGAACGTCAGCACGATGTACCACAGCACCCGCGACGCGAGCCACTCCCCGCGGGTCAGTGGGGTCAGGGAGAGCTGCCGGAACAGTCCCTCCTTGCGGTACGACGACGTCACGTCGACCATCGAGAACATCGGGCTCGTCAGGATCGAAAAGCCGATCAGCCCCGGGATCAGGTAGTCGATGTAGGTGTAGATCTCGCTCCCGACCCCCAGGGCGGGCGGCACCTGGATCACGGGGGTCCCGTGAGCGTTCTCGAGGTTGAACGCGTTCGCCACGCCCGAGACCGCGAAGAGCGCCTCTCCGCCCGCGGCGGCGTCCTGCGGGTTCGAGTAGACCGTGAGGTCGACCGTCCGGTTCGACGAGACGTTCGTGGAGAAACCGGCCGGGATCACGAGCCCGACCGGATCGCCCTGCTGTCCGAGCCACGCCGAGAAGCCGGACGGCGTGACGGTCGCATCGCTCACGATCTGAACCTTGACGATCGACGTGTTGTTGAGCGCGGAGAGGAACTGGACGGAGAGGGGGGAGTGGGAGTCCTCGTTGAGCACCTCGAGAGTGACGGCGCCGCCGCCGGTCGAGGAGAAGATGAGTCCGAACAGGGAGATCAGGATCAGCGGGAAGATCAGCGAGAAGAACAGCGCCGCGGGATTCCGATAGTAGCCGCGCGCCACGATGAGGATGTCGGCGCCGATCCGTCGGGGGTTCACGGCGCCGCCTCCCCTTTCAGGGCGCCCTCGTCCATCGTGCCGACCATCCGGACGAAGACGTCCTCGAGCGTGTCCTGGGCGGTGGAGAACGTCGTCCACGGGAGGCCGCTCGCCTCGGCCGCGTTCAGCACTCGGACCGCGTCATGGGGCCCCGAGAGGTCAACCTCCACCTGCCCGGCGGACGACCGCGCGCTGACCCCGAGCTGCTGGGAGAGGTACGTCGCGAGCGCCGGCGGCGCTTCGAACTTGAGGCGCGTGCTGCGGCCGTGGGCGGCGATGATCTCGGCCGCGGTCCCGGTGGCGATGATCTTGCCGTGGTGGATGATCGCCACCCGATCGCTCAGGAGCTCCGCCTCCTCCAGATAGTGGGTCGTGAGGAAGACGGTGCGGCCCTGCTGCTTGAGCGACCGAATGACGTTCCAGATCGCCCGACGCGCCGTGGGATCGAGACCCGTCGTCGGCTCGTCGAGGAAACAGATCTCGGGCTGGTTCGTGAGCGCGAGGGCGAGGCCGAGCTTCTGCTTCTGCCCGCCCGAGAGTTGGTCGTAGCGCGCGGACTGCTTGTCGACGAGGTCGACCTGGCGCAGCAGGGCATCCGGGTCGGCGCGGCTGCCGAATAGGGCGCGGTAGTACTCGATCGCCTCGCGCGGGGTGATCTTCTCGAAGAACCGGAAATCCTGCGGAATGACGCCGACCTTCCGGTGGAGCTCGGCGCCGTCCGTCCATGGGTCGAGGCCCAAGACCCGCACCTCCCCCGAGGTCCGCTTGCGCAGTCCCTCGAGGATCTCGACGGTCGTCGTCTTGCCCGCGCCGTTCGGGCCGAGAAAGGCGAACACCGTTCCCGGGGGCACCGAGAAGCCGATGTGGTCGACGGCGGTCAGCCCGTCATACTGCTTCACGAGGCCCCGGACCTCGATCGCGTCGGCCATGAGCTCGCTCGAACTCTACGAGATATTGAAGCCTGCCGGCCGTTCGGCGGTCCGGTCGCCGGCGGTCAGTCGCATCGCCACCGAAGCGCCGGCGGGGACCGAGCGCTCCTCACCTCCCACGGTCGCCGTGAGAACGCCCGGGCCGGACCAGAGGACGTTGAGGAGCGGCGTCTCCCAGCGAAGGGAGACCCGCCCCGCGCCGACCCTCACTCCGTCGAGCGACGCCGAGCGCCAGGCGGACGGGAAGCAGGGCCGGATCTCCAGCCGCAGCGTGCGGGCGTCCGGACGCAGTCCCCAGAGGCGCTCGAAGAGAACCGAAACGAACGGCCCGACGCTGAGTCCAAGGAGAAAGCAGGAGTCGAACGGTTCCGCCCGGTCGCCCCGATAGCACTCGTTCGCGTCCCCTCCCTCGAGCGCGTAGCGCCCCGCCATCCGGCCGAGGAGCGCGACCCCGAGCTCGGCGTTCCCCGTGGCGAACGCGGCGTCGGCGGCCCACGCGGTAGCGATCGGCCAGACCTGACCGTCATGGTAGGCGTCGGGCCGGTACGCCGGATCCTTGGTCGAGAGCGTCCGGAGGCCCCACGACGTGCTCAGATCCTCCTCCGTCGCCCGCTCTACCATCCCCCGCGCTCGTCCCGGATCGATGAGGCCGGCGCCGATCGCCCGGAGGGCGTTCGGCCGAAGCTTTCGGACGGGCGTCCCCGCACGGATCGAATCCGCGAGGTATCGTTCCTCGGGCCAGTCGTACGCGCTCCGGATCGTCGCTCCGAGCTGCTCGAACAGTTCCGGGAGCCGGGCGCGCAGGGCGGGGTCGTCGTCGACCGCGGCCACGTCGAGCGCGGACCGGAGGGCCGTCCACCACAGCACCTGGACGTCGATGGCATGGTCGCGCCGATCGGTCGAATCCCAGATCGTAGTGTCGGGGGAGTCGATCCCGTACCGGATCCGGGAGATCGATCCCGTTGCGGCGCTGATCTCCTCCGCCTCGCCTCCGTTGCGAAGGAGTCCGGTTGCCGGATCGATCCGGGCGAGACCCCAGGCGATGACTCGCCGCACCCCCGGCAGCAGCGGCCGGACGGCCTCCGCGTCGCCCCCGTGACGGACAAGTCGTTCGACGAGGTCGGGAAAGTAGAGGGTCGTGTCCGAGGTGCCGTAGAAGAAGATCGGGCCGGGGGAGATCTGCATCGGCAGCTCCCCCGGTTCCCCTCCGAGGAGCGGGATCGATGACCGGGACTGGAATCGAAAGACCGTCACGAGCGACCGGGAGGTCCAGTCGAAGTCCCCCAGCCAGAGGATCGCCGGCAACATCCAGGCGAGATCGCGACACCAGATCGCCGAGTACCAGGGATATCCTGCGACCAGCCCCGTCAGCGAATCTCCCGGGGCGGTGTAGAGCCGGCGCAGCGACGCCCTCGCCGACTCGTACCCGCGTTCGAGCTCGGGGGCGTCGGGCAGGCGAACCGACGGGGTCCCCGCACGCCATGCCGCCTCGGCGGTCTCGGCCGACACGTGCCGCCGTTCGGGATCCGCCAGAAGGGAATCGATCTCGTCCGTCGATCGCACGAGATCGCGCTCGAGGCCCCCCACGATCACCAGGTCGAGCTCGACGTCGGCGCCCGGCGCCACCACGACCTCGTAATCGATCCCGATCTGATCGAGCGGACCGGTACGCCGTCCCCCGAGCCACGACCCGCCGTCGAGGTAGAGGTGCGACGGGGCGATCGAGGATCGCACCGACAGGCCGAAGCCCCGCTGCCGGAGATCGAGACCCGCCGCGGAGGTCTGCGCGCGGAACGATACCGGCCGGACCCCCTCGACCAGCGTCGGGAGGAGGTACGGCCGGAAGGAGCTGTGCACGACCAGGGAGACCGGTGGACCCTCCGCCAGCGAGAAGCGAAGGCGGCGGATCGCTCCGGACGGCGCGTCCGTCGGGGCGATCTCCTGGTGGACCGAGATCCGACCCAGTCGGTGCTCGCTGCGCCACCGATCGCCCACCTGGGCCCCCGAGATCGAACCGTCCGCCAGACGGTATTGGCGCGATCCGTCCCAGAGAAAAATTCTCCACGGCCCCGTCAGTCGGACCAGTTGGGCGTACACCCCTCCCCACTCTTGGACGGCCCCGCGGGATTCCCGGACCAGCGAGAGGTCTCCGACCCGGTCGGTCAGGATAGCCGCCGACATCGAGCGCAACAGGATCGGGGCCGGGTCGGAACCGGGCCCCACCGCACCGCCCGACAACCCCGTCACCCGCCGAGCACGGTATCCCGAAACTCGATCCAAACGAGGGGGGGGATCGCCGGGCATTCGAGCTCGAGACGGACCGTGGCCGAATCGCCGACCGTGACCTCGGGGACGGCGGCGAAGAGCTCGATCGGGTCGCCGGCGACCAGATCGATCGGTGCGTCGCGCGAGAGCGTCCCGGCGACTCTCCCAGATCCCGCGGCTCCCGTACGGATCGTGAGCCGGGCCGGATCGACCGGAACCCCGTTCCAGAGGAGTCGGACCGCAGCGAACGCCCCCGAGCGCAGCGGCGGGTTCTCAAGCGTGAACCCGATCCCGTCCGCGTTCCTATGCAGGGACCCGGCCCGATAGACGGACTCCTCGACCGTCTCGGCGATCCAGAGCAGGGCCTCGACCGCGTGGGGCCCGTATTCGATGCCGAGCTCGATCCCCTGCCGAGCGACCGAAAGGACGCGACAGACGGACGAACCGAGCATGTAGAGAAGTATCCGGGGGTCGTCTTAATTCGTTGCCCGACCGCCGGAAAGCCAGGGCCGTCCGTCGAGCTCGACGTCCGCTCCCGTGAGCGTGACGACCCGGGAGAAGATCGCGCGCCGGCGGCCCCCCGCCGCGGCCTCTCCGCCGAGCCGGAGGCTGACCGCCCCTTCGGCGAGATCACCGACCTCGGGCGCGCGCCGGATGCGCGAGTTCAATCCGAAGGCGATCGCGCCGAGGGAGTCGCGGCCGCGGCCCCCGGCCTCATAGGCGCAGGCGAACGCCTCACCGCCCCGGTCGAACGAGAACTCGCGCAACCGCCCCCCCGCGAACCGGAACTGCGCCGCGAGCTGCACCGGGGTCTCCGAGTATCGATCGTAGAGCGGCCGGTTCGACTCCCACAGGCCCTCGGTCGACCGGGGCTTCGGAACGACGACGATCCTCCCCGTCGGGATGTCGGTCGCGAACGACGGGGGTCGCCGGGCGGAGCTGCCGTCCTCGACCCGCCGCCGTCCCGGAAGGAGCTCGGTCGTGACGTCGGTTCCGTTCGAGTGGCGGATCCGAATATGTCGGGCGCGGGCCAGCCGGCGCGCCGCCGCTCGTCCGATGAGCGCGAGGCGGGGCGGAGCGACCGTGCTGGCGGCGACGAGCTCTTCCCTCCAGGAATCGAGATCGACCCGATAGCGCTCCGCCGCCACGGGGGTCGCAGCGGCGATCGCGAGGCGGGCGAACCGGGTGCGCGCCCGACGCGCGGCTCCGCGCCAGACCGCGTCATGTCGGTCGACGATCGAGCGCAGTTCCTCGGGGCGTACACCTCCGAGGCGCGGGAACGCTTCGGGACCGCCGAGATACACATGGACGTCGCTGAGGGTGGCGAGGGCCCCGGGAGCGACGGGCAACGCCGTACGGGGCAGCGCGGCCATCGTCCGGAAGAACGCGTCCTCGTCCTCGATGACGAGCAGTGGCTCGGCCCCCATCCGACGCGCTTCCACGACGAACGCGCGGGCCCACGGGAGGGCGTGGCTCCACGCTTCGATCGAAACCGTTTCCCGGGGGCGCACTCCCAGGTATGCGGCGAGGACCGTCCGGGCGAGGGTCTGTTCCGTCCGGGCGCGCACGGGCCGGTCACCCCGGGGGTGGATGCGGATGCCGGTGGCCGGTACGGCCCCCCGCGACCGACGGGGTCGTGAGGAACCCGCCTCCGCCGAGGATCCCTTTCACGCCCCGCAGGTCCTCCGAGGCGGCGGCGACCTCCCGCCGCTTTCCGAGGAGGACCACGATCTCGGCGCAGGCGTCTCCTTCGAGGTGAATGTGCGTGGTAGAGCGGACGTGCTCGCCCCACCGGTGCTCGGCGGCCGTGAGTCGCCGGAGGACGTTCGGGGCTTGGTGCCGGTAGAGGAGCGCGACGACGCCTAGGGCGTCGGCCTCGGGGTCGGCGAGCGTGCGCCCGGAGAGCTCGGATCGGATCAGGGCCCGTAGGGCATCCGAACGGCTCGGACTGTTGCGCTCCTCGACCCACCGGTCGAGCAGCGCGAGGAGCGCGGGTTCGAGCGACACGCCGAGGCGAACGACTTTCCGGGTCACGGCGGCGACCCCGCCACCGACGCTCCGCCGAACCCGACCTCCTCGTAGCGCTTCAGCCGGTAGATCGCCATCGCGATCAACCAGGCACCGAGGAACAGGCCGACGATCCCGAACCCGAGGGTCTCGAAATCGAGCCCGTCGAGCCAGCCCCATATCGGCCCGCCCCAACCGAGTTCGCCCGAGACGACCTGGAGCAGCTCCACGCCCCCGATCGCGAAGGCGACGAGGACGGAGATCACCGTGAGGGTGAGGTTGTAGTAGATCTTGCGGATCGGCCGGAGGAACGCCCATCCGTAGGCGTAGCGCATCGAGAAGCCGTCGCTCGTGTCCGAGAGGACCATGCCGCAGGTGAACAGGAGCGGGAGGATCAGGATGGCCCACAGCGGGAACGTCCCCGTGAACGCGAGACCCGTAGCGAGGGCGATGAGGATCACCTCGGTCGCCGTGTCGAACCCGAGCCCGAACAGCACCCCGATCGGGTAGATCTGCCATGGCTCGTCGATCACCCGGAACAGCCGGCGGAAATACCGGTAGAGGAAGCCGCGCTTCTCCATCTGCTCGTCGAGCCCCTGCTGGTCGAGCTCCCCGTCACGCAGCTGCCGGAAGATCCGGTACACATCAACGACGATGACGACGTTCACGAGGCCGATCACTACGAGGAACACCCCCGAGATCACCGTCCCAAGGACCGCGCCGACGTGGGCGAAGTTGGCATACTGGGCCTTGACGAAGTCGAAGGCGACGACGAGGGCGACGATCATGCCGCAGACGATCGTGGAGTGCCCGAGCGAGAACCAGGTGCCGACGGTGAGCGGGCGCTTCCCCTCGTTCAGCAGCTTGCGGGTCGTGTTGTCGATCGCCGCGATGTGGTCGGCGTCGAATCCATGGCGCAGGCCGAGCAAGTAGGCGGTGATGGCCAGCCCGGTGAAGATCAGCCCGCCACGGACCGTCGCGCCCGGGATCTGGTGCGGGAGGAAGCGGAACGCCGCCGCGAACGCGAGGAATGTGACCGCCCCGATCGCGGCGTAGATCGCCGCCATCGCCAGCTTCTCGCGCCGGGTCAGCGCGAGGGAGTCGATCTCGGCCCTCGAGCGCCCTGGGCCGGGGGCCGGTCGGTCCATGCGGTCGGGCGAGCGCGGAGGGGCATTATAGCGTTATGTTGCGATTTCAAAACGTAACACTGAACCGACCCGAGCTCTGCCTCCAGCGATGCCCCGCTCAGGTGAGCGCCTTCGACAGGACCGCCGTGGCCGCCGCCATGTCCGCGCGGTCCAGGAGGAAGATCGTGTCCGTGTAGCAGCTCAGGGCCTCCACGATGTTGATCTGCTGGCTCCAGAGCACCCCTGTCAGCAACCGGAGCAGCCCCGGGGTCTCTTCGATACTCTCCGGACCGGTGACCGCGACCTCGATCAGGTTCTTGCGGACGCCGACGAGCTGCCCTTCGCGCAGCCGACGTAGGACCCGCGGCACGGAGTCCTCGTCCACCAGGATGACCGTCCCCCGAGAGACCTGGATCACCCGGCAGAGCAGATTCTCATCGAGCAGCTCCTCGACCACGTCCCCGAGGCGCTGGAGGACGTCGGCGCCCTGACTCACGGTGATCGCGGCGACCTTCGTCCGCGTCTCGATGCGGCTCTTGCGCAACACCCGGCGGATGCTCGCCTCGCCGAACGACTGCCCCCGGCCGCGCGGATAGCGCCGGCACGCGGCGATCACGGCTTCGGGCTGTCGCACCTCGAGATCCGACGAGACGCGGCGCGCCACCGCCGAGTGGTTCGCGATCCCGGCGCGGATCGCGTCGGCCAGCACGGGGTGGCCGTCGAGATACTCTCGAACGCGTCGGGCGATCGATTCGGCCTCCTCCGGCATAGATGTCCTGTTTTGGACAAAACTGCCCAACCATGTCGGAGGACGGTCACATCCTATAAATCAGTACGGGGCCGTGACCTGTTCGGTCCCCATTCCCGATCTTGCGCGAGAAGGTAGTGCTGGCGTACTCGGGGGGACTAGATACCTCCGTCGCGATCCCGTGGCTTCGGGAGAAGAAGGACCTCGACGTCGTCGCGGTGACGGTGGACGTCGGCCAGCCGGTTGACCTCGAGACGGTGCGCCGCAAGGCGGAGGCGTCCGGGGCGGTCGGGGCGTACGTCGCCGATGCGCGCCAGGAGTTCGCGGAGGAGTTCCTCCTCCCCGCCCTCAAGGCGAACGCACTCTACGAAGGGGTCTACCCGCTGAGCACGTCGCTCGCCCGCCCGCTGATCGCCCGCCACCTGGTCGAGGTCGCGCGTCGAGAGCACGCGACGTTCGTGGCCCACGGATGCACCGGGAAGGGAAACGACCAGGTGCGGTTCGATCTCTCGACGACCAGTCTCGCCCCCGAGCTCCGCGTGATCGCCCCGGCCCGCGAATGGAAGATGACGCGCGAAGAGGAGGTCGCCTTCGCCCGCCTCCACGGGATCGCGGTCGAAGCGACGAAGACGTCGCCGTACAGCACGGACGAGAACCTCTGGGGCCGATCCGTAGAGTGCGGGATCCTCGAGGACCCGGCGGTCGAACCCCCCGAGGAGGTCTACGGCTGGACGAGCTCCCCCCAGGCGGCGCCGGACGCCCCGACGTACGTTCGGGTCGGCTTCGAGCGGGGCGCTCCCGTCTCCCTCGACGGCGTGAGTCTTCCGTTCCACGAGCTGATCGTCCGGCTCAACCGGATCGCCGGGGCGAACGGAGTCGGTCGGATCGACCATCTCGAGTCGCGCGTCGTCGGCATCAAGTCGCGGGAGGTCTACGAGTGCCCGGCCGCGATCGTCCTCATCCGGGCGCACCAGGCGATCGAGGCGATGGTCCTTCCCCGGGACCTTCTCGAGGTCAAGCACGGCATCGAGCGGCGCTACGCCCAAATCGTCTACGACGGTCTCTGGTTCGGCCCCTTGCGCGCTGCGTTCGACGCGTTCGTCGAGTCGACCCAGGAACGGGTGACCGGCGAGGTGTCGGTGAAGCTCTACAAAGGCTCGGCGCAGGTGTCGGGCCGACGCTCCCCGTACTCCCTCTATCAGCACACCCTCGCGACGTACTCCGCGGGTGACCAGTTCAAGCAGGAGATGGCGGAGGGGTTCATCTACGTCTGGGGCCTGCCTGTGCGCACCTGGGCGGCGATGAAGCCCTCGGCCGATCCGGCCGTCGCGCGGGCGGCCCGCGCCCCTCGCTGATTATGACCGCGTCCCCTTCACCTCCGAGCGGACACGCCACGCCGTCGTACGTCCGCAGTTCCCAGGGTCGATTCCTGAGCTCGCTCTCCGTCGACCGGGCGCTCCTTCCCTACGACCTCGCGGGCAGCGTCGTGCACGCGGAGATGCTCGGTCGAACCGGGGTTCTCTCGGCGGAGGAGGCGAAGGTCCTCGTCGGAGGGCTGCGCTCCATCGGTCGGGAGGTCGACGCGGGCTCGTTCCCGTGGCGGACCGATCTCGAGGACGTCCACACGAACGTCGAGGTACGGCTCACCGAGCTGGTGGGGGCCGTCGGCGGCAAGCTCCACACCGCGCGCAGTCGCAACGACCAGGTCGCGCTCGATGAACGGCTCTACCTGCGCAGCGCCGTCCGCACCCTTGGCGACCTCCTCGTTCAGTTGCTCGAGGTCCTCCTCGCCCGGGCGATCGACGAAGCGTCGACGCCCATGCCGGGATACACGCACCTACAACGGGCGCAACCGGTCACCGTAGGGCACGCCCTCCTCGCCCACTTCTGGAAGTTCGACCGGGACCTGGACCGGCTGCTCGCCACCGCCGCCCGCGCGAACGTATCGCCGCTGGGCGCCGGGGCGCTGGCCGGGTCGACGCTTCCGATCGACCCCGAGTACGTCGCCCGTCGCCTCGGTTTCGACCGGGCGTTCGAGAACTCGCTCGACGCCGTGAGCGACCGCGATCCGTTCGCCGAACTCCTGTTCGACCTCGCGCTGCTCGCCGTGCATGCGAGCGGCATGGGGGAGGAGATCGTGCTCCACGCGACGAAGGAGTTCGGATTCCTGGAGCGGACCCCCGCGCTCGGCTCCGGCAGCAGCCAGATGCCGCAGAAGCGCAATCCGGACATCGCCGAGCTGATCCGCGGCCGCACCGGCCGCGCGATCGGCGATCTCGTGGCGCTCCTCGCGACCCTGAAGGGACTTCCGCTCTCCTACGACCGCGACCTGCAAGAGGACAAGACGGTCGTCTTCGACGCCGTCGTGACGGTCGGCGGATCCCTCTCCGCCCTGACGACCCTCGTTCGGGAGATGGCGTTCGATCACTCCCGGCTGCGGGCCGCGGCGTCCGACCCCGAGCTGATCGCGACCGATGTCGCCGAGTGGCTCGTCGCCCGGGGCGTTCCGTTCCGGGAGGCCCACGAGGAGGTCGCCCGACAGGTCGCCGGGGCGACGGGCACCTTCGACCCGGCCGCCTTGCGCGCCCGGTTCCCTTCGGTGACGGAGGACGTCGCCGCCCTGCTGGACCCGCAGGCGGCGGTCGATCGCCGCTCCTCGCCCGGTGGCCCGGGAGCCGCCGCGATCGGTCGACAGATCGCCCAAGCCCGCGAGCGGATCCGCTCCCGGGCCGAATCCCTCTCCTCGCTCGGCCGCCTGGTCGAGCAGATCGAGGAGCTCGTCAAGGAGGAACATCGATGACGGAATGCCCGGAGTGCGCCGCGAGCGTCGAGAGCCACGACAAGATCCTGGGGGAGGTATTCCCCTGCCCGGACTGCGGGACGGAGCTCGAAGTACAAGCGACCGATCCGTTCGCGGTCCAGCCGGCCCCGAAGGAAGCTGAGGACTGGGGTGAGTAACGGCTTCCGGCTCGGCGTCTTCTACACGATCATCCGCCCCGAAGAGAAGGCGATCCTCGCCGCGGCGGAGAGCCGCGGGGTCGACGTCGAACGATGGGACGACGGCGAGGTGACGTTCGGGCTGGAACGCCCGGAGCACCTCCCCGACGTGATCTTGAACCGTTCCGTGAGCCATACCCGGTCCGTCTACGCGACCCGGTGCTTCGCTCACTACGGGGTCCCGACGGTGAACGACCCCGAGGTCATCGAGCTGGCGGGCGATAAGATCCGGACGTCGCTGCGCCTCGCCGAGCGGGGCGTCCCGACTCCCCGGACGGTGATCGCCCTCTCCGCCGAAGCGGCGATGAAGGCGATCGCGCAGATCGGATATCCGGCCGTGCTGAAACCCGCGGTCGGTTCCTGGGGACGTCTGATGGCGAAGGTCGACACCCCGGAGGCGGCCGAGCAGATCCTCGAGCACAAGGAGGCGCTCGCCTCCCCGGTGCACTCCGTGTTCTACGTGCAGGAGTTCGTGCCGAAACCGAACCGGGACCTGCGGGCGTTCGTGGTCGGCGAGACGGTCGTCGCGGCGATGTACCGGTACTCGACCGACTGGCGCACGAACGCGGCCCGCGGAGCCCGGTCGGAGAACGCCCCGCTGACCCCCGAGCTGACCGAGCTCGCGCTCTCGGCCGCGCGCGCGGTCGGGGGCGGGGTGCTGGCGGTCGACCTGATGGAAGCGCCCCGCGGTCTGGTCGTCCACGAGGTCAATCCAACCCCCGAGTTCAGGGCGCTCACCGCCGCGACCGGCGCCGACGTCGCCGGCGCGATCGTCGACTACGCGGTCCAGGTCGGTCGCCGATGAAGGTCGCGATCGTCGGCGGCTCGGGGTACGTCGGCGGCGAGCTCCTCCGGCTCTTGCTCGGCCACCCCGAGGCGGAGATCGCGCAGGTGATCTCCGAGTCGATGGCGGGAAAGCCGGTCTCGCGCGCCCATCCCAATCTCCGCAAACGGACGGAGCTGCGCTTCGAGCCCCGGTCCGCGCTCGCACCGGCCGACGTCACGTTCGTCGCGTCCCCCCACGGGGAGTCGATGGGCGGGATGACCGAGCTGTTGGCGGGAGGAGGGACCGTCATCGACCTCTCGGCCGACTTCCGTCTCAAGGATCCGGGGGCGTACCCCGAGTACTATGGTCGAGAGCACCCGGAACCCCACCTGCTCGCGACGAGCGTCCTCGGGCTTCCCGAGCTCCATCGGGAGGAGATCCGTTCGGCCCGGCTGATCGCCGTCCCCGGTTGCATCGCGACCGCATCGATCCTCGCGCTGCGGCCGATCGCCGCGCTCGACGGGATCGATCGTCAGCACGTCGTCATCGACGCGAAGAGCGGCTCGTCGGCGAGCGGGCGCGACGCGGGCCCGGCCGGCCAGCATGCGGAGCGTTCCGGGGTCATGCGCGCCTACGCGCCGACCGGCCATCGGCACACCGCCGAGATCGAGCAGGAGACCGCGGCCCACGTCGCCCTCTCCTGCCACGCGGTCGAGGCGGTCCGGGGGGTCCTGTCGACGGTGCACGTCCCGACGACGCGTCCGTTTGACGACCGGGAGCTCTGGACCGCCTACCGGGCGAGCTACGGCGCCGAACCGTTCGTTCGGATCGTGCACGACTCGGACGGGATCTTCCGGGAACCCGAGCCGAAGATCCTCGCCGGAACGAACTACTGCGATCTCGGCTTCGCGGTCGACCGGCACGCGGACCGGCTCGTCCTCCTGGCCGCGATCGACAACCTGGGGAAGGGGGCCGCGGGCAACGCGGTCCAGTGCTTCAATCTCCGCGCGGGACTTGCCGAGACGACCGGCCTCGAGTTCGCGGGACTCCATCCGATCTAGAGGGAGGGACGGTCGACGATCGTCGTGAAGGTCGGAGGGGCCTCCGGCAACCGGACCGGCTTCGTGCTGGACGAGCTCGCGAAGCACCCCGAGTACCTCCTCGTCCACGGCGGCTCCGCCGAGGTCGACCTCCTCGGGGCGGCCCTCGGTCGGCCCGCGGAGTACTACACCTCGCCGAGCGGGGTCGTCTCCCGCCGGAGCGACGCGGCCCACCTCGAAGTGCTGGTGCTCGCCCTCGCGGGGAAGGTCCAGACCGAGCTCGTGGCCGGACTCGGAGCCCGAGGCGTGCGCGCGGTGGGCCTCTCGGGCGTGGACGGACGCCTCCTCCTCGCGCGCCGTCGGACCGGCGCGCGGGCCATGATCGACGGTCGGGTCGTCCATCTATCGGACGACCTGTCGGGAACGATCGAGCGGGTCGACGTCCGTTTGCTCTCCACCCTCCGGGCCGACGGGATCCTCCCGGTCGTCGGCCCTCCTGCCGTGACGGAGGACGGCCAGATCGTGAATGTCGACGCGGATCGGGCCGCGTCGTCGATCGCGGCGGCGCTCGGGGCGGAGGCGCTCGTTCTCCTCACGAATGTGGCGGGGTTGCTCGAACGCAGGGACGACCCGTCGTCCCGCATCGCTCGCATCGGCCGCGAGGACGTCGAGCGGTTCCTTCCGCTCGCCGAAGGGCGGATGCGCAAGAAGCTCGTCGCCGCCCGGGACGCGGTGGCGGCCGGCGTCGGCCGGGTCATCATCGGACCGTCCGGCATCGCCGACCCGATCGCCCACGCGCTCGCGGGGGAAGGCACGGTGATCGCGTGAGCGGCGGCGCGCCGAACGAGCGGGAGTTCGCGGAAGGCAAGCGCCCCCGGACTACGATCGTGCAGGGGCGCGGAGCCCGTCTCATCGACGACGCGGGCCGGTCGTACATCGACCTCGGGGCTACCCACGGCGCGGGGAACTTGGGAAGCTCGGACCCCGAGGTGGTCCGGGCGATCCAGGCCCAGGCCGCGGAGCTGATCTACCTCGGTACCGGCTGCGCGAACCCGGTCCGCACGGCGTTCCTCGAGAAGCTCACGGGGCTCCTGCCGCCCTCCCTCTCCCGGGTCTTCCTGTCCAACTCCGGCACCGAGGCGGTCGAGGCCGCGATCAAGATCGCGCGCTCCTCGACCGGGCGGCCGAAGATCGTCGCTGCCATGCGCGGGTTCCACGGACGCACCTACGGCTCGCTGAGCGCCACGTGGCGCAAGGAACTGCGGGCGCCGTTCGAACCGCTCGTCCCCGAGTTCGTCCACGTGCCGTTCAACGATGCGGCGGCCCTGGCGGCCGCGGTCGACGATCGGACCGCCCTCGTCCTCCTCGAACCGGTCCAGGGCGAAGGGGGCGTGCACGTCGGAACGCCCGAGTACCTTCACGCCGCGCGGGCGGCCACCGACCGCGTCGGCGCGCTCCTGGCCTGGGACGAGGTGCAGACCGGGGTCGGTCGCACCGGCCGCCTGTTCGCGTTCGAGCACTCCGGCGTCGTCCCGGACCTCCTCGTGCTCGCCAAGTCGCTCGCGGGCGGGGTGCCGGTCGGCGCGACCGTAACGACGCCCGCGGTCGAAGCTCGGTTCCAGGGGAGCCACCACTCGACGTTCGGCGGAAATCCGCTCGCCTGCGCCGCGGGCATCGCCGCGCTCGAGCGGACCGTGCGCGACCGGTTGCCCGACCGGGCGGCGCGCCTCGGGCGCATCGGGCTCGAGCGGCTCTCCGCGCTTCCTCCGGAGCGCGTCCGGGAGGTCCGGGGGCTCGGCCTCATGATCGGTGTCGAGCTCCGGGACCGGGTCGCGCCGGTGCTCGAGGCGCTCGAACACCGGGGATTCCTCGCGCTCCCGGCCGGCGCGACGGTGCTGCGGCTCCTGCCGCCGCTCGTCATCGAGGAGGACGATTGGAACGCGGGGCTCGACGCGATCGGCGAGGTGATCGGCCGTGGATGACGGCCGGGTGCTCGAACGTCTCGTCGCTCGGTACAGTCCCTCGGGAGAGGAAGCGCTCGCGGTCCGGGAGTTCGTCCGGGTCGCGCGCCGCTCGGGCTATCGGACGTGGGTCGATCCCGCCGGCAACGGGATCGCCGTGCGCGGGCGCGGACGGCCGGAGCTCCTGTTCCTCGGACACATCGACACGGTCGAGGGGGACCGACCGGTGCGTCGCCGGCGCGGGCGGATCTACGGACGAGGCAGCGTCGACGCAAAGGGACCGCTCGTGGCCGCCCTCCTCGCCGGCCGCCGGTTCGCCGGGCACGGAACGCTCCGCATCGTCGCCGCGGTCGGGGAGGAGACGGACAGTCGGGGGACGCGCTACCTCCTGCGGGGGCGTCGGCCGGACGCCGTGATCGCCGGCGAGCCGAGCGGGTGGGACGGCCTGACGATCGGCTACAAGGGGGTGTTCCGATTCACGGCGACGTTCCGGGGTCGGCGCAGCCACTACTCCGGCCCCACGCCGACCGCGGCGGACGTCGCGATGGAGTGGGTGGGAGCGCTCCGGGCGTGGGCGAGCGCCCACCAGGGAGCGTCGATGTTCCGGTCGCCCACCGCGAAGGTGATCGCCTGGTCGACAGGTCCCCCCGGCGATGCGGAGCACGCGACGGTCACGATCGACGTGCGCCTTCCTCCGGGGATCTCTCTCCAGGCGGTGCGGGCGGCGCTGCCTCGCGAACCCGGTCGGCCGACGCTCCGTGTGATCGCTCGGTGCGAGCCGGTCGAACTCCCCGCGACGAACGCCGTCGCGAGCGCGCTCGTCGCCGCGATCCGCGCCCAGGGAGCACGGCCGACCGTATGGCGCAAGGGTGGGACCTCCGACCTGAACCTCGCCGTCGCCGCCTGGTCCGTCCCGGGGGCGGCGTACGGGCCGGGCGACTCCCGGCTCGACCACACCTCCCGGGAGTCGCTCTCGGTCGCCGACCTCGGTCGGTCGATCGCCGTGCTCGAGCAGGCGTTCGCGGAACTGCTCGGGTCGGACGACCGCCCGCCTACCCTTCGACGATCGGCCGACGGTGCTTTATGAAGTCGCCCGACCGCAGCTCCCGGGCCGCGTCGGCGAGCTCGGCACGGGTGTTCATGACGATCGGACCGTACCATGCGACGGGCTCGTGCAACGGACGGCCCGAGACGAGCAGGAACCGCCACCCGTCCGGTCCGGCGGTCGCGTCCACCGCGCCGCCGGCTCCGAAGAGGACCGTTTCGCCCGAGGCGACGGGCCGCGCGTCGTCGCCCGCAAAGGCGCCCCGGCCGTCGATCCCGTGGGCGAACACCGTGTGCCCCGCGTGCGAGGACCAGGAGAACCGCTCCCCCGGGGCGAGGCGGACGTCGAAATAGCTCGGGTCGACCGGGATCCCTCGCACCGGACCCTCGACGGAACCGAACGAGCCCGCGACGACCTTGACCCCTCCGCCGGCCTCGGTCGTGACTTCGGGGATATCGGAGGCGCCGAGACCCCGGTAGGCCGGGACGGACATCTTCTCGCGGGCCGGCAGGTTCACCCAGAGCTGGAACCCGGCGAGGTTCGGGTTGTCGCTGCGCTTCGGCATCTCCTGGTGGACGATGCCGCTGCCCGAGTTCATCCACTGGACGTCGCCGGGACCGATCACGCCGGCGTTGCCGAGGGTGTCGCCGTGCTCGACTCGGCCGTCGAGGACATACGTGACCGTCTCGATCCCCCGGTGCGGATGCCAGGGGAAGCCGGCCATGTACTCCTCGGGGTTCGCCGACCCGAACCGATCGAGCAGCAGGAACGGGTCGAACAGCGGGACCTCGTTATTCGAGAACGAGCGACGCAGATGGACCCCGGCGCCCTCGAGCGTCGGGACCCCGGGAAATCGTCGGACGATGGAGCGGAGGGGTTCGGACATTGAGTTACCTCAGGATATTCAATAACAATAGGTAACTTAAAGGGTCGCTGTCGGCCGGGTAAGCGTCGGGGGGTCGATCTTCCCCACCCACTGGGGAGGAACGGCCCGGGGGCGACCCCTCTCACGTCGGGGTCCGGACGCGGAGGGCCGGGACGAAACTTCACAACGTGAACATCAAGTTGTAGCATATTCACGGACAAAACGCTTAAGTCGGTCGCCGAATCGTCCCGGTGGACCTCGGCGATGTACGACTTCCTCGTCTTCCTCACGCTGACCGCGGTGATGGGCCTCTCGATCTTCCTTTCGCTGCCGATCGTCTACAGCAAGCGCGCCCAGGGCCGCTGGTCCGTTGGGCTGAACGCGGCCGCGATCGGCATCCTGATCTTTCTCCTGGGAGACGTCTTCTCCGACGTCGCGCCGATACTGTATCCGAACGGGTACGTCGCGAATCTCGAGTACTCGATCGCCTTCGGGATCGCCTTCACGGCCGCGTTCCTCGCCCTCTTCGCCATCGACAACCTCCCCCGAAGCGCAGAGGCCGTGGTGGAGGGGGGCCCGCGCCGGACCGCCCTTATCATCGCCCTCGGGATCGGATTGCAGAACCTGACCGAGGGGCTGGTCTTCGGGGTCAGCTGGACGACGGGTGCCATCGGGGTCCTGGCGGTCGTCTTCGTCGGGTTCTTCCTGCAGAACGTCACCGAGGGGTTCCCGATCGCCTCGCCGTTCCTCGGGACGACCGCCCGGCGGGGGCTTCCGATGATGGCAGGCCTGTTCCTGATCGGCGGGCTCCCCACGATCCTCGGCGGCGTGGTCGGCTACCACTGGAGCAATGACCTGTTCCTCGTGATTTTCGACGCGCTCGCGATCGGTGCGATCGCGTACGTGATCCTCCCGATGTTCCGCGTCGCGTTCCGGCCCCTCGACTCGAGGGAGGCGTCGATCGCCCGCAACCGGCTCGTCTACCTCGGGGTCCTGGTCGGGTTCGTGGTCGGCTTCGCCGTCAACGCGATCTAAAGGGCCGGCCCGGACCGAACGGCGGGCCGCCGGTGGCGACGGCCGCTATGTAGCCCCTGCGGCCGTGGGGTCCCGATGCCGGAGGCTCCGCCATCGCCGGTCGTGTCGGTGCAGCTGATGCAGGCGCTGGTCGCCCGGGAGCTCGTGGAGGGGTTGGGTCTATCGGAGCGCCACGCGGCCGGCCTTCTCGGCGTCGTTCCGTCCTCGGTCTCCCAGTATCTTTCGGGGAAGCGCCTCGGCCCCGCCCTCTCCGCTTACTTCGGGGACGAGGAAGCCCGTCGGATCGCACGGCTCACGGCTCAGAAGCTCGTCGACGGCGCCCCGGGCGCGAAGACCCTCTTGGGCGCGGCGATCGCGTTCGGGGAGCGGTACGGGGCCGCCCTGCCGACGAGCGGTCCTCGCCCCGGAGAGCTTCGCCCAGCGCTCGCGCGGAAGGTGCCGGGGTGGCTTCGGAACCGGATCGCGGGCGAGCAGAACGCCGTCGCCGAGTGCATGCGGCTCGCCCAGAGGTCCCGCGACGAGCTCACCCGGGCCCTGTTCCGACAGATCGCCTCGGATAGCCTTCGGCACGCGGAGATCGTCGCGTCCCTCGCGGCGTACCTGGAGCGCGGGCTCGCCTCGAGCCCGCCGACCGGGATCACCCGGACGGACATCGAGCACCTGATCCGCCGGGAGCGCGAGGCCGAGGCGACGACCGAGATCGATCTAGGTCCGGAGCTCGGAGGCATGATGCGGATCCTGTGGGACAGCATGGAGGCGGACGAGCGAAAGCACGAACTGTTGCTCAAGAAGCTCCTAGACGCCGCCGACCCTCCCGCGGACCGGCCGGCCGCCCGCCGCCGCGGGGGGCGCCCCGCGACGACATAGGTCGTGTCGTGGCACCGATTCATCACCCGGGTCTCGCTCCCGGTCCCATGGCGTGGGTGGTGCTCCTGAAGGGGGCGAATACGGGCGGAAAGACGTTCCGACCGAGCGTTCTCCCCAAGGAACTCCCAGCGCTCGGCCTCGTCAGCATCGGCGCCGCGGGAACGTTCGTGGCGCGCACGTCCGCGACGGCAGAGTCGATCCGGAAGACTGTGCGGGCCAAGCTCCCGTTCGATCCGACCATCACGATCGTACCCGGGGCAGATATCCTTCGACTGCTGCGGGAAGATCCGATCGGCGGGGAGGTCCGGGCCCCGGGAGTTCGGAAGTTCATCACGATCGCGAGCGAGCCCCTCTCTCCGGAAATTCTCCTGCCGATCGACGCGCCGACCCCGGAGGCGTGGGCGGTGAGAGTGTTGGCGGTCGACGGACCGTTCGCCATGGGACTCTGCCGTCGCATGGGGCCTCGGGTCGTCTACCCGACCGACGTCATCGAGCGAGCATACAGTGTCGAAGCGACGACCCGGTGGTGGGAATCGCTCGAATCCGTTGGAAAAGAGCTTCGTTCGTCCCCGAATCCGCCCGGCCGCTGAACTCGTGGCCGCTCCTCCCGCCGAGGATTCGCACAGCGCCCGGGCACGCCGTTTCTGCGACGAGAGTATCTGGCGTGCCGGTGCCTCCCGCCGATAGTGTCGGATAACGCGGGCAGGTCAAGATTATGTAGCGTAACACCCTTCGCGGCGGTATGGCGCGTTCCCCGGCGGTTCGGCTCGCCGCAATCCTCCTCGTCCTCGTGACCGTCGCCTCGTCCCTTGCGGTGGCTGCCGCGGCACCGATCGCCGCCGCCAACGCTTCCCACAGCGGGTTCGCTGTTCGAGCCTCCGATGGCCCCGCCGCCGTTCATCTCGCGGCCCGGACCAGCTCTGGCACTTCCATCACGGACCATCCCAGCCCCGACATTACGTATGCGATCTTCTTCACAGAAACTGGCCTCCCGGCCGGGCTCAACTGGCAAGTGACGGTAGGACATGCGACCGATACGTACGTCACCGACGGCTCGACCGATACCCTGGTCTTCGGCGAACCGAACGGCCCGTACAGCTACTCAATCCAGGACCTGTCCGGCTGGCACCAGACGAACATCAGCTACCACGGAACGGTCACGGTCAGCGGTGCGTCGGTCACCGAGCCGACCTTGACGTACACCCAAGTCACGTACCCCGTCTCCTTCACCGAGTCCGCTCTGCCGGCGCTCGAGACGTTCCAAGTGACCCTCGGAGTGAACCCCCAGTCGCTCACGACCGATGCCGGGCCCGACACGCTATCCTTCAGTGTGCCCAATGGCACCTACGCCTACGCGATCGCGGACATCTCGGGATGGCACCAGACCTCCCTGGCCTATCACGGGAGCGCGGTCGTGAACGGCGCCGGGATCATCGAACCGACCCTGAATTATGTTCCGGTCACCTACACCATCAAGTTCCAGGAGACCGGTCTCCCCTCGGGCCAAACGTGGCAGGTCTCCGTCGGGGGCGACCCCCAGTCCCTTCTGACGAACGGCGGGCTCGACTCGCTCACGTGGTCGGGACTGCCGAACGGCACCTACAGCTACTCCATCACCGACATCTCGGGCTTCCACGAGGCGAGCCTTGCCTACCACGGAAGCATCGTGGTCAACAACTCGCCGGTCACCGAAGCGACCTTGGTCTACGTCCCGGTTACCTATTCGATACTCTTCACCGAGTCCGGCCTACCGAGCGGCCAGACGTTCCAGGTAACCGTGGGACGGGTCGGCGAGTCTCTCCTGACGGACGGCGGGACCGACAGTCTCTACTTCACCGAGTCGAACGGGACCTACTCCTACACGATCGGCGGGATCTCGGGCTGGCACCAGACCACGCTCGCCTACAGCGGGAGCGTCGACGTCGCGGGGGTCCCGATCACGGAATCGACGCTGATCTACTTCCAGGTCAACTACACCGTGACGTTCACCGAGAGCGGCCTCCCCGGCGGAACTTCCTGGAACGTAACCCTCAACGGGAACACGATCGGCTCGACGTCATCAACGATCGTGTTTAGCGAGCCGAACGCCACCTACGGGTACCACATCGACTACGTGGCGGGCTACAAGACGACGCCGTCCTCGAGCTCGACGACGGTGGACGGGGGCGCCGTCTCGGTCGCGGTTCCGTTCACGCAGGTGACGTACACGCTCACGTTCGACCAGTCGACGCTCCCGCACGCGACCTCATGGAGCGTTCGGATCGGAGTGACGAGCGTCTCCTCGACGGGTTCGTCGATCGCGTTCACCGTCCCGAACGGGACGTACGATTACACGATCGGCTACGTCGCGGGCTACGTCCCTACCTCACCGACCGGGTCGGCGACGGTCAACGGAGGCGCCGTCTTGGTGACGATCGCCTTTACCCAGGTGAAGTACACGCTGACGTTCACCGAGACGGGCCTTCCGACCAGCGCGCATCCCAAGGCGTGGTCGGTTTCCCTGGACGGCGTGCTCCAAACCACCACCTCGACCTCGATCGCCTTCCCCGTCGCGAACGGAACCCACTCCTACCTCGTGCGGGGTCCGTCCGGCTTCCGCGTCTCCTCCGTTCTCCCGCCGGCGGGGACGATCGTGGTGAACGGAGCCAGCGTTCCGCAGTCCGTCACCTTCGTGCGCGGGGCAACCGGCACAGTCTCCTTCCACGAGGTCGGCCTTGCGACCGACACCAAGTGGTGCGTGACGCTCGGCTCGCTGCTCTGTTCGACGACGCCGAAGATCGTCTCCAAGAACCTCACCCCCGGTACGTACTCCTACGCGATCACCACGTTCCACGGTATCTCCACGATCGTGACGATCAACGGCGCTTCGGTTGGGATTTCGGGAGGCGTGGCGCTCGCCCACGCTACCTCCGTGAAGGTCCGATTCGCCTACGGAGTGACGTTCACCGAGTCGGGCCTCCCCTTCTCCACCAGCTGGAAGGTCACGGCGGGCTCGCAATCCGTCATCTCGACGAGTACGACGATCGTGCTCTATCTGACCAACGGCACCTACACGTTCCATGTGGGCGCGGTCACCGGTTACACCGCGTCCCCTGGGTCCGGCGGCCTTCACATCGCAGGGGCGACCCTCGCGGTGTCGGTGAGGTTCTCTCCGGCCATCCATCACTAAGACCCCGGTAACGCGCCGCGAGCGGGCGTCGGGCGGCCGACTGGCGGTCGGCGAGGCCCGAAGGAGGAAGGGCAGGTCCTCGACGCATCCTCGTGGTCACGTCGGCACGAGGATCCCGGGCTCAGCCGTGGCTCGACCGGGCGGAACGAAAGGCAGGCTGCGGTATCCCGGACGCTCCGCTGAATTGGGAAGGAGGCGGGACGACGCCTTTCGCTCGCTCGAAAGATACCCGCGGAGGAGCCAGGGGCGTGAGAACCCAGGGGGCCTCTCCGCACCGAGATATACGGCCCCGAAGGTGCGCCCGCAGTCCGCGCGGTCCGCCCGGGGACTGCGATCTCGTGGGCGTCGGCGTCGAAGACGCAAATAGGGGCGTCGCCATTGGCCTTTGAGGGAGAACGATGCTCCGACCGTCGCTCGGCGGAATAGTGCTCTTGGCCGTTCTCGTCGTCGCCTCGACTGCGCTCGTCTCCATCACGACCTCCGGTGCGCCCTCGGACCACCTCGGAACCCCCTCGTTCTCCTCGAGCGGGGGCGTTTCGGCCGTCCGGCCGGGCACCGTTCCCGCGCTCGACCCTCCAGCGGCTCCCCCCGTGACGGTGGGGGTCGGCGGTGGGCCCGACTCGATCCTCGTAGATCCCGCCAACGGGTCGGTGTTCGTCGCCTCGCAGTACAGCGACAACGTGAGTATCATCGCGATCGCGACGAACGAACTGATCGCGACGATTCCGGTCGGCCTCGAACCGTACGCGCAGGCGATCGCGCTCGACCCGATCAACTGGACCGTCTACGTGGCGAATTCGGGCTCCGACAACGTGAGCGTCATCTCCATCGGCGAGGAGACGGTAATCGCCTCAGTGCCCGTAGGGGCCGAGCCGAACGCGATCGTGTTCAACCCCGGAAACCATGAGATGTACGTCGCCAACGGCGGTTCGGGGTCGGTCAGCATCATCTCGCCAGCCACCGAACTTCCGCGCGTCATCGACACGGTGCCGGTCGGCCCCGATCCCGACGCTCTTGCCGTCAACCCCACGACGCACGACGTCTTTGTCGCGGACGCCGGATCGAACAACGTGAGCGTCATCTCCGGGGTCTCCAACACCGTGATCCGGACCGTCACCGTCGGTTCCGCCCCCGGGGCGTTCGGGTCGATGCTGTTCGACTCTCAGAACGGTCGGGTTTTCGTGGCGAACGTCGGTTCGAACAACGTGAGCGTCCTCTATGGCTCGAACGGTACCCTGAACGCCACTATCCCCGTCGGGAACGGTCCGACCGCCCTCGCCCTCGACGCCGCGGCGAAGGAGGTGTTCGTCGCGAATCACTTCTCGAACAACGTCAGTGTCATCTCGACCGTGACCAACGAGGTCGTGGCGACGATCAGCGTTGGCGTCGAGCCGGCTACGGAAGGAGCGATCGCCTTCAGTGCCACCACCAGCTACCTCTACGTGCCGAACGGTGGCTCAGGGAATGTCAGCGTGATCTCAGCCGCGTCGAACAAGGTGACGGGTTCGATTGCGGTCGGGGACCAGCCGGACGCTATCGCGGCCGATCCGGTCAACGCGACCGCCGTCTACGTGGCGAACGAGGGCTCCTCCAGCGTCAGCATTCTCGTGCTCACGCAGGTGACGTTCGCGGTGACCGGCCTCCCCGCCGCGTCGCTCTGGTCGGTCTCCGTCGGGCTCCCACCGGTGGTTTACTCGGACATTACCGTGAAGGCGAAAGGTTCCGTCACGGTGCTCGTACCCAGCGGCACGGTCTCCTACGGTCTCTCGCCGCCGGTAGGCTACGGGGTCTCGAAGGTCACGGGGCCCCTATTCCCGACGCTCGTCTCCGCGAATGTTTCGGGGGCGAAGGTCACGCTCGCCGTGAAGTTCGGTCACATCGAGACCGTCACGTTCGCCGAGACGACTCTTCCGGCCCTCTCCCCCTGGGGGATCATGCTCCACACGACCCTGAAGCACGGAGGCCCGACGCCCCAATCCGCCTCGACCACGGGAGCGTCGATCGCGTTCTCCGTCGTGCAGGGCTCGTACAAGTTCTATGTCCGGGGGAATCCGACGACCTACGGCGCTACTCCGGGCCACGGCACGATCACGGTCGGGGACCGGGCGATCTCGAAGACGATTAAGTTCACGCTCGTCACCGCCACGGTCGTCTTCCACGAGGTGGGCCTCGGCAAAGGGACCCCGTGGGACGTCAACATCACCGGGCCGATGGATGTGAGCGCCCACACGACCACCTCGACGATCAAGTTCCATCTCGTGAACGGAACGTACTCCTACATGCTGTCGAATTTCACGTTCCTCCACCCGCACCCGGCGTCGGGCACGATCGTCGTGACCGCGCCCCACGCGTACCCGACCGTGACCGTGAGCTTCACCGCCTCCGGCGGCCACGGGGAAGCGGCTCGGACCCTGGGCGGCGGCCGTTCCACGATCGCGGCGCCGATTGCCGCGGCCCGACCGATGTCAGGGATCGGTCGGTCCGACGCGTAAGCGGTCGGCGCCGCCCGAACGATCGGTCGCCGATTGGGCGACGCCGGTCTGGCTCTCTACGAAGGCAGTACAGGCCCCCCCCGGCCGCCGGCGGCCCGCCGGAACGTCGATGGGCCTGCCGGGGTCCTGACCGCTCGCCGCACTCGACGGGACTTCTCGAGGACTTCGAGGGAGCTCCGCCGGGGCTTCCCCGCGCCCCCGGGGCAGCCCCGCCGTTCACGCTTATCTATCGCCGTCGGAATGGCCGCGAGACCGCCTCGGGGCGGTCGATGGTGGGAGCCGCGGAACGATGAAGCTCGAGAGCACGATCAAGGTGGGAATCATTGGCGTAGTGATCTTTGTCATGGTCCTCGGGGGAATGAATCTCGTATCTCCGCTGGCGAGTTCGGGAGTGCACGCCGACGTAGGGCCGGCACCCGCGGTGTCCGTGGCCGCACCGTCGGCGAGCCAGCCTGCTCCCGGTGGTTTTGCTACCGCCTCGGCCCGGGCCGCCACGGTTCAGGCCGACGAGGAGCAACTCCTCGCGGACGGAGGGAACACCTCGCTCTTCGAGCCACCTAATCTTCACCAGGCGCCGTCCCTCGCCTCTACCCAGGGACACGTCGTCCCGCTCTACTCGGGGGCTCCCGCTCCGATCGGGGCCGCGTACTATGGTCTCAACAACACCACCGGCACGATCCAAGCGACGACCATGGGTACCACGTCGCTCCAGGGCTACTTCTCTACCAGCGATACCTTGGGGGTCCAGACCGAAGAGTTCGACTTCGGGACCCAGACGACGTACGGCGCGCAGCTGAACGCGGTGCTGACGAACGTCACCCTCCACGGCGTCAACGGCTTCGGACCGAACACGAACGCTCCCAGCGGATGCACGGGGTACTACACGGGGGCCAAGAGCAACTACTGTCCGAACCAGTTCTGGCTGCAGAACGTCATCAACTACGCCACCGCCTCCCACTCGCTCTCGTTCGAGAACAACATCTGGAACTTCTCGAACCCCTCCGGTGCGTGGGCGACGACCAACGGATTGACGCTGCGCGGCCGGTCGAACCCGAGCGGTGGGTTCTACGCGGTCAATGGCCCGTCCTTCACCATCTCCTACCCGTTCACGGTCGTGATGTACCTGAACACCACCGTGGGCGCCTGCACGACGGGAACTCCCGGCGCCGCGAGCTGCTCCGGGATCTCGGCGGGGCCGGTGAACGAGGTCTTCTTCAACTACACCGTGTACAACTCGGCGGGACACGTCGTCTGCCCTACGTCGACTCCCAGCCACACGAAGTGCGGCGAGTATGACGATGTCTTCTGGAATTCCATCTCTGCCTCGATCAACCCGTCCGGAGTGGCGTTCGGCAGCGCCCAGATCCAGGCGAACGGTACGGCGTACGATCCCCTCGGGCTGACCAACGACTGGGAAATGGACTGGGGGATCGGCAGCAGCAGCGGGGCGACCACCGCGGTCGTCTACGCGAACGCGCAGGTCGGGATCAACTACTGTCCGAAGGCGCACACGAACACCCACACCGGGGTTTGCTCCGGGTACGAGGCGCCGCCCGCCGCGTACGATTACGGCGGGGAGACCGGGGAAACAACCTCGGGCGCCTACGGCTACTGGGAGGACCAGACGGCCCTCGGCCCGAACCCCTCGTTCCTCACGCCCGTCGGAGCCCCGGTCGTCCGGTACGTCACCGGTCCCTCGATCCTCCACGGGCTCTGGAACGCCTCCGCGAGCGGTCCGGGCGCGAACGCCCTCAACTACCGTGCCATCACCCCGGCGAACGCCTGGGTGGGGATCGCCTCCGGGGCCGGCGTCACCAACCAGTCCAAATTCCAGGTCGCGCCGACGTTCGGGTACTTCTCTGCTCACCCCGGCTCCGGCGGCTCCCTCCACGGCACCACCCTCGGGGCGAACCTCGACTTGGCCCCCGGGATGTACACGGTGGAGGTCGAGCTGAGCGGCTACGACCCGACGATCCAGACGATCAACCTCGCCTCCTCGAGCCAAACTCCGACGATCGCGCTGACCCGGGATGCGAGCACGGGCGTCTACACTCCGATGTGGGCGTTCTCCGCCTCAGATCTCGCGAACCTCTCGACGTCGGGCGCCGGCACCTCCGGCAGCCCGTACGAGCTGGTGACCGGCGCCGGTACTGTCGGGTCACCGTACGGTGTCGCGGGTTCCGTCAGCTGGCTGTTCTCCGACCTGAACGACTACCTGTTCACGGTCTGGCTCGGCGCTTACATCAACGGAACCCACGCCTACGCCACGATCAACCCGGCGCCGGAGTTCAAGCTCGTCTACCCGAGCTGGCAGTACGCCGCCCTGAACCAGTTCGGCATCCCGAGGACCGACGGGCTCCAGTACTATCTCTTCCACGCCCAGAACTTCACGGTCGAGGGTGCGACGAACATCTACTCATGGGCGAACAGCGAGGCGACGAGCCTCACGAGCGTCGTCTGCAATACCTGCCTCAACGACCTGTTCGCGAACGACCGGTTCAACGTCTCCGATCTCGGGATCTCGCTGAGCGGTAGCACGGGCGCGCTCGTCCACAACACGCTCCCGCACGCGCGCAACGTCCTCTGGGGCAACACGTTCGTCGCGGCGAGCCAGCCGACGTACGCCGGACTCACCGCGCCGTCCCGGTTCGTCACCGAGACCGACAGCTTCGACCGGATCTACAACAACTACTTCGACGCGAATCTGACCATCTCCGAGACGTCGACGACGAACATCAACTTCTGGAACGTCACGTGCCAGGGCGGCTACGCGACCCTGAGCCCGGGATACTATCCCGGCCCGACGGTCTGCCAGCCGACCTCGTTCAGCCAGTCGATGAACGGCGTCACGCTGACCGGCAGCATTGTCGGGACGAACTACCAGGGGGGGAACGCCTGGTTCAACTTCGGCGGCTACGCCAACCCGTACGCCAACATCCCGTACGTCGGGCGCACGACCACCTACAACAGCGGAGGCATCGGTCAGCCGTCCGGGCACCGCGCGGGCGACTTCGCCCCGCTGATCTCCGCCCGGGTCTACAAGGTGCCGTTCACCGAGACCGGGCTCGCGAGCTCTACGAGCACGACCGCGTTCGCGATCGCCGTGAAGAATTCGCACGCGATCGGCAACAAGAACTCGAGCGCGACCAACGCGATCGCGGTGGGCTGCTCGGGGATCGTCTGCGCCAACTTCTACCTGCCGAACGGGTCGTACACGTTCACCGCCTCGACGAGTCTCGCGGGGATCGCCGCGAACCCGGCGTCCGGCTCGTTCTCGATCGCCGGCGCGGCGCTCAGCGTGACGAACATCAACTTCGGGACTGGCTACGTCGTGACGTTCACGGAAACCGGCCTTCCGAGCGGCATCACCTGGTACGTCAACGTCACGGGCGTTGCCTCCAAGTCGACCACGACCGCGGGGGTCGGCGGCAACACGCTCCCGGCGACGCTCCCCAGCGGCGGGTACACCTATCACGTCGCGAGCGCGAACAAGGTTTGGGCCCCCAGCTACACGCCGTCGTTCACGGTCGCCGGCGCGGCGCTCCCGGTCGCGATCTCGTTCTCCGCGGTCAAGTCCGCGGTGACGTTCACCGAGAGCGGCCTTCCGGGAGGGACCGAGTGGTGGGTCAACGTGACCGGTCAGACGTCCGTGAGCTCGACCGGGACCACGATCGGCCTCTCGTTGTCGAACGCGAGCTACACCTACGCGGTCGCTTCGGCCGACAAGCACTACCACGCGGCCGGGGGCGGGTTCTCCGTCCACGGATCGGCGGTGAGCGTGTCGGTCGCGTTCGGGAGCGTCACCTACGGGGTGACGTTCACCGAGTCCGGGCTACCGGCCGGGACGAGCTGGAGCGTGATCGTTGACCCGTGTCCGCCGCACGTCTACTGCGCGACCAACATCACCGAGAGTTCCGTCACCACGACAATCGGCTTCCTCCTGGAGAACGGCAGCTACGGCTACACCGTCTCCTCGGCGAACACGAGCTGGTCCGCCTCCGGCGGCACCTTCTCGGTGGGCGGCGCGTCCGTGGCCATCCACGTCGAAATCGGCCTGGTGACGTTCGCGGTCACGCTCACGGAGAGCGGTCTACTGGCCGGCACCACCTGGTACGCCAACAGCTCTGCCTGGGGGTCGCTGAGCTCCTCGAGCACCACGATCAGTACGGTGCTCCCGAACGGGAGCTATCACTACACGATCGCCACGGTCGACAAGAGCTACGCCGCGGCTGGCGGTTCGTTCGCCGTCGCGGGGGCGCTCGTCGGGGCCTCCGTATCGTTCAGCCTCGTCACGTACACCGTGACGGTCTCCGAGAGCGGTCTCCCGTACGGCACGACCTTCGCGGTGACTGTGAACTCGGTCCCCGAGACGCTCCTGACCGACGGGGGCACGGACAGCCTAGTGTTCACGGACTCGAACGGAACGTACGCCTACTCGATCGGAGGGGTCGCCGGATACTACCAGACGACGCTTCCGTACAACGGGAACCTGGCCGTGAACGGCGCCTCGGTCACGGAGCCGACGCTCCTCTTCTCGCAGGTGACCTACTCGGTGACGTTCACCGAGAGCGGCCTTCCCGGCGGGACGTCGTGGGCGGTGACGCTGAACGGCGACACCCTCAGCTCGACTGGAACGACGATCGCCTTCGCGGAGCCGAACGGCACCTACGCATACCACATTGACCTCGTGCCGGGATTCGGCCCGACCCCGTCCTCCGGGTCGGTCCTGGTCGACGCCGCCCCGGTCTCGGTGGCGATCGCGTTCGTGGCCGGGCTCTACCAGGTATCGTTCCTCGAGTCGAACCTACCGGTCGGAACGACCTGGAGCGTCACCCTCGGGGCCACAACGCTGAGCTCCACGGGCACCTCGATCGAGTTCATGGTCCCCAACGCGACGTACAGCTTCCACGTAGGGTTCATCTCGGGATTCCAGGCGACCCCGTCGAGCGGCTCGGTGACGGTGAACGGCGCCGTGGTGACGGTCGGCATTCAGTTCTCGGGCGTGTCGTACTCGGTGACGTTCACCGAGACCGGCCTCGGCGCGACCAAGCTCTGGAAGGTCGACTTCGGCTCCGCGGCGTACGGATGGATCGACACGACCGCTGCGGCGGGCGTTCCGATCGTCTTCTCGAGCGTGCCGAACGGGACGTACGGGTACCTGATCCACACGAACGGGGCGTACCGCGTCTCGAGCCCGTCGCCCACCGGGACGATCTCGATGAACGGAGCGAGCGTGAGCACGCCGGTGACGTTCGTGCGCGGGGCGACGTACTCGATCACCTTCAAGGAGACCGGGCTCGGTATCGGCACGAACTGGTGTGTCATCATCGGCGGAGAGATCTGCTCGACCTCCGACAAGGTCGCGTTCACGGACCTGAGCCCGGGAACGTACGCCTACGCGATCCAGTCGGTCGGCACCCTGAGCACGTTCGTGAAGCTCGGTGCCCTGACGGTCGGCGCGAGCGGCTCGACGTCGGTCGCGCCCAGCAAGACGTTCAAGGTGACGTTCGCCTCGAGGGTGACGTTCACGGAGAGCGGTCTCCCGGCGAGCACCTCCTGGAGCGTCTCCTCGAGCGGCCAGACGGTGACCTCTACCAGCGCGACGATCGTCCTCTACCTCACCAACGGCACGCACGGCTACGCGGTCGGCCACGTCGCAGGATACCGGGCGGCGCCGGCGTCGGGCCGGATCTCGGTCGCCGGCGCCCCGGTCGGGGTCTCGATCACGTTCGTGGTGCACGGCGGTCTCGCCCCAACGGGGTCCGCGAACCGGCCCGCCCTGGCGATTCCGTCCCGGGCCGTGCCCGGAACGTCGAGAACCGTCGACGGTGTGCCCTTCGCCGCTCTCATCTTGGGGTTGCTCGGCGTTGCGCTGATCACTCGGCGCGCGCGCGGGAGCCCGCAGGAGCTCCGCGAGAGGTAGATCCCGGGAGGGGGGGCCCGTCGCGAGCAGTCGGCTCGCGACGGGCCTCGGAGACACGCCGTCGTTGGCCCGGTAGGAGGGCGCGGGGAGACGACGGGCCCGAGGGGATTTGAACCCCTGATCTTGCGGTTAAGAGCCGCCTGCTCTACCGGGCTGAGCTACGGGCCCGCGACGCGGGGCGCGGAGCCGGGTCGGCCGCATAAAGGCTCCGAGGAGCCGATGGTCCGAGGTAGAGGTGGGTGCGTTGACCCCCGTGCATCGGACCCGGCCGAGTTACCGACGGATCCGCTCGAGCGCGGCGCCGACCATCAGGGGGAGCAGGACCGTCACGTCCCCTTCGACGGTCGTGTGCCGCGCGGACGCCTTGACTTTCCCCCAGGAGATCGCCTCCCGAGTGCGAGCGCCCGAGAGGCTGCCGTCCCATTCGACCGCGGTCGTGATGTAGAGCGCTGCGTCGAGCCCGTCCCGGAACTGGTTCCACCAGATCGTGTGGTGCTTCGAGATCCCGCCTCCGAGCATCACGGCGCCCGAGCGCTTCGCTCCGTAGACGAGATCGGAGAGCGCCTGCTCGTCCGCGAGAAGGTCGATCGAGAGTTCCTTGTGGTCCTGCCAGAACAGCCAGAGCTGAGAACCGACCGCCCCGTCGGTGATCCCCGGGACGAAGACGGGAACGGTCCGGTCGTACGCGGCGCGCAGGATGCTCGACGTCGCGGTCGCCGGGATCGCCGCCCCGATCGCCCGGGCGAGCGTCTGCGAGGAGACGGCGCGGGTCCCGTCCGACCAGAGCTGCCGCAGGATCGGCTGCATCTTGCGTTCGATGATCGTCCCGTAGTTCGCCTCGGGGATCACCAGGTTCCCGAGGCGGTAGAGGTGGCGTCGGTGGAGGTCGGCGTCGTCGAGGTTCCAGGCGCCGTGGTAGTACGGCCGGAACGCCCGGGCGAGGTCGTGGTCGAGCGTGCCGCAGGTCGTCACGACCGCGTCGACGTACCCCTCGCGCACGAGCGTCGCGAGGACTCCGCGTACGCCGGTGGCGACGAGGTCGGCCGGGAACGAGAGGAAGACGGTCATGTCGCGGTCCGCGAGGATCCGGGCGAGGAGGTCGACGCCGTCCGCGACCTCCTTCGCGCTGAAGCCGCCCCCCGCTTGCATGCGACGGACGAGCGTGTCGAGCGACGGGGCGTCGTCGATGCGCAGATCCTCGACCTTCCGGGGCATCGCGCGGGGAGGCGGACCGGGGGTTAAAGGCCCCCGGTGAGGCCGAGCGTGAGCGAGTGGAAGACGAGCAGATAGGCCACCGAGTACCCGAGGAGCGCCCCCCCGTTCAGGAGCGGAAGTCCCGCCTGCGGGTTGCCGCCGAGGACGAGCCGCATGAGGACGCCGTAGCCGATCAGGGAGCCGGCCATCGCGGCGATCGCGATCAGGAGGTTCGCCCCGACCCCGAGCAGGTGGGGAGAGGTCGGGAGCCAGACGAACGCCGAAGCGATCAGCGCGCCCGGAATGACGATGTCCCCGAGGCCCATGAACATCGCCGCCCGCTCCTCGGTCGGCTGGCCCCGCTGCTCCTGCAACGTCGGGGCGCTCGTGTAGTCGTAGCCGGCGCGGTCGGGCATCACGAGGAGGATCGGGAGCTTCATCTCGGTGACGACGTCCGCGAGGCTCACCATGTGCTTCGTGCGGTAGACCGCGATCGCGTCGTAGACCATCAGCGCGAGCAGGAGGATGAACACCGGCAGAATGCTGAAGGAGATGCCGAGGATCGCCACCAGCGCTCCCGCGGCGAGGAACCCGGCGAAGTCGACGACGTACCATTGTGGGTCCATGAGGAGGGAGATGTACAGGAGCGCGGAGACGATCGCCGCGAGGGTCAGCGCCGGGACGTAGGTGAGCTCGGCCGCATACGGCGGAAGGAGGATCGTCCCCGGGGGAAAGAGCGAGAACGTGGCGTAGAGGGTGATGTAGAGGGAGAGGGCGATCATGACGAGGATCCCGGTGCGGAGGAGCGACATCGCTCCCTTGAGGCGGACGAACAGGAGGATCGCCAGGGGGGCGATGATGATGATCGCGATCAGGAACAGCGGCGACGCCGCGCTCTGGGGGTTGGAGGTGGAGGAGAGCCCCTCCGAGCGGAACGGGTCCGCGAGCGCGAGCCCGACGATCTGGGCGCCGACGTAGAGGCCGAGGAGTCCGAGCCAGCGGACACTGCGCATGGCGACGCTACGGCTGCACGATGGCGTAGGCGTTGTTGCCGAGCACTTTCGTGATCTTGGCGTTGATCGTGACGCCGCGCTGGTTGGCGCCCGTCACGAAGATGACGAAACCTTCCTTCTTCGCGACCCCGTCGCCCCGCCGGCCGACGTCCTCGATCGTCAGTCGATAGATCTCGCCAACGACGACCGGGGCGCGCGGCTTCTCGGGCGCGACGACGCGGCGGACCGTGATCGGCCGCTGGGCGCCGCACGCCTCGCAGATGAGGAGGGTCAGGCGGCCGTCCTTCTGCAGGTGGGTGTCGGGCCGCTTGCACTCCGAACAGATCACGTACTTCGCGGTGTACTCCCGCAGTCGCTGGGCGACCTGGTCCTTCGTGAGGCGGGACTTGAGGACCCCGCGGGGCAGATCGAGGACGCCCGGGCAGCCGAACTCCTTCGCGAGGTAGCCGATCAGATGCGGGGGCTCCCGGCGCATCACGCTCGCGATCTCCTGCAGGTTACGGATCACGGTGTTCTTCCCGTCGGACATCATGTCCGCGTCGGGGACGACGAACCGCTCGCCGGCCGCGCGGACCGGGGGCAGTTTCGAGCGGGCTCGCTCGAGGAGTACCGAGTACGATTCCATGGAGGAGAATACGAGCGAGCGGACGGGGATAAGGCTTCCCGCCCTCACTCCGCCGGAAATCGCTCCAGGGCATCGAGCACCCTCGCGAGGTCCCTTTCTGTGACGATCGCGTGGGCCCCGCGTCGGACCTCCTCGTCCTCGGGCAGGAAGGCGATCCCGAGGCGGCTCCGGCGGAACATCCCGACGTCGATCGCCGAATTTCCTACCGAGGCGGTCTCCTCCGGGGCGAATCCGAGCTGCGCCTGGAGGTCGGAGAGCACCCGCTCCTTCTCGTGGATCGGCACCCGGACGATCCCTTCGCCCGTGAGCCGGCCCTGCGCGGTCACGCGGAACCCGTTGGCCAGCGCCACGTCGATGCCGAGCTCGCGGGCGATGCGGCGAGCGAGCAAGTCGATCCCTCCGCTGAGGATCGCCGTACGGATCCCTCGGCGCTTCAGCCCGTCGACCAGCGCCTTTGCTCCGGGCATGAGCGGCACGTCGGCGAGGATCCGTTCCAGGTCGAAGACCGTCAGCTCCGGCGCGTGACGGCGCCAGATCACGATGTCGGTCCGGATGAACTCCTCGTCGTCGATCTCGTTCGCGAGGAACCGGCGCAGCCCGTCTGCGTTCTGCTCGCCGAAATGGGTATGGACCGCCGCCCAGGAGCTCGCCACGTCGACCAGCGTCCCGTCCATGTCGAGGGCGACGAACCTAAGCACGGTCGCCCCGGGCGAGCGCTTCGGCCCGGACGAGGAGCGCCTCGTCGGGGGGGGTCGCCCAGGCGGCGAGATTCTCGTCGACCTGCCCCGGTCGACTCGCCCCGAACACGGGGACCGCTCCCTGGCGGCGGAGCCAATGCAGGGCGATCGACGCGGTCGAGAGGCCCGCTTCGGTGGCGAGATCGCGGATCGCGCGCGCCCGGGTGAGGGTCTCCTTCGCCCGCTGCGGCTCGAGCAGGCGCTCGGAGAGGCGGCGCACGTTCGCGGGGATCCGCTGCCCGTCCAGGTACCGGCCGTTCAGGAGACCCCGGGCGAGCGGCGTGTACGCCTCGAGCAGGATCCCGTGGGACCGGCAGTACTCCCGGACGGGATCCCCGTCGTCCCGGTCGAGGAGATTGTACCGGACCTGGTTGACCGCGATCCGGGTCTCGCTGAGATGCTTCGCCGCCGCTTCGAGGTCGTCGACGGTGAAGTTCGAGACGCCGATCGCCCCGACCTTTCCTTCCTTCCAGAGCGCCTCGAGCGCCGGCATCGTTTCCGCGAGCGGGACCCGAGGATCGGGGGCGTGAACGAGGTAGAGATCGACGGAGCGTCGCGCGAGGCGTTCCAGGCTGTTGATCAGGCTCGCCCGAACCTGGGCCGGGCGCAGGTGCTCCCAGGAGACCTTGGTGACCACGAACGCATCGTCCGCTCCGCCGGTCGCGCGATGCAGGACCTCGCCGAGGATCCGTTCGGAGCGCCCGCCGCCGTACACCTCCGCCGTGTCGAACCAGCGGATCCCCTTCTCGTAGGCCCGACCGATCGTCGCCTTGGTGCGCGCCTCGTCCTCGGCGGTCCACCGACCGAGGCCCCAGAGCCCGAGACCGATCGGGGGGTGCGCCTTGCGGCCGGCGGCGAGCGGGATCGAGTCGAAAACCCGCGGCGCCGAAACGGGTCGGGACCGTGCGGGGCGACGGGGTTTCGGCGCTGGGCGCTTCGTCATGGGGTTCCGACCGAAGCGCCGCTCTCCTTCAACTGTTCGTCGATGCGCTGGATCCGCTCGGCGAGCTCGGCAGCCTTTCCTTCCGCCTCGCGGACGACCTCGGGCGGCGCGCGGGCGCGGAATCCCGCGTCGGCGAGTCGACCGCGGGTCTTGTCGAGGAGGAGCGAGAGCTTCTCGCGCTCCCGCTCGAGCGTCTCGGTGGAGCTGGCGGTCGTAGGGGAGCGTTCGATGAAGCACTCTCCGAGGGGAGCGACCCGTCCGGCGGTCGTTCCCGGAGGGGCGACGCCGGCGTCGAGGAGCTCGGGACCGGCGACCTGGGCCAGACGGGCAATCGTGCCTCGTTGGGCCGAAAGGATCCGGGCGACCTCCGGACCCGCGGGCCGGACCCACGCCCGCGGCGTCGTTCCGGGAGGGACCTTCTCGTCCGCCTTCAGGTTCCGGAGAAGATGCACCGCCTCGAGGACGGGCTCCATCTCGACCTCGGCGATCGGATCAGGGTCGACCTCCGAGGCGGGCGGCCACGGGGTCGCGTCGAGCAGACCCTCGGGGTGGGGGAGGGCGTGCCACAGCTCTTCGGTAACGTGCGGGACGAACGGGTGGAGGAGGCGGAGCGACCGCTCGAGCACGAACAGGAGCACCGCCTGCGTCTCCCGACGCAACGGTTCCCCGCGGGTCCCCGACAGCGCCTCCTTGGAGATCTCGAGGTAGCGGTCCGCGAGGTCATGCCAGACGAACGAGTGGAGCGCCGTCGCCGCCTTGGACGGTTCGAACGCATCGAGCGCCCGGTCGACCTCGTTCCGTGTCCGCTGGTAGCGAGCGAGGATCCATCGATTCTCGAGCGCGCCCGAACGGCCCACGACCGGGGCCCGGTCGGGAGGGGGGGTGCCGAGCGGAACGTGCGGGAGGGTGAACCGGGCGAGGTTCCAGAGCTTCGTGAGGAAGTTCCGGGCCCCGTCGAGCGCCGCCGAGCCGAACGGCCCGTCCTCGTCGGTCGGGTTCGGGAAGACGAGGGAGAACCGGAGCGCGTCCGCCCCCCGGGTCCGGATCACTTCCGCCGGGTCGGGAGAGTTCCCGAGGTGTTTCGACATCCGCCGGCCGTGCTCGTCGCGGAGCATTCCGGTGAAGTAGACGTCGGCGAACGGCGCCCGGCCGGTGAACCGGAAGCCGGCCATCATCATTCGGGCGACCCAGAAGAACATGATGTCGCGGCCGGTGACGAGGACGCTGGTCGGGTAGTAGCGCTCGAGCGTGCTGTTCGATTCCGGCCACCCGAGCGCAGCGAACGGCCAGAGCCACGAGGTGAACCACGTGTCGAGGACATCCGGATCGTCCCGGAGATCGGTCGCCCGGCAGGCGGGACAGCGGGCGGGGCGTTCGACCGAGGCGGTCGCCGTACCGCACGCGGCGCAGTGGTAGACCGGGATCGGATGCCCCCAGAGAACCTGGCGTGAGATGCACCAATCCTGGATCTCCTCCATCCACCGGAAGAACGTCCGGTTCCACCGTTCCGGATGGATCCGGATCTTCCCGGTTCGAACGGCGTCCACGACGGGCGTCGCGAGGGGAGCCATCCGAACGAACCATTGGGTCGAGAGCCGCGGCTCGATCGGGACCTCGGAGCGCTCGGAGCGGGCGACCGCGTGGCGGTACGGCACCCGACGGAGCAACGCGCCGGACGCGCCGAGCGCCTCGATCGCCTGCTTACGGGCCGCATCACGGTCGAGCCCGCGGTACGGCTCGGGCACCCAGGCACCGGTGAGCCGGGCCGAGTCGTCGAAGATCTCGACGGGGGTCGCGAGCCCGGGGTGGCGCAGGGCGATCTCCCGGTCCACGAGATCGTGACGCGGCGTGATCTTGAGGGCGCCCGCGCCGAACGCGGGGTCGACGGAAGGGTCGGTGATGACCGGGACCACGCGCCCGGCGAGCGGCACGACCACGGTGCGCCCGACCTCCCCGAAGTGCCGGGCGTCGTCCGGGTGGACGGCGACCGCGACGTCCCCGAAGACGGTCTCGGGGCGGACGGTCGCGACCTCGATTCCCCCGGGGGTCCCGTCCGCGAACTCGTACCGAAGATAGAGCAGTTCGCCGTCCTCCTCGGCGTGGACCACCTCGAGGTCGGAGAGGGCGGTCCTCAGGCGAGGATCCCAGTTGACCATCCGTTCCCCCCGGTAGATCAGCCCCTCCCGGTGGAGCGCGACGAACGCCTCCCGGGTCGCCCGCGTGCTGAGCGGGTCCATCGTGTACCGCCAGCGCGCCCAATCCACGGAGAATCCTCCGAGGCGGGTCTGCGCGCGGATCCGCCGTTCGTGCTCCTCGATCCAGCGACCGATCGCCTGAAGCGCCTCTTCGCGGGGCAGGTCGTCGAACCGTACCCCCTCGCGCTGGAGCCGACGCCGTACCTCCACCTGCGTGGCGAGGCCCGCGTGGTCGAGCCCCGGTACCCACAGCGTCGCGACGCCGCGCATCCGGTGGAGTCGCGCGAGGATGTCCATCACGGTGTCGCCGAGCATGTGGCCGATCGTCAGGACCCCCGTGACGTTCGGGGGCGGGAGGACCAGGGAGAACGTCGCCCCGGTCGGTCGTTCGGGGGCGACGAATGCACCGGTGCGTTCCCACTCGTCCTGCCACTTCGCCTCGATCGTCGCGGGGTCGAATCGCGGCGCGAGGGGAGAGCCGCTCACCGATTCGACCCTCCCAGCGCGTACGGGGCTAGGATCGCGAGCTCCACGACCGCGACGACCGCCATGGCCGGCAGGCCGAGAAGCACGTAGACGATCAGCGGAGCCCCGGCGACGAACAACCCCGGGATCGCGATCAGGAACGCGACCCACCCTCCCGAGTACAGGTTGGCGACCGGGAACCCCTTCGCCCGAGCGCGGCGGAACAGCCAGCCGAGCTCGATGAACGAGGCGGCGAGCACCGCCGGAAGTTCCGCCGCGACGAATGCGAGGAACAGCCATGGGTCCGTGACCCGGAGGCTCGCCAGGGCGAGCACGGTCGCGCTGGCGACCAGGTAGATGAGGCAGATCAGGGTCGCTTTGCCGAGGACGACCGACCGGTCTCGGAGCGGGAGGGTCCGTCCGTAGGAGTACGCCAGCACCTCGATCGCGAAAAACGCGGGGCCAAAGAAGGTTGCGAGGAGCGCGGCAGCGGTGACGGTGCCGATCGCGAGCCCCCGGGCGGCCGCCGCCTGCGGGGCGTCGACGACCGTGAGCAGGCCGAGGGCGACTGCGTCGAGGATCGGGAGGAGGAGGAGGAAGGCGTAGCCGGGGGTTCGGCTCGCAATGCGCAGGTCCTTCGTCAACACCGCCCAGGCGGCCGCCTGCGGTCGGATCCGGTAGCTCGCCGCCGGGCCGGCCGCCGCCGTCGCGACCGGGAGGTGGCCGAGTTCCCGGATCTCGCGGAACAACCAGAGAGCTGCCCACGCGACGAGCCCGAGATAGGCCGCGGCCCCGAGCGCGAAGGCGAGGGTGGCCCCTTTGTCGAGACCGACGCCGGCCGTTCCGTGGGCCGCGACCCCCGTCAGGAGCGCGAACGGTACGGGATACGTCGCGTAGATCAGGTCGCGGAGCAACGATGCCCCCCCGTGCATGGTGACGTCCTGGAGCAGGAAGAGGAACCGGGTGCCGGTCGTGACGAACCCGAGGATGGCGAACGAGGGGAGCAGCCAGAGGATCAACAGCATCCAGCGGACCGCGGTACCGCTGCCGCCTCCGCGCGCGCCCTGGATACGGTGCACGAAGAACCGGCCGGTGACGAGGGAGAGCGCGAGGGCGAAAACGACGGAAGCGACCACCCCGGGAACGATCGCGAGCCCCGCCGCCGCCCCTAGCGCGATCCCGAGGGCGAGCGGAGTGACCACGAGAACGGTGAGGATCGGGAGGTCGAACAGACGAAAGTACAGGATCGCCGCCGCGCGGCGAAAAGTGGCGGCGTCGAGCGGGAGGGTCTCCAGGACGGGGAGAACCGCCGAGGAGAGGAGGGTCGGCAGCACCTGGAGCCCGGTCCACCACAGGAACGCTGCGTCGAGCGTCAGGAGTCCGGTCAGCACCCCCGTGTCGAGCACTGCCGCCGGGATCGCGTAGCCGAACAGGTCGATCGAGAAGCGAGCGCCGTCGTGCAGGAACGCCGCGGCGCCGATGGCGAGCAGTCCGAGAAGGGCGCTGACGATCCCCTTGCTCTGATTGACCCGGCTGCGGCCCTTCGGGACGAGGGACTTCGAGGAGGTGACCGGAACGATGTTCCCTTGTCGGAACGCGTAGACCGCCTGGAACGAGAGCTCCCCGAACGCCACGCCTCCGAGGCGCCACGCCTCGCGCCAGCCCATCCTACCGCTCCCCGAGCAGGGCGACCGCGTCGGAGAGCCCTTCATCCTCCCGCGTGAGCCGCAGGAAGATCTCCTCCAGAGAGGCGTCCCCGCTTGCGATGCGGCCGCGCAGCTCGGGCACGGTCCCCTCCCCCTGGAGCACGCCGGCGTCGAGGATCCCGACACGGTGACAGAGCTCCTGCGCGACCTCCATGGTGTGGGTCGAAAACAGGACCCCGCGAGCTCCGTCCGCGACGTAGCGTCGGAGCAGGTCCTTTACGATCCGCACGGATCGGGGATCGAGCCCGTTCAACGGCTCGTCGAGGACGAGCAGGCGAGGAGCGTGGAGCAGGGCGGCGATCAGGAGCACTTTCTGCCGCGTCCCGTTCGAGAGCGCGACGATCGGCTCCTCGAACTCCGACTCGAGGCGAAACGCCGCGGCATACGTTCGGGCTCGGACGGTCGCCGTCCGCGCATCGAGCCGTCGGACCCCGGCGACGAACTCGAGGAACTCCCTCGGGGTCAGCGAGTCGTACAACATCGAGGTCTCGGGGACGTACCCGATCTCCGCCTTGGTGCGGAGGGCCTCCTCCGCGACGTCGAACCCGAAGACACGAACGCGCCCCGCCAGGGGCCGAACGAGGCCGACCACGGACTTGATCGTGCTCGACTTTCCTGCCCCGTTCGACCCGAGCAGACCGTAGATCTCGCCCGGGCGGACGGTCACCGAGAGGTCGGTGACGGCGCGCCGCTCCCCGTACTGGACGGTAAGGCCTTCGATCGAGAGCGGCAGCGCCGCCTCGTGGGGGGGCACGTAGTGCTCCGCGCCCCTCGCGTCGCCGCCGGGGCGGACCTCGCGGGGGGACGGATCCGCGGACATCTCCGTTCCATCGACGGAGCGGGTCTATAAAGAAACGGGCGCGAGGCTACTTCGCCCGCATGAGGGGGAACAGGATGGCGTCCTTGATCGACGGGAGTCCAAGCAACGCCATGACGAGCCGATCGACCCCGAAGCCGATTCCTGTCGTCGGGGGAAGGCCGTAGCGCAGCGCCTCGACGTAGTCGAGGTCGAAGGCGTACCGGTCGTCGCCCCGCTCCCCGAGCTGTTCACGGAATCGCCGTTCCTGCTCGTCCGGGTCGGTGAGCTCGGTGTAGGCGTTCGCGAGCTCGTAGCCGGGGGCGAACACCTCGAATCGCTCGACGCGGCCGGGCTTCGAGCGATGCCCCTTCGCGAGCGGTGTCGTCGCGGCAGGGTGATCGACGACGAACGTGACCCGGTCGATCGTCGGTTCGACGTAATGCTCGAACAGCTTGTCAAGAAAGGTGCCTGTGGACGAGTTGTCGGGAACCGTAGAGCCGGCCCGTCGCGCGAGGTCACGAAGCTCGTCCCGACTCTTGGACAGGAGGTCGGAGATGCCGCTCGCGCGCTCGAGCGATTCGACGAAATCGAGCGTGGCGAACGGTGGGCGGAATCGGGCGGCCGCCCGTGCGACCTCCGGGTTCTCGGGAAGGATCTCCACCGTGCGCTTCGCGAGACGCTCGAACAACGCTTCCATGAACCGTCGCATGTCGTGGTAGTCGGCGTACGCCCAGTACGCTTCGAGCTCGCTGAACTCGGGGGAGTGGATCGTATCGAGGTCCTCGTTGCGGAAGGAGCGCCCGAGCTCGTACACCCGCTCAAGGCCGCCGACGAGCAGTCGCTTCAGCGGGAGCTCGATGGAGATCCGCAGCTGGAGCTCGGCGGCCAGGTAGTTCGAGCGGGTGACGAACGGCGCGGCGGCGGCCCCGCTCGCCACGCGGAGCAGGACCGGTGTTTCGACCTCCAGGAACCCTGCGTCATCGAACGCGTGTCGGATCTCTCGAACGAGGAGGCTTCGGACGCGGAACCGCTCGCGCACCGCCGGCGAGGAGAGAAGATCGACGTAGCGGCGGCGCAACCGTTCCTCGACGTCCGTCAGACCGTGGAACTTCTCGGGCGGAGGGGAGATCGCTTTCGCCAGGAGGGTCAGGGAGTCGGCAACAAGGGTCGGTTCCCCCTTGCGCGTGACCGTGGGATGACCCTCCGCGCCGAGGATATCCCCTGAGTCTAGGTCCGACAGCCAGGCGCGGTAGCGTTCCTCCCCGAGATCGTCGACGCGGAACAAGAGCTGGATCGAGCCCTCGAGATCTTCGAGGTCCGCGAAGGCGGTGCGCCCGTGCTGGCGGATCGCCCGGATCCGACCGGCGACGCGCAGAACGGCCGCGGCCGGATCTCCGCCCGCGGTCAGCGAGGAGCACGCGGCCCGGACGGCATTGGAGCCGACGCGCCCCGGAAACTCCCAAGGGTACGGCTCGCGTCCGCTCGCCCGCAGGCGGGCGACCTTGGCGCGCCGCTCCTCTTCGAGGGGAGTACCGTCGCCCATCCGTCGTCGCCGGCGAGGGAGGGGCGGGTAGAAAACGGCTCGTGCGGACCGGCGTCAGTTCGCCGGGTTCTCAAGCGCGAGGCGCTCGACACCGCCGGGTCGGAACAACGCGAGGTGCTCGGGGACCGCCGCTTCTTTGCCGGCGGGGCGCGCCGGCTCGTGCAGGAGGAGGTACGTGCCGAGGAAGAACTCGGCCGCGGCGTCCCCTCCGCCGATCCCGTAACTGACGTAATCGGAGAAGTAGACGTGCACCTGGGCCGAGCGGGTCCGTCGGATCGCCTCGAGGAAGGCACGGGACTCTTCGGTGCCCTTGCGCTCGATCTCGTCCATCAGGTCGCGAAGGATCGGCCGCTGGCTCAGTCCTGCGAGCCCGTCGTAGGAGAGGTAAATCGCCGGGCGGGGCTCGAGGGCCACGATATCGAGCCGGGTGACGGACTCCACCGGTTTTGTGCGCATGGTGAGCGGCCTACCCGGGGTGCATTAAGAAAGCTTCGGGCCGGCGGTGGGGAGACGCCGGCCCGGGGAAAGGGGGTTCGTCAGGGGCTATGGTCTAGTGGTCGTGACCGCCGCCGGCTCCGCCGCCCGGGGAGGGGCTCGAGCGCTTCGATGCGATGACGTCGTCGATCCGGAGCACCATGTTGGCGACCTCGACCGCCGAGCTCAGCGCCTGGCGCTTGACGCGCAGCGGTTCGATGACGTGGAGCTTCCACATATCGGCCGCCTTTCCGTCCGCAAGGTTCACGCCGATGTTCTTGTTGGCGGACGCACCGTCGTGCGCGCTCCGCAGTTCGATGAGCGTGTTGATCGAGTCGTAGCCGCCGTTCTCGGCCAGTGCCCATGGCACGGCTTCGAGCGACTGGGCGAACGCCTCGGCCGCAAGCTGCTCGCGCCCGCCGACGGTCTGGGCCCACTTGCGCAACTTGACGGCGAGCTCTATCTCGGTCGCGCCCCCGCCGGGGCAGACGACCCCGTCCTCGAGGACGCTGGCGACGACCTTCAGCGCGTCGTGCAGTGAGCGCTCGACCTCTTGGGTCACGTGCTCCGTGCCGCCGCGGATAAGGATCGAGACCGAGCGGGGGTTGGAGCAGCCGGTAATGAACGTCATGTCGTCATCGCCGACCTTGCGCTCTTCGATCTTGGCCGCGTGGCCGAGGTCGGAGGGGGAGAGTTCCTTGATGCCCGTCACGATCTTTCCGCCGGTGGCGCGGGCGAGCTTCTGGAGGTCGGACTCCTTGACCTGCTTGAGGGCGTAGATCCCGTCCCGGGCGAGGTAGTGCAGGACGACATCGTCGATCCCCTTCTGGCAGATTACCACGTTCGCGCCGGACCCCTTGACCTGGTCCGCCATCTTGCGGAACGACTTGTCTTCCTCGTCGAGGAAGCTCTGGATCTGCGACGGATTCTTGATGTTGATCTTGCTTTCGATCTCGGTCTTCTTGATCTCTAGCGCCGAGTTGAGCAGAGCGATCTTCGCGTCGCTGAGCTCGGTCGGCATCCGCGGGTGACCGCGCTCTTTGTCGAGGACGATTCCTTCGATGAGCTCGGTGTCATGGATCGTGCCGCCGTGACGCTTCTCGACCTTGATCTGATCGACATCGCAGACGGTCTTACCGCCGCGCTGCTCCGCGATCTTCTGGACAGCCTTGACGGCGATGAGCGCGAGTTCGTCCCGCGAGCCGGCGACGCCCTTCGACCCCATGGCCGTCCGGGCGCAGTCCACGAGGATCGTCTGGTCATCGGCCTTGACCGTCGTGCCGATCTCGGTCTCGAGAAGGCGGCGAGCCTCCTGGACCGCGAGCTGGAAACCACGGGTGATGACCGTCGGGTGAACGTCTTGCTCGAGGAGGCGCTCGGAGCGCTTGAGCAGCTCGCCCGCGAGGACCACCGCGGTCGTAGTACCATCGCCGCACTGCTGGTCTTGCGTCTTGGCGACCTCGACCAGCATCTTGGCGGCCGGGTGCTCGACGTCAACTTCCTTCAGGATCGTGACGCCGTCGTTCGTGATCGTGATGTCGCCCATCGAATCGACGAGCATCTTGTCCATGCCCCGGGGGCCCAACGTCGTCCGAACAGTGTCGGCGACAGCCCGAGCGGCGGCGATATTGTTCGAGGCGGCTCCCTTTCCGCGCTCGCGTTCCGTGCCTTCCTTCAGGATGAAGATCGGTGTGCCTTGCATCATGGTCGTACCATGAGTGGGAGACTTACGCTTCTATATAAAAACCACCCGTCACCGATCTTGGGAACTGCGTTCAATGCGGGGCTCGGACGGCGTTCTCCTGCGATCCGGAGAGGCGTGCGACGATCTCGTCGATCACCGCCTCGAGCCGACCGTTCGCATCGACTTCCGTCCCCCACTCGAAGCGCGTTGTCTTGGCGAACACTTCGGTCGTTGCGGCCTCTCCGAACGGGGATTCGCGCTCCGCGTCGCGGGCGATGCAAACTTCGAGCGATGCGCGTAAGGTGAAGACATAGCCACGGAAGTCGAGGCGTTCGATCAGATCCTGGATCTGGGTTTTCCAGTAGAAGTTCCCGTCGACGATCACCGGCGTACCGCGAGTGAGGCTCTCCCGGGCCCGCGAAATCGTGATGTCGTTCGCCCGCAGGAACTCCGGGAGGGCGCCCTCGACCCAGAGATCTGCCTCCTCGAGGATTCGGTCGATCGAGATGTATTTGGCCCCGAGCCTCTCGGCCAGTTGGAGGGAGACGGTCGACTTTCCAACGCCCAGCGGTCCCCGGACGATGACGTAGAAGGCCGACGAAGGTCGGACCGGGCCAGCGGGTTGACCCTTCTCCAAGGGATCGGCCGTGCGATCAGAGGTCATTCGCGGGCGAACCGTCCCCGGGGGGATGAAGCTGATGCGACCCCCGGCGTGAAAGAGAGGACCTCGAAGAACGGGGGTTCGAGGCCGGGTCGGCTCCCCGTCCGGTCGCCGGGCGCGATTCCGTGTCGCCATCTTCTCCGATGATCTGCCAGGTGGACCCGATCGCCGCGCCCCCGAGGATGATCTCCCGGGCCCTCACCGAGCCGAAGGAGCTCTCCGGCTGGTTCCTCGCGAGCGCTCATCTCGAGAACTAGCGAGGAGGCAAGTACGTCTTCGTTTGGCAGGGAAGATGTTGGCACGCGGGCACGGTGCTCGCCTCTGACCCGGATCGATGGTTCGACCTCTCCGGCCGTCGGCCCGGCTTCCGGAGACTCGGGTGACCTTCATTCTCTGCCGATGGGGAGGAGGGACGCGGGTCGCGATCCGACATTCCGGCTACGGGACAACGCCGTCTTCGCTCGAGCTCTACGTCGGCGTCCAACCGGGATGGGCGTAACTCTTCATTGACCTGAAGTCGGTGCTCGAGCCCGGCATCGACTTGCGCTCGGCGCGCGACGTACCCTGATCGGGGGAACGGCCGGAAGCGCACCTACTCCGGCGCCGACTGGCTGGCTCGATGGGAGATCGCCTCGCTCAGGCAGAGCCGAAGGGGTTCGATCTCGGCGATCCGCATCCGGAGCCCTTCGGCAGGTGCGCCGCGCCCGACCGCTCGTTCGAATTCGATCGTCGCCTCCGACCACTCCTCGGCGGAACGGCCGACGACCTGCAGCACGTAGTCGAACGCCGAACGGCGCGTGGGCGGCTCGTCAGCGTACGAGACAAAGAGCGATGCGCCGAGTCCGGTGATCTCGCGCAGTAGCTCCGGGACCGTCGTCGCGTCGTAGAGGGCTATGAGACGGTGAGCGTTCGAAACGACCATGATCCCGGGGTGGGAGCCCGGGGCGGTCCGGGCGAGCGCTATCTGGATGGGACGGGGCAATCGAACGAACTCCGAGAGCTCTTCGAGCGAATCGCGCGGCCCGTCGGGACGAACGACGGATCGGAGGGCGTCCCGTCCGATGCGATTGGGGGCCATCTCAGCGAGGCGGTTCACTACGACCAACCGGCCCGTCGGGATGAGTCCGAGATGGACCGGTCCCATCCCCGACGGGGGTTGATGCCCGATCCGCACGTCGATCCAGGAGAACTCCGAACCGACCCACGCCACGAGTCCGTAGGTAACGAGATTGACGAGGTCCCGAGACGCCCCGTGAACGAGGACAGTTACCGGCTCGCGCGAAAGAGTGACCGCGAGATCGAGGACGGACCCCGCTCCGGTCGGAACGGCCGGTACGCCGGAACGTACGACTCGGGGCAGGTCGAGCGACGGACGCAGGGGGGAGGGGTGGGCGTCGGATCGGTGCGACGGGTCCGATGGAATCACCGGGGGGCCGTGCCATCCCTTCGCCCCCCGTCGCGCGGAGGAGCGAGCGCGCACGGTCCGAGCAGGGACAGTACCGAACGACCGGCCGACCGGCCCGCGGGCCGGGGTGGAGTGCGAAACGATGTCGGCCCGACGTAGCCGATCTATCCTCGGGTCGTTCGACCGTGCTTCCAGGGCCATCGTCAACTCTCCGACCCGAGTCAGTGTCCCTCGTCGGCATCAACCCGGCCCGAACTCCTTCGTACGTCCGAACGGGTTCGGAGGGCGTCGGGCGGCCGATGGACCCAACGACGAGGTTCCTAGGCCGCCGCGGAGGCGGATCGCATCGCGGTCTCCAGCAGCTTCTTCTCGATGATCGCGATCGCCTCTGAGATCGACGACTTGCTCCGACCGAGCCGCTTCGCGAGATCGGTCAGCGTGATGCCGCGAGGGACGGCGAAGTATCCTGCTGCCATCGCGTTCGAGAGCAGCTGCTGCTGCGTCTCCGTCAGGATCGGCAGGTGGCTGCGCAACGGGCGGCGTCGGATGGAAACGATCGTCATGTCCGCGTTCGCCTCGCGAGTGTACCGAAGCACCTCATCGAACTCCGCCCGCCGGGCGACGACCTCCCACGTCAGGAAGCCGTCCTGGATCCGCAGCGGAAATTGGACCGGGAGGCGCAGGCGTCGGTAGACGGCGAGGATCGGCGGGTTCCGGTACGTGATGCGGTAGAGGCAGCCGTCGCCAACCTCGGCCAAACTCTCGACCTGCAGGACGTCCTTGAACTGCTCGATCTCGTGGGCGTAGCCGCCCGGGGGGCCGCCGCTGATCCAGTAGTCCGAGACCGAGATGTTCGGCCCGACCTCGGCCCGATTCAGGGCCTCGAGGCGGACCCCCGGGTGCGCGATCGAGAACGGCCCCGTCCAGAGCGTCTTCGGGACTCGCACCCGAAGTGTCGCGATGAACAGCCGCACGGGGGCGGGAGGCTCGGCGGAGCGTAGGGCGCGCAGCCGCGCCCGGTCCTCGGCCCGACCTACCACAGAATCTGCGCTCTCCGGGAACGGTCCGGCGATCGCCGCCCGGCAGGGCGGGGAATCCGGTCGGGCTCCCAAGGTGAGCACCGGTACCCGAGATATAAAGGGGGAAGTACGCTCGACCGCTCGCCGTCCATTGACCGTCCGCCCGACGGGACGAAGGGGGCGCGCCGCCCGCCGGACCGCGCCGGGACCGTCGTTTATGTAGGTCGTCTTCGCATGGCGCGCTCGACCGATGAACGCACCGTCCGCACCGCTGCCCGACGGCGGGCCGGGACCCCGAGGATACGAGGCTCCTCGCCCGCACCGGTGGGGAATCCTCGCTGCGGTAGCCGTCGCTGCGATCGTCGTGATCGGCGTGCTGATCTGGACGCTCTTGCCGCGGGCGCGCGGGGTGGGGGGGGCGGGGTTCCCGTTCGGGGGATTCTTGATCGTTTTCCTCGTGATCTGGCTCTCGTTCATGGCGATCCGCGTGATTTTCTGGAGCTCCCGTCGCCAACAGTATCGCGGGGCTCGGTGGGGCGAAGGACCGTATCGCGGCGCCGGCTTCGACCCGGCGATCCGGACCGCCCGACTGAGGTACGCCCGCGGCGAGATCACGCGCGAGCAATACGACCAGATCGTCAGCGGCCTGCGCTCACGGCCGCCTCCGCCGTAACCGAGGGACGGCGTCGCCCTGGGCGCGACGGTCGATCTAGGTACGCGACGCGATCGCCCGGGCGAGCGCGAAGTACGCTTCGGGGGGGAGCTCTTCGGGTCGCCGTCCGGCCCAATCGTCCGGCCAGGACGCTTCCCGGGCGAGCGCGGCGGCGTCGACCCGGGAGGAGGCGATCCGCGGCAGAAGGTTGACCAACTGCTTCCGCCGCTGACCGAACAGGAGGCGGACCACTCGCTCGAAGTCGGGGACGGACGGCACGGGCAGGGGACCGCCCCGGCCGCGATGGACCGCGAGACGGCTCGCCACCTCCGGTTCGGGAGTGAACGCGGACGGCGGAACGGTACGGAACCGCTCGACCGTCCCGTACAGCTGCGAGACGATCGATAATCGCCCATACTGTTTCGTTCCCGGCCCGGCCGCGATCCGGTCGACGACCTCCTTCTGGAGGAGAAAGACGACCCGGGGATAGCGGGCGGCGAACAAGCGCAGGAGGAGCGGGGTTCCGATGGAGTAGGGTAGATTGCCGACCACGCACGCGGCGGGCGGAAGGTCGATCTCGAGCGCGTCCCCCTCAAGGACCCGGATCCGGTCGCCGAACGTGCTACGGAGGAACTCCGCGAGCCGCCGGTCGCGTTCGATCACGGTGAGCGGCCCGAGCCGCCGGCGCAGGAGCGCGGCGGTCACGACCCCGAGACCCCCGCCGATCTCGAGGATCGGCTTTCCCGGGGGTAGCTCGACCAGCGCCGCTTCCGCGTCGGCGACGAACGGGTCCGAGAGGAACGACTGTCCCAGGGCGCGGGAGGGCCGAACGCCGATCCGCTCGAGGGTCGAGCGGACCTCGCCGGGCCGCTCGGGGACGAAGATCGGGACCGGCGCGGCCATCGGCCCCTTACGGGGCAACGAAGAGCCGGTACTTGTCGTCGGCACCGCTCAGCTCCTGTTCGATCCGCGCGACGATCAGCCGCTCGGGGCTCTTGAGATGGAGCCGCGCCTCGATGTCCGCGAAGCTATGGAACGGCGCCCGGCGCCGCTCGTCCACGATCTGCTGCATCGTCTTCTTGCCGATCCCCGGAAGGAGCTCGAGCAGGTGGAAGCGGCGCGACACCGCGGGCGCGTCGTTGAACACCCGCAGGTAGCGGGTCTCGTTCCCTTTCACGATCGACTCGAGCGCGTTGGTGAGCTCGGTGCGGGCCGTGACGGTGAGCTCGTCGTACCCGAGGCGTCGCCGGACGTGGTCGATCGGAGGGGGAGCGCCCTCGAGGGGAACGAGCGGGATCCGCTGGCCGGCAGCGAGCACCGCACCGAGGCGGGGCACGAGCTCGAGCAGCTTGAGCTCGTCCTCACCGAGACCGAGGGCGAGCGGCTCCCGGTGGAAGCCGCGCTCCGTCTGTCGGCCGTTCGGCAGGTAGTCGAGAATGCGAGCGTAGTTCTCCACGGGGCCTCCCGCTCATTTGTGCTGGGCAACGATCTCGAGCAGTCGGGCGACCTGGGCCTCGTCCAGCGCGACCCGCTCCTTCGAGAAGAGGAGGCGGATCTCTTCGGGGTACTGGGGCAGAACATCGGCGATCTTGATCGCCAGCGATGCGTCCACGAAGGGGAGCGTCCGCAGCTCGGCGATCATCTTCGCGGTCGCTTCGGGCTCGAGGCGGGCGAACAGCTCGGCGTGCTGCAGCGCGAGCCCCGCCTCGCGCGGAAGGGTGCGGCGGGTCGCCTCCTCGGCGAGCAGTTCCTTCACCCGCGCGAGCGGGACGGGATCAGGCATCCTCGGCCTCCGGCGCCGAGGGCACGAGGTGGATCGGTAGCGCGATGAGCTCCTTGGCCTTCCCGCCGTCCACGAACTGGATCCGGTACGCCCGTCCGGACTTCGCGACGACGGTGCAGGTCCGCCCCTGGTAGCGGGGATGCGGCTGACCGTGGTGGTCGGATGGCTCGAGCACGACCGTCACCTTGTCGCCGATCGCGAACTCCCGCAGGAACCGATTGACGGGAGGCATCCCGCGTTCGCGGACATCCTTGGTGAAGGTGCCGCGCGAACGGGAACGGAACCCCTTGGAACTCTTGACCATCTAAGCCTCCGAATCGTGGATCTCCAGCACGTCGAGGTACTCGACCTTTAGGGGTGCTCCGACGAGGGTAGCGAGGCTCGGTTCGGTGCGTCCCTCATCTCCCTCGACCCACTCCTTGACGTATGTTCCGGCCTCGGTCCTGACATCGAGCGTGAACCGCCCGTCCGTCGCCTCGACGAGCCGCGCCGCGACGATCCGGCGCTCTCGGACGAGGTCGGACCGGCGGTGCGCCACGCGTCGCGGAGTACGCTGGGCGATCGCTCGACCGGTCGCGAGCCGGAGAGCCTCATTAACCTTTTCCACGGGCGCCGACCCCGTCACGCCGACGCGATAGCTCTTCTCGGGGGACGCCTCCTTGACCCGCACCACGTCCTCCGCGACCGCCGGCCGAACTTCCCCGATCTCGACCCGCCCCGCCGCGTCCGCCCCGAGCGCCGCGGCGATTCCGGGGACGTCGATCGAGCGAACCTTCGGGCGCAGCAGTTCGAGCACGAACGGGCGACCGCGACCGAGCATCCGCGCGTCGATATCCTCCCGGCCCATGCCGTGGAACCGGGTCCCCTCGGCGCCTGCGGCGCGGACGAACGGCGCTCCGACCAGCTCCTCGACGCTCGTCGGGTACGTCTTCCCGGTCCCGTTGCACGCCGGGCATCCCCGCCCCTGGCACCGGCGGCACGGCCAGCGGGTCTGGGGGAGCGTCCGGTCAAACTTGCAGTAGCGTCCCCGAAGGTAGAGGGGCATCACCGTGAGGTCGACACGGCCTACCGGGAGATCGGCCAGAAAGACCAGGTCGGGCCGGTCGGGTCCTCCGGCCGCCCCCGTGCGCCGCTCGAGGAGCTTTCCGAGCTCTCGATTGAACGCGGAGCGGGCGCTCTCGCCCCACTCCGTACCGGCCTCCCCCCAGTAGGACTCCTCGATGGCGAGGCGCTCGGGATCCCAGCGCGAGCCGCAGGTGAACCGGTGCCACTCATACCCCTCGGCGGCCCGCAGAGACCGGTCGACCCAGACCGGGAGGCGCTCAAACGTTCCCCCGCAGAGAGGGCACGGGGCAACGGTCGCCGTCGGGGCGGTCCCGAGATCCGCTTCGAGCCGGGCAGCCCGCTCCGGATTCGAAAGACCGTGGCCCCACCGGCCGAACAGCCGACCGAAGCATTCGGGGCAGAGCCCCTTCCCTCGAGCCCGCTGGGCCGCGGCCCGGATCGGCTCGGTGATCTCGAACGTAACCGGATCGGGCACGGCCGGACGACACGGCCGACCACAATACCTCGTCGGCCGGGCGGTCCACGGCGAAGTTTTTACTCCGGTTCGGCGTGGCCCCGTTCGACTCATGGCTTCGATCAACGAGCTCGAACTGACCCGGGCGATCGACCGGACGCTCGTCGCGCACGGCAAGGTTCCCCCCGGGGAGGCCCGGCTGGTGGCGCGCATGGTGCTCGGCTATTTCGGACTGGACGATACCGTGCTCGACAACAAACTGTCGAGCGAAGACCGCGACCGCTTCTACCAGCTCGAGGAAGAGGGCCTGCTCACGAGCGAGGAGGAGGACGCGACGGTCTCCCGCGGCAAGACGTGGCGGATCCACTACTGGCTACTCAAGAAGGCGCGCATCCGGGACGTCGGCCAAAGCGGAGACACACCGCACTCGGTCGACGAAGGCGAGGTCTACAAGTCGGTGGACGAATCCGACTGGCGGCGCAAGGGCGAGGCGACGTCGGCACGCCGGTAAGCGGGTCCTACTTCTTCGGGGGGAGCACGCGGCGGGCCGCGAAGCTGCGGCGGGAGCCGGCGAGCGCCGGATAGTCCGCGTTCTGGATCACCGTGCGCACATGCTCGATCGCCCCGAACGCGAACGTCATCGCGGCGAGGAGGGCGATGAGCGAGGCGAGCTCGACCGCCACCCCGCCGATGTGGAGCACCGCGAGTAGGACGGCGAGCGAAGCGAGGGCGTTGAACGAGGCGTGCATCGCGACAGCGAGGAGGTAGTACGCTCCCGTGCCGGGGCTGTTCTTCTCGAACTTCGCCCGCGCGTAGCCGTGACCGAGCATCCCGGTCGAGCTGCCATGTAGCAACACGCTCGAAAGGCTTCGGATGAGGATCAGGGCGAGCCCCGCGACGAGGCCCCCGACGACGAACGCCCCGATCCCGTAGAGGAACGTCTCGAAGAAGCCGAAGCCCAGACCGACCGACGCGCCGAACACGGCCCCGTCCGAGGGCTGCCGGATCCGGTCGGCGTAGGCGACGACCCCCGATCCTTTGAGCGCCTCCTCGACGAACGGGGCGATGACGAGGACGAGGAAGAACGCCCCCGCCGTCGAATTGCCGTTCAGGAAGACGAACTCGGGGCCGGGATACCGCTGCGTGACGGAGGTGCCGAGCCCGACGATCACCGCCTCGAGGATCCCGGCCGTGATCGTCGCGAACAGGGCCCCGTAGGCGAACGCCCCCAGGATCGAACTCCACCCTTCGCCATGGAACCGTTCCGCCCGTCGCACCCAGACGAGGTAGACGAGCGCGGGCAGCAGGGCGACCAAGGCGAGGATGGCGAGCGACTCGGCCGAGTTCGCGGACGTCATGCGCCGGGGGACCTCGGCGGATACGGATAGAACCCTTCGCCGGTCTTCCGTCCGAGCTTCTTCGCGGCAACCATCGTGCGGAGGAGCGGGCAGGCCCGGTACCGGGGATCGCGGAAGCCGTCCCAGAGCACGTCAAGGATGGAGAGCGCGGTGTCGATGCCCACCAGGTCGACGAGCTCGAACGGACCCATCGGGTGGTGGAATCCGAGCTTGTAGGCCGCGTCGATATCGTCCCGGGTCGCCACCCCCTCGAACAGCATCCAGGCGGCCTCGTTCACGAGCACCGCGAGCGCCCGGGTCGTGACGAACCCGGGAGTATCCGCGCTGCGGACCACTGTCTTGCCCAGACCTTGGGCGAACCGTTCTGCGCGCTCGACGACCTCGGGCCGGGTCCGATGGCCGGGGATCAGCTCGACGAGACCCATCTGGAGCACGGGATTGAAGAAATGGATCCCCACCACCCGTCCTGGGTCCTTGAGATCCTGCGCGATCGAGGTGATCGGCAGCGAAGAGGTGTTCGAGGCGAGGATCGCCTCGGGTCGGGCCGACTCCTCGATCTCGGCGAACAACCGGCGCTTGATGCCGAGATCCTCCGGGGCCGCCTCGATCACGATCTCGGCCGAAGAGGCCCGCCGAAGCCCGATCGCGACCTCGATCCGGGAGATCGCTGCGTCCCGGTCCGCGGCGGTGATCTTCGATCGGCCGATTGCATGGTCAAGAGCCCGCCGGGCGTTCTCGACACCCCGTCGCGCGAGCTCCTCGGAGACGTCCTCGATCGTGACCCGGTGGCCCGCGAGGGCGCATTGGGCGGCAATGCCGCTGCCCATGATTCCGGCGCCGACGACGAAGACCCGGCTGACGACGGAGTCTCTCGGGTCGCTCTCGGCCGCCCAAGGAGGGTCGGTCACATCGCCTCCGGCGTCGGGACCGCGAGCTGATGGAACTCGCAGCTCCGGCAGAGCGGTCCGGAAGCGGGGTCCCCGCAGCTCCGGCACCGGGAGGGTGCGGCCGCCGCCTCGCCCCCGAGGAGCTCGGCGAGCCGCTCCTGGCTCCGGAGGAGGGCTTGGCGCGTTCCCGGATGGTCTTCCTCGAGCTGCCAGACGACCTCGCGGAACCGGTTCCGTGCGGCCCGGACGGCGTGCGGGCATTCGGCGTGGTCGAACGGGAGCGCGCGCAGCTGCGCGTACAGGAACACCTCCCGCTCAGGTACCTGGGCGAGCGGGGCGAGCCGCGGGACGAGGCCGGGCTGTCGGCCGCGGTGCGGGGCCATCCGGACGAGCCGCCCGACGTCCCCCCGCGCGACGTTCATGAGGACCGTCTGGGCGAGGTCATCGAGGTTGAATCCTAGGACGAGGGCCCGTGCCGCGAGCGAACGCGCGGCCGAGTTGAGGAGGCTTCGCCTCCAAACGCCGCAGAACGAGCACGGGGGGGTGCCCGGCAGCTCCCGGGCAGCCCGGTCGGTCGTCGTTCCGAGGTCGTCCTCCGCCCGCACGATCCGATGCTCGACCCCGAGCGATCGGACGAGCTCCTCGGCCGCCCGAAGGGTACGGGGGCGGTACGATGGGATCCCCTCGTCCACGCTGATCGCGACGATCCGCACGTCGGGCCGGGACGAAAAGAACCGGTGGGTGAGCGCGAGCGCGACGGCCGAATCCTTCCCACCCGAGACCGCCACGGCGATCGTTCCGTCCCGAAACCGAGGGAGCTGGCGGCGCATCTCCCGGCGGAAGCGGTCCTCCACGGACGACGAGAGATGTTCGGCGCAGGCGTGCCCTCCCCGGTACGGCTGGTCGACCACGGCGGGGGCGGTACACGCCGAGCAGCGCACGGTTCCGGGGACGGAGCCGGCCTATTTGAGACCGGAGCGGCGGGTCGGTCTTCCACTGCGTCCATACGATTATTAGGCGATGGTCGGCCAGCGAACCTCTATGGCGTCGTCGGCGCCGGAGGCTCATCCGCCGTCCGTCGGCCGCCGTCCGAAGTGGCCGCCGACCACCCAGCCGGCCGGCCCCTCCTTTAGCGTCACCGACCTCGTCGACCGGTTTCAACGAATGCTCCAGGCGCAGGAGCGCAGCCCGTGCACGGTGAAGCAGTACGGTCACATCGCGCGCACGTTCCTCGCCTACACCCAGAAGCCCCTCGAGGAGGTCACGATGCGTGACCTCGAGGCGTTCCGCGAGTACCTGGTCCTCCAGCGCCGCTACTCGAAGAACTCGCTCTACACCACGATCCGCGGCCTCGCCTGCCTGTTCCGCAGCTTTGGCCTCGAAACGGCCGACACGATGCAGCCTCCGCGACGCCCGGAACGCCTTCCGCGGTATCTGACGGAGGAGGAGATGCACCGTCTGTTCGAGACGGTCAAGGAGTCCGCCCGGGACAGCGCGATCGTCCATGTCCTCGGGTTCGGGGGCCTGCGGGTCGGGGAGCTCTGCCACCTGAAGACGGAGGACCTCGAGTTCGAACGGAACGTCCTGCACGTGCGCTCCGGCAAGGGCGACAAGGACCGGGAGGTCGTCATGGAGGAGAGGACGCGAGCCGCCATCGACCGGTACCTGACGGAGCGGACCCTCTCGGGGGTCTCCTCTCCGCGCCTCTTCCCCGTCGGCCCCGTGACGGTCGAGCGGATCGTGCGGCGCTCGGCCCAGGCCGCCGGCATCCCCCGACGGGTGACCCCCCACGTGCTGCGCCACACGCTCGCGACGGCGTTGCTCTCCCGAGGGTGCGACATCCGCTACATCCAGAAGCTGCTCGGTCACGCCTCGGTGGCGACGACCCAGATCTACACGCATGTCGACACGCAGGCGTTGCGCGACGCCTACCAGCGCGCGAAGCCGCAGTATTAACCCAAACCGCCCTCGGGCGCGCCGCCATGTCCGACCGGCGGGAGGTGATCGTCCTGGGGGCCGGGATCGCCGGTGCCGCCGTCGCTCACCACCTGTGCGAACGGTCGATCGGACCTGTGACCCTCTACGATCCCCGCACTCCGGCCGCGGGGGCGACGGGCCGGGCGGCCGGGATCGTCACCGAGCAGATGTGGGACCGGTGGGATTTTGATGTCGTCCGCGAAACGCGGGAGGAGTACGCCCAACTTTCCGCTGAGCACGACCGTTCCGCGTATCGGGTGAATGGGTTCGTCCGATGGACCGCCCGTCCGGTTATCGGCGACGCGCTCCAGGCGGCGGGCGCCCGGCTCCGGGCGTGGGGCGCGAACGTCCACTCGCTCACACCGGCCGAAGTCAAGGCCCACCTTCCGGCCGTACGGACCGACGGCATCCGCCACGCCTGGTTCGATCCGGACGATGCAATCGTCACCCCCAGCGCGCTCACCGATATCTATCTAGAGTCGGCTCGATCGAAGGGAGCGGAGATCCTGTTAGGAGACCCGTATCGGGGGCTCCGACGCGAGGGGCCGGAATGGGCCCTCGAGGTCGGGGCCCGCACCGTTCGCAGCCGGAACGTGGTCGTCGCCGCCGGCGCATGGTCGAAGAAGGTGTTTCAGGAGCTGGGGACACCGCTCCCGCTCGCGCCGTACCGGACGCAGGCGGCGCTGCTCCTTCCCCCGGAGCCGCGGGGTCAGGACTTTCCTTCGGCCCACGACCTGGACCTGGATGTCTACCTTCGACCGGAGGCAAACGGCCGAATTCTCGCCGGCGACGGGACCCGGTTGGTTGAGGTCGACCCCGACACTGCCCCGGCCAGCGCGGACGATGAGTTCGTTGCCCATCTTGCCGAAAGTTTCGGCGCGCGGTTTCCCGGCTGGGCCGACGCGGCGCTCGTTCGGGCGTGGGCGGGGGTCTGCGTATCGACGTCCGACCGACGGCCCCTTATCGGACCCGTGCCGGGCGCGGAGGGCCTCTACGCGCTGTGCGGTTTCAACGGCTTCGGCGTGATGCGGGCCGGGGGCGCCGCGCGCCGGCTGGCGGAGGTGATCGCCGCCGAGGGCGGAGGCCGGGCGGCCGACCGCATTGGGCCGGTGCTTCCGGGCCGCTTCGCCACGGCAGTTCCCGCATTCACGCCCCGACCGGGGTTCACTCTCGAAGGCGGGCTCAACCCTCGATTCTAAGGGACCCAGGGATCGACCGACTCCGTACGTTCGCAACGCCGTGGGAGCTAGCTCGCCGGGTCGTCGGACCGGAGCCGGGCGAGTTTTTCGAGGAACTCGACCCCCTCTCCTGTCGTCATCGGCTTCCCGTCCTCGCGGGTCAGCGGAAGCCCAGCGGTGGCGCAGGCGAGCTCGGGGGTCTGACCGTCGAGGAGGGCGCGTACCGCGGTCCGTTCTCGCTGAGTGAGGACGAGCCCCCGGATCTCGAACTCCTCGAACGCCTCGAAGGCGACCGGGACGACCAACCGCCCAAGCCGGGCGATCTCGGCCGCGTAGACTCGGATCTCTTCCTGAGCGTGAAGGCCGAGCCGCAGCGAAAGAAAGTGAAACAGGTTCCACAGATTCGTCTTCCAGTACCACTGGGTGTAGTAGGAGACGGGGAGGATCAAACGGGCCACCTCGCGCGCGACGCCGGCATTCAGGGCCTTCTCGTACGCGACGTACGCCTCGCGCGACACCCGGTCGAGATCATCGCGGAACTGCGCCACGATCTCGGGTGGTAGGGCCTCGCCCCGCCCCTGGCGGTTGCGGGTCGACTGACGGCGGATCGCTTCGGCGGGGAGGAGCTCGTACTCGTCCGGAACGATCGAGTAGCGTGCGCTGGCCTCGTTGAACGATCCGGTGCGGTGGCGAATGAACTGGCGCGCGACGAAGATCGGGAGCCGGATGAGGAACTTCATCTCCACCATCTCGAACGGCGTCGTGTGGCGGTGGCGCATCAGATAGCGGATCAGAGCGCGGTCGTCGCGGACCGTCTTCGTTCCCCGGCCGTAGGAGACCCGGGCGGCCTGGACGATCGCCGCGTCGTCCCCCATGTAATCGACCAACGCCACGAAACCGTGCGAGAGGATCGGGTGCCGCACGCCGATCTCCCGGTCGGCGGCGGGAGTGGACGGCCGGACCATCGGCGAGTCCGCGTCGGCCATAGCGACCGGAGCGGGCCGCGGTCATAAAACGCCGACCCCGGGGCGTGCGCTGGCGGGAAACGGTATAGACCGCCGACCGGTCGCAACGAGGAGGAACGAATGGCCCGGATCTTCGTCGGGATCGCCTGGCCGTACGCGAACGGCCCGTTTCACCTCGGCCAGTTGGCCGGAGCGTTCCTGCCCGGCGACATCTTCGCTCGATATCACCGCCTTCGGGGTGACGAGGTCCTCATGGTGTCGGGTTCCGACATGCATGGGACGCCGGCGCTCGTCACGGCGGAGCGCGAAGGGGTCACGCCGCAGGTCGTCACCGAACGGTTCCATGCGGTGAACAAGGCGTCCTTCGAACGGCTCGGATTCAGCTTCGACCTGTTCACGCACACCCACACGCCGACTCACGAGGCGACCGTCCAGGAGACGTTCATCTCCCTGCTCGAGCACGGGTTCGTCCGGCGGCGGACGGAGGAGGGCGCGTTCTGCCCGAAACACGCCCGATTCCTTCCCGACCGCTATCTGCTCGGCACCTGCCCGCACTGCGGCTTCGAGGACGCCCGCGGCGACGAATGCGACCGGTGCGGTCGCCCGGTCGAACCCCGTCTCCTCGGGAAGGCACGGTGCTCGCTCTGCGGGACCCCGGCGGAGTTCCGGCCGTCGGAGCACTTCTACCTCGAGCTCGATCGACTCCAGACGCCGCTCGCCGAGTACGTCGCCGCCCAGACGCACTGGCGGGGGCCGACGCGGCACGTCGCCGAGAGTTTCCTCGCCGAGGGGCTCCATCCGACGCCGATCACGCGCGACCTCGACTGGGGGGTCCCGATCCCGTTGGAGGGGTACCCGACGAAACGGTTCTACGTCTGGTTCGACGCCGTCATCGGCTACCTTTCCGCCTCCAAGGAGTGGGCTGCCCGCACGGGCCGGCCGGACGAGTGGCGCCGGTTCTGGGACGAGAGCGAGCCGGTCCGGTCGTACTACTTCATTGGCAAGGACAATCGCTTCTTCCACACGATCATCTGGCCGGCGATCCTCCTCGGGAGGACCGGACTTCGCCTCCCGTACGACGTCCCCGCGAACGAGTGGCTGCTCGTCGGCGGGGGGAAGGTGTCGAAGTCGCGGACGACCGATGCGCAGGCGTTCCTGCCGGCGCTTCTGGAACGGTACCCACCCGACGTCATTCGATTCTACGCGGCGCTCCTGGCTCCTCAGAACCGCGATACCGAGCTCGACTGGAAGGAGTTCGACCAGCTCTGGGAGGACTGGCTCGCGAATCAGTACGGCAATCTCGTGCAGCGGACCCTGGTCCTGGCCCGCGAGCGATACGACGGGAAGATACCGGCCCCTCCGTCCGGATGGAGCCCGGACAGCGAAGGGGGCATAGGAGAGCATCTGCGCGAGGCGCATCGCCGAGTCGCCGCCGAGTACGAGGCGGTCCATCTCAAGGAGGCGCTTGACCTCACGCTCGCCGAGGTCAGGGAGGCGAACCGGCGATTCCACGAGTCGAAGCCGTGGGACGCCGCCGAGCCGGAACGGTCGCGCATCATCTACGAAACCCTCTGGCGTCTGCGAGCGCTAGCCATATGGCTCGCTCCCGTGATTCCGTTCTCCACCGCCGAGGTGTTTAGGATGCTCGGGTTCGCCGAACCTCCCGCGGACGGGCAGTGGGATTCGGCGCTCCAGCCCCCACCTCCGGGCCAGGCGCTCGGGGAGGTTCGTCCGCTGTTCCCGAAGGCGATTCAACCTGCGGAGCCCCCCGTGGGCACTCCGGCCAAGGCCCCGGTCCACGCATCGACCGTTCCGCTCGCGGGACGCGCGGGGATCGTCCGTAGCGTAGCCGTTCACCCGTCGGCGGACAAGCTCTACGTCCTGGAGGTCGACCTCGGCGAACCGACTCCGCGAACCGTCGTCGCCGGTCTCCGACCGTCGTATCAGCCCGAGGAGCTGACGGGCCGCGGAGTGATCCTCCTGGCCAACCTCGCCCCCCGGACGATCCGTCGGATGACCTCCCAGGGAATGGTTCTCGCCGCCGATCTGGGAGACCGCTCGGCGATACTGGTCACTCCCGAAGGGGTCGCGCCCGGTACGTACCTCGCCGGCGCGGGGGCGGCCGATCGAACGATCTCGTACGAAGAGTTTGCCTCGGTCCCTCTGCATGTCGGAAGGGTGGTGGGACCCGGGTCACCGAACGAAAGCGAGGTTGATCTCGGCGAACGAAGGGTGACGGTATCGGGAAGCTGGCCGATCGGCGCGGCGTGCGTGGTGCGCCGACCCAGCCCGACCTCCGAGCGGGGCGAGATCGTCGCCTTCGGCCCGGGCTTGGCGGTGCGACCCCTCGCCGAGGTACCTCCCGGCGCGAAGGTCCGATGACGTCGGGCGTCTGTCTCGACCTCCACGTGCACAGCGACCAGTCTCCTGATTCTCGACTTTCTCTCGACGCGATCGTAGCCCGCATCACCTCCCTCGGCCTGAACGGTTTCGCGCTCACCGATCACAACACGATCGACGGCCATCCCGCGCTGCGACGCCTCGCGCAGCAGCGTCCCGACCTCATCCTCGTTGCCGGCGTCGAGATCTCGACGATCGAGGGTCACCTGCTCGCGTACGGCATCCCTTCGCTTCCTCCGGTGCGACACCCTATCGACGAGACCATCGCGTGGATCCGGGCCCACGGCGGAGAGCCGGTGCTAGCGCATCCGTTCCGCCGGTCGCACGGCGTGGGCGGAAGGACGGCACAGCGCGTCGACGTGACGGCGGTGGAGACTCTGAACGGACAGACCTCCCCGCGCGCCAATCGATCGGCCGACGCGCTCGCGGATGACCGTCACCTCGCGCGGATCGCCGGAAGCGATGGCCATACGGCGCCCGGGCTCGGGCGAGCCTACACGACCTTCGAGGAGCGTCCCGCCTCCCCGGACGACGTGCTCGAAGCGATCCGCCGGGGCAGGACCCACGTCGGGGGCGCCTCCCTCGGTTTCGGGGGGCGCCTGCGGTGGGGACTCCGCAACGCGATGCTGCGAACCGCTCGGGGATTCCGGGCAGTCTAGCGAAACACTCCGGGGGTTCTCTTCAACAAGGGCGGGCCCGGCGAGAGCCCGCCCCCGGCCCACTCTACAGTCCGAGTTGGAACCCACCAGAGCCGCCCGCCGAGAAGAGGCCCTGGATCGCGTTCCCGAGACCCGACAGTCCGGTCGTCGAGGCGAACGCCGACAGGGCGCCCGAGACACCCGGGACCCCGGCATACGCCGCGGCCGTTACGGACGCGATCCCCAGGCCAATGCCGATCGCGGCCTTGACCGCCAGACTGGCGGTCCACCCGACCGCGGCCGTACCGGCTCCGGTCGATCCCGCCATCGAAGCGCTCGCGGCTCCGGTGGCCGGCAACGCTCCCGACGTCGAACCCGACGCTCCGGCGGAACCGCCGGCGGACGAACCCGCCGCGGCGGACATGCCGGAACCGCTGACCGATTCGCTCGCCGTGGCGCCACCCGCTCCCGTCGATCCACTGGCTCCCACTGCTCCGCTGGTCGCCGCCGTTCCGCTGAGACTGGTGCTTGCTGTCGCCATCATGGCCTTCTCGGTTGCGTTGGGTCGGAAGGGCTAGTTGTACTCCTGTTTATTTCCGGTCCCTTCCGCTTGGACATTTTGGGTCCTCTCCGATAGGAGGAGCTCCCCCCGCGCCCCCTCTGGAGCGCTTTAAGCCCGGCCCGGCTGGGACCCGCCGCGCCGAGGTGGCAGAATGGTTAATGCGACAGACTGCAGATCTGTTTCCTGGGGGTTCGATTCCCTCCCTCGGCTGGAATTTCTGAGCGCGCCGGTGTCGCGGCATTGTGGCGCCACTCGTTAGAACACCGCGAACGGAAAGCCATAGTCGAGGATGCTCGGATCTTAGCCGTGACACCATGGCGCCGCGACGGGGCCGTCTTCCGGAAACGGGTGCGTTAACGAAGGGGGGCCGAGCTTTCCGGGCGGTCGGTTCATCGGCAGGGCGTTCCCCGTAACTTGGGGTTGCGGTCGAGAGACCGGTCCATATTTCCTGGTATGCGGAGAGGATCGGGGGGTCTCGCCTCGTTAGGGTCATGTACATGTAGGCTCGTCCTCGCGCCTGTGTCCGGCGACAAGGTCTTGGATTGGTTGCTCGAGCCCGAGCAGCCGTCAGTCCGCTACCTCGCGTTGACCCAACTCCTCGGGAAGAAGGAGAACGACGCGGAAGTTCGCAAGGCCAAGGCGCGCATTCCGACTACGGGATGGGTGGCCGATACGCTTGCCCGCCGAAACGCCGCCGGATGGTGGGAACGGGACAAAGGCTGGATGGAGCCCCGGTTCACCGCGACCCACTGGACCATGCTCGCGTTGGCCGATCTGGGGGCGACGCGTGCCATCCCGGAGGTGGCAGCGTCGGCGGAGTATTGGATGGCCAAGTCGCCGCTCGAGGGAGGGGGCGTTGGAGGGTTCGGGAAAGGGAAGGGACACCACTGCTACACGGCCAACATGGCGCGCGGCCTCCTTCGCTTGGGCTACGAGGACGACCCTCGCGTCCGCAAGACCCTCGAATGGCTGGTCCAGACCGCCCACCCGAAGGGGGGCTGGTCCTGCCGTTACGTCAAGAACGGGCCGGCCACGAGCCGTTCGCTTGACGCGTGGGAGGGGTTAGGCGCCTTCGCCGCGTACCCTCGTTCCAGGTGGAGTCCGGCGATGAAGGCAGTCGTGGAGCGGACTGCCGAGTACTACCTCGAGCACGAGCTCCACAAACAGGGCGACCGGTACGAGCCATGGTACCGCTTCCACTGGCCCGTGCACTACTACTACGACCTGTTGGTCGGAATGGATTGCCTGACCGCGCTCGGCTACGGCAAGGATCCGCGACTGGGATACGCGGTCGACCTGCTGCGCAAGAAGCAGCGGCCCGATGGAAAGTGGGACCTCGACGCCTTCCAACCGGATCCCTACCAGGAGTTCGTCGACTGGTTTGCGAAGCACCCCGGGAACTGTCCGGTGCCTCTGACGTTCGAGGCGGAAGAAAAACCGAGCAAGATGATCACGCTCCGCGCGCTGACCGTGCTTTCGCGCGTGGAATAACCGTCGTCCGTGCCGCCGCGCCTGTTGGAGTTACTATCATCGGTCGCGCGTGCCCTTCTTGAAGTTCGCGCGGCCACGAGCGCCGGCGCCATCAACACAACGTGTTCGTTCCGGCTACTCTCCACAATCAAGGAGGCGGGCTGAGTAACTTCGACATGCGAAGGTTGGTCGTCCTGTAGCCGAGTTTTGAATACAGGGCTATCGCGCCGTCGTTGTCGGCCAGGACGTGTAGGCCGATCCGATCCGCGCCCACCGCGCGCGCCTCCTGCTCGAGGTGGTGAAAGGTCTGGGTTGCGTACCCCCGCTGTCTCAACTGGGGCTCGATCCAAATCCAGTCGATCCAGAACTGCATCTTGCCGCCCTTCGCTTCGGCGACGTACCAGGTCTCTCCGACCCGGGAGCCGCTGCCCTCGTCAATTATGGTACAGAAGTGATGGTGGGGTGTCTGGCTCCCTTGAGGGAGTAGTTGAGCGAAATCGGTACGGCTGGCCTGGATAGCCTCCTCTTCGGTCCAGAATCCCCTACGAACCTCCTCTGCTGCATGCCGCGGAATCGCGCGGTCTCGAGACGCCTGGAAGTCGGCATCGCTCATCGGTGCCAGCCGAATCATGCTCGGGCGATGGCATGCCGGGTTAAGAAAACGCGAAGCACCGGGGATGTTCCGACTGATACTCGCCAGCGGCAGTACTGTCGCGCGATCGGGACACTCATCGCAGTCAGGTCATCATCAGCGCACCCCCATGCCGAAGGCTCATCCTGGCTCGATTCGCTCCTCCCCCGCGCGTGTCGCGGTCACTGTTGGCCGTGCGCTCCCGCATCAAGCCCGCGATCACCGTTGGCGCAACTTGCGCTTCGCTCCGGAAAGGGGCAGTTTGACAAAGGTCTAGCTCGGGCTCATGCCTTGGCGGGGGAACGTTACCTCGACGAATCGACCGCTCCCCAGCTTCCGTTCGTCGAAAAGCTTGGCACGACGGGGCCGGAACCGGAACGGGCGAAGCCGGAACGACCCTTCGTCGTGTTCGTTCGCCGCTCGCCAGCCTTCGAACCCCGGGAATCGCTTGGCGTACGTAATCGAAGCTGCCTCCGCCATTCGGCCGGTGGCCTCTCCGCAGGTGCCGAAGAGCTGCACGCCGCAGTCGGGCCGGCCCCACCGTTGGTGAGAGTCGAAAATGGCGACTGCCATCGAGGGCCGTTGCCGGAGGTTAAGACAGTGGCGCGAAGTTGGATAGGATTAGAAGAGGATGCTCCAATCCTTGGCCGAAGCGTAGTAAGCGGTGTTGATGTGAGCTCGGCCGCGAGCGTCCACCGTTGCAAAGGAACCGAGCACGTTCTCCCGGAGGAGTCGAAGGAGACTGGATCGTACCCGGCTCGAGGTCAGCTTTCCGCGGACCACCTCGATTCCCATTACCAATCCGGGGAGATGTCTCCGGAACCGTCTCATCCCAAGACGTTTGCGCGCTGAGAACTCGCTCATTTCCAATCGAGTGGGGAGCCAGCCGGTTTCCCGAATCCTTGTCTATGAAGGGGGTTGTGTAAGGGAGGGACCTCCTGGTCCTGCCGGTATCTCGACCGCCAGTTTCTGTAGGAGTCTAGACCTGAGTCGGAACCGAACTTTTCGACGATTCCCTCCCTCGGCTGGAATTTATAGGTTGTATCGAACCTGTCTTGAGTGGATCACCGTCGACAGGGCGTAACCCTCGGATCCACCCAGGGGCATGCACTGGTGGTCCTGGCGCCCACGATTGGAACAGATATCCGCGCGCTGGTGGGGTGACCGGTCTACCACCGTGAACGCGCTCCGCCTACGACATGGGCGCATCCCGTCCGAGTAGATCCCGTGCGCTCGAGAACGGACCGCTAGGTACGGGTCGGGGAGCGCTTGGCCGGTTCGGGGGGAACCCTACGAACCACGACCCAACGGTGCATCGCGATCTTGCGGTTCTTCTCGAATCCCGCCTTCTCGAACATGCCTAGGGTACCGCTGCAGAGGAAGGAGCGCGATACCTTCCGGTCGGCAACATCTTCCGGATACGCCTCGACCGATCCTCCTCCAAGTCGGGCGATCTCACGAACCGCCTCGCGGAGGGCGATGTTCGCGATCCCCTCCCCTCGTCGCTCTCGGTCAATGAAGAAGCAGGTGATGCGCCAATCGGGAAGTTCACCGAGCCCCTGGTCGTAGGTCTTCCGGCTTCGGATGTTCGGTAGCTCCGCGGCAGACCCGAACTGACACCACCCGACGGCGTTGGGGCCGTCGAAGACGAGCGCGGCGTGCGCTCGCCCACGCCGGACACGCGCCTCCTTCATGGCTCGATACGCGGCCGCCCCTCGCCCCCCTTCGCCGGGCTCGAGATGAAACGAGATGCACCAGCAGCCACCGAAGATCCCGTTATGCTTCTCCACCAGCCGGGCAAACGCAGGCCATGTGGCCGGGGAGAGCGGTTTTGAGGTGAGGGACACCGCGGGTATCTGACGACCACGACCCCGAGGAGACACCTTCGGGGCGCTGTGGGATGCCCGCGGGCCACCGGCCATCGTGGACTCCGGGCCGCTACTCGCGCGCAGTCGGAAGGGTTTCCGAGAATTCGCGGAGCGCGGTGTCGAACGCCTCCGGCGCGGAGAGGTTCAACAGGTGGTCGGCGCCGGGGATGAGTTTCACCTGGGCGCCCCCGATACCTCGCGCCAAGAAGTTCGCGCAGTGCGGCATCGCAGGGTTGTCCCGGTCCCCGACGAGGATCCGGGTCGGGGCGCGGATCTCCTTCAGCCGAAGCGCGGCCGGCCCCCCCTCGCGGGCATCGTATTGGGCGGAACGATCCTCGAAGACTTCCTTTGCATTCTCCCGGACCATGGCCCGGAAGAGGTCAAGTCCGCCCCCCGTGAGGGCCGAGGCCCACAACTGCCGAAGGTGTTCGGTAGCTTCTTCGAGCTTTCCGGCGGCCCAAGCGTCCGACGCGGCCTTCGAGAGCGTTTCGTCGCGCTCGAACGTAGCCTTCCCGCCAGGAACCTGGTCGTAATCCATCCCTGAATATCCCGGGGCGATGAGCAGCAGGGCTCCCACCCGGTCGGGGTGCGCCAGGGTCAGGTCGAGGGCGATCCTCCCCCCCATGCTGGGACCGACGATCAACGGCGCTCTCATCCCGAGGTGGTCAAGCAGAGTCAGTAGGTCCTGGGCGGACGAATACTTCGAACTCGCAGGCGGTGAGCCTCCGAACCCTCGGAGATCGTAGCGCACCACGCGATGGTCGCGCGCAAGAAGCGGGAACTCACGATTCCACATGCGTCGGTCCGCGATCCCCTCGTGGAGGAGTACGATCGGTCGACCGCGTCCCCTCTCCTCGAACGAGATCTTTCCGCCGGGGACATCCATGGTCTTGGGGACGTCAGGATTGTTCATTGGCGTGGCAACCGCTCCCAACCAGATAAACGAAAGGAGGGGATGGCGGAACGGCTCGAGATGGCACCGCCCAGCCGCTGGAGCCCCGAAACGTCCGGGCGTGAGCTGGGCTCCGAGCCCATCGTACCAAGTACTCAGAGCGAGCGCTCCGTTGGGAGAAACTGGAACATAGACTGTCCCTCGGAACCTATGTCGGTTCGGGGTCAGCACCGACCCGCGCTCGGCCCTTGCTCATGCGGGCCCCCTTCCTATCGAGGGCGATCCTTGCCAATCGCAGTAGCCGTTCTCAACGGGGGAGCGATCCAGTACCCCGAGGTACGATCGATCGGGCAGGATCGCGACGGCCCCGGTCCGAAGGGAATCTGGATCCGAATAGGAATCGAACGGTTCGAAAATCCCCTCCCTTGGCTGGAATTTCAGGGCGCGTCGGGGCGCAAGACTCGTCGAGCCAATCGATGGAGCACCGTGAACGGAGCGCAACCCTCGCACTCCCGCGAGGGTGCGCCCGCGTCAGAAGAACGCCGTCGATGGGGTGGTTCCTTCGGAAAGAGTACGGTGACAGTCCAAAGCTGGTGTCGAACGAGCCTACCTCCGTGGACTCCGACAACTGCCGAACCGTTCTACACCGATTCACGCACTTCGAAATACTTAAGGTGGGAAACGTTGCTTCGAATCGAGCAGGCACGGCCCGATGACGAACCGCGAGAATCTCTTTCGCCCGGTCCACAAGGGCATTCGAGCGATGATTTACGATTCGGCCCAACGGTTGCAGGCCCTGGATTTCACGAATGTAGCCGAATCGAACGAGTTTGCAACCCGGTTAAAACGCGACCTGGGCGCGTCCGCCTCCAACTGTCTGCTCTGTTTGCTCCGCGCGCATTCGATCCACGAGGAAAAGGAAATATTTACGGAGGTACACCGCTTCGATCCGGAGATCGTCAAACTGATGATGGCGGAACATGCGGAGGTGGCGAAGCGGGTTCGGGTCCTCGACACGACCTGTAACGACCTCATGAAAGTCACCGACCCGGCTCGTCGCATCGAGGTCGGGGATCGACTGGACCTGGAGGCGAACGATCTCTTCGCGTTCTACCTCTCTCACTTGAACAACGAAGAGGCCACCGTGGTACCGATAATGTGGGAGCGGTTCACGGACGCACAGCTCCGCACCCTACGGGCCAAGTTCTACGACAACATACCGCTCCCCCGTTTCGAAGAGTGGATGCGCTGGACCCTGCCCGCGTTGAACCTGAACGAGCTCGAGGTCATCTTCTCAGGGCTCAAGCAGGATCCGGGGGCCGCTCGGTTCAAGGATTGGGTTCGAATGGCCAAGCAGACATTGGATCCGGAACGCTGGCGAGCGCTGGACCGCCTCGTGAGTCTCAGCATCACCTGAGATTTTGGCCGCCCCGGTCCACGATCACCCGGCAGATTTCCAATCGAGGAGGACCCTTGCCGTTGCGGCCAACCGATCTCGACGGAAGGGGTGGTGCCACGGAGTTCCCCTGGGTCGCGCAGGTTCGCGACGGCTCGGTTCGGGAGCATCTAGGCCGGGATCGGAACCGAACTCCTCGGCGAATCCCTCCTTCGGCTTCGGGCCGGAAGTGAACCGTGGGTTCAGTTCCCACCTGGGGTCGGGGGCACGCGTCCTTCGCACCTCGGGGAAGCGATCCGATGCTCCCTGGTGCCGGGGGTGCTTAGGTACCCCTCTCCCTCGAGAACGATCGCCCATTCTCGCGAGGATTCCGCCGTTTTGCCCAGAAGCCTCCCTCCGGAACTCTTCCCAGTTGCAATCGCGTGGGCAACTTAGGTGGGCGCCTTCGACATAGCACCTACTCACACAGGAGGCAGATCTCCGCGGCCCGGGGGGTACGGGATCCGTCTCCCCAGACCTGCGGGTGAGCGGGCGGACCCTCCTTGGGTGGGGGCGGCCGGAGGAGCCGTGAGCTCCGACCGCTCCTGGAGGAGTCCGCGGCGGTGGGTGCCTCCGTCCTTCTCAGGGGGGGCTGGTGAGGTGGCCCGGTAGAATAGCTCCGATGTAGAAAATTGCCGCGAGCGCCGCCAGGAACATGAAGATGGGGAACCAGACGGTCGCAAGGTAGACCCAGGGGGGAACGCGGTAGTGGCCCTTCTCGGTCCCCTCCCCCGCCGCCTTGCTCTCCTCGGCTTCTTCCGAGATCGGCTTCATGCTCAGGGAGAGCTTCGGGAAGGTCGAACCGGGGTGTTCGAGCCACCAATCCACGACCAAGGAGGCTGGGAGCGCGAAGACACCCGCGGCGGCGTACGCGCCGTATAGGAGGAAGGTCTCGAGCGGGTCCTTCGTGAGCCCGAACGAACCGGGTTTCACGAGGGTCGTGTATCCCCAGTACCCGTACCAGGCGGTGATCACTCCGGCGACGAACGCGAATAAGCCGGCATACTCCAGCTTCAGTCCAAAGTACCCGACGACGGCGTAGACGAGCATGACCATCGCGAAGAGGCAAATGACGTCTCCAAAGAAAATATCGTACGAGCCGAGCCCGTCCGACAGCAGGAACGGCCAAGTGTATTCGATGAAAATGCCAATGGCAAGAGAAACCGCGCCGATGAGGCCCGCGGGAACTGCCGACGCCTTGATGGCCGCCCGCACCCGGGTCGGGTCGTTCCGGAGAAGGTGCCAGAACATTCGAATCGAGGCGTAGGTCAAGACCGCAGCGCCGGCGAGAATCAGCGCGACTACAAGTCCCAAGTCATCTATGAACGATACGAACGCCATTTTTCCTCATCCTTCTTGGCCCGTGGGCCTTGGGTCTGGATTGAAGTTTCCCTTATTAGGGACGAGTAAACCGTTCTTGACCAATCCTCTCCTCGAGCGTCGCATCGAACTGGACCTACACGGGTCTCGCCAGCTACCAGCTACCCTGGCACGGGTTCGGAACGATCCCCACTGGCGCGGCCGGGTGGAACGGACCCTGACCGTCTCTTTCGGGCTGCGGGCGCCCTCGCTGGCCGGGTGCGCGGACCTTCCACGCCCGGGGGGAGGCTGGCGGTACCGCGATCCGAAAGGCTCTATGGAGCGCAGTCAGTTTACTCGGGAGTCCCCGTGGCCGCCGGGGGCGGCTTCTCGAACTTGGCAGGGACCTTGTTCGGGACCGGGTCTTCGATCGCTCCCGGTACGCTCTCCGATGGAACCTCCCATCGTCGCGGTCGAGGATCAGGCGGCTTCGATCCGGGAGAGCACCGCGAGGGCCTCGACGGTCGCCCAGCGGCTCGGCATCTGGAGCGGCTCGAGCAGCATCGGAAACACGAGCCCGCGGACCGAGTACCCCGCCCGGGCCGCGTCGAGATCCGGATGGGCGGCATCGAGCGCCCACGTCCCATCCCGGCCGCGCTTCGACTCGAGCCAGCGCCGCGCCGGGGCGAGACGTCGGTCGCCTCCGTACCCCAGCCGGCTCAGGATTCGCAGCCCCACGAGGAGGTCGTAGTAGTAGTGGTTGGGGTAATGGATCCGGAACCAGGGTGGATATCGGCCGCGGCCCTCGACCATCAGGTGGTGAAGTAGGTAAAACTCGGCCCCGCGCTCGATCGATCGGCGAACGGAGGGGCTCCGCGCGCCCTCGGGGATCTCGGCGAGGGCCGCGAGCCCCTCCCAGCCGTCGAGGGTCCCGGTGCGAGAACGGAAGCAGTGCCATCCGCCGTCGGTCTTCTGGGTCCGAACGATCCAGCCGATCGACCGCTGGACGATCGAGTGGTCGAGGTAACCGAATCGGATCAGCGTCCGTACGGCGTTCCCCGTAACGCAGATCTCCCCGCTCCGACCGGTCAGGTCGCCGCCCCGCTGGCTCCATCGGTCGAGGATCATCTCGGCGGTCCGCCGGATCCGGGGGTCGGCCCGCGTCATGCCGAGGTCGGCGAGGACGATCGCGAGCCAGTTGGTCACGATATACTTCGGCCGGTAGAGTTCGCTCGGGGAGGAGCCGGGAGTCGCCCAGTGGCCGTCCCGGAACTGAGAGCTGAGGATCGAGGCGGCCCAACCGGTTTTTCCGATCTCTCGAAGAGCTCCCCGGACCTTCGGGTCCGTACGAGAACGTCCCTCGACCTCCATCCAGAATCGTGCGCGGACGCTCGGGTCGGAGTCTGGACCTAAGAGCCATCGCCGGATTCGGGGGTTGACGTGCATGTCCGGCAGGAACTCTCTCGGCCCTTAGGGGTTTCCTGTTCTCGCTCCCTCCGAGCGCTCCGCCCCGAGGCCACATCCCACAGCGGACGCTCACCAATACGAACCGACTCCCGGTCCGGTCGGGCCGCGTTTCATGCTCGGGCGGGGCCTCCCCCGCGCAAACGGGTACGCCCGCCTCGCCGGAAAGGGGAGAGGGCGGACGGATCTCTCCGATCGATGACTCCCCGCGAGGTGAACACCGTGGTCGAGCGCCTCGGAACGTCGAAGGAACCGTCGGTTCGGTGGAAGCTTCGCGTCCCGGTCCTCGGAGAATCGCCGGGATCGAAGGCCGTGGCGCGTCGTCGGGAGAGACGGACGGGGATTCCGGCGAGGGTACCCAGGAGAGCGATCCCGGTGCCGATCTAGCTGAAGAGGAAGTGGAGCAATCCTCGTTCTCCGTTCAGCCGGTGTTCGGCGATGAACGAACCGGTCGACGTCCTCAGCGCGAACGGGCTCGGGACGCGCACACGGGGCACCCGCGCTGTTTCTCGGTGGGCGGGTCCGCGAAGAATACCGGGGAGGGGTGCCGTCTTCGGAGGCAAACGAAGAGGCGCCGCTCGGTTCCATCCCTCCCCCGGAACGGATAAACCCTCCAGTAGACCGTCCGTACTCCGCGGGACGGGCGGCCGGAGGCGAGAAACCGCTCCGCCGCACGACCCAGTTCCGGACCGCGCCGGGTGGCGAGCCTCAGATCCCTTGACCGAACGAGGGACGCGGGGACAGTCCAGCCCTTCAGCAAGGCCCGTACGGCGGCGCTCGGATCCCGGAGCGTCCACTCGGTGTACGTTGTCACCGAGACGACCCCCGAGGGACACGCGCGAACCTGCCAGATTCCCGGTAGCCGGCTAGGGAGGCGCCGGACACGGATCGGCCGGTCGCAATGTCGATAGCATTTCCCTCCGGGCAGCTCGAGCGACGTGAGGAGGATCCGCGGGATCGCCCCGGGGCGTTTCACAGACGGCGCTCCTTGCGCACCGTCCGGAGCCAGTCGCTGCCGAGGAGGTCGCGCCACGCTCGGGCCGTCCGGGGAACTTGCTCCGAAAATCCCGTCAGGAGGTGCTGCACCCGTCCGTCAGTCCACTCGAGGAAGACCTGGGGGATCAAGTAATCCGGCGAGGCGTCCCCGTACGCCCGCACCAGGTGGTCCGCGGCCCTCTCCTGGGGGCGGTGATCGATGTCGAGGATCCGAAGACGCACCCCCAGCAGTTTCGCGAGGCGCCGACCGTTCTTCACGGAGAGCGGAACGCAGTGCGGGCACCATTGCGCGAGCACGATCGTGAGGCGACTCGCTCGGGCCGTAGCCGGGGATTGGACCATCGGCTCACCCATCGCCTCCTCGCACATTACGGCCCGGTACGGGAGATCGGGCGGCGGCGGGGCGGGCACCGGGGCGAACGTTCCGGCCCGGATAGGCACGATGATCGGGGCCGGACGACGCTGGAACTCCGGCGGTGGTCAATCCCGGTGAGCATGGCTTATCGCAGCGAGTTCGATCGGTTCGTCGTTGACCGACGGACGCGACCGTCCCGCGCCGGGCGATTCGAAGGAGGACGTCGTCTTCGCCGAGAACCTCCGGCACTCCTACGACCGGCGCCGGTTCGCGCTCGACGGGGTCAGCTTCACGATCCGTCGGGGCGAGGTTTTCGGCCTCCTGGGAAGGAACGGGGCCGGCAAATCTACGCTCATCAAGGCGATGACGACGTTGATCCAGCCTACCTCGGGTACCCTGCGGGTGCTCGGGATGGATCCGGCGCGCGACGGGCAGAAAATCCGCTCCCGCATCGGAGTGGTCCAGCAGGCCGAGTCGTTCGATTTCACTACGGTGCAGGGGAACCTCGACGTCTACGGGATCCTGTGGGGGGTTCCCAAGGCCGAGCGGGTGCGTCGTCGCGAGCTCCTGTTGACCCGGTTCGGGCTCGGGGAGATTCGCAAGCAGCGGGCGTTCGACCTCTCGGGAGGCCAGAAGCGACGGGTCCAGGTCGCCCGCGAGTTCATGCACGACATGGAGGTCCTTTTCCTCGACGAGCCGACGGTCGGTCTCGACGTCATCATGCGCCGTGAGCTGCTCGACTCGGTACGGGACGAGGTCCGCCGCGGTCTCACCGTCGTCTTCACGACGCACAACCTCGAGGAGGCGGACTACCTCTGCGACCGGGTCGCGGTGATCGACGAGGGGAAGATTCTCGTCCTCGATGACCTCGAGAACCTGAAGCGCCTTTACGGGGGCCGGAAGACGATCGACCTCACCGTCAGCGACGGGGACGCGCCGGGGTTCTACACCGCCCTGACGTCCGCGCTCGGACCCGGGGCGACCGTGACCGTCCAGGACCGGGCGGCGGTCATCCTCACCGACGATCCCAAGGAGGCGCTCGCCCGGATCGTCGATCTCTCGTCGTCGAGGGGGGTCCAGCTGGAGTGGCTCAACATTCGCAAGAACACCCTCGAGGACGTTTTCCTGCGCTCGGTCGGGCACGGAGGAGAGCCGATTGCCAGTACCTAACCTCGTCCGCCTGATCTACCGGAACATCAAGGTCAACACCGACCCAGGAAGCCTCATCATCCTCATCGGCCTCCCCGGGATGTATCTCGTCTTCTTCGGGTTCGGTTTCCAATCGATCGCCGCCGCGGGCGGATCCGGCACGCAATACCTCGCCTTCCTGACGCCCGGGATCATGGCGTTCCAGGTCGTCATGGCCGGGACCGTCGGGGGGAGCATCCTCTGGGCCGACCGACGCTGGGGGATGTTAGCGCAGCTCCTCGTCGGACCGTTCACGCGGCTTCAGTACCTCCTCGGGATCATGCTCACCTCGATGCTCTTCGGTCTCGCAGGCTCGGCGGTCATGCTGGGGGTCGCCTACGCCCTGCTCGGCACCGGCCCAACGCACCCTCTCGCCCTCGCCGTGATCTTCGGCTCGATCGTCCTCGGCTCGATCTTTTTCGGAGCGCTGATGCTGTTCTTGGCGGGCCTGGTCAAGTCGAACACGGCATACAACAGCATCCAGATCCTCCTCATCTTCGTGGTCAATTTCGCGAGCACCGTCTTCTACCCGCTGAGCGGCAGGCTTCCGGTCGTCCTGCGGGCCCTGTTCCAGGTGAATCCCCTAACGTACGTCGCGGACGCCGTACGCGGCGCGTACTCCGGGACGCTCAATGCGACGGACGGACTCCAGGTGCTCGTCCTCGCCGTCGAGACCGCCGTGATCCTGTTCCTGGCGATCCGCGCGTACATGCGCTCCGACGTCTCGTATGAGTGAGCCCGCGGCGCGGCGAGGCTAGGATATCCGCAGCGCCAGGGCCCCCTGGCTTACCGGACGATTGTCAGGGCCGGGTCCGGCAACACGTCGGGACATCGGGCGTTGATGTCCGGACACGACGTGACCTCGACGTCCCGATGGGAGTCCTGAATCTTACCTCGACGGCCCCGAGGGGGCTCTCAAGTGCGGCTCGGGAAGAGCCGATCTCCACCAGGTCCTGAACGCTTCGAAACCAACCGCTGCGAAGGACTCCTCTTTGTTCTAGGAAGTATACTGCGTGGCAGGCTAACAATTAGGGCATGGCTCATATACTCGAATTTACTCGGTCGATTCATGGAAGCGTTGCAACGGCTAAGCCGTCGCCAAGTCGATGCGCTGCTGGTGGTGCGAAGACTCCAGTCTCCGAGCAAGGGGGCATCCCTCGGGGCCATCGCCGAGGCGCTGAAGGTTCGACCCTCTTCGGCTCTCGGACATCTGACCCCCCTCGAGGATCTCGGCCTGGTCGAGCGCCACCGGGGCAAGAGCCGACTTACCTCCCGCGGCGATCATACCCTGGAAGAGTATCGGCGTCATCATCGCGTGGCGGAGACCCTCTTCGGAAGCTTGGGTCTCGCCCCATCGGAAACGTGCGCTGCGGCACGAGAGATCGACCTCGCCATCTCTCACCGAACCGTGGAGGAGGTCTGCCGGGCGCAGCAGCACCCGGCCGCCTGCCCCCATGGGGAGCCGATCGGTCCCTGTCACGCCTCGGACCGGGGGCGGTAGAGGGCGTCGGGGACGGACGCAGAGGTCTCCGTGCAGAAGCAGACGAAGTGGATCCTCGCCATCGCCCTCGCCGCCACGCTCGTGAGCATCGGGGCGGTGGCTGGCTACATCCTCAGCAACCCCGACCCGTGCAAAGGAGTCACGACGCCGGTCGGGCCTAGTGTGTCTCGTTCCACTCCCGTCCGCGGCGCGGAGCCGAGTGCCCGCCTCGGAGCGACCGACCCGTCGGTCGCTTCGGTGCGCGCCGGCTCGGCTCCGTCCGGGGGCATCATCATCAACGTGGTCGCCGCCGAGAACTTCTGGGGCAGTCTGGTCACCCAGCTGGGGGGCAGCCATGTCAACGTCACGAGCATCATCACGGATCCGAACACGGACCCCCACGAGTATCAGTCGAACGACTCGGACGCGAAAGCGATCGCGCACGCGGCGTACGTCATCGTCAACAATGTCGGGTACGACTCCTGGGCGACCCAGATCATCGACGCCGACCACGTCGCCGGTCAGGTCGTGCTAAACGTCGGCGACAGCCTCGGGGTCCGGGTCACCGGGGGGATTGTGACCGGCAATCCCCACCTCTGGTACAACCCGACCTACGTGAACCAGACCGTCCTGTGGATGTATGACAACCTTACGGCGATCCAACCGACGCTGGAGCCGTTCTTCACCTCCCAGTACGACAATCTCACGGCATCGCTCGACTCGCTCTACTCGGAGGTCGGACATCTGCGGCACCACTTCGCCGGGTCGATTGTCGCCTCCACGGAGAGCATCTTTGTCTACCTCGCGAACGCGACGGGGCTCGACCTCGTCTCCCCACCGGCGTTCATGGAGGCGGTCGCCGAGGGCAACGATCCGCCCGACCAAAGCGTCGTGACGTTCGAATGCCAGCTCAAGAGCGGGCATGTGGGCGTGCTCGTCTTTAACGCTCAAACCGTGACCGCGATCACCACCAGTATGAAGGAGATCGCCCAGGCGAACAACGTGAGCGTCATGAGCGTGACCGAGACCATCGTGCCTCCGACGGCAACGTTCCAGAGCTGGATGGGCGGCCAGCTCGACGCGCTCTACGTAGCCCTCGATGCGAAGTACCTGGGAGACTAAGCGCACTCTCCGGGCGAGCGCATCCAGATACGGGGGAAGACTGTCGTTGTCGTCTGAGGTCACCCGGGCAGACCACCTCGAGGTCGCGTACGGAGGGGCACCGGTCTGGAGCGACGCGAACTTCAATATCCGCCCCGGCGAGTTCGTCGCGGTCATTGGGCCGAACGGGGCGGGGAAGACCACGTTGTTCCGCCTGCTCCTCGGCCTGATCCGGCCGATGGGAGGTCAGCTCGAGGTGTTCGGAGCGCCCGCGCGGCGGGGAAACCCGAAGATCGGCTACGTTCCGCAGAGTCACGCGGTCGATAAGGACACGAATGTGGAGGCCGTGCAACTGGTCCGCCTCGGGGCGGCTTGTTCCCGACCATGGTTCCGGACCCGCCACGGTACCGGCGCAGGGCGCCGGTGGATCCCGAACCTCTCGGCCGGCATGTACCTCGCCGAAGAGGAAGCGACCCGGGACGCCTTGCGGTCGGTCGGGGCCACGGAGCTCGCGACCAAGGCGCTCGGGGAGATGTCCGGTGGGGAGCTTCAGCGGATCTTCCTCGCGGAGGCTTTGGCCGGCCGCCCGGAGCTGTTGTTGCTGGACGAACCTCTCGCGAGCCTCGACATCCGGCGCGCGAAGGAGCTCGTCAACCTCGTCAATGATCTGGTCCGGACCCGGGACGTGGCCACGCTGCTCGTCGCACACGACATCAACCCGCTCATCCACTGCCTCGACAAGGTCGTCTACATCGCCAACGGCCGGGTCGCGACGGGCCTCCCGGATGAGGTTCTGACGACGGAGAGCCTGACCGCGCTCTACGGGGTCCGGGTCGAGGTGCTGCGGGACTCTCGGGGCAACATCGTGATCGTCGGCGGGGAGGACTCCCACAAGGACCCGGTGCCATGACGCGATTCTCCTGGGTCTGGTGGAGCTGGAACCTCGTCGGCGACCTGCGGTTGATGCTGCAGTACCCGTTCATCCAGGCGGCATTCGAGGCCGGAACGATCATCGCCGTGCTCGCCGGCATCGTGAGCTATCTGGTCGTGCTGCGCCGATCGTCGTTCGCGGCGCACGCGCTCGGGCATGTGGGGTTCTCCGGCGCCGCGGGGGCCGTTCTTTTCGGAGTGAATCCGATCTACGGACTCCTCCTGTTCACCACGATCTCGGGGGGCGGGATCGCGGCGCTCGGACAGAAGGCGTCGCACCGCGACGTGGAGATCGGCACGGTGCTCGCGTTCATGCTCGGCCTCGGGCTCGTCTTCCTCGCCTTCTACAACGGCTTTGCGACCGCGGCGTACTCCATTCTCTTCGGCCAGATCGTGGGGATCACTCCGAGTCAAGTCCAGTTCGCCTTTTGGACGAGCCTTCCGGTGCTCCTCGTCCTCGGGCTCGTCTACCGACAACTACTGTTCGCCTCCCTCGACGAGGAGGTCGCGGAAGCGAAGGGGATGCACACGATGCTCCTCGGCGTCATCTTCATGCTCGCGCTCGCCGTCGCGATCTCGATCGCCGTCACGATCATCGGAGTTCTCCTGATCTTCGCCCTGACCGTCACCCCGGCGGCGATCGCCTTCCGACTCGCCAAGCGCCCCCTCCATGCGGTGATCCTGTCGGTCCTCGTCGCCCTGTTCGCCACGTGGGCGGGGATCTTCATTGCGTTCTACGAGGTCGAACCGACCAGTTTCTTCATCGTGACCATCGTCTTCGCGATCTACGTCGTCGTCCGGTTGCTGCCCTCGTTCTCCCGGCTTCGACAGGCGATCCGTCGGCCCGCGACCGGGTCGCCCCGCCGGTCCCCCTAGGTTCCCCCGGGGGTCCAGGACTTCCGGCGGCTCCCGAGCTTCGAACCCCCGGCGGGACCGGGGACCGCCCGCCCGAGTGCTTCCCGTCGTCGAAGTTCCCGACTACCGCTCGACGGTGGCCGGTCGCGGAGCGCCGGCCCGCGGAGCCAAATACTCTCTGCGCCCCACAGCGGCCGCGCGATGTCGGAGAGCGAACGTCGAACACCACCGAGCCGCTCCGAACGCGGGGAGCCTTCGGCATTCGCATGATTCCGGATCCGCACGGTGGTCGCCTCGTTCACCGGCTGGCGACCGATCCGGTGCGCGAGCGCCGGGACGCGGAGCTGCGCGACCTACCGAAGGTCGCCCCTTTCATCGATCAGCTCTACGACGCGGACAAGATCGGTGTCGGCGCGTACAGCCCTCTCGAGGGGTTCCAGGGCTCCGAAGCGATTGCCTCGGTCGTCTCCAAGGGTCGCCTACCGGACGACCTCCCGTGGACGATCCCGATCCTCTTCCCCGCGCCCACGGGCGCGGCCCGTGAACGGCTGAAGGACATTGGTCCGGGCGACGAGGTCGCGCTCGTTGACGCCGCCGGTACGGCGATCGCGATGCTGCGGATCGACGAGGAGTTCCGCCTCGACCGCGCGGCGATCGCGCTCGGGGTCTATGGGACCCAGGAGACCGCGCACCCGAACGTCGCCGACCTGTTCGCGGCCGGGGAGACGGCCTGGGCCGGCCCGATCACGCTCCTGCGGCGGCTCCCGATCGCGGGCGGGCACCCCGACCCGACCCCCGCCGAGACCCGAGACGACTTCGCTCGCCGCGGCTGGAAGTCGGTCGCCGCCTACCAGTGCCGCAACCCTCCCCACACGGCGCACGAGTACATTCAGCGCCTCACCCTCGAGCGGGAGGACGTCGACGCCCTGTTCGTACACCCGGTGGTAGGACGCCTCAAGAAGGGGGATTACCGGCCCGAGATCATCCTCGAGGCGTACACCGCGCTGGTCCAGCACTACTACCCGTCGTCCCGGGTGATGGTCCAGCCGCTCGGGATCACGATGCGCTACGGCGGCCCGAAGGCGGCGCTGTTCCTGGCGATCGTCCGGAAGAACTTCGGCTGCGCGCTGTACATCGTGGGCCGGGACCAAGCCGGTGTCGGAAAGTACTACGACCCGTACGCCTGCCATCGGATCTTCGACCAGTATGACGTCGGGATCGTCCCGCTCCGCTACGAGGAGTCGTTCTTCTGCCGTCGGTGCGGCTGGATGGCGAGCGAGAAGGTCTGTCCGCACGATCCGTCCAATCGGGTGCAAACGAGCCAGTCACGGATCCGCGAGAGTCTCGCCAACGGCTCGGAGCTCCCGGTGGAGATCCTGCGACCCGAGGTCGCGGCCGTGCTGCGCCGACCGAACATCATTCTGACCGAGTGAGGAAACAACCATGAAGAGGGGACCACCGGGATTCTGTCTCTGGCTGACCGGACTGCCGAGCGCGGGCAAGACGACGATCGGACGCATTCTCACGGAACGGCTCGCCGCCCGGGGATGGTACGCCGAGCTGCTCGACGGCGATGAGATCCGCCGCGGGTTGAGCGCGGACCTCGGGTTCGACCGCGCCTCGCGGGAAGCGCACGCCGGGCGCGTGTCGTTCGTCGCGAAGCTCCTGGCCCGCAATGGGTCGATCCCGATCGTGGCGCTCATCTCTCCCTACCGCACCTCCCGCGCGAAAGCGCGGGCCGAGATCGGCCGGTTCGTGGAGATCTACGTGAACACGCCGCTCGCCGTGTGCGAGGAGCGGGACGTGAAGGGGCTCTACAAGAAGGCCCGGGCCGGCGAGATCAAGGAGATGACCGGGGTGGACGACCCGTACGAGGCCCCCCAGCACCCGGAGATCGTGGTGGACGCGGTCCGTGGTTCCCCGGCGGAGTCGGCCGACTTCCTGATGCGGGAGCTCGAGCGGCTCGGGTGGCTCCCCGATGCCGCCGCCTCGAACCCCTGACGACCCCGCACGGAGCGCCCGGCCGTCGAACGGATATCGGCCCGGAGGTTCCGGGGACGCGATGAAGGCGCTCGTGCTGATCGGGGGATTCGGCACGCGGCTGCGGCCGCTGACCGAGAACGTTCCGAAGCAGCTGATCCCTCTCGCTGGGAAGGCGATGCTCTACCACGTTCTCGACCTCCTGCCGAGCGACGTGGAGGAGGTCGTTCTCGCGACCGGGTACAAGGCCGACCAGGTCGCGGAGTACGTTCGCCAGCATCCGACCCCGTGGACGATCCGCACCGTCCCCGAATCCGAACCGCTCGGCACCGGCGGGGGGATGAAGAACGCCGGCGCCGGTATGAGCGACCCGTTCTTCCTGCTCAACTCGGACGTCATCGCGGCGGCCGATCTCGCCGCGATGGCCGCTCGACATCGCCTCCGCAGCGGAGTCGGCACGATGGCCCTCGCCGAGGTCGACGACCCACGCCCGTACGGCGTCGCGGCGCTGGGGCCGGACGACCGGATCACTCGGTTCGTGGAGAAGCCGGAGCCGAAGGACGCGCCCTCCCGCTGGATCAATGCGGGCCTTGCGGTGTGGGGCCGGACGGTACTCGACCGTATCCCGCCCGGGAAACCCGTTAGCTTCGAGCGCGAGATCGTCCCCGGCCTCCTCCCCGACGGTCTCTACGGATTCCGGCTGACGAGCTACTGGGACGACGCGGGGACGCCGGACCGCCTGCTCCGCTCGCAGCGCCTCCTGTTCGATGATGGTCGGGGAGCGGACTTGCGACGACCGGCGGGGTCTCTGGGCGCCGGCCCGGTCTCCTCGTCGGAGGACGCCGTGGCGCGCGAGGCGACGCTCGGGCCGTACGTCACGCTCGGGGATCGGGTGACCGTCTCGCCCGGTGCTCGCGTGAAGGACTCCGTACTGATGGAGGGGGCGACGATCGGCCGGGACGCGTCGGTCGTGTCGTGCATCCTCGGGCCGAACGCCCGGGTCCCGGCCCGGGCGCGCCTGACGGGGCAGGTCGTCGGTGCGGGGGCCGAAGCGGGCCTTGCCTAGAACGCGCCGCCGGTCACGAGGACCTTCATCGAATCTTCTGGGCGGGCCGCGACCCGGAACGCCTCGCTGATCTCGTCGAGCGGAAACGTCTGGGAGACGAGGTCCCGGACCGAAAGCTTTCCCTCGACCACCAGCCGGTGGATCGTCCGGAGGTCGGGCTCGGTCGTGGCGTACGATGGGACGAGCCGGATCCCCCGAAGGTACAGCCGTTGAAGATCGACGTCCAGGCGGCTCCCCGACGCGGGCAGGCCGAACAGGTTGACCGTTCCTCCGCGGCGTACCAGCTCGGTGGCGGTCGTGAGCACGGACGGGTGGCCGGTCGCCGCCACGGCCAGGTCGACGCCCTGCCCGCCGGTCGCCCGGTCGACCGCCCTTCGCAGGTCCTCGGGAGCCCGAGGTTCGAGCGCCGCATCGATCCCCCCTCGGAGGGCGACGTCCCGGCGTCGCTCGGAGATCTCCGTGCCCGCTACCCAGCGGGCCCCCAAGGCCTTCACGAGCCGAGCGTACAGGATCCCGACCGGCCCCAGGCCCAGGACGACCACGGTCGATCCGGGCGGGAGGCCGACCCTCCCGATCGCGGTCAGCGCGCACCCGGCGGGCTCGAGGAGGGTGCCGGTCCCCCAGTCGACCCGGTCGTCGAGCGGGAGCACGGCCCCGCGAGCGACGTTCTCCGCCGGGACCCGGAACGTCTCCGCGAACCCACCCGGGTCGATGTTGGTGCGCGAATACGTGGCGCAGAAGGTCGGATCACCGCGTGCGCAGACGTCGCAGACACCGCACGGAACGTGATGATGAACGAAGACGCGCTGGCCCACCCGGTATCCGTCGGTCCCCGCGCCGAGCTGATCCACCCGCCCGACCGGTTCGTGGCCGAGGATCCCGGCGGTGCGGTAGTTGCCCCGGACCTTCTCGAGGTCGGTACCGCAGACACCGCACGCCGCGAGGGTGACGGTCAGTTCGCCGGGCCCGGGGATCGGAGCGGGCGTTTCTTCGAGGCGGACCGTCCCCGGGTCGCCGAGTCGGCCGACCTTCATGGACGGGCGCGGGCCGCCCGAATCGACGCGTCGAGGATCTCGACCGCCTCGTCGATCTCCTCGCGACGGACGATCAGTGGGGGAATGTAGCGGATCGAGGAGCGTCCGCACGGCAGGAGGATCAGGCCGCGGCGGGTCGCCTCCTGGAGGATCCCGTCGCGCAGCGCGATCGCCGGCTCCTTCGTGGTCCGGTCGCGGACGAACTCGGTCGCGGTCATGAGGCCGATCCCCCGGACATCGCCGATCTCCTCGTACCGCCCCATCAGTTCGCGTAAACGTCCGAGCAGGTACGTCCCCTGGACCCGAGCATTCTCGAGGAGGTGCTCCTTCTCGATGACATCGAGCGTGGCGAGGGACGCGGCGACGGCGGCGAGGTTGCCGCCGAACGTGTTCGAGTGCGCCCCCTGGACGGGGAAGTCCATCTCGGCCGGGAACGTCACCGCGCCCATCGGCAGGCCCCCGCCGAGCGCCTTCGCCATCGTCACGATCGGAGGGACGACTCCGTGGTGCTGGATCGCGAACCACTCGCCGGTTCGGCCGATCCCGGCCTGCACCTCGTCATCGATCAGAGGGATCCCGTGCTCGTCGAGGATCGCCTTGAGCGTCGAGTGCCAGCGCGGCGGAGGCACGATGTAGCCGCCCTCTCCCATGACCGGTTCCGCGAGGAACGCGGCGACGTCGTCCGGAGGGATCGACGTCTGGAAGTAGAGCTCCTTCAGGATCTTGGCGCAGTAGAGGCCGCAGCTCGGGTACTCGAGCTTGTACGGGCACCGGTAGCAGTTCGGCGCCGGGATGTGGTGGCCGCCGCCGACGAACGGGGCGTACCGCGCCCGCTGCACCGGCTTGGAGGTGGTCATCGAGAGCGCGCCCATCGTTCGCCCGTGGAACGCCCCGAGGAGCCCGATGACGATCGGGCGTTGGCGCTGCCAGCGCACGAGCTTGAGGGCCGCCTCGGCACTCTCCGTGCCGCTGTTGGTGAAGAAGACCTTCTTCTCGAACGTCCCGGGAGTGATCTTCGTGAGGCGTTCGGCGAGGATCGTCTGGTTCTCGTAGTAGAAGTCGGTCCCCGCGAAGTGGGTCAGCCGGGTCGACTGCTCCTGGATCGCCCGGACGACCTCGGGATGCGAGTAGCCGACCGCGGCGACGCCGACCCCGGCCGCGAAGTCGAGCAGGCGGTTGCCGTCGACGTCGGTGATCCAGACCCCGTCCCCGGAGGCGGCGACGACCGGGGCGGTCTTCGTGCTGGTCATCAGGTACCGCCGGTCCCGCTCGATGATCCGCCGGGCGTTCGGTCCCGGGATCGGGACGCGGACGGAGACCCCGCGGGGGGGCGGGGCGTGCGGGTCGGCGGAAGGCGCCGTGGGAGGGGGAGTGCTGCGGCTCATCGTCGCTCCGACCCGCTAGAGCGGTCGGGGTGTAAAGGGTTCCCGCCCGGACGGCGCCGTGCACGGGGCCTGTCGAGCGTTTCCTTTTTGAGGCGTGCCGGCGGGTCGCCGGCCTCGATGACCGGGTCGGCCTCGGAGACGGATCGCCCCGATCCGGACCGTAAGACGTTCTCCGAGATCGTGCCGGCTCCGGCGGTGCTGACCGAGCTCGCCCGGGGGTTCCTGCTCGTTCGCGACTCGGACCCGGACCGTGCGCTCAAGTTCGCGGCGACGTTCCTGCGCGAGAAATCAGGAGCCCCCCGACCCGAACGGGTCGAGGCGGTCCCGAAGATCACCCTCGCGCGGCTCTCCCTCGGACGCTCGCCTCGCGGCGCGGTCGAGCCGGCGTCCGGGGCGTATCCCGGACGGGGCTGATCCCAGGCGCTCCCTCGGGCCCGCGGACGGCCGTGTACGCCGCGAGATCGGCCGGGAACGTGCGGCGAGTGAGGCAGATGCGGTTCCCTTCGGGGTCGCCGAAGTACGCGCCCGGGCAGACGAGGACCGATGCCTTCAGGAGCCGGTTCGCGAGATCCGAGGAGCGCGCCCCGGTGCGGTCGAACCAAACCGGTCCGATCGGTGGGGTAGAGACCGGGAACGCTCGGGCGAGCGCCCGCCGGTTCGTCGCCAGGAGACGGTGAACCTCCTCGCGAATCCGCGTCCGATGCCGGAGCGCGGAGAGAGCGCCCGCCACGGAGGCCGACGGGAGGGCGTCCGCGAACAGGCCGATGAACCGGGCGAACGCCTTCTGGTCGGTCTCGGGCGCGACCACGAATCCCACTCGGAGGTCATCGCCGGCGTAGAACTTCGTGAGCGAGCCGGTCGCCCAGAGCCGATCCCGGGAGAGCGTGGCGTAGGATTTCCGATCCCCGAATTCGCGGAACGTCTCGTCGATCAACAGGTGCCGGGCCCCGCCCGCCCAACCGAACAGTCGTTCGGGCCCCCAGTCGTCCCCCTCGGGGTTCCGAGGCTGCGAGACGACCGCTAGGTCCGCCGCTCCCCCCTGGGTCGTGATCTCGAACCCCGCCGTGCGAGGGGCGTCGAACAGGGGAGGGTACTCGGGAAGGCAAACGCGGCAGGTGCCGGCCCGTCGGCCGAGAGATCGGGCGATGTAGAAGAACACCCACGCGTTCGCTTCCGTGCCTCCGTGCGTGAGGAAGACCCGCTCGCAAGGAACCCCCAGCGAGCGCGCGAGCTCGCCTCGAAGCTCCTCCGGATCCGTGGAACGAAGCTCCGTGGCCGATGGGGTCGGCCGTCGGAGCGCCCCGGCCATCCCACTGCGGGCGAGATCGTGGCGAACTCCCGGGTGGGAGTCGATCCAGTCGGCGAGGGGAAACTTCACACGGGTGGGGAACCGTTCGGGCGTAAGGCCTGTGCGGCAGACCGAACCGCGGGAGCGATCGCGGCTCACCCATTGCTACCGTCCCGGTTCCTTTCGATAGCCCGGGGACGCCGAAGGCCGCCCTTCGAACTCCGGGGTGGGTGGTCTTGGCTACCGAATTCGATCTCGGAGCGGCGTACCGCGACCCATCCGCCCCAATCCTCAAGCCCTCAACGGTCGACCGAACCTCCGTGCGTTCCGTACGACCTTCCGTAGAAGTCGGCCCGAACGGCCGCATCATCGCCCTCTCCGCCGCCTGGTTCTCGGACGGCGCCCGAAGGAGAACCGAGGCTCGTCATGCCGCCCTCTGCGTCGAATGCGGTACCGCGCTCGCCTCCCATCGCACGCCGTACTGCTCGCGTAAGTGCCAATGGCGGTTCCACGGCCACTACTTCTGGGACTCGGCGCGGAGCTACGTGATGCTGCGGGACCGATACACGTGCCAGATCTGCCGTCGCCGCCATCGCGCCCGGGAGCTCGAGGTCGACCACATCATCGAGATCGCACGGGGGGGAGCCGCGCTCGAGTATTCGAACCTCCAGACGGTCTGCCGCGTCTGCCACCGGGCGAAGACCCGGGAATTCCTTCGAACGAAGGGTCGGGGCCACCCCGATTCTTCGCCGATGGCGGATATAGGCAACGGATAAGCCGCGCGGCAAGACCCGGCCTCCGAATGGGTATATAATCCGGCTCGGTCGTCGTGCCAGCGATGTCCCCGTTCCGCGGCTGCGTCCGGCTGTTCGTCGTTACAGTCGTCCTCGTGACCCTCCTCGCCTCGAGCTTCACGGTGGGCCTTTCGGCATCCTCCGGCAGCCCGGTCTCTCCGGAGAGTCCCCGAGCAGGCTCCCCCTCGGACCACCCCTTAGGGCCAGGGACCGCCGGCCCGGCCGGGTCCGGCGGAGATCGCGAGGCCCCCCGCGGAGGTACGACCTCGCCCGTGGTCGAGAAGGTCGAACGTCAGATCGCTGCGGACCGGTTTGACGGACGGAACGCCTTCCTTCCTACTCCGTACACAGTTCAGGCCCAGCCGGCGGCGGGCTCGGCCGTCGCGGTGGAGCCGCTCGTCGCGCCCGCCCCGATGGGGCTCGCCGACCTGGGAATCGGCCCGAGCGGCGCGCCGTACGCCTACGACACATCGAGTTTTGAGGGGACGATCCAGCTCGGCTCGTTCTCCGCCTACAGTCCGGGGTACGCCGTATTCAACGAGGCGCCCGACTGGACGACGCTCCAGATGAACGCCGTGGGGGTCAACATCAGTTACCCCGGTTCGAGCACGGGAACGTTCTGGTTCCAGAACGTGGTGCACTTCAACGGCACCGAGCTCCAGCTCGAGGACAACATCTGGAACTTCTCCTCCTACTCGGCGCTCCTGACCCCCGGCACGATCTATAGCCATGGCGCCAACGGTGTCGTTCAGTTCGACGAGTTCTACTACGCCTACGGTCCGAGCATCCCGGTCAGCTACCCGTTCACCCTCTCCCTCGCGATCACGCTCGAGGTCGTCGCGACTCGCCCGACCGCCGTGTTCAACTACACGCTCACGAACGGAACCGGACCCGCCGGTGCCGCCCACACGTACGACCAGGTCTCATTCAACGGAATGGCCGTAGGCCCCCCGCAGTTCCAGGTGAACGGCGGGGAGTACAACCCGTTCGGCAACCAGTACGATGCCGAGCTGATCCTCGGCGGCGATGGCGGAGGCACCAACGCGAATATCGTCAACCTGCACGGGAATGCGACGCTCGACCGCTGGGACGCCGGTGCTCACCGCTACGCCAGCGTCCCATCGGCGTACGACCACGGGGTCGACAGCGGCGAGACCTCGGCGGGCGTGGCTGCGTACTACCTCACGCACCAGACGACGGCGTTCCTGAACCAGGGACCCTCCCTCCTCTACGGGCTCTGGAACACTTCCTCCGGGGCCGCGGGCCCCGCCGCGAACCCGGGCTACCTGCACGTCGACCTCACCGTGAGCCCCGACTACGCGTTCGTTTTCGCAACCTATCTCGATGCTTCGGAGAAACCTCTGGTCGATGCGAATTTCACCTACGCCCCGTCGAGCATCACCGGCGCCACCGTGACCGACCTGCCGCCGATCCTCGCGGGAAACCCCTACGAGTTCGGGGCGTGGGCGAACGGGTACAAGAACGGGTCGTTGACCGTGACGGGGAACGCGACGGGCACCGCCGCGCTCGCCCTCTCCGCGGCCGCGGCCACCTTCGATACTCCCGTCTACCTCCACGGAGATGCGCAGGCGGCCGCCTTCGGCGCAGCGAAGATCCCGCACACAGGATACGCGGCCGCCAAGTCGACCCTGTGGATCAACGCCTCCGAAGCGGACCTCCTGGCGCCGTTCCTGCGCCTCAACGACTTCGATTACCCGACGTTCGTCCTCTTCGCCGGAGAGCAGTTGAACCTCACCGTTCGACTGAACGGGCTGCTCCAAGCGTCGGCGTCGTTCTCCTACACCTCCTCGTACCCGTTCTCCGGCGCGGCACCGGGCGCCGGTTGGACCCAAGGCTACTTCTTCTTCTACGGAACGGGGCACTTTTCTGTCAGTAACACGACGCTCGTCGGTAACACGACCCTCTACTACCGGTCGATCGCCTCCCCCGGGACCCTCGAGTTCTACCGGACCAGCGGTTCTTCGGCGTCGAACGTCTGGAGCTTCCAGGATTCGTTCGGGGTTGCCGCCATCGATTCATCGGACCTTACGCTCCGCAACGTCTCCGGGTACCAAGGCGCGAATGCGCTCGCCGTCGTAAACTCCACCGGCGTGACGGCGACCGGGGTGGGCGCGCTCGGTACAGACTACGTGGGCACCCCGTCGGTCGGAGCGTACATCTACGACTCGACTGATGTGCACCTCGACTACCTGAACGTCTCGGGCGGGAGCATCGGCGTCTACGCGCAGACGAGCTCGGGGGTCACCGTAAGCAACGTCCTCGCGGTGACTACGCTCCCGACCCGTCTCTCCGACGCCTTCTTCCTGAACGGTACCAGCTCGGTCACTGTCCACGGCGTAGTGCTCGACTCGTCGGAAGGCGTGCTCGCCAACAACTCCTCCGACCAGACGTTCTCGGACATCACGGCGGTCAGCTCGCCCGGTATCGGGCTGTGGGCGAACGGCACGGACGTGTCGGTGAACGGTCTGACCGCGACGCTCGGGTCGTTCGGCCTCCAGTTCCAGAACGACACGGACGTGTCGGTCCAGAACGCCGTCGCCACCGATGCGTCGAGCGCGGTCTACCAGGTCGCCAACTCGACCGGGGGACTGTTCGAGAACATCTCCGCGCTGAACGGGTCGATCGGGCTACGGACCGACTACGCGCTCGCGCCGACGCTCGGGGACATCAATGCCACGAACGGCAGCATCGGGGCCGATCTAGTGAATACGAGCTACGTGCTCGCCACCGGGCTCTCGGCGACCAACCATTCGGACGCTCTCGTGTGGGATTTCGGTTCGCACGGGACGATCTCCAACGTCACGATCGGCAACTCCTCCCTCGGGGTGGATGTGTCGAACGCCTCCGAGTTCACCGTGCGGGGGGTGACCGCCTCGGAAAACGCACTGGTCCCGAACACGGAGTACTACATCCTGAACCCGTTCACCTACCAGTTGCAACCGAGTGCCGCCGTGGCTCTCTATAAAGTGGCGAACGGAACGGTCGAGAACGTCTCGGCCAAGTTCTATCCGTTCGCGGTCTGGGCGAATTACACCAACTACTCCCTGCTCACGAACATCACCGCGACGAACGGTTCGATCGGGGTCTCGCTGAACCTCACGAACCACGTGGAGATCGCGAGCGCCTTCCTCTACGACAACCAAGTCGGGGAGTACGTCGTCTACAGCAACAACACCACGATCACCCGAAGCACCTTCGAAGGGAGCGCCTCGTTCGGGGTCTACCTCCTGAACACGACCTTCGTGCGGGTCGACGCGAACAACTTCGTCGCCAACAACGGGGCGAGCACCAAGGGAGCGTTCTCGACGGCGCACGTCCAGGCGTTCTCGCTGAACGGCTCGAAGGTGTTCTTCAACGGCACCGGGTTCGGGAACTTCTGGTCGGACCATACGGGAAGCGGTGTGTACGTCATTCACTCGCTGCCGGGGGTTCTCGAGGACCACGATCCTTCTACCGTGTTCATTTCGAACTGGCTCGAGTTCGTCGAGACGGGCCTGCCGGCCGCCACGCCGTGGGGATTCGCCCTTGACTCGACGAACTACTGGGCGGCCGCGCCGCTCGTTTTCCTCCCGGGCTGGGCCCTCCCCGATAGCGCGCTCGGTTACACCGTCCTCCCGTCGGCCGGCTACGTACCCCACCCGGCGTTCGGCACCGCCACGGCTCTGGGTGGACTCAACGAGACGATCACGATCGATTACTCGAAGCTCTGGACGGTCACCTTCACTGAGGTGAACCTTCCGGCCGCGACCTCCTGGTCGGTGGCACTGAACGGCACGACCGTCGTGTCGACGACGACCACGGTCGTCTTCCACGAACTGAACGGGAGCTTCGGCTACTCGATCGGCGTCGTGCCGGATTGGATCCAAAGCAGCTTGCCGCGGACCGGCACGGTCACCGTGGCGGGGGCGAACGTGAACGAGAAGACGATCGCCTGGACCGAGGTGACGTTCGCAGTGACGTTCACCGAGTCGGGTCTTCCCTCGAAGATCAAATGGGCGGTCACTGTCGACGGGGTCGAGAAGAGCCTCACGACCGACGGCAGTACGGACACCCTCACCTTCGCTGCGGGGAACGGCTCGGTCCCGTACTCGATCACCGACATCTCGGGCTGGTCGCAATCGACCCTCGCTGCCACCGGGACCATACCGGTCGACGGAGCGGCGGTCGTGGAGCCGACCCTCGCGTACACCGAGGTGCTCTACGCCGTCACGTTCACGGAGACGGGGCTCCCGGCGGGGACGAACTGGTCGGTCACGTTCAACGACGCTCTCGAGAGCTCGACGGGTACCGTGATCTCCTTCGAGGTCCCGAACGGGAGCTACAAGTACAAGATCACCGTCCCGAGCGGATTCGATGTCGGGACCTCCTCGGGCACGATCCTCGTGACCGACGGTGCGGCCGCCCAACCGGTCTCGTTCAGTCACTCTAGCTCCTCTCCCGCCTCCTCGGTTCCGTGGCTGTACATCGGCCTGGGCATCGCCGCGCTCCTCGTCGTGCTCGGGATCGTGTTGCTCATGCGCTCGCGTCGGCGCAGGCGGCCCCCGGCGCGGCGGCCGAGACCGTCACCGTCCGAGAAGCAAGACGAGATCTGAGCCCTCGACCGATGGGTCGGAAGTTTCAGGGGGAGAGCGCCAGCGGCGGCAAGAACCCTCGGGCGGCCAGATGCCCGAGGATCCGCCGGGTCGAGTCGGCGGGCGTCTCGCCCGAGGTATCGACCGTCAAGTCGGGGTTGAGCGGCTCCTCGAACGGGTCGTCGACGCCCGTCACTTTGATCGCTCCTCCGGCGACCGAGGTCCGGTAGAGTCCCTTCGTATCGCGCTGGCGGCAGATCTCGATCGGACAGCGGAGCCACACCTCGTCAAACCGCTCGCCGACAGTCGCGCGGGCCGCCTGGCGGGATGTCTCGTACGGCGTGATCATCGCGACGAGCACGGCGACTCCGTTCCGCGCGAGCATCCGCGCGACGTAGCTGACCCGGCGGGCGTGGAACTCGCGGTCCTTGCGAGAGTAGCCGAGCTCGGGGGAGAACATGTGGCGGACCTCATCCCCGTCCAGAACCTCGACCTTGCGACCGGCGGCGCGGAGCGCCTCCGCAACCGATCGAGAGAGCGTGGTCTTTCCCGCGCACGGCAAACCTTCGATCCACGCGACGAAGCCGGCGTCGCTCCCCGGGGCGGAGGCTGGCATCGACCGGCGAACCTCCCACGGGGTAGAAAGTCGTTGCCTCTCGCCAGCACGAATGGAGCGCCGAGGGTCCCGGCGAGCGTCGCCGGGGGCGTGCGCGAATCCGGCGCACGTCGGACCAATCTTCGCAGTTCGTAGCGTCTATATGCGACACCCCGAGTGGGACCGCTGCCATGACCGATGGTGGGTCGATCCGGACCGCCGAACTCGCTAGTTCGATCTGCTCTCCGCGCCCGGGACGTTCCCCGCGCCTCGGGTTTACTCACGTTCGAGGAACGATGCTTGGGGCCGCCGGCGCCACCCCCCTCCCACCGGGGGTCGTGGCATGAGCTCACCACCCAGCCCCCCGGCGGCCCGCTCCCCCACCTCTTCCTCGACCCCCGGAACGTCGCCGCCCTCGCCACCCAAGGTCGTGCGACGCTCGGGCCGAGCGGGTCTGTTCACGGCCGTCGGGATCCTCGTGATCGTCCTGATCCTGGCCGGCGTCGGATACGAGACCCACTGGTACGGGTTCTCGCCCGCGGCGAAAGCGGTCCCGCCCGGCGATTGCCCCGTCGACGTCACGATCGCGGGAGCCGGGGCGAGCTTCCTCACGCCGCTGATGAGCAACTGGGAGACGGCCTACGCCGCCTACTCCGCGAACAAGGTCACCTACAGTCCGGTTGGGGCGGGCACGGGGATCGGCGATTATGAGTCAAAGACCGTGAACTTCGCGACGACCGACGAGCCGCTCACCGGTGCAGAGATCCACGACCTGCCGGGGACCACGCTCACTCTCCCCGTAAGCGGTGGCGCGGTCACGATCGTCACCGACATCCCCGGCTTCTCCGGAACCCTCAACCTCACCGGCGTGCAGATCGCGGACATCTATCTGGGGACCGTCACCACCTGGGACAACTCGATCCTGACGGCCAACAACCAGGGTCTCGATGGCATCGGCTCGGCCATCATTCCCGTCGTCCGCTCCGACGCGGCTGGAACCTCGTACGTTCTCACGAACTACCTGAGCGACGACGACGCCACGTTCGCGTCGGACGTCGGGACCTCGATCCAGCCGGCGTGGCCGGCGGTGTCGGGCGAACAAGCCGTCAGCGGCAACTCCGGTCTCGCCAAGTATGTGGCGGCCAACGACGACACGATCGGGTACGTCGACCTCGCCGACGCCAAGTCGTATGACGCAAGCGGGATCGCGGCCGTCGGAAACCCGGCGAGCGACTACGTCTCGCCGACGGTTGCGAACACCCAATCCGCGATCGACGCGCTCGCCGGTCAGCCGATCCCCGCCGCGACCGGGAACTGGTCGGCGGTCTCCTGGGTGAACGCCCCCGGCGCCGCGAACTACCCGCTCGCCGCCCTCCAGTACTTCATGGTCCTACAGAACCCCGGGCTCGGGCTCACCCCGTCGCTGAACAACACCCAGGTGCTGATTCAGTGGCTCCACTGGGCGCTCACGACCGGCCAGGCCGCGACCACCGCCCTCGACTACGCGGTCCCTCCGGCCGCCCTGATCGCGCAGGACCTCTCGGCCCTCTCCACCATCAACTATAACGGAGCGTCCGTCCCGGCCTGCACCACGGTGGGCTGAGGGAGGGCGTGGCCGGCAGCAACGGAGAGGAGGGCTCGAAGCCGGGGTACGCTTCCCACCTCGGCCGGCGGATCGCCTGGTTCCGCTGGACCGGACGGGTCTTCCGCGCTGGCACGACCGCGGCGGCTGTCGGCATCCTTCTGCTGGCGGCCGTAATCGCGGCGCTTCTAGCGGAGAATGCCCTCCCGTCGATCGGGCGGTTCGGCCTCGCGTTCCTTTGGGGACCGGTCTGGGACGCCACGAACGGTGTCTACGGCGCGGGCCCCGCGATCTTCGGCACTCTGCTCACGAGCGCCCTCGCGCTCCTTCTCGGGGTTCCCATCGCCCTCGGAGTGGCGATCTTCACCTCCGAGCTCGCGCCCCGTCGGGCGCGCGCCGCCCTCGCTTACGTGGTCGATCTGGGCGCGATGGTCCCGTCCGTCGTCTACGGAGCATGGGGTCTGATCGTGCTCGTTCCGTTCATGTCCCATCACGTCGAGCCCGCGCTTATTCGACTCTCCCCGCACGGGGGGATCTTCTCAGGGGTCCCGGCCGGCCTCGGGGTGCTCACCGCAGGGATCATCCTGGCGGTAATGGTCATCCCGACGATCGCGGCACTCTCGCGCGAGGCCCTGCGGGCCGTTCCGCGCGATCGACGCGACGCGGCCCTCGGCCTCGGGGCGACCCGCTGGGAAGCGGCGCGGATCGCCGTGTTCGGACCGGCCGCCCCGGGAATCCTGAGCGCGGTGATCCTCGGTCTCGGTCGGGCGCTGGGGGAGACGATCGCGGTCGTGCTGGTCATCGGGAATGAATACCGCTACCCGACCTCCCTCTTCTCGGCCGGTACGACGATCCCGAGCTGGCTCGTCAATTACTTCGGCACGACCGGCCTCCAGGAGAACGCGCTCTTCGAGCTCGGCCTCGTCCTGTTCGCGACGTCGCTCGCGATCAATCTCGGGGCTCGCCTCTTCCTCGCCCGATGGCGGGACGATGCCGAACCCCCGAAGAGGCTGTTCCGGTGGCGTCATCACGCGCCGCCGAGAGCGGTCGCCGCCGGGGGGGGCGCCCCCAGCGTGGCCGTCCCGCGGTGGTGGGCGCGGGTCGCGGCCCGCCGCCGGACCCGCATCCTCTGGCGGCGGGCGGTCTACTGGGGGATGGTCGTGTTGCTCGCCGGTACCGTAGTCGTCGCGGTCTACCCCCTCTTCAGTCTCGCCCGCACGGCCGTGGAGGGCGGAGGTTCGGTGATCCTCCGGCCATCGTTCTACACCGACCCGATCCCACCGGCCTGCCTCAGCAACTGCACGCTCGGAGGGATCGGCCCGGCGATCCAGGGAACGTTCCTCCTGGTCGGCCTCGCGGCGGCGATCGGGCTCCCTCTCGGATTGCTCGCCGGGATCTTTCTCTCGGAGTACGGTCGGAACCGCTGGGGACGCGGTATCGGGGTGGTCGTGGACGCGATGATCGGCATCCCGTCGCTCCTGATCGGAGTGTTCGTCTTCGCGGCCTTCTTGCGCTACGATCGCGCCGATTTCAATAGCGTGATCGCGGGAGGGATCGCCCTCAGCATCATCATGATCCCGTTCGTTACCCGGACGACGGAGACCGCGCTCCGGACCGTCCCGACGAGCATTCGTGAGTCCGCGCTCGCGCTCGGATTTCCCCGGCATCGCATCACTGCGCGGATCGTCCTCGGAAGCTGCCGGAGCGCGCTCGTGACGGGCTGCCTGCTTTCGATCGGACGGGTGACGGGAGAGACGGCGGCGATCCTGTTCACGATCGGTTTCACCCAGTACGGGTTCACCGGGTGGAACCATCCGGTCGCGGCGCTCGCTCCGTTCATCTTCGAGGCATTGCTCTCCGCGTATCCGAACTGGGTCGCGGACGCCTGGGGCGCTTCGCTGGTCCTGCTGCTTATCATGCTCGGCGTGACTCTTGCTGCCCGGCTCACGTTGCACACCGAGGACGCGACGGGAGCGGAGTGACGTTGTGCCGGCGAAGATGGAGATCGAGGGCCTGTCCGCGTGGTACGCGCGGCGCCAGGTCCTGTACGACATCTCGCTGACCGTTCCCGAGCACGCCGCGACCGCGATCATTGGCCCGTCCGGGTGTGGGAAGTCGACGTTCCTTCGGTGCCTGAACCGCCTCCATGAGGAGTCGCCGCGCGCCCGGGTCGAGGGGGCGATCCGCCTCGACGGGGAGGACCTCGGGAAGCTCGACCCCGTCGCCGTCCGCTGCCGGGTCGGGATGGTCTTCCAGAAGCCGACGCCGTTCCCCAACCTCTCTATCTTCGAGAACGTCGCTGCGGGGCTTCGGCTCCTGGGCGTTCGCCGCCGCGGCGAGCTTGACGAGGGCGTCCTCACCGCGCTGCAGCACGCCGGGCTCTGGGAGGAGGTCGAGACGATCCTCGATGCGCCCGGGACCAGCCTCTCGGGCGGCCAGCAGCAACGGCTGTGCATCGCGCGGGCGCTCGCCGTCCGCCCCGAGGTCCTGCTGCTCGACGAGCCGTGCTCGGCGCTCGATCCGATCGCGACGGCGAAGATCGAGGGTCTGCTCGCCAAGCTGCGCTCGGAGTACACGGTCGTCATCGTCACGCACAACCTCGCGCAGGCGGTCCGGGTCTCCAACTACACCGCGTTCCTGTACCTCGGGAAGCTGGTGGAGACGGGGACGACCGAGCAGGTCTTCCACCAGCCGGCGGAGAAGCTGACCGAGAACTACGTCAGCGGCCGGTTCGGGTGATCCGGCCGAAATCCGGCGGGTCCGGTGGTCGCGCCCGGCTCCCGTAATATCCTGACCGACCGTTCGGGGCCATGGGAAGGGACCATGCCGTCCACGAAGCGGATCGGGATCCTGGGCAGCGGCGATGTGGCGAAGCAACTAGGTCGCGGGTTCGCGAAGCACGGCTACGACGTGATGCTGGGAACGCGCGAGTCGTCCAAGCTCGATGCCTGGAAGAAGGAGGTCGGAAGCCGGGCGGCGGTCGGCACGTTCGCCGAGGCGGCCGCGTTCGGGGACGTCGTGCTGCTCGCCACCCACGGAGCCGGCACCGAGCCCGCGATCGACCTCGCGGGGGCCGCCCACTTCGCCGGGAAGCTCGTCCTGGACGCGAGCAACCCGCTCGATTTTTCGCACGGGATGCCGCCCGGGTTGTTTGTCGGCACGACCGACTCGCTCGGCGAGAGAGTCCAGCGCAAGCTCCCCGCCGCTCACGTCGTGAAGTGCTTCAACACGGTCGGCAATCTCACGATGGTCGACCCGAAGATCGCGGGCGGACCGCCGAGGATGCTGATCTGCGGCAACGACGCGGCGGCGAAGCAGCGGACCGAGGCGATCCTGCGCGAGCTCGGATGGGGCGGCGCGCTCGATGTCGGCGGGATCGACGGGGCCCGATGGCTCGAGGCGTTGGTACCGCTCTGGGTGCGGGCGGGAGTGGCTCTCAACACCTGGGAACATATGTTCCAGGTCGTCCGCTGATTCGTCCAGCGGCCACCGTGCGGCCCGGCATCGGCGTCAGACCGAACCTAGGCTCACCACGCGACTCTATCGCTTCGAGGCCGAAGTTCGGCGAGATGGAGGGGAATTTGACCTGCGGCGGACCCTCGGCCGTGGTGTCGACGGAGCCTTGTCGGCGAGTTGGGCACGATTGAGATCCACCGCGGCACGTATGAGCTCCTTCAGCGCCTTCTCGTTCACCGCGTCGGGCTCGAAGATGTCGATCGCGCGCCACATACTTCCTCCCAACCCGGCGTTGAAGAGTTTCTGGGGATCGGGAAGGTGGGCGCCCTGAGGGAAGGTGATCTTCACCTTCCCCTTGTGCGGATTCGCAATGGCGACGATGCCATCGTGGGACCAGGTGGGGGTGCCCATCCACTTGAACTCCTCGACGATCTCGGCGTCGGCCTCGTGCATCAATTGGCGGATCTGAGACAAACGTTCGCCGCGCCAGTCCCCGACATGGTCGATCAATCGGTCGATGAGGACCGAGGGAGGCGAGCGGGCCATTGGTGGTACGAACACGATAGCGGGTATATCACGGTGGGACGGCGGGGCCCGGTTTGAGCTGCCCGAATCTCAATCCGGTGGGCAGTGCGTACACGATGAGTGCGATATCGGTGGCTACCTTAGGGGGAGGCATGATCCGGCTCGCGACCCCAAATGCACCGACCGCCGCATCATTCATCGCACAGTCCTCCTTGTCGCGGACTTGAGCCATGACCGGGAGGGGAGAGAAACCCGCTCGGGAGAAGCACTCGGCCTCGATACTTCGGCGGGTGAACTGGTCGACCGAGATCGACACGGTTCGCCGACTCTTCCGTGATTACCGAAAGTGGCTTGCGGACCACCGAGACCCGGCGGCCCCCGCGAATTCGCCCGGGGAACTAGGGCTCGCCGAGAAAGATTGGCAGATCGCAGGGCTTCCGGGAGACTACGGTCCCCCCCGAGGGGAGGTCTTACTCGCGCTGGCGCGAGACGCCGTGGTCAGCTGCGGCGTTCTCCGAGAAGTCGAACCGCAGGTCGCGGAGATCAAGCGAGTGTACGTGCGAGCCGACCACCGGGGTCCGGGCTTCGGGCCCCGCCTGACGCAGGCGCTGCTGGACCGTGCGCGCGAACTCGACTACGAGCGGGTGCGGGTTGACACGCTCTCGACCATGGAAGGTGCCATCCAGTTTTACCAGGAGATGGGGTTCTCTCCGATTCCGGCGTATTGGCCTCACCCGGCCCCCGGGGCCCGGTTCTTCGAGTACCGGTTTATGCCGGCGGCACGAGCCGATCGACGAGGATGAGCTGTGAATTCGGCAGGGTCCGGAAGTCAACCCGACGCGTCGAAGGAGCAAAAGCGACATAGTTCCTTCGACCCACGCGATTGGTCGTCAACGTCAATCGATGAGAGATCCGAAGATGCGCCGGGGGACGCGTCGATCGCCTGGGATGCCCGCGGTCGATCGAGCGATGTGGACACGTTTGTACGAAGAAGCCCGTGTCCGAAAACTCCCGTGGATGAACCAAGGTCCGTTTCCACCCTTGGTCCGGTCGGTGGAGGACGGTTGGTTGAGCCCGCCGGGTCCGGTACTGGACGTTGGTTGCGGGGTGGGGACGAACACCCTCTGGCTCGCCGCTCAGGGATTTCGAGCCACCGGGATAGATATTGCTCCGGGCGCGGTCGCGGCGGCGACCTCCGCCCTGAAACCAGGGCGTTCGAGTCCGAAGTTCCTGGTCGACGATATCCTCGCGAGCCGCCTGCCCGCCGCAAGCTTCGGGGCGGCGGTGGACGTGGGGTGCTTCCAGACCCTCCCCCCGAGGACCCGGTCCGACTTTTCTATCAGCCTGGCACGGCTGCTCGCGCCGGGTGCGCTGTTCCTCCTGTTCTGGGTCGCCCGGGAGGAACGAGGGTCGTGGGGACCGCCGCACCGGCTGTCCGTCGGGGAGGTTACCCAGGCGCTCGAGCCGGCGTTCCTGGTGGAGCGGATCGCACATCGTCCCCGGAACGTTCGCCTCACTCAGGAGGTCAGGCGTTCCGCTCGCCCGCTAGCGACTCTCGCTGGGTACACCGCTAGGCTCGTGCGCCGACGAGAGCCTCAGCCGCCGGCGAGATGAGCCTGCAGAAGCGCTGGAGACGGCAGGCGAGATCGGCTCACCGACCCGCGCCCGACGGCACGCGTCGCGCCGCGCCACGGAGCGGGGGCAGAGCCGCATGCTCGCCCGCCGGACCAGGGTCTGTCGGGTCCGGGGGAATCGACAATTGAGGTATTTCGGAGCCTCGCCGTCCGGCGATTGCCGTTCGAAATCCATCGGCGGGACGCAACTACTTGAACAGGGGCCGGGCCTAGAATTTTGCCGACAAGGCACGAGGCGAGAAAATGAGCGAAATGTGTGCGATTTGCGGAGCGTCCGAGGCCTCCGCGGCGAGCCTGGTCGAACACATGAAGACCGCCCACAAGCACGACGACCCCGCGTCGGACGTCGAAATGAACCCGGAGACGCACACTCCTGGGCTAGCGTGCGCGCTATGCGGTCAACGATTCGCCACCCGAGCGGCCCTCGCGAGCCACAATCTGCGACCGCATCCCCAGCCGATCGTGGCCCGGGAAGAGGAGCCGAGACCCGCGTAGCTCGGGAGGCTCCCGCACGAGGACCGGGGGTGCCCTTGCTCAGAGTCTTTGGGCCGGTGCGGGGTTTCCGCACTACAGCAGATGGGCTCGGCCGGATTCGAACCGGCGATTTTCGCTGTGTGAGAGCGACGTCTTAACCGCTGGACCACGAGCCCGACAGGGAGGGTCGAGGGGTGACCGCGCTTAAAGATTCTAGAGCGCGAGAATGAGCGGGAGGAGCAGGCTCGCCGCCACCGTCAGGACGAGTCCGCTCGCGAGGGCCAGGCCCCCTGCCTCCGTGTCCCCGTACTGAGTGACGAAGTAGAGGGTCGTATCCATCGAGGTAGCGCCCCCGAGCGCGGCCAACCCCTCGCCCCGGAGACGACGGCCGACGACCGGGGAGAGGAGCATCGTGAGATCCTCTCTCAGAAAGTTCGTCAGGAACGCGAGGAGCCCAAGGGCCGGGCCGGCGCGCTCGGCCACCAACGGACCGGCCAAGGTGTACCAGCCGAAGGCGAGCGCAGTGGCAAGCGACTCGGGGAGCGCTGTGCCGAGGACCGCGCTGAGCACCAACGCCGCGGCGACCGCGCCGCTCCCCGCAGCGACGATCGGCACCCAGGCGCGCCGGACACTTTCCGCGCTGATGTGAAGTCCGAAGGCGACGAGGGCCAGAAGTGCGTACAGGGCCCACGGAATTCCCGACGTGAAAGGCAGGCTGAGGAGATGGCCCAGAACGAACCCGACCAGGAGCGCGCCGAGCAGAACGACGGAGATCGGGAACCGTTCCCCGATACCCGCAGGGGTCGTCGTGGCGGGGCGGGTCTCGTGACGAGCGAGCAGAAGGTACGCTGCTGTGGTCAGCCCGAGGAGAAGGAGCGCGAACGCGACAGCGACCGGGAGCGTCTCCGCGAGTGCCAGGAGCGGGACGCTGGCCAGCGATGCCCCCAGGAGACCGACCAGGACGACGATCGTCGCCAGCGTCGCACGGCCGAGCCACGGTCCCGGCACACGCACGAACCGTCCGGCGACGAATCCGACGCCGAACGCCACGTAGAGGAACGGGTCGAACAGCACGGGCCGTTAGCCCGACCAGGCGGAGAGGCTGGAGCGGCGCGGTCGGGCCCCCCCGGGATCGAGATGCACAGTGTCCTCCCGGCGGGCGCCGTACCCGACGTACTCCACCGGGACGCCGACCTCCTCGGTGATTCGGCCAAGGAACGCGCGCAGCGTCGCCGGGAGCGCCGATGCACCCTCGCGCCGCAGCCGCTCCTTGGTCCGCTCGTGGAACTCGGGCCATCCGGGGAGGCGCTCGTAGACCGGTTGGGCGCGCTCGAGGTCGTCCGCGTTGGTCGGCAGGACGTTGCGCTCGGTCGACCCGTCCGGCATCACGTACTGGGAGCAGACCGATATCTCCTCGAGCCCGCCGAGGACATCCACCTTGGTGATGGCGAGCGACGTGAACCCGTTGAGTCTCGCGGCGTAGCGCAGAAGCACGAGGTCGAGCCAGCCGCACCGCCGGGCCCGGCCGGTCGTCGCGCCCCGTTCCCCGCCGACGCGCCGTAGGAACTCGCCGCCCTCGCCCGAGTCCTCGGTCGGGAACGGTCCCGCGCCGACCCGCGTCGAGTACGCCTTCGCGACCCCGATCACGGAGTCGACCTCGGTCGGCGAGATACCGCTGCCGACGAGCGCGCCCGCGCTCGTCGGGTGGGAGCTCGTCACGAACGGATACGTTCCGAAATCGATGTCCAGGAGCGCGCTCTGGGCGCCCTCCAAGAGCACCCGCTCGCCCCGGGCGAGCGCGTCCCAGAGCAACGGCTCGGTGGAACGCACCCGAGAGGCGAGCCGGCCGCCGACTTCGGCGAGTCGTCCCGCAAGCTCGTCGATCGGAGGAAGATTGGGTAAATGGGGCTTCGTGGCGTAGAGGAGTTCGAGCTGATCTCGCAGCATCGCCGGACGCAGCAGATCGGCGATCCGCAACCCGGTGCGAGCCGCCCGGTCGGCGTACGCGGGCCCGATTCCCCGACGAGTCGTGCCGAGAGCCGCAGCGCCCTTCTGTCGCGACCGCAGCTCGTCCTCCCACGCATCCTCGATCTCGTGCACCGGTAGAACGAGGTGGGCCCGGTCCGAGAGGATTACCTCGCCCCGGAGCAACCCTCGGCGTTCCAGGTCGAGCATCTCGTCCTCGAGCAGGAACGGATTGATCACCATCCCCGGGCCGCTGACTCCGCCGACGCCGTGCCGCAGGACTCCGCAGGAGAGTTGGTGAAGGACGAGCGCTCCTTCCGGAAGATGGATCGAGTGACCGGCGTTCGGGCCCCCACCGGTCCGGACAACGTAGCGAGCGTCGGCCGAAAGATAGTCGCAGATCTTTCCCTTCGCCTCGTCGCCGAACTGCGCCCCGACCACCACGCAGACGGTCGTACTTCCACCCCTCGACCGCCCGGGACGACCGGGGATAAAAGCGGTTCCTTGGCCCCCGACGGGAGTGGTGCCGTGCGAAGGCAGCGCAGGTTACCCCAACGATAAAGAAGGGTGTCGCGGTCGTGCGCAGAATGGTCGCCGCGAGGACCCGGGAGGTCGAGATATCGGGCATCCGCAAGATGTTCGAGGCGGCCCCCCCGAACTCGGTGAATCTCGGCCTCGGGGAGCCGGATTTCAACCCTCCCGCCCGGGTCGTCGACGCGCTCTGCCGCGCGGTCAAGGAGGGGATGAACCACTACGGGCCGTCCGCTGGGATCCCCGCGCTCCGAGAGAAGGTGGCGGAGCGGTACCGCGACCGCGAGCCGGCAACGTCCCGGGAGAACGTGATCATCACCGGGAGCGGCACGGAGGGCTTGATGGCGACTGCCCTGGCCCTCTACGATCCCCGGGACGAGATCCTCGTGCCCGATCCCGGGTTCGTCCTCTACGGTCCCCACGCCCGGCTCGTCGGCGCCGTACCGGTCCCGTACGCCCTTCCCGAAAGCTCCGGCTTCCTTCCCGACCCGGACGAGCTCGAAGGTCTCGTGACTTCGCGCACCCGAGCGATCGTCGTCAACAGCCCCTCCAACCCGACCGGCGGGGTCTTCCCTAAAGCGATGGTCGACCGGATCGTCGCGTTCGCCGATCGTCACGATCTCACGATCGTCTCGGACGAGGTGTACGAGGAGATCACCTACGACCGGCCCGCGACGTCGTTCTGGGGTCGATGCGACCGGGTCGTGATCGTGAACTCCTTCTCGAAAACGCTCGCCATGACCGGCTGGAGGATCGGGTTCCTCGTGGCGCCGCGCTCGCTCGCGGTCGAGCTCAACAAGATGCACTACCACCTGATGGCCTGCCCGCCGACGCCGGCTCAGATCGCCGTCCTGGCGGGACTCGAGTCGGATCTCGCGACGCGCCGGATGGTCAAGGAGTTTCGGGCACGGCGCGAGATCGTCATCCAGCTGCTGTCGAAGGTCCCGGGGCTTTCGCTCGTTCCGCCGTCCGGCGCGTTCTACGCGTTCCCGCGATTTTCGTGGAAGCGCTCCGCCTCCGAGGTCGCGACGGCGCTGCTCGGCCGCGGGGTGATCACGACCCCCGGGGACGCCTTCGGCGCCCGGGGCGCGGCGCATCTTCGCCTCTCCTTCGCGGCGTCGCGGGCGGACATTCGCCGTGGGATCGGGATCCTGGCGGAGTACGCGCGCTCGCTGCCCGAGGTCGCCTCGGCATGATCGAGGGGGTCATCGGTCGCATCTTCCGGGTCGTCGGCCGACTGCGCGGGGGGGACGAGGGAAGAGACCTCGAGCGGGTCGGCACCGAGCTGGTCGACCTCGAGCGTCGCCGGGCTCAACGTCCGACGAGCGAACGGTAAAGTTCCTCGTGCCGACGGGCGCACGTCGACCAGTCGAGCCGGGTCACCACCTCCGCGCCGCGGGCAGCGAGGCGCCGCGTCTCCTCCGGTTGTTGGACGACCGCGACGAGGGCTGCGGCCAGCGCGTCGGGGTCGTCGTACGGTACGAGACGGCCCGCCCGTCCTCCTTCCATCACCTCGGGAACCCCTCCCACGGCGGTCGCAACGACCGGGGTCCCGGCGGCCATCCCTTCGAGGAGGACGATGCCGAACGCCTCCCACTCGGACGGGAGCACGAGCGCCGTCGCTTTCCGGACGACGGCTCGGTAGACCGACCGGTCGGGAACGTGACCGAGCCACGTCAGGCTCTCCGCAATTCCGAGCTGCCGTGCCTGGGCCTCGAGCAAGGTCCGTTGTCCCCAGTCCTTGCCCATCAGGACGAGCGGAAGCCGGTCTTTCGGCGGGATCCGGGCCAGGGCGTCGAGCAGGAGCGGTACGCCTTTGTTCGATGCGACTCGACCTGCGAAGAGGAGGTAGCGCTCCGGCAGCGGGACCGTCGGGAGTTGATCGCCGGGAGGATCCTGCCATTCGGCCAGATCGAGCCCCGGCGGGATGATCCGTATCCTGGCGCCGGGCGCGAACTCGCGGACGAGCCTCGCCTCCTGTTCCGTCTCCACGACCAGGGCCTTCGCCACCCGATATGCGGTCATCCCGAAGCCGAAATCCTGGAGACGGAGCAGCGCGGCCTTGATCGGCGGCTCGGAGCGATCGGCAGGGTGATAGTGCGTGGAGACGACCAGCGGGATCCCGAGACGGTCCGCCACGGCCGCCGACTCGAGCACGTGTCCGTAGCGGTGAGAGTGGACATGAATGACGTCGACCCGGCTCTCGGCGAGCGCGTCCATCAGGCCGATCATCATCGGGAGCGTGAGCCCAGGGATCAACTTGTGTCGGACGGAGAACCGCCGGACGGGGACCCCGTCGACGACCGGGGCGTAGTCCGAGCGCCGCTCGCGCGTCGATTCGTCGTAGAGGTCGCTCGCGTAGACGGTGACGTCGTGACCGGCGTCGCGCAATCGGCGCGACACCTCCCGGACGTTCGTCTCGACGCCCCCGGGCGCATCGAATCGTAACGTCACCTGGGCGATCTTCATGCCGCGACCACCTGCGAGTACACCCGATCGATGCGATCGACGATCTCCTCCCAGGCAAAGCGCGGCACGACGTCGCGCTGGCCGAACTCCCCGAACCGTCGGGCCGTCGCGGGATCGGACCAGAGCCGCTCGATCGCCGCAGCGAGACCCGCCCGGTCGCCGGGCGGAACGAGCAGACCGGATTTTCCGTCCTCGATGAACTCGGGGATCCCCCCGACGCGCGAGGCGATGACGGGCGTCCCCTGCGAGAGTGACTCGAGGAGAACGAGGCCGAAGGCCTCATACTCGCTGGGCAGGACCGTGCATCGGGCCTCCCGATACAACGCCGACAGGTCCGCGTCCGAGCCGACATGGCCGACGCGGTGGACCTGCGAGGCGATCCCGAGCTCCCGGACCCGTGCGTCGAAGCGGGCCCCCATCCCCCCGTCCGCCCCGACGATGAGGAGATGGGCGGTTGCGTCGCGCCGCGCGAGCGGAGCGAAGGCGTCGGCGAGCTCCAGCAGCCCCTTGTTCGAGGCGAGCCGGCCCACGAACAGGACGAACGGTCCTTGGATCCCCCAGCGGTCCCGGGCGACCGTCGATCCGGCCGGCGCGGGCGGGAGGGGCGTGTAGCCGGGCGGGATGATCTCGAGCGGGGGGAGCGGGAGGCCGAGCGTCCGCAGGAGCCGCTCTTCTTCGTGGGTCTGCACGATGATCCGAGCGGCGCTTTGCACCACGGATCCGGCGAGGCTACGGTCGTAGAACCCGCGGATCCGGTGGCGGAGCCAGCCGCCCTCGATCGACCAGATCGGATGGAAGTGCGCGGTGAGAACGAACGGCGTCCCGTGGCGCCGTCGGTGGCGACGGGCGACCCCGACCTGGTTCGTCCCGTACGTGTGGGCGTGGACGATCTCGGGGTTCGCCCGCTCGAGCGCCCGTTCGAGACCTCGGAAGAACGTGTAGTGCAGCTCCCCCGGCATCGACCAGACCGGTAGGCGGTGCACTTTTCCGGAGGCGGTCGTCTCTTCTCGGGGAACGTCCGCCGCGAGGCGCTGCCAGGGGAACTCTCGGTACAGTTCGCTCGTGAACACCTCGACCGAGTGGCCCCGGGCGGCGAGCCGGGGGACGAGCTCGGCCACGTGTCGCTCGACCCCGCCCGGACCGGGCGGGTACCGTGTCGTGAGCTGGGCGACCCGCACGAGGACCGGCTACCCGCGGGGTTACTTGATGCCGCGGGAGCCCGCAAGGCGCGTCTAGGAAGAGCTCTTGGTGCTCGCGAGCCGCTGGGCGTACTTCTTGTAAACCTCGGTGGCGCGGGCGACCGCCTCGGTCTTCACATATTCGTTCGCCTGGTGAGAGAGCTCTTCCTCGCCGGCGCCGAAGATCACGACCCGGGGATTCACCTGCGAGTAGTGGACCGCCTCGGAGGCGTGGACCAAGACCGTCGGCTCCGCCTGGGCGACCTCCCGGAGAAGGCGCACGTGCTCGGAGTTCGGGTCGATCTGGACCGCCGGCATCGACAGGATCCGGCGGAGCGTGAACGGGGTCTTGATCCGGCGCAGGTGCTCCTCGATCTCGTGGTAGAGCTGGTCGGGGGTGTACGGCGGAGGGAAGCGGATGTCGACCTCGCTCGTGCACTTGTTCGGCACGACGTTGAGGCGGCTGCCGCCGGTGAAGGTGCCGATGTTGAGCGTGACCGACCCGAGTTCGGGGTGGGCGATCCGGCCCTTGAACGACTCGAGCCCGCGCAGGATCCGCATCATCTTCGAGATGGCGTTCTCCCCGAGGTGCGGCATCGCGCCGTGCGCGGCCTTCCCGCGGGTCTCGATGGCGAGGTCGAGGACGCCCTTCTCGGCGTAGGCGACCCGCAGGCCCGTCGGCTCTCCCACGACCACCGCCTTCGCGCGCCGCAGCGGGAGCGTCTTCGCGAGCGCCGTCGCCCCTTGCATCGACGTCTCCTCGTCGGTCGTCAGCGCGAGCACGATGGGGATCTTTCGCGCGACCAGGTCCTGGGCGGCCTCCAACATCGCGACGACCGTACCTTTCATGTCGGCCGCGCCGCGGCCGTACATCCGGCCCGAGGCGAGCTGGCTCTGCGAGAAGCTCCAGTAATCGCCGATCGGCGGCGTGTCGAGATGGCCGGAGAGCACGACCCCCCCCTGCCCGAACTCCGCGAGGAGCGCGGGGGCGTGGGGATCTCCGAAGAGGGTGTTCCGCATCCGGATCCCGTCGGTGAACGACTGGACGTAGTCGAGCACCTCTTGCTTGTCGGAGAACGGGTCGCTGGGGATCTTGATCAGCTCGGCCAGCATCTCCACCATCTGGCGTTTCATACGTGTGGTATCCTGTCGCCGTTCGATGGAGAAACCCGCGAACGAACGGTCTTCACGGACAGCCCGGACGAGAGATAATCGTTCGCCCTCCCCGCGCCGCGACCTCGGCCGAGGTCGCCGGGGCGTTCGGGGACGGGCGGCCGAAGGAAGTAAAGCCGCATAAGCCCGCCCGGATTCCGCCCGCCGACGAGGAACCACCGTGGAGAACCCGAACGTCCGGATCGTCGACACGCGCGAGGAGTCCCTCAAGGGGGCGATGGTCGTCGTCGGATTTCCGACCCACGGCCTCGTCGGTTCGGTCGCGGCGAGCTACCTCGTCCATTCGCTCGACATGACGCTCGTCGCCTACATGATCAGCGAGGAGTTCCCGCCGACGGTCATCATGGAAGAGGGGGTCGTCAGCGCCCCGGTCCGCCTGTACGCGAGCAAGCTGGTCTGCGGCGTCGACCGTTCCTGCGACCAGCTGGTCGTAGTCATCGCCGATATCCAGCCACCGGTCTCGATGCTCAATCAGCTCAGTCGGGTGCTTCTCGACTGGGCGGAAGCGAAGGGCGTCCAGCTGATCGTGGCGATCGAGGGTCAGCCGATCGAGAACGAGTCCGCCCGCGGCGACGCCCGCGTCGTCGCGATGGCGAATCGGGCAGCCGCGCCCCTCCTGGAGAAGTACAAGTTCCAGGCCGCGAACGGCGTCGTCACCGGGCTGGCCGGCGGGCTGTTGCTGGGAGCGATCGGCCGGACGACGCCCGTGCTTTGCTTCGTGGCGCAGGCGCACAAAGACTACCCTGACGCCCGGGCCGCTGCGAAAGTGATCGAGACGGTGAACCCTCTCGTCCCGCTGCTCGTGCTCGACACGAAGCCACTACGGGAGAAGGCGCGCCAGATCGAGTCCGAGGTCCGCAAGACGCTCCAGCAGACCCGGGAGTCGATGACCCGGATGCGCGCCGCCGAGCCCGAAGGGGCAGGTGAGATGTATCGCTGACACGGCGCCGAGCCGCTCCGCGGCTCCGATACCGTCCGACCGGCCGCCCGTTTCCCTGCGCGGCTTTCGCCTCGGGGATGTACCGTTCGTCGCCGCGATTGTCGAGGAGGCGCTGCACGAGCGCTACGACCCGTCCCTGTACGGCTCCCTGAGCACCGAGTGGCCGGACGGCTTCCTCATTGCCGCGGGGCCGGACGACGTTCCGGTCGGCTTCCTGCTGGGAGTGAGCCAGGTCCCCGGGGAAGCGCGCGTGCTGATGTTCGCGGTCGCACGGGGCCACCGCGCCCAGGGGATCGGCGCCGCCGTGATGGACGAGTTCCTCGAGCGGTGCCGCGCGCGCCTCTTCCGCCGGGTGACGCTCGAGGTCCGAGTGTCGAACGCCACCGCGATCCGGTTCTATGCGCGCTACCGCTACTCCGTGGTCGACCTGCTGCGGTCCTACTACTCCGACGGGGAGAACGGCTACCAGATGGCCCGCCCGGTGTGATGCCGGCCCTCAGAAGGGGCTAAGACCTCCGGCCTCGGTGGCAGGCCGCAATGCCCGCTGCGTGGCCTACCGCGAGCGACCTGATGTCCAAGCGCCCGGCGACCCTTCCGCACGACGCTCCGGTGTCGCGGGCCCTCGGCCTGATGCGCAGCCACGGCTACCACGAGGTCCCCGTCCTTCGCAAATCCCACCTGATCGGGATGATCACCGTCGAATCGATCGCCCGACGGGTCCGCCGGGCGTTGGAAACGAAGGTCGAGCACCTCCTGATCCTTCCGCCGCTCGTCACCCCGTCGACCACGTACCCCGAGATCGCTGAGATGCTGCTCGCGGCCGGCCTGCGGGCCGCGCCCGTCGTCGGTCGGCGCGGCGAGCTGCTCGGGATCGTCAGCCGCTCCGACCTCGTTCGCGAGCTGGGCCGCGTCCCGTTGTTCGACAAGCGCCGCCTCCCCGCGGTCGAGGAGGTCTCCCGTCCACCGGCGGTCATCGTCCGCGAGAACGATCTCTGCCGGAACCTGGTCGATCAGATCCGCCAGCTCGAAGAGCACCCGTTCCCGGTCGTTGACCGGAAGGGCCGGCTCGTCGGGGCGGTCGGAGTCAAGGACCTCACCGAAGTGCTCTGGCGCCCCACGGTCGGCGGCAAGCGCGACGCGCGGGCGGTCAGCACCGCGCTCAACGTGGAGGTCGGTTCGATCATGCACCGACCCGCCGTCACGGTTCCGACCGGCACGGACGTCATCGCGGCCGCTCGACTGATGACGGAGCAAAAGGTCTCGAGCGTCTTCGTCGTGGAGGATGGACGGCCGACCCGGGTGCTCGGGGAGTCCGACCTGCTCGGCCTCATCGTCGCGCGGAGCCGCCCGGCGCAGGGCCGCCCCCGGGTCGAGGACGTCTACGTCGAGATTACCGGCCTGCGCGGTGCCGGCGACCCCGGGCTGATCGCCGAGATCGACCAGCTGGTCGCCCGCGGCCTCGGCCGGATCACCCGGTACTCGCACGCGAGCCTCCTCTCGCTCCACTTCGCTCCGCACGCGACGCACCGGACCAACGACCTCACGGTCGAGGCCCGGCTCCACACCGACGACGGGATCTTCTACGCGACCCACACCGGCTGGAACCTGATGGCCGGCGTGTCGGGCCTTCTGGAGGACCTCGCCGGTCAGACCCACCGGGTCCACGAGGCGGCCCGACAGCTGACCCGGCGTCGGAAAGGATCCGCGGTGGACGAGGAGCCGGCGGTCGACGACCCCGACCTCGAACGCAAGATCCGGGCCGCGACCAGCGACGACGGGGCGTAACGGAGGTTCCGATGCTCCCGGGGGGCGGCCGCAACCCGCGCCAGGTCGAGATGATGATGCGCCGGATGGGGATGACCACCGAACCGGTGCCGGGCGTCGAGGAGGTCATCGTACGGACCGCGACCAAGGAGCACGTCTTCCGCGCTCCGGAGGTCACGATCCTCACCGTCCAAGGGGTGCGGACGTACCAGGTCGTCGGGAACCCCGAGATCCGGCCGAGGGGCGCGCCGACCTCCGTCGCCGGGACCGCCCCGGGACCTTCCGTGCCGGCCGGGCCGCCCGAGGACGACGTACGCCTCGTCATGGAGCAAGCGAATGTCTCGCGGGAAGAGGCGATCGAAGCGCTCGTCGGAACGAACGGCGCCCCCGCCGAAGCGATCCTTCGGATCCTGACCCGGGGCGGTCGGTGACGGCCGGGCTCGGTCCGGTCCTCCAAGAGTGCGTCGAAGGGTACCTCTACGCGGCGCCGCCGCTCGAGCTACTCATCTTCCGGCGGCCGCCGGCGCGCGGCCGGAGTTGGGTCCCGATCAGCGGAAAGGTCGAACCGAGCGATGCGACCTTCGAGGCGGCGCTCGCCCGGGAACTCGAGGAAGAGACCAGCCTCGCGCGGAACGTGAAGCTCGAACCGCTCGATTGGCACGTCCCGTTTCGCGCCGACAACGGCGACACCTGGCGCCTCCACGCCTACGCCGTTCGGGTGCCGCGCCGCTTCGTGCCGGTGCTGAGCGCGGAGCACGAGGCGTTCGAATGGGTTTCGGCCGACGAGGCGATCCGCCGCCTGAACTTCGAGGACAATCAGGAAGCGGTCCGCCGGCTCGTGACGAAACTAAAAGGCGCCACGCCCTCGCGGTAGCTCGCGACCCGCGCCGCGCGTCTCAGTCGGCCGCGAAATACTTCGTGAGGGGGCCCCAGTAATGTTCGCGCCAGCCGGAGGCGATACTGGCGTACGCATCGGCGGGGACCCCGTCCTGGGAGAACTCCACCCGAGTTCCGCCCTTCACCTTCGTGAGGAGGAACTCCACGATCGAGTAGTGACCGCGGACCCAGCTGTTCGCCCGCCACGCGAGCACGATCCGCCGATCCTTCTCGAGCCGGAGGACGAATCCTTCCAGCGCCCCCCCGAAGTGAGAGAACCGTCCGCCCGGTCGCGCGACGAGGCGGGCGGGTGCTCCGGAGAATATCGAGTGCTTTCTCGCCTCGACCAAGGTCGTGTAGACCGCGTGCGGGCTCGCGGGAAGCGTGACCGTCTGCCGGATCGATCGGGTGCGGGTCAAAGTACGCTCGGGGGCCGAACTCCGGGGACTCGATAACGCCCCCGGTCCCGTTCGCCTCCCCAAACGTTTAGCGTGATGGCGAGTCCGTGCGTTCGATGGCCCCGGCGGTCCCCCCGAGTGCGCCCGTCCGCGTCCCGCCGGAAGTGTTCCCGGTCGTCGGCCCCGATCTGATCGCGGCCGTGCGACGCCGTGCGCCCCGCCGTATCGTGCTCCAGGTGCCGGCGGGTCTCGTGCGGGACGCGCACGAACTCGCCGCCCGGCTCCGGGACGAGGTCGGGGCCCCGGTCGATGTTGCCGCGCGCGCGTGCTTCGGGGCCTGTGACGCGCCGTCGCGGGACGAAGCTCCGAGGGCCGACCTCGCGATCGTGTTGGGGCACGCCCCGATACCGAACGCCCTTCCTGAACGGACGACGATCTTCGTCGAGATGCGCTCTCCGGCGGGAGATGCGGCGACGCTGGCGGAGACGGTGCGGACGGGTGGCGTGCCGACCCGCCTCGGGCTCGTCGCCTCGGTCCAGCACATGGACCTCGTGACCCCGTTGGCCGAAGCCCTGCGGGCGCGGGGCTACGACATCCGGATCGGTCAGGGGGACCACCGGCTCGCCTACCCCGCGCAGGCGCTCGGATGCAACTACACGGGCGCCGAGGCCACGCGGAACGACGTCGACGCCTACCTGTTTCTTGGATCCGGGAAGTTCCATCCGATCGGTCTCGCCCTCGCGGTGGATCGACCGGTCTGGTCGATCGACCCGTTCCGGGGCGTGCTGGAGGACTCCATCGATCGCGGAGCGCTGGTCCGTGGGCGCCAGCTCCTGGTCGCTTCGGTGCGCGACGCGCGCCGCTGGGGCGTCCTTGTCTCCACGTTCGTGGGGCAGATGCGCATGCCGTCGGCCCTTGCGCTCCAGGAACGCGCCCGAGCTCGCGGATTGGTAGCGGAGATCCTCCTCGCGGACCGGATCGACCCTCGGGACCTCGAGGGCCGCTCGTTCGACGCGTACGTGAGCACCGCCTGCCCTCGGATCGCCATCGACGACGGACGCAACTATCCGAAGCCCGTGCTCACGCCGCCCGAGTTCCTGATGGCGCTGGGAGAACTCCCGCTCGAGCCGTACCGCTTCGACACCTACCACTGACCCCGGGCCGGCGACTCGCGCGCCCCGCTCTAGGGGGGGATCTCGGAGAGGAAGCGGCGATGCAGCCGCAGGTCGTTCGAAAGCTCCGGATGGAACGTCAGGCCCCAGAGGCGGCCCCCGCGCACGCCCACGATCTCCGAGCCCCGCCAGGCGATCGGGGCCGCCTCCGGACCGACCGACAGGATCCGGGGAGCCCGGATGAAGACGCCGGGGAACGGCTCCTGTCCGAGCCCGTCAACGCGAATGAGCTCCTCGAACGAGTCGGCCTGCGAGCCGTAGTCGTTGCGACGCACGGTGACGTCGAGCATCCCGAACGTCGGCGGGTCTCGACCCGAGGCGCTCGGAGCGAGGTGCCGGGCGAGCAGGATCAGTCCGGCGCAGGTCGCGAGCACGGGGAGGCCGTTCTGAAGACGGGCGCGCAACGGCTCCCACAGCCGCGTGTCGTGGAGCAGACGGGCGATCGTCGTCGACTCCCCGCCGGGCAGGAAGAGCGCCTCGATCCGCGCGAGATCGGCCGGTGACCGCACCGCGACGACCGGTCGGCCGTTCGCCCCCTGGGCGAGGGCCCGGAGATGTTCCGGGACGTCCCCTTGGAGCGCGAGGACGCCGACGCTCATCCGGTGCCGCGCCGCATCTCGTCGACGATCTCCTTCGCGCGGTCGAAGCGGATCTTGTGCTCGGAGATCAGTCGGGCGACGACCCGGTCGACCTCGTCCGGACGGGCGCCCGCGCTCGCCGCCAGGTTCCGGGCGTGGAGCTCCATGTGGCCTCGCTGAATTCCCTCGGTGGCGAGGGCGCGCAGCGCCGCGAAGTTCTGGGCGAGGCCGACGGCGGCCAGGACCTCTCCGAGCTCGCGGGCGCTCTTCACTCCGAGGAGATGGACGTTCGCCTTGGCGGTGGGATGGACCGCGGTCGCCCCGCCGATGAGGCCGACCGGCACCGGTAGCTCGATCGACCCGACCAGGTTCCCGTTCCGGTCCTTCTCGTACGTTGTGAGGGGTCGGACGACCGCGCCGTCGCCCGAGGCGAGCCAGGCAGCGTACGTGTGGGCGCCGCTCTCGATCGCGCGGAAGTCGTTGCCGGTCGCCAGGACGACGCTCGAGATGCCGTTCATGATCCCCTTGTTGTGCGTCGCGCAGCGGAACGGATCGGCGGCGGCAAACGCGTACGCGTCGAGGATCCCCTCGACGGTCGCGGCGCCGCTCGACGTCTCGGTCTTGAGGAGATCCGCCGGGAAGGTGGCGCTCGCTCGGGCGAGGCGGTGGATCGCGAGGTTAGAGATGATGCGCAGGACCGCGCGCCCCCCGGCGAGCCGGGCGACCTCGGGGGCGAGGGCCTCGCACATCGTGTTGACTGCGTTCATCCCTCCGGCGTCGCGGGCGTCGACGAGCAGGTGGACGATCAGCATCGTTCCCCGCGTCGACGGGAGGATCCGTACTTCGATCTGCTTCGCACCCCCGCCGAACTTCACGAGGACCGGGTCCTTCGCATTCGCCGCCTCGAGGAGCGCGTCGGTCCGCTCCAGGATACGATGGCGCGCGGCGGAAGGATCGACCACGTCGAGGATCTGGATCTGACCGATCATCACCGGGGCGGTCGACTGCGCGGCGAAGCCGCCCGCGGCCCGGGCGACCTTTGCGGCGTTCGAGGCCGCCGCGACGACGCTCGGTTCCTCGATCGCCATCGGGATGAGGTAGTCCTTCCCGTTGATCCGGAAGTTCGTCGCGACCCCGAGCGGGACCGGCATCACTCCGATCACGTTCTCGATCATCCGATCGACCGTGCCGGGGTCGATCCCGGGAGGAAATTCGTAGGACGCCCCCTCCTGTTCGGAGAGGCCGGCCCAGTCGCGGACGAACGCGCGCCGTTCGGCGATCGTGCGCTTGTAGAATCCCGGGATCTCGGATGATCCGGTCACGGCTTCTCCTCGAGCGGGGCGGCGGCGGTCGCGTCGCCCGCGTGGCCCCCGGCCGGAGGGGCGGACCGGGCGACGATCACCTTGGCCGGGCGCAACAGGCCGCCGAAGAACCGGTACCCTTGCTGGACGACCTCCGAGATCGCCCCCTCCGGGGCCACGGGACCGGCCGGCGACTCCCCGACCGCTTCCGCCTCCTCTGAGCGGAACGGTTCCCCGACCCGGGCGACCGGCTCGACGCCCTCGTGTTTCAAGAACGTCATCCACTCCCGGTCGAGCAGGTCGAAACCTTGCCGCAGCGGATCGGAGGCCGGGAGCCCGTCGGCGGCCTTCCGTGCGGCTCGGAACGCCTCCAGGATCGGTAGCAGTTCTCGGAGCATCCCTCCTCGGCTCTGCCGAGTGATCGACTCGCGGTCCCGATCCGCGCGACGGCGATAGTTCTCGAAGTCAGCGAGGAGGTACTTGTATCGGCTCGCCCAGTCCTCGACCGGCTCGGTCGGGGGGATCGCTGCCGGCTCGACCGGCGCGGCTCCGGTCGCCGGCGGTGCCTCGGTCCGGTCGTCGGGCATGGGGTCGGACGGGCGGAGGCCAAGCCGTCATATTAGCGGTATCGGGATGCGCCCGTCCTCGACCCGACGACGGGGGATTTTCGCTTCCGTCGCACGGGTCCCGGGCCGGCTCCGGCCCCCCCGTCGCACTGTCGTCGTGGAGCTCCGGCACGCGCCGATTTTCTTCCCGAGCCCAAGCGTTATAACACGAATCCGGCTCGTTCTTTTCGAGCGGCGAACGCCGCCAATTTCCGATGGTTCAGCAGTCCGTTCCGGCCCCCGCATACGACGCGAGTTCGATTCAGATTCTGGAGGGACTCTCCGCCGTGCGCAAGCGTCCCGGAATGTACATCGGGTCGACCGACGCCCGGGGCCTGTTGCAGCTCGTCTACGAGGTCGTCGACAACTCGATCGACGAGGTGCTCGCCGGGGCGTGTACGGAGATCCAGGTGACCCTCCATCCCGACGGCTCGTGCTCGGTGCGGGACGACGGCCGGGGGATCCCGGTCGAGATCCACCCGAAGTACAACCGTCCGGCGCTCGAGATCGTGATGACCGTGCTCCACGCCGGTTCGAAGTTCGACCGGAACACCTACAAGGTGTCGGGCGGCCTGCACGGGGTCGGAGTCCACGTCGTCAATGCGCTCTCGGAGTGGTGCGAGGTCCGGGTGCGGCGGGACGGTCACGAGTACTTCCAGCGGTACGAACGCGGCGCCCCGGTGAGCGTCCTCGAGATCGTCGGTCCCGCAGAGTCGACCGGCACGGAGACCCGATTCAAGCCGGACGGGACGATCCTCGAGACGACCGATTTCGACCCCGAGACGATCCTGCGCCGGCTGAAGGAGCTCTCGTTCCTCAACCCCGGCGTCACCATCCGCTACAAGGACGAACGCAACGGACGGGAGGAGTCGTTCCACCACGCCGGCGGGATCGCGGAGTACGTCGAGGACCTGAACCAGGCGACGAACCCCATGTTCCGCCCCCCGATCTACCTGCACACGAAGCGCGACACGACCGACATCGAGGTCGCGATGCAGTACAACGACGGCTACAACGAGACGTCGCTCGCGTTCGTCAACAATATCAACACCATCGACGGCGGGACCCATGTCATCGGCCTTCGCGCCGCGCTGACCCGTACGCTGAACGACTACGCCCGGGGCCACTCCTTCCTCAAGGGCGACAAGGAGGGTCTCACCGGCGACGATGTGCGCGAGGGACTCGCCTGCGTTCTATCGATCAAGGTGCTCGAGCCCCAGTTCGAGGGGCAGACGAAGGCGAAGCTCGGCAACTCCGAGGTGAAAGGCCAGGTCGAGAGCGCGGTCAATCAGAAGCTCACGGAGTACCTCGAGGAGCACCCGGCCGTCGGCCAGGCGCTCGTTTCCAAGGCCCTGCAGGCGGCCCAGGCGCGCGAGGCGGCCCGGAAGGCCCGGGAACTGACCCGACGCAAGGGGCTGCTCGATGGCGGGGGCCTCCCCGGCAAGCTCGCCGACTGCCATTCGCGCGATCCCGCGGAGTGCGAACTGTTCCTCGTGGAGGGGGACAGTGCCGGGGGCACCGCGAAGCAGGGGCGGGACCGCGAGTTCCAGGCGATCCTCCCCTTCCGCGGCAAGATCCTGAACGTCGAGAAGGCTCGGCTCGACAAGATGCTGCAGAACGAGGCGATCCGGGCGCTGATCACGGCGATCGGGATCGGCATCGGCGAGGAGCAGGACATGAGCCGGCTCCGCTACCACAAGATCATCCTGATGGCCGATGCCGACGTCGACGGGGCGCACATCCGGACGCTCCTGCTGACGCTCTTCTACCGGAAGATGCCGCTCCTGATCTCCGAGGGACGGGTCTACATCGCGCAAGCGCCGCTCTACCGGATCCAGAAGGGCGCGAAGATCCTCTACAGCTACACCGACGAGGAGCGCGACGCGGTCCTCGCGGAGCTCGGCGGCATGAAGGGCGTGACGATCCAGCGGTACAAGGGGCTCGGCGAGATGAACGCCGAGCAGCTCGCCGGGACGACGATGCGCCGGGGGGCGCGGACGCTCCTCAAGGTGACGGTCGACGACGCGGCGCGCGCGAACGAGTTGATGCAGGTGCTGATGGGCGAGGAGGTCGAACCCCGCCGTCAGTACATCGAGGAGCATTCGCTCGAGGTCAAGAACCTCGACATCTAGCGCGGCCCGCGGCCGTCCGCCCGTCCCCGCGGCCGAACGATTTATCGCTCCGTCCCGGTAGCGAACGCTGTGTCGGCCCCGACCCCGATCCTCGTCCGGGACGCTCTGCTCGTTACCCAGGACCCTTCCCGCCGGGTCGTCCGGGGCGATCTGCGCATCGAAGGCGGCCGGTTCGTCCACGTCGGCCCGGGCGCTGCCCGGGACGGCGCCGAGGAGATCGATGGGCGCACCTTCGCTGCCGTCCCCGGATTCGTCAACACCCACACCCACGTCGCGATGAGCGTGCTGCGCGGGATCGCGGACGACCGGGAGCTCTCGGGATTCCTCGAGACGCTCTTCCGCGTCGACGCGCGGCGCACCGAGGCCGACGTCGAGGTCGCCGCCCGCGCGGGGATCGCCGAGATGCTGCTCGGAGGGACGACGTCGTTCCTCGACCTCTACTACTTCGAGGACGGCGTCGCGCGCGCCGCCGAGTCGCTCGGGATCCGTGCCTTCCTCGGCTGGGCCGTCCTCGATGCGGACAAGACCACTCAGCAGGGGCGGCCGGTCGACAACGCGAAGGCGTTCATCGACCGGTGGAAGGGCCATGCCACCGTGACGCCCCTCGTCGCCCCGCAGGGCGTCTACGTCTGCGACCGCGAGACTTGGCTCGCCGCGCGGGAGCTCGCGGAGCGGTCGACCGGCCTCTGCCACTTCCATCTCTCCGAGACGCGCCGGGAGGTCCACGAGCACGAAGCGAAGACCGGTCGACGCCCCGTCGTCTGGCTCGAGGAGATCGGCTTCTTCGGACCGGGGATGGTCGCCGCCCACACCGTCTGGATCACCGGCGAGGAGATCGGTATCCTGGCCCGACGAGGGATCGGGATCGCCCACTGCCCGAGCTCGAACCTGAAGCTCGCGTCCGGTGGGCTCGCGCCGGTCCTCGAGCTGCGCGAGGCCGGTGCGGTCGTGGGGCTCGGCACCGACTCGGTGGCCAGCAACAACTCGCTCTCGATGTTCCGCGAGATGCACCTCGCGGGGCTCGTCCACAAGAACCAGCGCTGGGACGCCTCCGTGCTTCCCGCGCAGACACTTCTCGATCTCGCGACGATCGACGGCGCCCGCCTCCTGGGACGGGCCGATCGCTTGGGGTCCCTCGAGGTCGGCAAGCAGGCCGATTTCTCTCTCGTGAGCCTCGGTCACCCGTCGCTGCTTCCCGCCCGTCCCGAAGCGATCGTCTCGCATCTCGCGTACTCGGCGGAGGCCGATGCGATCGACTCTGTGTTCGTCGCCGGACGGCCGGTCGTGCGGGGTCGAACGCTCGTGCGGGGGGACTGGAACGAGATCCGATCCGCCGCCGAGCAGGCCGCCGACCACCTGTGGGCCGATCGACCGGGCTAGAGCCCCCGGCTCACTTCCCCGGGCAGGTCGACCGAGATCGCCCCAGCGAGCCCGCGAGCCAGCTCGGGTCCGGGATGGTTCACACCGAGTTCGCGCAGACCGGCGAGGCGCTCGCTCGGGCTGGGCGCGGCGAAGGCGAAGTACCGGTCGATCGCCGCGCGGTCGATCGGATCGACCGAAACGGTGCCGTGGTGGAGTAACGCGCCGCGGACGGCGTGCTGGGCAGCGCCGCCCACGATCCGCCCCTCGACGGTGAGCACCATCCCGCGATTGCTGAGCGTGCAATACTCGGAGGCGAGCCCGGGCGCGGGACTCCAGCGGGCGGCGAGCCCGAGAGCACCGAGCCACCGGACCACCCCTTGGCCCAACCGCTCGTAGGCCCGCGGAAAGTCCTTCCCGACGAGCGGATCGTCCCGCCGGCGCACGACGCTCCAGGCGAGATCGCCCGGTGCGTGGAGCAGTCCCGTGCCGCCCGTCTGGCGCGCTATCCCTGGGATCCCATCGAGCGCGGCGCGCCGCAGGTAGGGGGCGCGGGCGTCGATCGCGACCCCCACGGAGAGGCACCGCTCCCGAAGGAGCGCGACTCGTGCGCCCGGCCCGCCCTGGCGGAGCAGCTTCTCATCTCCGCGGGCGAAATCCCCGGCCCCCGCGTCCAACGTGATTTCGGGAGCCACCGTGAGCGGTCCGGACAAGTCCCGCTCCTTCGCGCCCACGTTCCCGAGGAACGAGTCCGAGGGCGACGGCTCGCTCAACGATAAGAGGTCGCCGACGCTCGCGCGCGCATGGCCGAACTCAGCAGCTATCAGCTCCGGCCCGGCGATGCGGCGCCGGAGTTCGCCCTGCCGGGGACCGACGGGGTCACCCATCGACTGTCGGAGTATTCGGAGAAACCCTTGCTCCTCGTCGTCTTTTGGTGCAACCACTGCCCGTACGTACAGGCGTGGGAGTCCCGGATGGTCGAGATCGGCCGGAAGTACGGCCCGAAGGGCGTCGCGACGGTGTTGATCAATTCCAACGACGCCGACGCGTATCCGGACGACAGCGCCGAGTCCATGGTCCGGCGCGCCCAGGAGAAGGGGTACCCGTTCCCCTACCTACGCGACGAGTCGCAGGCGGTCGCGCACGCCTACGGCGCCCTCGTGACACCCCACCCGATGCTGTTCGGGAAGGACCGCCGACTGATCTTCCAGGGACGGATCGACGACGACCACCAGCATCCCGAGCGGGTCCGTCACCGGTACCTCGAAACCGCGATCGATCAGGCGCTGGCGGGTGCGAGCGTTGCACCGGCCGAACTACCGGTCGCGGGCTGCACGGTCAAGTGGAAGGGCTGAGCCGGGCTCGCGGCCCTTGCGCCGGCCCGCCGAGCGTCGCGCCCGGAGGTCGGACTCCCGCCGCTCGAACGCCGCCTTGAGCTCGGGGGCGACGGGCGAGCCGGCCTGGTCGCGCCGGGCGGCGATCGCCACCTTGCCCGCCAGCGCCCGAGCGAGCTTGCCGCGGTCGGTTCGCGGCGCCGACTGGATCTGGGGATGCATGAACAGGAGGCCGTGGCGCGGCGGCGGCGCCCGGCCCCGGAGGTGCTCGAAGAACGCCCGCTCGGCTCCGAGCACCTGGACGGTGCCGGCGGGAAGGCGAGCGAGGCGGTCGAGGCCCCCTGCCTGCGCGAGCATTAGGCCCGTGAGCTCCGGGCCGAGCATTGCGTGAAGGTTCGGCGTGTGGACGGGAACGGAGGCGGCGACCGCCGCTTCCAGGACGTCCCGGGTCGCGCGGATCGTTCCGTACAGCTCCGCGAGCCGCTGACGAGCCTCCCGTAAGCGGGGGTCGTCCGGCCCGAGCGACGGGTCGACGGGAGGTTCGAGCGCGGCCCGGGCCGCCTTCGCAGGATCCGACGCGTCGACGTCGGGAGTATCCCGCCCGACCCAGCTCGCGATCCGTTCCCCGATAAGGTTCCCCGCCCGGTCGAGGTCGCGCACGGCCCGAACGGCTTCCTCCACGTGGATCGAGGGGTCCCAGGACGCTTCGAGCGCCTCCTCTGCGGCTCCCAGCAGGAACTCCCGCTGCAAGACGGCGTCCGGCTCGCCCGCTACCGTCGCCGGGGCGTCGTCCGAGTAGGAGATGCCCGGCCCGACGAGCCGCCGGTCGCGGGTGACCCACGATTCGGTCCCCCGCTCACGAAGGAGCGAATCCTCTTCCGGGGTCGTCCGGCCCCCGGCACGGAGGCGGGCGCGCTGCCGAAGATCCTCTACGGCCCGGGGGGTAGGGATTCGACGCAGAACCGTTCCGGCGTCTGTAAGGAAGCAGCCGTACCACGTCGTCACGATCGCCCGCGTCATCGTCCGATCTACTCCATCCGGATGCCGCCGTTCACATGCAGGGTCGTGCCCGTAAGATAGCTCGCCCGCCCCGAGACGAGGAAGGAGATCGCCTCGGCGACCTCCTCCGGTCGACCGATCCGCCCGAGCGGGATGCGCGACGTGCGGTCGGAGCGTTGCCCCGGAGAATCGCCCGAAAGGATCGCCGTCTCGATAGCGCCCGGGGCGACGACGTTCACGCGCACCCGGGGGGCGAGCTCGCGGGCGAGCGAGCGGGCGAGCCCGAGGGAGGCGGCCTTCGCTGAGGCGTAGTGGGCGCCGTGCCGGGACCCTTCGAACGCGAGAACGCTCGAGACGAACACGATCCCCCCCGCCGGCGTCGCTTCCAGCAGGGGGAGCAGCTGGCGAACGAGCTCGGCGGGTCCGAAGACGTGGACCCGGAAGCACGCCTCGAAGTCGTCCGGGTCGATCTCGCGGAACGGCTGACGCGGATAACTTCCGGCGTTGAGCACGAGCGCATCGAGGGAACGCCACCGGGTCCGGATCGCCCGGGCCAGGCGATGGATCCCCTCGCGGGTGCCGAGGTCCGCTCCCACGGCGAACGCCGACCCGCCGGACTTCTCGATCTCCTCCACGAGACGTTCGGCGTCGTCCTCGTGGGAACGATAGTGGACAGCGACCTCGAATCCGTCGCTCGCGAGCCGGAGCGCCGTCGACCGTCCGATCCCCCGGGACGCCCCGGTGACGAGCGCTCGCACGGGTCGCCGAGAACGCCGGAGATTAATACGGCGGCCCGACTCGGCGGCACCGATGCCCGAGAATGCGACGGGGGAGCTGGTCCGGCACGAGCGCCGCGGGCGCACGATCCTGTTGACGCTCGACCACCCGCCTGTCAATGTGCTCTCTCGTCCCGTGCTCGACCGGCTGCTGGAACGGATCGAATCCGTCGAGTCCGATCCCCAGGCCCGGGTCGTCGTGCTGGCGAGCGCGGCCGAGAAGGCGTTCGCTGCCGGCGCCGATATCCGGGAGATGGAGGCGATGGGGCCGGAAGAGGCCCGGATCCACGGGGCCCGGGGTCAGGAGGTCACGCGGTCGATCGAGCGGCTGCCGCTCCCCGTGATCGCGGCGGTTCACGGCGTCTGCTTCGGCGGAGGGTGCGAGATTGCGTTGGCCTGCGACTTCATCCTCGCGAGCGAGGACGCCCGCTTCGGGCAACCCGAGATCAATCTCGGGGTGATGCCGGGATGGGGCGGCACTCGCCGTCTCCCCCGCCGCATCGGAGCCGCGCGCGCGCGACATTGGATCCTCACGGGGGAGGCGGTTCCCGCAGCCCAAGCGGCGGCGGAGGGGCTTCTCGATCGGGTGGTTCCGAGAGCAGAACTTCTCCCGGCGGCCCTTGTGCTGGCGGAACAACTCGCCTCCAAGGCCCCGGTGGCCCTGGCGGCCGCCAAGTATGCGCTCGCTCGCGCGATCGACCCCGCGATCGAGGAAGGGCTCGCCTACGAGCTCGACCTGTGGGCCCGTCTGTTCGGAACCGACGGCCAGAAGGCGGGGATGCAAGCGTTCCTCGCCAAGAGGCCGCTCGTCGCGGGGGACCGGGCAGACTGGCTACGAGAGTCCGCCGGTTTCCCTTGGGCCAAGTCGGAGCCTGCTCCGGGCGGGGGAAAGCGCGATAAGCCTTCGGGACCGAAGTCCTCCTGACGCCGCGGTGGCTCAGCTGGCAGAGCGGCTCCTTGGTAAGGAGCAGGCCGAGGGTTCAAATCCCTCCCGCGGCTGCTCGGACTGCCGGGCGGTGACGCCCGGGACTAACAGGCGGCTTCGGAGACGCCGCGAACGGGCCCAGGAAGGGGCGATAGAAAACTCCCGAGATACAACTCGTTCGACGATCCTGACGCCGAACTCATGGCCCAAGACAACCTACCCCCTCTTGGCAGGAGAGCCTGCCTGAGTCATCACGGTTAGTCGCAGGCCGGAGCGTCGGTATGCTCTTGCGTGTGGGCACCATTCCGGAAATGTGCTGACACTCCGTAGCTTGCAGATCATCAGCGGGGGGCCGTCCCTAATCGGCCCAGCTCTCCTCCTGTGGAGGCTCGAACGGAGAAATCCCCAGACTCTCGCATTCTCGCCTCGCGTGGCGCAGTGGGCACTTCCAACGACTTTGATCGGTATTCTGGTCCTTGCGAGCATTTCCATCTTCATCCCGCCCCCATGGGGGGCTGAGAATCGAAGTTTTCCACTTCTCGCACTCGCTTGGGCAGGGCTTGTCACCGGCGTCCTTCTATGGTTGCGGACTCATCGAAGCAGTGGCTGATATTGGCGACGGGCTCAGCTCGCGGGGCTATTCGCGTATCTCAGCCGTCTTCTGGGTTCGGGGGGCAATTTCTAGACCTCACAGAAAGAGCCGGTTGGGAGCTAACTTAATCTTCGATGACCCCGTAAGATGAGTGATGACGGCGGGAGGTGACTCCCCACCGACTACTGCTTCTCCCGGCCCGCCCCCACATCGGAGACCTGGCCTCCCCCTTCTGGCGGTGACATCTGTAGTGGCCGGGGTCCTGTTACTCGGAGCAGTTCTCTATCTAGACGGGACGCTTTTTTTTCCGGAACGGCAGAACCCGAGGATCCCTCCCGCCGGCACGAAGGATCTTTACAATATCGTAAGTGTGTTTGTTTCGTTTACCGGGAGCGCGTCCAGTGACTTCGTAGCGAATCAGTTGAAATGTGCGCCCGGCAATCCACCCTCGTGCGGGCACGGTTTTGCCGAAGCTTCAGGGATTTTCATTCCGTTCGTGGTTACCCTGTCTTCAGCTCATTCCTGCGCAAACCTCAGCACGTATCAGGTCAACGAAGTCGCGTCAAGCCCGTTAGGCGCGTTCGTCGTGACGAACATCTCTACTAATGACAGCGCCCCGGAGCCAAACCCGGGCTTTCTGCCATTACCGGCCTTCGTCCCTTGGGGTAACTCGACAGACTGTAACACGAACGTCCAGCTTTTCGTGACGTTAATGGTTGTGCCCCAGGGCCCCATAGATCAGACCTTGTTCCTCACGGTTTACGTGAGCTACTGACACCGGACGAAATAGGTTAACACTCTCCGAGAGAGACTCACCCTGAACCTCCTGAGTGACCTCCGTCAGTCGGTCAATCGTAGAGGTGGCTGGCGGCGACGAACGAGCGGATCAGCGCGGGTCGCACGCGCATCCGCTTGACCGAGAGCCGAACCCCTCGCCGGAGCTCGCGCACATCGTGAGGGGCGTAGCTCGCGAGCTCGTGCTTCTTCAGGTGGCCCCAAACCCACTCATCGGGGTTCAATTCGGGCGAGTAGCCCGGGAACCGATGAACCTCGAGCCGATGCTGGGTGGCCAGAAACGCCTGAACGAGGTTCGATCGGTGGTGGGGTCCGCTGTCCCAGAAGACCATGATCGGTCGTCGGCGAATGTGCCGAAGGAGGTGACGGAGGAACGCCACCACTTGGGGTCCGCGAATCGTCCCAGCGCGGACCCGGAAGTAGAGTCGACCCCGTGGAGTCACGCCACTGATCGCCGAGAACTTCGGCCAGCGGCCCTGGTGGATCAGCACGGGGGTCTGGCCGACAGGAGCCCACGTCTTCGCGACGTACGGGATCAGCGAGAACCCGCTCTCGTCGACAAACACTACGACGGCCCTTCGCCGTCGGGCTTTTTTTTATAACGTGGCCACGAGTGCCGCCGCCAGTTCCTCACCTCGGCGAGGTTCTTCTCGCGCGCCTGACGTCGCGGACGCTGCCAGGAGAGCCCCTGGCGCTTCAACATACGCCAGATGGCGGTCTGTGAGTAGCTCACGCCCCATCGAGTCTCCGCGACCTTCACGATGCGCGGGATCGTCCAGAGGTCGGTGGAGAACCCGTAGGCGAGCGCTCCCTTGGCCAAGATGTCCGGTAGAGCCGCTTGGTGCTCCCGCGCCACCAACGGAGGGCGACCGGGCCGGGGGATCGCTCGAAGAGCTTGCGCCCCTCCCTGATCGGCCGCACTCTTCCAGCGGCAGACCGCGACCGGCGTGACGCCCAGGCGTCGGGCTACCTCGGCTTGGGAGATCCCCGACCTCAGGAGGGTGAGTCCG
>JBAQAF010000014.1:0-39008 GCA_049285595.1 Thermoplasmata archaeon
CGACCGACTCGCCCGGGCGCGCCGCCCGGCGAGCGCGGCGAACCGCCTCCGGGAGGGGAACGAGGGCGAGGTGGTTGTTCTTCACGAGGAAGGCCGCGGCCAGGTCCCGCCGGTGGGGGCTCCCTCCGCCATGGCGGATCGCGGCCTTCTGCAGGTCGCGAAGTCCCGGCACCGTCTTACGCGTTCCCCAGACCTGGAGCGGTCCGGCGCGGTCGACGGCCCGCGCGGTCGCCGTCGCGACGCCGCTCGCGTGCATCAGGAAGTTGAGGAGCGTGCGTTCGACCGCGAGGATCTTCCGGGCGTCTCCCCGCAGCACGAGCACGACCGACCCTCGGCGAATCGGATCGCCGTCGCGCTTCGCCGAACGGAGCGTGAGCCCGGCGACCCGGGCGATCGCCCGGGCCGGCTGCATGCCCGAGAGCGTGCCGCGCGCTTGGGCGGTGACCGTCCCTACGGCCCGCCGCGGGGCCGTCAGGATCGCGCGGGTCGTTCGGTCCTGGCCCGTTCGGTCCTCCCAGAGCGCCGCCCGGACGAGCCGGTCGAGCGGGCCGGCCGGTCGCCTACTTCCGGCCGTCATCCGGGCTCTCTCGTCCCGCGGCCAGGGCCTGCTTCAACCGCTCGAACTCCTGGGCGACGTCCGGGCGCAATCCGGGGAGGTTCTGACGTTCGAGCTCGCGGACGCGCCGACGGGCGCTCGCGCGGTCGCCGCGGGCGTACGAGAGCTGGGCGAGCCGGAGCACGACGTCGACCTCGTCCGCGGGCGCCTTCAGCTCGCGGACCAGTCGGTACGCTTCCAGGAGGTCCGCCTCGGCGCGGTCGTACTCGCCCCGGTCGAGCGATATTTTCCCGGCCACGATCATCGATTGGACGAGCCCGAACCGGTCCCCGATCCGCTCGAGGATCTCCCGAGATCGGGCGTTGCGCTCGAGCGCGACGTCGAACCGGCCGGCCTCGTGGAGCAGGTCCGCCTCGTTGAACAGCGCCCACCCGACGCGTCGAAGGTCGTGGGCCCGCTCGGCGAGGCGCACCGCCTCCTGCAGCTCGCGGATCGCCTCATCGAACGGACGGGGCTGGAGCCGCTGCGAGGAGAGGACGACGCCGACGAACATGCGGGCGTGGGCCGCCTCGCGAAGGTCGCCGAGACGCTCGAGGGCGCTCGCGGCGGCTCGGCCCTCCTCCAGCGCTTCCGTCGCTCGCCCCATCATCGCGAGGACGTTCGCGCGACGGGAGCGGGCGAGTTCCGCCGCCCGTTCGTTGCCGTCGGCGCGCGCGAGCCGGAGCTCCTCCGTGTGCTCGGCGAGGGCCTCGGGATATTTTCCGAGATAGTAGAGCGCCTCGCCCCGCAGCCGGTGGAGGCCGACCCGGACGAGCGGATGGCCCGAAAGGTCGATCGAGCCGAGGATCCGTTCCGTCGTCTTCTCGGCGACCTTCCAGTCGCCGCGATCGGTCTGGATGCGGGCGAGGTACAGTTCGAGGAGCGCGACGATCTCGGGGGGAAGGCGCTTCGCGAGCCCTTTGCGACCGAGGTGCCGACGGAGGAGCCCCTCGGCTTCCTTGAGCTCGCCGAGATGGCCGATCTGCTGGGCGAGCGCCAGCACGAGCTCCGTCTCCCCGCTCCACTCGTCGGGGTGCAGCCGGCGAAAGCACTCGAGCGCCCGCTCGAGGTGCGCCCGCGCCGCTTCCGGGGAGGAGGCGCGCTCGGCGATCTCGGCGGCCGCGCGGTTGAACTCGAGCGCCTTCTCGTCGACCTTGCCGAGATAGAAATGTCGTGCGAGCGCGTAGATCGTGGCGACGTCTCCTGCCCCGCGCTCTTCCAGCGCCTCCCCGACCTTGCGATGCAGCAGACGCCGGCGGCTGGCCGTCAGCCGGCCGTACAGCTCCTCCCGGAGGCGGTCGTCAGCGAACGAGAGGACCTCTCCGGGTCGTTCGAGCAGCAATCCCCGGCCGACCAGTCCATCGATCGCCTCGGCGAGGGACTCCTCCTCCTCGCCGCTCGCGCGCAGGAGGACGTCGAACGGCACCTCCGGGCCGATCACCGCAGCGACGGCCAGGACCCGCTCGCCCCCCTCGCCGAGGGGCCGGACCTCCTCCGAGTCGGGGCCGGCGGACGGGGAGCTCCCCGAGCCCCTCAGGCGACGGTCGATCTGCTCGAGAAGGAGGGGGTTGCCGCCGGTCTCGGAGTAGCGTCGCGCGATCTCCTCGTCCGAGAACTCCCGGCCGGGCTCGCGGCGCCGCAGGAAATCCGCGACCTCCCCGGAATTGAGCGAGCGTAACAGGATCCTTCGGGCCTCGGTCGACTTCTCGAGCGCTTCGAGTCGGCCCCGCCGCATCGGCGAGAGCGCCGTGTACGGGCGGACGGTGGCGAGGATCCAGAGCGACTGGTCCTGGAACTGTCGAGCGAGGAACTCGATCGCCTCGAGCGAGCGATCGTCAGCGCGGTGCAGGTCCTCGAGGACGAGCACCGTCGGGCCCCGACGGGTCAGTTCGCCGAACTGGTCGGCGATCGCGGACCAGAGCGGGTCACGAAGTCCGACCCCGCGGTCTTCCGCTTCCCCGAGGGCCGCGAGGAGCCGCTCCTCGATCCGCACGGAGCCTCGCCGCCCGGCGTCGTCCAGACGGGGCGCGAAACCGATCAGCACCCCCTCCGTGCCCAGCAGGTCGGGGACCGGGGCGTCCTCCGCGCGCGCGCCTTCGAGCGCCGAGCGAAGGAGGGCGAACGGGGGAGGGGCGTCGAGCGGGGGGGCCCGACCTTCGAGGACTCGGACCCCTCGGGCGCGCATGTCCCGAACGAGATCGCGCACGAGCGTCGACTTGCCGACCCCCGTCTCTCCAACGACGAGCGTCACCCCACCGGTGCCCGCGCGCGCATCCTCGAACCGGCGGTGGAGCGCCTCGACCGCTTCGAGACGGCCGACGAACGGACGGCTTCCGACGTCGGCGGCCATCGTCGGTCCGAGGGAGGGGGGGTCCGACTATTTACGCTCGCGTCGGAGGAGTGCGCACGAACGGGAGCGGAACGACCCGGGCCGGCACCGAACGTCCCCGGATCTCGAGGTCCACGACCGTCTCCGGGACCGCGAGAGCTCGGGGCAGGTAGGCGAGCGCGACCCCCTTCCCAAGCCCCGGCGCGAGGCCCCCGCTCGTCGCCTCCGCGATGCGCTCGCCGTGGGACGAGATCGGCGTTCCGTGGCGCGGGATCGCCCCGGGTTCGTCGACCCGGAGACCGACGAGTCGGGGCGCCGTTCCGTCCGCACGCTCCTTTTCGAGCGCGGGGCGGCCGACGAAGACGTGCTCGAAATCGACGAACCGCTCCTGACCGGCTTCGAGCGGCGTTCGGTCGCGGTGGAAATCCTGCCCCGAAAGTAGATACCCCATCTCCAGGCGCAGCGTGTCGCGGGCCCCGAGCCCCGTGGGGCGGGCGCCGAGGGCGACGAGCCGCTCCGCGAGCGCGTCGGCCGCGGGGGCGGCCACCAGGAGTTCGTAGCCGCGCTCACCGGTATAGCCGGTGCGGCTCACGAGGATATGCTCCTCGAGCGCCCCGGGGAGTTCGAGGCCGAGACGCCCGGCCGATGCGATGGGGCCGGGCCGGTTCGGGAAGAACGCGAGACGGTAGAAGCCGAGCCCGCCGAGCGTCCAGCCGAACCCGTCCTCGAGGAGCTTCTTCGAACCCGGGCCCTGGACCGCCAGCAGCGCGACGCTCGGATTGCGTCGGACGATCGTCGTGTCCGGCGTGCGGTGCTGGCGGAGGATCTCCTCGATCTCGTCGGCACGGGCGGCGTTCGGGACGACCAGGAACCGCCGGGCGATCGCATCGCCCGCGTCGAGCCGGCTGACGAGCAGGTCGTCGACGATCCGGCCCGTCGCTTCGAGAAGGAAGGTGTACTTCGCCTGGCCGGGGAGGAGACGCTCCACGTCCGCGGTCGTCCGCCGCGAGAGAAGGGCGGACGCCCGCGCCCCATCCACGCTCAGGACGCCCATGTGCGAAACGTCGAACAGGCCGACCGACTCGCGGACCGCACGATGCTCCTCGAGGATGCTCGTGTAGTACAGCGGCATCTCCCAGCCTGCGAACGGGACGAGGTGAGCGCCGTGGCGTTGGTGGAACTCGTACAGGGGCGTCCGCTTCAGCGGCGCCGTCTCGGCCGGAGGGTCGCTCATGTGACGATCTCCGCGAGTCGCCCGTCGGAGAGGGCCGTTCGGATCTCGACGGCGATCCGGCGGCCGGTGCTCATCGGCGTTCGCCAGAGCGCGTTCCCGTATGGGTGCCCGAGCGCGAGATGGACGTTGGTCCCGCCCCCGATGCGGGCGGCGACGTCGAACACGACCGGACGGCCGTCGCGGTCGATGCACGTCTGCAGGCAGAACGGTCCGAGGATCCCGGGCGGGTACTGCTGCCGCGCCGCGTCGACGAACCGCTCCCCGAGCCGGAACACCTCCTCGAGGATCGACTCTCGGACCGTGAGCGTTCCGTGGCCGACGACCGTGTACTGGGGCGCCCGGGCCGCGTCCCCCATCTCGAGCTGCTCGGCCGCCGGGAGGCGGACGAGCCCATCGAGGTCGCTCTCCCGTCGTTCGTCGACTCCCAAGAGCTCGAGCCCCTCCGCGCGGGGAACGAGCGGGGAGAAGAAGAAGTTGAAGTTGAACACCGGACCGAGGACGTACTCCTCGATGCGGGCCCCGGTGAGGTCGGCGACGGCGATCGTCCCCGCGGAGATCAACCGTTCGCTCTTCGCCCGGTACTCGGCCGAGCTCGCTGCCGTGAAGAACCCGCGCTCCAGGCGTCGCGTCGCGTGGGGGAGCTTCACCATCGCAAGGCGGTCGATGCCGGACGGTTCGGGAATGCGCCGAGGGGTCGCGATCCCGGCCCGTTCGAGCAACGTGTAGTAGTTCTCCCGTTCGGTCCGCTCCTCGATCCGGAGCATCGACCGGCTCCCGACGATCGGCACCCGCAGTTCGTTCTCGATCGTCGCGAGCGGCACGTACGAGCTCAACGCCCGGTTGGGGACGAGCAGCGCCCCCCGGGCGCGCAGGCGTTCCTGCTGCGGTGGGGTTCCGATCTCCGCGAACGTCGGGAGCGACCAGACCTCGTCGACGCACCCCCGTCGACGCGTCCCGTCGGGCGCCCGAAGCGTCCGGAAGTACCGGTCGTACGTCGTCTCCCGTCCGGACTGGCCGAGGACCAGCGTCGTGAACCCCTCGCTCACGGCTCCGTCGGCGATGTCGAGCGCGGAGTGCGAGCCGACCGCGGCGACGACCGGTTCCTTCGGGTACGCGTCGAGCACCGATCGGATGTCGCGGCTCGAGAGCGGCATCGGCGCGGGGGACGGTCAGGCCAGCTTAAGGGCTCGGGCGACGCGCTCGGGCGAGAGCGGCAATTCCGTGAGATGGGCCCCGCACGCTTCGCGGACCGCCGCCGCGATCGTCGCGGGGACGGGAATGATCGGAGGTTCGCCGAGGCCTTTCGCCCCGAAGGGGCCGGCCCCCTCGAATCCCTCGAGGAACTCCACCTCGATCGGTGGGATCTCGGCGAGCGTCGGGATGCGGTAGTCGAGAAGTCCCGGGTTGGCGAGCCGTCCCTCCTCCGTCCAGATCGCCTCCTCGGTGAGCGCAGTACCGAGCCCCATGACGATCCCTCCTTCGACCTGTGCGATCGCGCTCGCCCGGTCGACGAGCGTCCCGACGTCGTGGAAGGCGGCGTACCGGACCACGCGCACCGCTCCGGTCGCCCGGTCGACCTCGACTTCGGCGACGTGGGCGGCCCCGGTGTAGTCCCGGTAGCCGTAGAACGTTCCCTCTTCGACGACCGTCTCGTCGATCGTTGCGCTCGGACCGTAGTACCGTCCTGATACGACCAGCCCCGCTCCGGCGTGCTCCTCCGGGGTGAGCAGCTCGCGTACGGGCCGACGGAGCGCGCCGGCCACGACCTCGAGTTCATCGCCCGCGAGGGTCACGCGAACCGGGCCCGGCACCCCCCACCGGGTCGCCAGCTCGGCCGACAGGGCCACCAGGGCGTCCTCGATCGCCCGTCCGAGCACCGCGGTGGTCCGGCTGCCGAAGACTCCCGAGTCGAACGGCGCGAGGGAGGTGGCCTGATACTCGACCCGAAGTCGATCGATCGGTAACCCGGTCCGTCGAGCAGCGACCGCCGCGAGCCCGACCGCGATGCTCCCGCTCCCGATCTCGCGCTCCCCCTGGACGATCACCAGCTCGCCGGCGCGCAGGCCCACGCGGACCTCCCCCCCGGCGCCGGTTCCCGTCGACCAGAATCCCAAGCCGATCCCTACCCCATGTCCCGGCGCCAGATCCGCGCGCCAGGTGCGCCCGCGGGCGCGGGCCCCCTCGAGCGCGGCCGCAAGGCCGAACGGGCCGACGGTCTGACCGAGGGGGGTCGTGGTCCCGGTCGTCCACAGGTGGGCGGCGCGAAAGGCGATCGGGTCGATCCCCGCGGCCCGCGCGACCTCGTCGAGGTGCGACTCGACCGCGAACGCGCACTGCGGCGCGAACGGGGCGCGGTGGGGCCCGAACGGCGACTTGTGGGTGCGTACCGCGTACCCTTCCACTTCAAACGCCGGGGTGTGGTACGGTCCGAGCAGGAACCCGATCGAGTATCCCGTGGCGAAGTCTCGGCCGGGGAGGGATGCTCCCACGTCGAGGAGGAGACGGACGCGCCGGGCGACGATCTTCCCGTCGGTCACCCCCGTCTCGAGTCGGATCACGGAGGGCAACGTCGATCGCCCGAGCAGGAACTCCTCTCGATACGTGAGAGCGATCCGCACGGGCCGGCCGGAGGCGGCCGCCAGCAGCAGCGCGTACGGCTCGAGCAGCGACGCCCCCTTCCCACCGAACCCGCCCCCGACCCAAACGCCGTCAACGTCGATCGAGGCCTCGGGAATGCCGAGGATCGACGCGGTGTCCTCGCGGACCCCGAAGGGGCTCTGAGTGGAGGTCTGGACGTGCCACCGTCCGGCCCCGACCTCCGCGAGGCAGGCGTGCGGCTCGAGGGCGACCTGATGGATGCCGGAGGTCCGGTACGTTTCCCGCACCACGGTCGTGGCGCCTGCGAGGGCGCGATCGACGTCGCCCCGCCGCGCGCGGACGTGCCCCGCGACCCTCGGCGAGCTCCCCGCGTCCGGGCCGGGCCACTCGGGGAACACCGACTCGATGTCGGAGACCACCGGGGTCGGCTCGATCGTGAGGCGGACGGCAAGGGCTGCCGACCTCGCCTCCTCGAGGGTCGGCGCGGCGACCGCGGCGAGGGGCTGGGCGGGGTAGGAGATCGCCTCCGGGGGGAACGGGGGTCGCTCGGCGTCCCCGGTCGCCCCCCCGACCAGGCGCGCCACGTCCGCGGCGCCGATCGCCACGACGCCCGGGCGGGCCCGCGCGGGACCGAGATCGACCGAGACGACGCGTCCGGTCGCGACCGGGGAGAGCACGAGGACCCCCCAGAGCATCCCGGCCTTCTCGAGGTCGGTCCCGTAGACGACCCGGCCCCGCAGCTTCTCGTGCGCGTCGGGCCGAACGACGGTGCTCATTGGAGCCTCGTTCGGGCGATCTCGACGGCGCGGGCGATCGCGACGTACCCGGTGCACCGGCACAGGTTCCCCCCGAGATCCTCGAGGAGCGCTGCGACCGGGACGGCGGTCCCCCGCTCCTTGATGAGGCCGGTGAGCGCCACGACGAACCCGGGAGTGCAGTACCCGCACTGCAGGGCCCCCGCGTCCCGGAACGCCTCGAGGACCACCCTTCCGGTGGGGTCGTCCTCGATCCCCTCGATCGTGGTGACCGCCTCGCCCTCGACCTCGTGGGCGAGCGTGAGGCAGCTGAGGGTGCTGCGTCCGTTTACGAGGACCGTGCACGCCCCGCAATCGCCGGTACGGCAGCCTTCCTTCGTCCCCCGAAGGCCGATCCTCCAGCGCAGAGTGTCGAGGAGGCGCTCGGCGTCGGGCACCGCGTCGGCTCGGGCCGTCCGGCCGTTCAGCTGCAGGGAGAAGGCCCGTTCCGTCATGGGGCACTCTCGGCGCGACGGACGACGGACTCGATCGCGCGCACGAAGAGGGTCGCCGCGAGCCGCCGACGGTATTCGTCCGAAGCCCGACGATCCCCGACCAACGAGGGATGACGGCCGACCGCCTCGGCGATCCGCGCGATGCTATCGGACGGCGGTCGGGGGCCGGCGAGCCCGGCCTCGGCCTCGCTCAGTCGCACCGGCCGCGGCGGCACGCCTCCGAGGGCGATCCGCCAGGCGCGTTCGGACGGGGAGAACGCGGCGGCGACCGACACCTGCGAAATGTCGTTCACCGGTCGGACCCGCTGCCAGACGAACGCCGACGGGCGGGATTCGGGGATGCGGACCGAGCGGATCAGCTCGGCTCGGCCGAGCGTAGTGCTCCGCGACGCACGAACGAACCGGTCGACGCTCTCCGTGCGGCTTCCGTCGGGACCGATGAGGTCGACCTCGGCATCGAGCACGAGCAGCACGGGGATCAGGTCGGACGCCGGAGCGGCCCGGCCGAGGTTCCCTCCGAGCGTCGCGCGCGAGCGGAGCGCGGCGCTCCCGACGGCCCGTACTGCCTCGTACAGTCCGGGGAGTCGCTGGGGCAGGTCGGGGTCGGTCTCGAGAGCGCGGAGCGGGAGCGTGCTCCCGATCACCAGCGCGCCAGCGTTCCAATCGAGCGTCCGCCAGGGCAGGCGCCGGAGCGAGACGACCCGTCGGGGCGTGGCGCGCCCCTGATCTACGTCGAGGAGCAGGTCGGTGCCGCCGGCGAGGACCAACGCCTCTCCCGGCGGGAGCGAACGGAGCTCCGCGCTCGCCTCGTCCGCCGTGCGAGGAGCGATGAGGTCGAAGACGGCCATCGCGACCGCCAGCCCGACCCGGCGGCATATCGTTTCGCAGTGTCAGGGAGGCCCGAACGTCCCCTTTTTTATCATCCGGGGGGTCTTGGCCCTCTCACGCCATGCCGTTCGAGCTCGCGTTGCGTTACAGCACGCCGTTGACCCCGATCCCCGACCTCGAAGAGGTGCTGCGAGAGTTCCTTCGGATGGTCGGGTACCTTCCCGAAGGGGAGGAGGGCCGGGGCGCCGAAGGGCCGATCGGACAGAGCCTCGCGTACCGCCTGGTCCGTCAGTGCCTCCTGCGCGACCCGACGCGACCGTGGTACGCCGAGGAGCTCGCCGACGTCCTCGAGACCTCGAAGCCGACGATCTACCGGCACATCAACAAGCTCAAGGCCCTCGATCTGCTCGAGGAGGTCGGTGGAGCCGCCGATGGCAAGGGACGCAAAGGGTACCGACTGCGGTACGGCAACCTCGCCAAAGCCTGGGATTTCACCGAGGCAAACGCCCAGAACGCGTTACGCCGCTACCGGGAGACCGTGAATCATTTGCAGACGCTGATCGACAAGAACGGGAGCGAGCCGGCCCCGCGCGTCGCTGCGATCCCTCGCATCTCGCCCGCGGCGCGAACTCCCGCGCGGGCGCGAGGCGGCCGATGAGCACGCCCACCCCCTCCACGAAGCGACCGCCGATCGTCCTGACCCCCGGCTCGCGCGTCAGCGTCCACTCGGCCGGTCCGGACGACCAAGCGATGGTCTCCGTCGGAGTCTTCCGCGGCCTCGTGTCGATCGGGGGAGACAACGTCATCGCGCTCGAGCTGGACGGAGCGACCGCCGAGGAGAAGGGGCGCGTCCGCCTCGTCCCGGTCCCGGCGATCCTCGCGATCGACATCCTCGAGGCGGCAAAGCCCGAAGAGGAGAAGCGCTCCGAGCCGGCCGCCGCCTCCGGATATTTCCGGTAGCGACGACCGTACGGGCTTGCTGGGAGATCCGTCGCGGTTCGTTCCGCGATTTCGAACCCAGGTCGTCGGCTTCGAAGGCCGACAGGATAGTCCAGACTACCCCACAAGCCCGCAGCACGGCCGAGGGGGCGGGGTCTATTTGGCCGTTCCGAGGGAGCGGAGCCTCACGGAGCGGGCGCCTCGGGCGGAGTCGGGGCCGCCGGACGGAACGCGTCGAGCGTCGTCTGTGAGGTCGACGCGGGGAAGAGGGCGTTGAGGGCGTCGGCGAGCACCCGGATCCGCTGGCGAACGTACGGCGTGATCCCTTCGATCTCTCCGAGGCGCTGCGCGAGCGGGAGATATTTGCGCACGGAGGCTTCGTAGACGCTCGAGAGGAGGGTGCCGGGGCACGATCCGCCGGCCGTCTTCGTCGTGCAGCGCCCCGTGAGCGGCGGGCGACGGTACGCCGTCCCGCACGCCTGGCAACGGAACGTCTGCGTCGCGAACCCCTTGAGGTTCCCCATCACATCGGGCAGGAAATGCGCGTTCAGGACGAGCGTCACGGCCGCGGCGACGTCGACCGCGCGGATCTGCGTCGTGAGGACGACCGACCGCTCGACCAGCTCCGCCATCGGCCGGCCTTCCCGGTACGCGGAGCGGACCGGGCCGCCGGCGATCCGTCGGGTGTCGTGGGTGAACGAGTAGCCCATCAGCGATCGGTCGGTCCCGAGGCGCTTTCCCACCCGGTCCAGGATCGGGTCGATCTCCTTGGGGTTCCGACGCTCGAGGGAGGCCCGGTAGAGGGCGAGAGGGTAACGGCTCGCGACGTCGACGTTCTGGGCTTCCTTGTCGACCTCGGTCGCCTCGAGGCGGGTCGTCAGCACGAGGGGCTTGTCCATCAGCGCGCCCCGCGTCGCGGGTAGGTAAGCGCGGGAGAAATTGAGCAGCGCATCGAGGAGGAGCGTGACGGAATCCTCGTCCCCGTCGCAGTTCCGCCGCTTCGCAGCGTGGAAGACCGGGTGCGCGAAGCACGCCTCCGCCTCCGTGAAGCCGAGGATCCGTCCGGCGACCCCGCCCGAGGTGTGCGGCGCGAGCGCCACGACGATCGACCCGGCGAGCGCCGACGGGCGGTCGGCGCGGTAGAACGGGGCGAGGCCATAGAGCCGGACGAGCTCGTCATCCACGAACTGGGAGAGCCGAGTGAGATAGTCGCCGCAGGAGCGCGAGACTATGAGGTCCTGGGGACGCAGCTCGAGGATCTGCTCGGGGTCCGTGAGCTCTGCCCCGGCCCAGTCCGTCGTGTACCCGAGCCGGCGGAGCGTGGGAAGGTCGGTGCCGATCTCGGCGGGCCGAAAATGGGTGAGCGGGAGGTTGGTGAGGTCAAACCGGGCGGTCCCGTCCTGGTAGACGGAGATCCGATGCGACGCCCGCAGGATCCCCTTTTCGATCGGCTCGGGGACCTTCCCCGGGGACATCAACCCCTTCACCCCTTTGACGACGGGGGCGCCGGTGATCCTCAGTCGGGCGATCGCCTCGTTCCAGAGCGACGCGACCGGCACCGTGTGGACCCCCACCTCGCCGCTCGGTTCGGTATGCCGACCGCACGCGCACCGCGTCCAGACGCTCATCACACCACAGGCCGGGCAGCGGCGGATCCCGAGGTCGAGGCGGACCCCGGTGGCCGCCGACCGGCGCGCCGCCTCAGGGATCGACCGGGTCGGGCCGCCGGCTTCGCCGACCGGAAAGAGCGCGTGCACGTTCGGCTGCATCGCTCGGTGGTACGCCTTTTCCGGCCGTCCGACCCGTCCGCCGATTCGAGTCGGCCCTCGGCCCCGGATTCCCACGGCCGCGAGTCGGCCGACATACACGAGCGGGTCGTCGTCGATCGGATCGAGCGGCATCACCCGAAGTAGCCCTTCACCGGCGGAGCGCAGGCCGAGGCCGGCGACCAGCGGGGCGCTTGAGTCGGTATCCACCCGGAGACGGTCGGATCCCGCCGCGGGAGCCTGGAACAGGACGCCCAGTCGCGCGAGGACGGCGCGACGGTCCTCCGTCGCGGGCAGCTCGAGCCGGTCGTCGCACCATCGGCCCTCCGCCTCGACCCACCCCGCGAGCGAGCGGATCTCGGCGCAGGTGAGATCGTGCCAGAACAGCAGCCATCGGGGATGGAGCGGCACGCCGGCCGCTCGAGAAAGCCGGACCGACTCGTCGTAGGAACCCGGGACCATCGCGGCCGTGGGGTCGACGCCCGCGGCCTCGAGCTCCGCGATGTGCCAATCGAGCGAGTACGCCGCCGGGGCGAGCACTCGGTTGTTCTCGAGGAACTCTCCGAACCCGACGAGGATCTCGCCGAGATCGATGATCCTTCGGACGCGGGGGAGCAACTGTTCGGCCCGCTCCACCTCGTGGACGGCCGTCACGCTTCCGTCGTCGAGCTCGACGATCGGTCCGTCGATCGTATCGCAGACCGCCATCGCCGCGGCCTTCCCCGGAAATTCGAGCTTGATCTGCGTGCCGATCGCGACGAAATGCTGCAGGATCACCATCGTCGCCGGGTTGATGGCGTACGAAGCGAGCCCCGAGGTCCTCGCTCGGCCGTAGACCAGGCGAAACCCCCCCGGGCGGCTCGGATGGGCGAGGACCGGTCGCCCTCCGACGGCGTCCTGCAGGTACTTGGGAACGCGCGCGTCATCCTCGTCACTTTTGGCGTGGCCGAGTTCGGAGAGGAACTCCCAGCCGTCCAGCCCAAGCTTCTCCACGACCTTGCGGAGTTTTGCCGACTTCTGACAGAGGCCCTCTGCGATCACGAGGCAGGCGCCACCGCGGATCCCGTTGGTCGGAACCCGAGGGAGGTCGCGGAACGCGCTCACCTCGGCGTCGCCCTCCGTCGCCTCCCCCGAGATCGCCACGGGCACATTCGCCACGACGATCTCGATCTCGGAGGCCGTGGGAACGTACTGAAGGTGCTGGTAGAACTTGTAGAGAGGGATCTCCTCCTTGTACCGCTCGATCTCGGGTCGCTCCGCCCGGAACGCCGCGAGGCCGAGGTCCCGCCGAACGATATCGGCCAAAAGGACGCTCAACGCCTGAGCGGTTCCTCCGGCGGCGCGGATCGGCCCTGCGTAGTACAGTTCGATGTACGGGGACCCGTCCCGACCCGGCTGAAGGTGGACCTCGGCGAGGCCCTCGAGCGGTGCCACGAGGATCCCCTCGGTCAGGATGGCGAGGCCGACCCGGATCGCCGCGTCCACTCGGGCGGCGACGGACGGACGCCGCTGGGCGTCGGCCGCGAGGCGTCGAGCGATCGTGACCGCGACCTCCTCCCGGGGCATCTCTTGGGCCAGCGTGCGGATCTCGGCCGAGATCCCTTCGATCCCCAAGTGGGCGAGAAGTTTCTCGACGCGGGCGGCCATGTCCTGGGCCCGGGGGATCTCGGGCACGTCCTCGGGGTCGATCCCCTCGCGCCGCGCTTCCTCCGCCGCCAAGTACGCCCGGTCCACCTCTCTCTCGATCGCCCGGAAGTACCGTTCCACGACCCGAAGAGGGGGCGTTCGACTTAACGATGCAGCAGAGCGCGACGTGCTCACGGTCCTCCCTCGGCGCCGTCGGGAAAGCTTCTAAGTCGGGTCGCGATAGGTGCGGTATGCCTCAGACCGTGGCGGCGATCGACCGGCTGCTGACCGAACGGCACCTGCTCAAGCACCCCTTCTACGTCGCGTGGTCGAAGGGGGAACTGCCGATCGAAACCCTGCGCTCGTACGCGGGGCAGTACTATCACTTCGAGTCGAATTTTCCCCGCTTCGTTGCGGCGGCGTACTCGCACGTGATGAGCCCCGGAGCTCGTCGACCTCTCCTCGAGAACCTCATGGACGAGGAGGGCCGCACGCCGACGCATCCCGATCTATGGCTCGACTTCGCCGAGGGGATCGGTCTATCCCGCCGGGCCGCGAAGCGAGCGGTGCCCCTCGGAGCGACGAAGGCCCTCCTTGACTGCTACGAGCGCCAGGCGGCCCTCGGCGCCGGCCCCTCGCTCGCCTCGCTCTACGCCTACGAGTCGATCTTCCCGGAAGTCGCTGCCGAGAAATCGCGAGGACTGCGAGCGAACTACGGCATCCGCGACCGGGCGACCCACGAATTCTTCCGGGTGCACACCGGCGCCGACGTCGAGCACTCGCGCACGGAGCGCCGCCTGCTCCGTACGGAGCTCCGGCGCTCACCCGCCGCAGCGCGGGCTACCCTTGCCTCGGCCCGGGAGACGATCAACGCCTGGTGGTCGTTCCTCGACGCGTTCCCCGGACCTCGAACCGGCTCGGCTCGTCAGCACTTATCGGAACCCGAGCGGATCGAGACGCGGGGTGGAACCCGCCCTTCGCTCGCCGTTCCCTAGTGGTTCGATACCCCGCGAGATTCCGGGATTCTTCAGCCGCCGGCGACGGGCAGCGCCCGCGAAGGAAGCTCGGGAATCCGTGAGTGTCGCTAAATTCAACGGCCCGCTCGTTCCCTCTCGTTTTATTCCCTACGCCGAGGAGATCACGCGACACCTTCCCCTCTACGCAAACGTTTATGTAGAAAAGTCCGGGATTCTCCCTCAGAGCGTATGACGCTCGTCTGACAAACGGGGCGGGAACAACCGATGAAGTCCATCATTCAGGAAGCGATTGCGAAGCACCAGGACAACCAGAGCCTGGTTGAGCAGAAGACGCCGGCTCCACCGGCGTACATCAACGCCGACGACGCGGAACTCGCGAAGCTGGCGGAGACCCTCAAAGTCAACATCCGGATCGTCGGCTGCGGCGGCGGGGGATCGAACACGATCAACCGATGCGTCGAAGAGGGGATCCAGGGCGCCGAGATGTGCGCCATCAATACCGATGCGAAACACCTCCTGACGATCCACGCCCCCCGGAAGATCCTGATCGGTCGCCGGGCGACGAAGGGCCTCGGCGCCGGCGCCCGCCCCGAGATCGGCGAGGAAGCCGCGCGCGAGAACGAGGAGGAACTCCGTCAGTTCCTCAACGGCGCGCACATCGTGTTCATCACCGCCGGGATGGGCGGCGGCACAGGCACGGGTTCCGCTCACTTAGTGGCCCGCCTTGCGAAAGAGGCCGGCGCTCTCACGATGGGCGTCGTCACCCTCCCGTTCGCCGGCGAGGGTGCCGCGCGGATGGAACAGGCCCGGGATGGACTCGAGCGCCTGCGCCGCGTCTGCGACACGACCATTGTCATTCAGAACGACAAGCTGCTCGAGCTCGTCCCGCGGATGCCGCTCGACTCCGCGTTCAAGCTGGCGGACGCGGTCTTGATGACCGCGATCAAGGGAATCATCGAGATCGTGACCCGACCCGGCCTCGTGAATCTCGACTACGCGGATATCCTGACCGTCATGAAGGACGGCGGGGTCGCACTGATCGGTCTCGGCGAGAGCGAGAGCGCCACCGACCGCGTGACGGAAGCTGTCACCGAAGCGTTAACCTCCCCGCTCCTAGGCTCGGTCGAGCTCAAGGACGCGACCGGCGCCTTGGTCCGCGTCATCGGCGGACCGACGATGACCGTCAGCGAGGCCGAGAAGGCCGCGGCGCTCGTCGGCGGAAAGATCTCGAAGCGGGCCCGCATCATCTGGGGCTGCACCGTGGAGAACTCCCCCGAGCTCGAGAACACGATCAAGGTGTTGCTGATCATCACCGGAGTCCGTGCGACCAGTCTCCTGGGCCAGAAGGGAGGCTATGCCGCCGGCGAGTCCGAGGAAGTCATCGATCTCGTACGGTAATCGGTCTCCCCCACCCCCCCGGCCCCGCTACCTCGGTCTCGAGGCAGCGGGGTCCCACCCACCCCCCGGCTCTCCTCAGGCTTGGGAAGCGGTCCTTCGCTCCCGCCTCGCCCGGGCCGGGGTCCCCACGGGATCGTTCCGCCTGATTCGTTTCGAGGGCCACCGCGCCATCGCGGAGGTCGATCACCGCACGGCTCTCCTCGCCCGTGCAGCGTGGGAAGCTCCGACCCTCGGCCCCGACGAGGTCACTCTGATCCCACGGAAGACGTGGGGGACGCTCGTCGGGGCGAAGGCCTGGGTCCGGGAATCTCCCCGGCGTCCCAAGACCTGACGGCCGACCGCTCGTCCGCCCTGTGGGGCTCGGGCCGGGTCCCCGGCGCCGTGGCCCGGAACCGCGTTACTCCAGTCCGATAGTGAACGTCGCCACAGTGAGGGTGACGGTCGAAACGGGGAGCACCAGCTTCACGGTGCCGGAAGTGCCGGTCGTCAGGTACGTTCCCGTCGGTGAGCAGACGGGGGACGCCGCGGGGGTGCACGTCGCATCGCCCGCGAAGGTCGTGGAGGCGTCGAAGTACTCCATCCACGCTGCCGAGTAGGGCGTCGTGATGCTGAGCGTCACCTTGCTGCCCGTGATCGTGAACCCTCCCGAGGGGAACGTCTGGGTCGTCACCGACGTGAGCCGGAGCGAGAGGATCGCCGTCTCGGTCCCCCCCTCGCTCGTGACCTGCGAGGAGAAGACCGGCATCCAGATCGTCGCGGCCTTCGCCGCCCCGGTCCCGGTGATCGAGATCGAGGGAGGGTCGATCATCGCCGGGATTCCGTCTTGTTGCGTGAAGATGACCCCCCCGTAGTCGTAGGCGACCTCGGCCACCGGGGCGTAGGTGTTGTGGAGCAGAACGTAGAACGCGGCGCCGGTCGACACCTGGTCAACGAGGCCGGGCGTGGCGCCTGAAAGGCCGAACGTTACCGACTCCGAAGAACCGTAGACGGTCGAACTGACCGCGGCCGAATCGGGCGTCGCGAACGGAGGGAGGCCCACCGAGCCGAGCACGAGCGGCTGGGTCAATGCCGCGTCGACCGCCCGGGCCGAGGAGGCGGCCGAGAGCAGGGCAGCGAACCGTCCGACCTCATTCTGCACGAGGAGGTCGTGGTTGACGTCGTTGACCGACATGTACTGGGGCAGGGTCGTCGTCAGGTAGTTCGCGATGAAAGTGACGACGAGCATCAGACCGAGGATCGTCGCCACCGCCGACGCCTGCCCCTTGCGGCCGCGCCGTCGCCACGACCGGGCTGGAGCGGTGCGTTCGTGCCGGCGGGGGGTACCGCGGGTCGACCGGGGCCGGCCCGCTCCGTGCCCGTTCGCATCCGATTTCATCGTCAGAGGGAGTTGTCACTAGCCCGGTTCCCCGTATTTATGCGTATGGTCGCCCGAGCTCCCTCGGGGGCCGCCGGTCGGCGGAGCGGGGCGCGTTCGTCCGTCGTTCTTATCTTCGCCCTCACCTCCGGTGCAGGGGTACGAGGCGTGGCGCCGGAGAGTGACCGGGAAACGCCGATCCGGCGCGCGCTACTCTCGGTTCACGACAAGGCCGGTCTCGAAACCTTGGCTCGGACCCTCTCGGCCGCGGGGGTCGAACTCTGGGCCACCGAGGGGAGCCGCCGCGGGCTCGAAGCAGGGTCCATCCCCGTTCGGGCGGCGGAGGAGCTCACCGGCATCGGGTCGTGGTTCGGGGGGCGGATCAAGACCCTGCATCCGGGCGTTCTCGGCGGCATCCTCGCCCCGCGGACGGAGGAGGGTCGGCGAGAGCTCGCCGAACGTGGACTCGTGTCGTTCGACCTGGTCGTCGTGAACTTCTACCCGTTCGAACTCCATCTCAGTGAGCGGCCCGCCGCCGACGATCGCGAGGAGTTCATCGACATCGGGGGCGTGACGCTCGCCCGCGCGGCGGCGAAGAACCACGCGTTCGTCGGGGTGCTCACCGACCCCAGCCAGTATCCGGCGTTCCTCGAAGAGTTTCACCGAGCGGGCGGGGCCGTCTCGGCCGAGAGCCGCCGTCGCATGGCGGTCCGCGCGTTCGAGCGATGCACCGAGTACGATGCGGCGATCGCGTTCGGACTGCGACCGGAGGCAGAGAAGGGATTCCCCGAGCAGGTCGTCTTCCACCGGGAACCTATGAAGCTCCGCTACGGCGAGAACCCCCATCAGGCAGCGGCGGTCTACCGCGGGGTCCCCCCGGGCGGCACGGGAGTCTCCCCGGCTCCGATCGAGCTCCTCAAGGGTGATGCGCTTTCGTTCACGAACCTTCTCGATCTCGACACCGCGCTCGGGATCGTCGCCGAGTTCTCCGACCCGGCCGCGGCGATCGTGAAGCACGCCACCCCCTGCGGTGTCGCCTCCGGTCCGACCGTGCTCGCGGCGCTCGAGGGGGCGATCGCTACGGACCCGGTCGCGCGGTACGGATGCGCCATCGCGGTGAATCGACCCCTGGGACCGGAGGACGTCCCGGTGCTCCACGGAGTCTTCGTCGACCTCCTCGCGGCCCCGGGGTTCGACGCGGTAGCGCGCGAGCAGCTCGACCGCCGGCCGAAGATCAAGCTCGTTCGGGCCGACCCTCCCTCGATCGAGCGTCCGCGGTGGGAAGCCAAGAGCGCTCTCGGAAGGCTCCTGCTGCAGGAGGCGGATCGTCGGGAACTCCTGCCCGGCGAGTTTCGCCTCGTTACCACGCGGGCGGCCTCGGCCCAGGAGCGAACCGCGCTCGAGTTCGCCTGGAAGGTCGTCCGACACGCGAAGTCGAACGCGATCGTCTTGGCGAGCGGGAGCCGCACCGTCGGGATCGGCTCCGGTCAGCCAACGCGCGTGAAGGCGGTCGAACTGGCGGTGGAGGTCGCCGGGGAGCGGGCCCACGGTGCCGTCCTCGCCTCGGACGCGTTCTTCCCGTTCGCCGACGGACTGGACGTCGCGGGTCGGGCGGGCGTGCGGGCGGTGCTGCAGCCGGGCGGGAGCGTCCGAGATGCCGATGTGATCGCCGCGGCCGAGCGGCACGGAACGTCGATGTACTTCACCGGGTGGCGGGCGTTCCGCCACTGACCGATCGCGTCGGGAAGTAGCGCTTCAGCATCGCCCGGATCGCAACTGGGTTCAGCGGGCCGATCTCGCGCCCACGCTCGGTCCCGGCGGCGACGAAAAGGTACGTCGGGATCGAGTGGATGCCGAACGACTGCGTGACGACGGTCGCGTCGTCGACGTTGACCTTGGCGAACTTCACCCGGCCGGCGAGGCGGGAAGAGAGTTCGAGCAGGACCGGTTCCGCGACGCGGCACGGGGCGCACCAATCCGCGTAGAAATCGACGACGACCGGCACCGGAGAGCGGATCACCTCGGCGTCGAACGTGCTGTCGTCCACGCGCACGAGTTCTGGCCGACCTGTCACGCCAACCCCGGGTCCGGCGATTCGAACTCTTGCCCCGTTTTAAGCATGACCTTCGTCTGGCGTCCCAATGGGCACCGCCGGGTCATCTCGGTCCCCGCTCCCCGCGACCGTGGCGGACGGGCTCCTGCGATGGTTCCGTCGCCACCGTCGACCACTTCCGTGGCGGGCGGACCGCGACCCGTATCGGATTTGGGTGGCGGAGGTGCTCCTCCAGCAGACTCGCGTCGCGCAGGCGATCCCGTACTACGAGCGATTCCTTCGCCGGTATCCCAGCGTTCACGCCCTAGCCGCCGCGCCACTCTCGGATGTGCTCAAGACGTGGGAGGGCGCCGGCTACTATGCCCGCGCCCGCCATCTGCATGCGGCGGCCCGCGAGATCGTCGCGGATCACGGTGGAGAGCTGCCCGAGACCGTGGCCGGTCTCGAATCCCTGCCGGGCATCGGGCCGTACATCGGCCGAGCGATCCGGAGCCTGGCGTTCGATGAGCCGGTCGTGGCGCTCGAGGCGAACGGGCTGCGCGTAGCGGCGCGGTGGACCCGAGAGGAGGGGGACCTGCGTTCCGCGCCCGTTCGAGCGCGGCTGGAGGGAGCCCTCCGCGCCCTCCTCCCCCCTGCCCACGCCGGGGCGTTCAACGAAGCGGTGATGGAGCTCGGGGAGACGATCTGCCTCCCGGTCGCTCCGATCTGCGAAGAGTGCCCGGTCGCAATCGCGTGCCGGGCGTTCCAGGAACTTGACGACCCCGGCTCCATCCCCCGCCGAGCCCCTCGACGCCCCCGGCCCCACCATCGGGCCGCCGTGGTGGTCCTGGTCGACGCGAACGGGGGATGGCTGCTCCAGCGCCGGCCCCTCGGGGGTCTCCTCGGGGGCTTATGGGAATTCCCGGGAGGAAAGATCGAGCCCGGCGAACGTCCGGTGGACGCCGCCCGTCGTGAGCTGCGGGAGGAGACGGGATGGTGGGCGGGGGAGTTGGTGCCGGTCGGTGTCGTCCGCCACGCGTACAGCCATTTTTCGGTCGACCTGTACGTATTCCGCGGCCACCCCCGGCGTGCGTCGATCGCGCCGCGTTCCGCTCACCGACGATGGGTGGCGCCCAACCGCGTCAGATCTCTGCCGCTCCCGAAGGCGACCGAGAAGATCCTTCGACTTCTCGAGCGGGCGGAAGCAGCTTCCCCGGGTTCAGGATCCCGTCCGGATCGCACCAGCGCTTCACCGCCCAAAGCCACGCCACGGCCGGTGCGCCCAGCTCGCGCTCAACGTACGCGCGCTTGAGCTGGCCGATCCCGTGCTCCCCGCTGATCGTCCCTCCCAGCGCCAGGGCGGCGCGGAGCGTTCGGTCGCGGACCCGGTCCGCCGCCGGGGAGCCGGGATCGACCCCGAAGTTCGGATGGAGGTTCCCTTCCCCCAGGTGTCCGTAGAGGTACAGAGGGATCGCCTCGTCCGCCGCGAGGCGGCGTAGCTCCACGAGAAGCTCGTCGATCCGACCGACCGGCACCGCAACGTCCTCCCGGACCCTCGGGCCAAGTCGCCGGTCGAGGACCGTCCCGCTCTCTCCTCGGCGGGTCCACATCTCATCGGCGTCCTCGAACAGCTCGGGAGCGGTCGCAACGCCCGCAGAGGCGAGAAGCGCCGCGATCCGAGTGGTCCGGCGATCGGCCTCGGCGGAATCGTCCGCCTCCACCTCGAGAAGAAGCAGGGCCTCGCGCCCGGTACCGATCGACATCCCGGCCCCGCCGAGCGCGAGCGCAGTCTCCCGATCGACGTACTCGACCGCCGAGAGCCCGCTCGGGGTCGCCCGTGCGAGCCGGGACGCCAACGCCCCCAGCAAGACGGTGGCCTTCAACGGAACCACCAGCCCGCGGCGTACCGACGGAAGCGGAGCGAGGCGCACGGTCACCGCGGTGATGATCCCGAGGGTCCCTTCGCTGCCCACAAGGAGCGGAAGAAGGTCGGGTCCGACCGAACGCTTCGCCGCCTTCGTTCCTAGGTGGACTCTGTCCCCGTTCCCGAGCACTGCGTCGAGCTCGCGCACCCAGGTGCGCGTCGATCCATACCGGAAGGACCGGGGACCGGAGGCGTTCGTCGCGACGTTCCCCCCGATCGTCGACCGGGACCAGGATCCGGGGTTCGGCGGGAAGAACAGGCCGTGGGGTCGGACCGACTCTTGGAGCGACCGATTGACGAGCCCGGGTCCGACCCGGGCCCACCGGTCCTCGATCGAGACCTCTTCCACCACCGACCAGGAAGCGAGATCGACGGCCACCGCCCCGTCGACCGGGACCGACTCCCCCTCGAACGACGTTCCGGCGCCCCGCGCCACGAGCGGGATCCGTCGAGCCCGCGCCCAGAGGACGAGGGCTCGGACGTCCTCCTCGTCCTCAGGGGAGACGACGGCGAGGGGCCGTCCGGTCAGATGGGACGCATCGGCCCCAGCGCCTCGCAACGCGTCGGAATCGCTTCGGACCCGGCCCCGGACGGCCCGCTCGAGCGAGTCGACGGGGGAGTCGGCCACGACCGGACGCTCAGCGACGACGCGTCCCGGCGCCCGCACGCCGGCGGGTCGAGGGCACGGAGGACGCGCTGCTCGGGGAAAGCCGATCGACCGCGTCGAAGAACTCCCGGCTCGTGAACGGCCGGCTGAGGACGGCGCGGGCGCCGGCCCGAGCGGCGGACGATCGAGTCGCCGGTTCGTCGAGCGGCAGGAGAACCAGCGCGTTCAGCTCGGGCCGCGCCGCGAGCGTACCCCGCAGCTCCTCCGACCAGCGATCGCTCTCGGGGGGTGCGGCGAAGACGAGGATCCGGGCGCGCGCGTCCGACGCGATGTCGGGGATCGATTCGAGGGAGGGGGCCTCCAGAGCGATCGGCTGGTGATGCATCAGAAGGAGGCCCCGGAGCATCCGACGCTCGTCCTCGTTCGCCCCGATGAGGATCGCCGGATCCGACGAGGCCGGTGCGCCACCGGGCCTCGGGTCGAGCGGCCCCGGCGAAGGTTTCCTCATGCCCTGTTCCTGGGAGCGAACCGGACCGCGACTCCGTCAAAGACTAATGAAGGCGATGCCCGGGGCCGTCCGATCTCCGCCCCACCGTTCACCGTTCATCGCGTCGAAGGGGGTTTTTGGTCCCCGAACGGACTCGCCGAACGGCCGCGGGCACCGGTGCGGTTCCTCTCGGCGGCTCCGTCCACAAGGCCGGGGGGGCCGCCCGGTGCCCCCCCCACGCCGTTCATGGAACGATAGGTTCTTTTGGAGGGGCGTCGGAGAAGACCCCGATGGTATCGATATTCGGTCGTTCCGAGGACCAGCAGGAGCGGCTTCGCACGACCGTGCGGACCCTCGGCGTCACGAGCGTACCGGGACTCGCCGCCGCCCTCTCCTGGAGGGAGCGCAAGACGGAGAAGTTCTTAGCCCACGAGCTGGCGCGACCGGGGACCCAGATCGTCTACGAACCGAGCCGGCGGCTGGTTCGCTGGCGCCGCCCCCTTCCACCGCCTTCGCCCCCTTCGGAGGATCCGGCCCCGGTGGCCCCGTCGTCGTCCGACCGGCCGTCGCGCACGTTGGCTGGGCCGACCCCCGTGCTCCGCGGGACGGCGCTCAAGACGCTGTGCCCTTCCTGCCACGTCCCCCTCCTATTGACCGGTTCGGGAAAACTCGCCGTCTGTCCCGAGTGCGGTCGCCTCTCCTCCGAAAAGGTCCCCCTGCTTCCCGGTGCATCGCCGCCCCCGAGCACCGGCGACGGGCCCCGCGGAGCGGATTCAACGACCGACCGACGTTCCCAGGAGCTGTTCGCTGCCTACGTCACCTCACGTCCGATCCCCTGTCCGAAGTGCCGGACGCCGCTCCGTCATCGGGGCGTCGCCCAGTACGCCTGCCCGAGCTGCGGGCAGGGGGTCCGGTTCCCGAAGGCCTCCGAGGGGACCGCGCCGGTGCTGCTCCCGCCGGCCTAGAACGGCACCGACGCCCGGACCTCGGCGAGTAGGGCACCGGTCGCGATCGCTTCGGCGACCGAGGCGACGTCCGGCGCGGGGCTGCGGTCCCGAGTCCATGGTTCGACGCGCTGGCGCAACGCCCGCAGCGCCGCCTGACTGCCCCGACCTCCCAACCGGGGGCGGCGCAGCTCGAGCGCCTGGCCGGCGACGATCCACTCCACCGCGACGACCCGACGCGTGTTCTCGAGCAGGCGGAGCAGCTTCGCACCGGCCCACGCCCCCATGCTGACGAAATCCTCCTGATCGGCGGAGGTCGGGAGGCTCGTCCCACTCGCCGGGTGGACGAGCGTTGCGTTCTCATTCACGAGGGCCGCGGCGAGGTACTGGAGGATCATGAGACCCGACCCGACGCCGGGGTCGGGGGAGAGGAACGGCGGCAGCCCCCGGTTGAGCGACGGATGGAGCAGGCGGGAAACCCGACGCTCGGCGAACCCCGCGATGTACTGGACGCTCAGCGCGAGAGTGTCGAGAGCGAAGGCGAGCGGCTGGCCGTGGAAGTTCCCGCCGTTGACGAACTGGTCCCCCTCGAAGACGAGCGGGTTGTCGGTGACGGCGTTCAGTTCGCGCATCGCGACGACCCCGGCGAAATCGGCACCGAGCCGAGCGGCCCCGAGTACCTGAGGAATGCAGCGCAGAGTGTAGGGGTCCTGTCCGGTCCAGGCGGTGCGGGGGGCGGCGAGCTGGCTCCCCGTCAGCAACGCGCGCATCGCGCTCGCGATGCCCCGTTGTTCGGGGGAGTTGCGGACCTCCCCCAGGCGATCGTCGAGCGACTCCGGATTCCCCTCGAGCGCGTCGAAGGAGAGCGCCGCGGCGATCGTCGCCATCGACAGGAGCGCCCGGGCGTCCGCGACCGCGAGCGCGAGGTACGATGCCATCAGCGACGTGCCGTTCAGGAGGGCGACCCCCTCCTTCTCGACGAGCACGAGCGGAGGAAGTCCTTCCCGGCCGAGGACGACACCGGCCGGCTCCGGCTCGGTGGTCTTCCCTCCCAAGAAAGCCCCTTCGCCGATCAGGGCGAGCGCGAGGTGGGCGAGGGGGGCGAGATCGCCCGACGCGCCCACGGACCCTTGCTCGGGGATCCACGGCACCAATCCCCGGTTCAGCAGCTCGACCAGGCGCTCGACGACCTCCGGTCGAACGCCCGAGACCCCACGAAGGAGCGAGTTGAGGCGAAGCAGGACGAGTCCGCGGGCGACGTCGCGCGACAACGCGGGGCCGGTGCCGGCCGCGTGGCTGCGGACGAGCGAGAGTTGGAGCTCCCGTAGTCGCTCCGCCGGGATCGTCCGGTCGGAGAGGCCGCCGAACCCCGTAGTGACCCCGTAGACCGCACGCCCCGAGGCGACGGCCCGTTCGACCGCCCGCCGGCTCGCGGCGACCGCGACGAGCGACTCCGGCAGGATCGAGACGCCGCACCCTTCGCGGACGACCGCGAGGAACTGATCGAGTGTGAGCGACCGCCCGTCGAGCGGCAGCGTCTCGGTCATTCTCCCCGCGAGCCTACGACCCGGACCCGAGGCCGGAGAGCCACTAAGCGGGTACCGGAACGACGAGGTCTCCGCCAGACTTTTGGAGCGACGGCTGGCGGCGGGTCTTCGCGCCCTTCGTCTGCCAGAACAGCTCCGAGAACTCCTGGACGAGCTTGAGGAGCTCCTGGGCGTCCGCGAGGGCCGTCCCCTGGCGGGTCTTGGACGCTTGCTTCAAGATCTTCCACGTGAGGTCGTGGAACTGCGGGAACTGCTTCGTGTGGTCGGGAGTGACGTAGTCGCCCCAGATGACGCGCACCTCGGTCTTGACGCGCTCGGAGTGGGACTCTTTGACTACCGTGTATCGAGCGAGCTTCGCCACGTAGGCGGCCCGGTCCTCCGGCTTGGCGTCCGCCGGCGGCATCGGCAGCTCCGCGATCAGCTGGTCCATCCGGAGCACGGTCAGGGCCGAGATCTGAGCCTCGTGGGGATCGTAGATCCCGCACGGAATATCGCAGTGGGCATAGACGACGTGCGGCGGATGCACGGCGTCCCGCAGACGTTCTACGAGCGCGAGCGATGCGTCACGGACGGACATGCCGCGGCGAGCCCCGGAGGTCGGATAAAGATGCCGGAGTCGAACGACCCGACACCGGCCCTCGGGGTGCCCTCGTCACTCCGCCGGAGGCGGTGGTGGTCGACCCGTCGCGTGGTCGTCCGGGACGAAAGCATGCTGCCGGCCCTTCGGCCCGGCGATCGGCTCCTGGTCGACCGGCATGCCTACCGCGGAAGGGCCCCGCACGTCGGGGAGATCGTCGTCGTCGCCGATCCCGAGGAACCGTCGCGATGGCTCGTGAAGCGCGTCGCGCGGATCCTGCTGTCGAGCGACCCGACGGCGGCCGGAGTCGCGATTCGGTCCCCCTCCGTCGACGGGAACGAGGGGTTCGTCTTCGTCCTCTCCGATGCCCCCGGTCCGACCCGGGACAGCCGGACGTTCGGCCCGGTGGCGGTCGACCGTCTGATCGGACACGCCTACCGTCGCTACTTCCCGGCCGATCGCCGGGGCCCCCTCTGATCTCGCGCCCGTCCCAAGCCGTTATCCGATGTGGGATTATCCCACATCGATGCTGGCCAAGACACTGGCGTGGGTCGTAGCGATTGTCGTCGTGGGTGCTGGAGCAGGGGCGGCCGGCTACGTGCTGGGCCACTACTACCCGGCGAGCTCGCCGTCGGCGGTGGCGAACTCCACGCTCTCGATCCTCGCCGCCGGCTCCTTGAAGGGGCAGTTCCCGAAGCTGGCCAGCCTCCTCGTGAACGAGACTCCGGGGATCAGTGCCCCGATCCCTTCGCAGAATTACGAAGGGTCGCTCGATATCGTGAACGGGTTCACCGGAACGGACACGAAGGCGGACGTTGCGGCGCTTGCGGATTTCCGTCTCGTCCCCCAGCTCCTCGAGCCGAAGTTCGCCAACTATGAGGTAGCGTTCGGGATGACCCCTGAGGTGTTGGTCTACAACGATTCGATACAGGCGTTCGCCGGCATCAACTCCTCCAACTGGGGCTGGAAGCTCGTGAACGGCGTCACGGACTCGGGCCTCCCGTTCGCGGTCTGGAACGCCTCCACGGACCCGAACGGCTACAACGAGATCTTCAGCATGGAACTCCAGGGCCAGGAGTACAACGGCAGCAACGCCTCGATCTACAGCCACTTCTACACGAACTCGCCGTGGAAGTTCGCGGTACCGATCTCGAACCCGGCGATCGTCGTGCCGGAACATGAGTCCAATGCCGCGACGCTGATCACGAAGGGAACCGTCTCCGCGCTGATCACGTACCGTTCGTACGCGGTGGCGAACCACCTCACGTTCGTGTCGTTCAACCCGATCGTCGGGCTCGACGCGAACAACACGACGGCGCTCGACGACTACACGGCGCTCTCGACGACGATCACCTCCTCGAGCGATACGAACACGATCGTGCACGCGGCGCCGGTGATCTTCGCGATCACGGTACCGCTCAACGCCCCCAACACGGCGCTCGGCCTCGCCTTCCTGCACCTGCTCCTCTCGGCGCAGGGGAGCGCGATCCTCAGCGCCGGAGGAGCGTTCACCCCAATCTACCCGGGCTGGTGGCAGGCGGTCTCAGTTTCCCCGCCCCCGGTGCCCCCCCTCCTCGCCCCGGACGTCGGTCCGATGCCCGCATGGGCGAGTGCGCTGTTGACGTGACGGGGGGCGCGACCCACCCCGTCCGGCGACGTCGGCACCGGTTCTCCCCCTGGACGATCGTCCAGGGGATCCTGTCGGCGTCGCTGCTCCTCCTGTTCCTGCTCCCGATCTACGCCCTCTTCTCCGAAGCGCCGTTCCCGAGGGTCGTCGACGCGCTCCAGAGCTCGGGCGTCTGGGCGTCGATCTGGCTCACGTTCTACGCCTCGGGGATCGCCGTCCTCGCCGCCGCCGTCTTCGGGATCCCCCTCGGCTACCTCCTCGCACGCCGAACGTTCCGCGGCCGGGCGATCGTCGAGTCGGTCGTCGCGCTCCCGGTCGTCGTCCCCCACCTCCTCGTCGGGTTCGGGTTGTTCCTTCTGTTCGTTCCGGGGACCCCGTTCCACCACGTGATGGTGCTCCTCCGTCTCCCGGTCTACGACACGATCCTCGGCGTCGTCCTCGTCCTCGTGTTCGTCAGCGCCCCGTACACGGTCCTGGCGAGCGACCTCTCCTTCCGGGCGGTCGACGGACGCGTGATCGAGGCCGCCCGGTCGCTGGGTGCGGGCGGGCCGGACGCCTTCGTCACGGTGACCCTGCCGATCGCTCTGCGCGGGATCGTCGCCGGCCTCCTCCTCACCTGGGCGCGGGCTGTGAGCGAGATCGGCGGGCTCTTGATCCTCGCCTGGGTGGTGTACCCGAGCGGGATCTACACCGGGCCGGTCACGACGACGATCTCGGTCTACATCTACGACCTCGTGCAGCTCGGCGACCTCCAGGACGCTGCCGCCGTCAGCTCGGTGTTCTTGCTCCTCGCGTTCGGGCTGTTCCTCGCCGTGCGGCTCGGGGAGCGGTACGGCCGTCTGCCCTGGGGCCGGGGGGAGCTGCTCCCGTGAGCGGGTGGGTCATCGAATCCCTGGAGAGCGATCTCGCAGGGTTCCATCTGGGTCCGGTCGATCTCGCGCTCCCCCCGGGCGCCGCGGTCGCGGTGCTGGGGCGCTCCGGCGCCGGTAAAACGACGCTGCTGCGCACGCTCGCGGGATTCCTCGAAGCGGATCGCGGTCGGATCCTGCGCGACGGAACGGACGTGGCCGGGTGGCTCCCGGAGCGCCGGGGTCTCGGATACGTGCCGCAGGGGCTCGGACTCTTCCCGCACCGGACCGTCGAACGGAACGTCCGGTATCCTCTCGAGCTCCGCGAGCGGACGGACGCGAAGGGGCGGGCGCGGGAGCTCCTCGAACGGTTCTCCCTCACGGCGCTCGCCCAGCGGCGTCCGAGCCAACTGAGCGGCGGAGAAGCCCAGCGGGTCGCTCTGGCGCGGGCGCTCGCCGCCGAGCCGGAGCTGATCCTCTGGGACGAGCCGTGGCAGGCGCTCGACGTCGAGTCGCGCCACGAGCTCGGCCAGGTCCTCCACGACCTGCGGGAGACCGACCGGGTCCCTGTGATCGTGGTGACGCACGACCCCGGCCTTGCCTTCTCGCTAGCGGACCGGTTCCTCTTGCTGCGGAACGGTCGGGTAGAGCTCGCCAGCGACGCGAGCGCTCTCTTGGACGCTCCGCCGGACGCCTTTGCGGCCCGCTTCGTGGGGTTCGAGAACGTCTTCGACCGGCCCCGGCTCGAACGGGGCGGGCCCGGGGGCCTCGGGGCGTGGCTGCTCGACCGTGCCGGGCCCGAGGGGATCGCCTTCGCCGCGCCGGGAGCGTCGGCCGACGGCCCGCCCCACCCTTGGACGGGGACGGTCCGCAGCGCCCGGCCGACCCCGGACGGAGTGGTCGTCGAGATCCTCGCGGACGGACTTCCGATCGTGCTCCGGACCCCCCGGTCGAGGACGCAGGCGCCCCCGTTAGCCGGCTCGCGGATCGGCTTCGCGATCGACTCGCTTGCGCTATGCGCGCTCGGCGCCTCGCGCCGATCGGCCCCGGAGCTACGGTGACCGGCGATCGACGTTCGGTGAGCTCGCTCGACGTGGCGTTGCTTCAGCAGATCGGCGCGCGTGCGAGCGTCGTCGCGGCGGCGCACGCCCTCACGATCAGCCGCGACCGGGCGAACTACCGTTTGCGCTCCCTCTCGCGGACGTTCGGGGGGTCGGTCGTCTCGGCGGCTCGCGGAGGGTCGCGCCATGGGGGAACCCACCTGACGCCGCTCGGGGACCGGATCGCCCGCGGAGGGTTCGCCGTGCTCGACTCCCTCGGACCGACCCCGTCTCCTTCGGCGGTCAATCTGCTGCGCGGGACGTACCGCGCGGGGCCCCCTCCCGAGGTGCGGCTCGGGGGGTCGCTCGTGCTGCGGGTCGCCTTCGCCGCCGAGGACGGCGAGCCGGTCCGCCTCGTCCTCGACCCCGAGGCGATCGTCGTCGCTCGGGTACGCTTTGCGTCGAGCGCTCGCAACGTTCTCTCCGCGACCGTGGAGTCGGTGCGCTCGGGCCCGGGACCGTTCGGCCGGTCGATCTGGGTGCGCGCGGGACGAACCCGCCTGCGGGTCGCCGTGACCGCGGAGCCGATCCGTGCGCTCGGGCTCGCCCCCGGCCGACGGGTCTACCTCTACGTGAAGGCGACGGCGCTCCGTCGCGTCGCACCGAGCGCTAGTCCCGGATCCCGTCGGTCGTGAGGGAGAAGACCGCCTCGCCCTCGGGGAGGTTCGGCGAGTCGATCAGCCGGGCGATCCGGCGCGGCGGTTTCGATTTGCGCAGATAGATCCGGTACGTCGCGGCGTGCGCGACGATGTTCCCGCCGATCGGGCGGGTCGGGTCGCCGAACAGGACGTCCGGTCGCGACGACACCTGGTTCGTCACAACGATCGCCGCGTTGTAGGTATCGGCGAATCGGAGGAGTTCGTGCAGATGCTTGTTGAGCATCTGCTGCCGGGGAGCGAGCTCCCCTCGGCCGAGGTACTCCGCCCGGAAATGCGCGGTCAGCGAGTCGACGACGAGCAGCCGGATCGGCCGGTCGCGCGCCAGCTCCTGGGCCTTCTGGACGAGCAGCATCTGATGGTTCGAGTTGAACGCGCGCGCCACGTGGATCCGGCCGAGCGCCGTTTCCGGGTCCATGCCGGCCGCCTTCGCCATGTCGACGATCCGCTCGGGTCGGAACGTGCTCTCCGTGTCGATGAACACGACCTCCGACCCCAGGCCCCCCTGCGCGACCGGCAGCTGGATGTCGACCGCGATCTGGTGGCCGAGCTGGGTCTTTCCCGAGCCGAACTCGCCGGAGAATTCGGTGATCGCCTGCGTTTCGACGCCACCGCCAAGGAGTTCGTCGAGCGCCTTCGAGTTCGTGGTGACCCGGCCGAGCTTCTTGCGGCGTTCGAGCAGCGTCGTGCCGCTCTCGAACTGGCCGACGTCCGCGCGGCGACGGGCCTCCCCGATGATCTTCTGCGCGCTCGCCACGCCGATCTCGGCCGCCTCGGCGACGTCGCCGGGCGACGCGACCGCGAGCTCCATCAGGTCGGTGTAGCCGGATTCGCGGAGCTTGATCGCGGTGGTCTCGCCGACCCCCGCCAGGTCCTCGAGCGCGACCTCCGGTTTCGTTTCGGCGTCCGGGGGGTCGGCACTGACGTTGCGGTTCGGCGATTTGGCGGGCACGAGGCATCCACCGGGCGCCGGGAAGATAAGGGTGCGGGGAGAGGTCGCGAAACGGTGGGAGGTGAACGAGGGCCGGTTCCTACACCGGCCCGTCGTGGGGGGCGAACGGCTCCCCGGTGAGGCGCTGGAAGACCGTCGTGTAGAGCCGGCTCACCTCGTCGATCAGGAGCGGCGGGAGCGGAGGGATCGCCGGTTCGGCGGCGTGGGCCTCCCGGGCGCGGACGAGCTGGTCGTAGTAGCCGGTCTGCCGGTAGTGCTGGCGGACGAACTCCTTCGAGAAGTCGACCTGCCGTCCGCGCGCGAGCGCGTCCTTGTCCCAGAACCGGTCCTCGTCCGCGGTGCCGAACGTGTCGACGACCATCAGCTGCCCGTGGGCGTCCATGCCGAACTCCTTCTTTCCGTCGACGTGGATCAGGCCGCGCGGCTCGATCTCCTTCTCGATCGCCGCGTCGATCGTAAGGATCGTCTCGCGAATGGAGTCGAGCTGGGCGCGGTCGAGCACGGCGAGCTCGAGCGCCTCGGGGAACGTGAGGAGCCGGTCGACCGGTTCGAGCTTCGTCGTCACCTCGAACTTCGGCTCGGGGAGCTTCATGCCGTAGACGAGCGCGCGGTCGGCGGGGAAACCGAGCTCGCGGGCGTTCACAGAGCCCGAGCGGACCCGGTCCCAGAGCGATCCGGCCAGGTAGTAACGCACGATCAGCTCGAGCGGCACCAGGTAGTCGACGGGGTGGGGTCCGAGGGTCCGCGGCTTCGGGACGACCCGCACCCGCCGCACCCGCATCGAGGTCGGTCCGCTCAGGCCGAGAAAGTGGTGCGGAATCCCCTGGCGGGCGCAGAGCTCGAACCAGTGGGCGGCGGTCCGGGCGAGTGCCTCCCCCTTGAACGGGATCTCGCTCGGGACGTGCTTGTCGAACACCGAGATGTCGTTCGTGAACCGGAACTCGAGCTCGGTCGGCGACAGCTCGTAGACCTCCTTCACCTTGCCCCGGCGCAGGAACATCGGGGCAGCGGGTGACGGCGACGCGGTCGTCTTCGGCATGGCGCGTCACGAGAGCCGGCCCGCATAACGTTCGCGGGAGTCCCGCGGGCTACCCGGGTGGGACCGGCGCCGAGGCGGCGAGGCGGTTGATCTCCCGCGTGCTGAGGATCGGGCTCGGCGCCCCGACCGTCGCCACCCGGATCATCGCCCGACCGACCGCCTCGGTGGTCGTCATCGACCCGGGGGAGAGCTGCCGGGCGACCCAGAGGAACGGGCGGAGCATGAGGTAGGCGACCCGGTAGCCCGCGGTCTTCGAGCGGATCCCGTGGAGGGGGCGGATCACGCCGGGTCGAAACATGTACGCCGCCTGGAACGGGAGCCGGAGGAGGGCGTTCTCGGTCGCCCCCTTCACGCGCGCCCACATGCTGCGGCCCCGCTCGGTACTGTCGGTACCGGCACCCGAGACGTAGACGAACGTCATCCCGGGATCGAGCCGGGCGAGGCGCGAGGCGACGGAGAGGGTGAGGTCGAACGTCACCCTCCGATACTCCGCCTCCGACTTCCCGACCGAGGAGGTGCCGAGCGGGAAGAACGCGGCGTCGAAGCCCCGCAGACGGTCCTCGATGTCGGTGAGGTCCGACAGGTCGGGGCGCACGATCTCCTGGAGCTTCGGCGAGGTCCGGCCGAGCGGCCGGCGGGCGACCGAGAGTACCGTCTCCACCGACGGGTCGAGGAGGCATTCCCGCAAGACCCCCTGGCCGACCATCCCGGAGCCGCCGAACAGGAGGACCTTCATCGGCCGGCCGAGCGAGGCGGCCCGCTTGAGCGAATCGGTGCGTGGATGGCGGACCCCTCCGTCGATCCGGGGAGAAGTCTTCTCGGTGCGACGGGTCGGGGGTGGGGATGCCCGAGGCGCGAGGCCCGCGTCGCCACACGTTCGGGGCGGAGATCGACTGGACGGGGGACCGGGGGGTCGGCACGGTCGACTATCGCGCGTACACCCGGGACCACACGATCCGCGGGGACGGCCAGGCTCCGATCCTCGGATCGTCGTCGCCGGAGTTCCGTGGGGATCCGTCGCGCTACAATCCCGAGGAGCTCCTCGTCGCCTCGCTCTCGGCGTGCCACATGCTCTGGTACTTGCATTTCTGCGCCGTCAACGGCGTCACGGTCGTCGCCTACCGCGACTCGGCCGTCGGCACGATGGTCGAGGAGGGGGACGGCGGAGGGCGATTCACGGAGGTGGTGCTCCGCCCCCGGGTCCGCATCGCGCGCGGGAGCCCGGAGACGGCGCGGGCCCTGCATGCGCCGGCGCACGCGAAATGCTTCATCGCCAGCTCGGTGAACTTCCCGGTTCGCGTCGAGCCGACGATCGAGACGGCCGGGCCTACAGCGAGCGAGCCTGGATCGCCGTGACCGGACGGAATCCCCGTTTCGTGTAGAACCGGCCGGCGATCTCGTTCTGGGCCGGGAACTCCGCCGTGACGATCCCGGCGCCTTTCGCCTTGAGCGCGGCCGAGACCTCCTGCAGGAGGAACTCCCCCACGCCGCGGCGGCGGTAGAGCGGCAGCAGATAGATGTCGAGGATCACCCCTTCGTAATCGGGGGCGTAGAACGGGCGTTCCCGGACGATCGCCCGGACGTACCCCACGACCTTTCCGATATCCGGACCGATCCCCTCCGCCGCGAGGACGACCGCCTTCGGGTCGGCGATCTGTTGGTGCAGCACCTGGCGCGCCTGGGCGTCCGCGTCCTCGCGGACCTTGAGGAGCGGGTCGAACTCCTCGTTGAGCCGCTTCAGGCGGAGCAAGAGCGGGACGATCGTCGGAATGTCGGCGTCGCGCGCGGGCCGCAGGTGGATCGGGGCGGTCGGCGCCTTCGCCGGGCCGGGGTCGACCCCGGTCACCGACTCATCGGGCGTCACATCGCTCTCCGACGGACGAGGGGTGCGCGCGGCATCGGGGAAGTGAGCCCCGCCCGGGCGAGGGCGCGCACGAGGCGCGCGGAGCGGCCCATCAGGGCCCGCGCGCGCTCGAGGAACTCGTCGTGCGAGAGCCGGTGTCGGGCGATCCCGAGGCGGACCGAGGCGTCCCCGACCGCCGCGGCGATCTCGGGGAACACCTCGGGTTCCTCCATCGTCGGTAGGATGTGGTGGGCGCTCAGACCCCGGCGTTCCGCACCGCGGGCGAGCTCGCGCGCGGCCGCGAGGACGAGTTCGTCCGGGATCGACCGGGCCCGGGCGTCGAGGACGCCCCGGAACACGGCGGGGAAGACGAGCGAGTTGTTCACCTGGTTCGAGAAGTCGCTGCGCCCGGTCGCGACGATCGCCGCCCCCGCCGCCCGCGCCTCGTCGGGCCAGATCTCCGGATCGGGGTTCGCGAGGGCGAAGACGATCGGGTCCTTCGCCATCGCACGGACGTGCTCCGGACGCACGGCCCCGGGCGTGGGGGTGGACGCCGCGACGAGCACGTCGGCGCCGTCGAGCGCCGCCGCCAGGTCCCCCGACCGTCCCCCGCCGTTCGTCTTGAGGGCCAGGCGGTACTTCCACGGGTTGCGGAGCATCAGCTCGTCGACGTCGTCGCGCTCGGCGTGCAGGATCCCCTCCCGATCGACGAGCGAGAGGCGGTGTGGGTCCTGGCCGAGGGCCAGCAGCAGTCGGGCGGTCGCGATGTTCGCCGCCCCGGCGCCGAGCAGGACCGTGCGGCTCTCGCGGACCGTGCGGTGCGTGAGCGCCAGCGCGTTGAGCAGTCCGGCGACCGTCGCCGCGGCCGTCCCGAGCTGGTCGTCGTGCCAGACGGGGATCTCGAGCCGCTTCGAGAGCTCCTCCAGGATGCCGAAGCATTTCGGCGAGGCGATATCCTCGAGGTTGATGCCGCCGAACGCCGGAGCGAGCGCCTCGACGGTCGACATGAGCTGGTCCGGAGAGGAGACCCGGATCGGGATCGGGACCGCATTGACCCCGCCCAGGAACTTGAACAGGAGCGCCTTCCCCTCCATCACGGGGAGCGCGGCGACCGGACCGATGTCGCCGAGCCCGAGCACCCGGGAGCCGTCCGTCACGATGGCGACCGTGTTCCAGCGGCCGGTCAGCTCGAAGGAGAGATCCGGGTCGCGATGGATCTGCCGCGACACTTCGGCGACCCCGGGCGAGTACCACAGCGAAAAATCGTGCAGGGAACGGACCGGGACCTTCGGGACCGTCTCGACCTTCCCGCCGTAGAACCGGGAAAGCTCGACCGATCGTCGGCCGAGCTCCTCCGTCGCGTCCTCGCTCCGACGGGCCGCCGACGCCGCCGACGTCCTCGGCTTGCGACGACCGGCGCGCGGAGGCGCCTCGGGCGCCGCCGAGCTCCCGGACATGGTCGACGCGGAACCGGGTACCGGGGTATTTACATTTTGCCGGAGACGTGCTGGAGGTTCGGCAATTGCCGGCCGGCCCCGATAGGGAAACCGGGCCGTCAGCGAGGCCGAACGACGGAGAGAACCTCGGCCCGGTCGGGGCCGACGAGGATCGTGTGCTCCGCCTGCGCGACGAGCCCGCCACCGCGCTCGACGAACATCGGGTACGACTGCAACGTCCGCCGGGCCCGCTCGAGCGCCGCCCGTTCCTCCTCCGAGCGCGCCCAACGGGCCGTGAACGGGAGCGTGCGGAACCGCTCGAACAACCGTGCGAGGACCGGGTCGCCCGGTCCGGGCGGCCGCCGGAATCGAACGATGTGCCCGAACGGACCGTTGTCGATCCGGCCGAGGCCGTTGGTAGCGAACGGCTCGATCGCGACGATCTCCCCCTCGACGAACACCTCGTGGGACGCGCCGGGCACGTTCGGGATCGACTTCCCGGCGTGGAGCACGTACCGCTCGATCGTGTGACCGGTGAGATCGACGACCGGCTTCAGGCCCCGGGCGCGGATCGCCCCCGCGATCGCCTGGCTCACGTCGTCGATCGGCCCCCCGGGGCGGACGGCCGCGATCCCGGCCTCGAGCGCGTCGTGGACGGCCCGCACGAGGTGGGCATAGCGCCGCGGGCCCCCGACCTCGACGGTGTCGGCGGTGTCAGCGACCGCTCCGTCGATGTGGGCCCCGACGTCGACCTTCAACAGGTCCCCTTCGACGAGCGTGGCGGTGTCGGCGTCATCGGGCGTGTAGTGGGCGGCCTCGGAGTTTCGAGAGAGGTTCGCGGGGAACGCCGGCGCGGCCCCGGCGCTCCGGATGTGGCCCTCGATCGCCTCGGCGATCTCCTTACGGGTCGCCCCGGGGACGGCGAGACGCACGCCGAGCTCGCGCGCCTCCGCGGCGATGCGAGCGGCTTCCCGCCACTGCTCAAGGTGCTCAGGGTACTTGGACGGAGGTGTCATCGGCGGGCCACCCACCGCGGGCGGCGCCCGGTCAGGTCGACGATCTCGGACGGGCGACCCGACGGCACCGGCTGCGCCGCCAGGTAGACTCGAACCGACCGGCCGAAGGCGCGGCGCGCCTCGGCCAGGGTGCGGGCCGGAGGGTCCCCGTGCCGATTCGCGGACGTCGCCACGATCGGACCGACCCGGCGCGCGAGTTCGCGCGCGACCGGGTGATCGGGGAGCCGAAGACCGATCGTCCGCCCGCCGGCAACGGCCGGGGCGAGACGCCGGCGTGCGACGGCGCTCGGGGGCACGAGGAGGGTGAACGGGCCGGGAAGGTGGCGTCGAACGAACTGGCGGGCCGAACGCGACAGGCGACCGAACGACTCCATCTCTTCGAGCGAGCTGACGGCGGCCGAGAGCGGTTGCGTCCCCGGCCGGGCCTTCGCGCGGAGCAGACCCTCGACGGCGACGGGATCGCTGGCCCGGGCCCCGAGACCGAGGAGCGTGTCGGTCGGGAAGACGACGAGCGCCCCGGCGGCGAGCGCGCGCGCGGCCCGGTCGAGCGACGGGCCCATCGGCCTACGAGTACTCCTCGCCGACGCGCGCGTAGGCGAGCAGTTCGTCCGTATGGAAATACAGCGCGAGCTCGCGCGCCGCCGACTCCGGCGAGTCGGAAGCGTGCACGAGGTTCGGCGTGAGGCCGAGCCCGAGGTCGCCGCGGATCGTTCCGGGCGCCGCGAGCTGGGGGTTGGTTGCCCCGGTGATCAGGCGAACGACCGAGATCGCGGAGCGGCCCTCCAGGGCGAGGGCGAGGACCGGTCCGCTCGTGATGTGCTGAATGAGCGCCGGATAGAACGGCTTGCCCTGGTGCTCCGCGTAGTGGCGTTGCGCGAGCTCGGGAGCGACGCGGACCAGCTTTGCGGCGAGGATCTTGAGCCCCTTGGACTCGAACCGCGTGACGATCTCCCCGACGACCCCGCGGCGGACCCCGTCCGGCTTCACCAGCACGAGGGTGCGCTCGACGTTCCCTTCCGCCATCGGCCGGTCGAGGCCCCGGGGCGGGTAAGGTTTTCGCGGGAAGCGATGCCCGGGGAGAGAGGTTTTGCGCGGACCGTCCTGCCCGACGCATGCCGCTCGGACGGTCGCCCCGCGCCCTCCCGATCCGGGGTCCGGCCGTCGGTCTCGACCTCGCGGGAAGTCCGCTGCGGCGCACCGGATTCTGCCGCCTCGGTCCGGGGCTCCGGACCGAGACCCGGGTGCTCGGCCCCGACGAGGAGATCATCGAGGCGGTCCGATCCGCCCGGCCCCGCCTCGTGGCGATCGACGCGCCGCTCTGCCTTCCGCGCGGTCGTCGATCGCTCGACATCCCGGGACCCCCGCACCTTCGGGCCTGCGACCGGGCGCTGCTCGAGCGCGGGATCCGATTCTTTCCGGTGACGCTCGGCCCGATGCGGATGCTCACCCGCCGGGGGATCGACCTCGCCGACCGGTTGCGGGGCGACGGCCACTCGGTCATCGAGGCGTACCCCGGGGGCGCGCAGGACGTGCTCGGTCTGCCCCGGAAGGGCGACGGGGTGGAACGGCTCCGCCGGGCGATGGTCCGTTTCGGCTTCACCGGCGATGTCCAGCGCCGCGCGATCACGCACGACGAGCTCGACGCGGTCATGTGCGCGTACACCGGACGCGAACACCTCGCGGGCCGCTCACTGGTGCTCGGGGATCCGACGGAGGGCACCCTGGTCCTGCCCCGCCCGACGTCCCCCCTGTACGCTCGGCCCCGCGGGGTCCTTCGAACGAACGAACCGGCACAGGCCGGTAGATCGGGATGACGCACCGTCGGTTCCGCACCCATACGGCCGCCGACGGGTTCGACCGCAGTGCGGAGCAGTACGAGCGGGCCCGCCCCGGCTACCCGGTCGCGGCGGTACGCACGCTGGCGAAGGCCCTGGGGATCGGCCCGGGGCGAACCGTCGTCGAGCTGGCGAGCGGGACCGGGAAGTTCACCCGGGCGCTGCTCCCGTTCGGCGCGACGATCGTCGGCGTCGAGCCGCTGGAAGGGATGCGGGCCGTCTTCGAACGGGTGGTGCCCACCGTCGCCGTCCTTCCCGGTACCGCCGAGTCGATCCCGCTCCCGGCGGGGTTCGCCGATGCGGTCGTCGTCGCGGCGGCGTTCCACTGGTTCCGTCCGCGACCCGCGGTCCGAGAGATCGCCCGGGTCCTTCGGCCGGCGGGCGGGATCGGCCTCGTTTGGAACACTCGGGACGACGCGTCGCCGTTCTCGGCCGGAATGTCGGTGATCGTCGATCGGTATCGGGGGTCCGCTCCGCGGGCCCGCCCCGGTGGCTCGGAGACGGCGTTCGGTCGCCCGGGTTCCCCGTTCCGCCCCCTCCACTACCGTCGGTTCCGTCAGGTCCAGCGACTGACCCTCTCGGGGGCGGTCGACCGCGTCCTCTGCGTCAGCTACATCGCGAGCCTGCCCGCGAACGAACAGCGGCGCATCGCCGTCGAGGTCCGGGCCCTCTTCCGGCGGGTCCGTTCCGCCGAGCGCGGGTCGATCGCGCTGCCGTACTGGACCGATATCTACTGGGCGCGCCGCCGCTGATCAGTACCCGCCCGGGGTGAAGGCGGCCGCGTCGCAGCCAAAGGCCCATCGGCATCCGCCGCAGCGACCCGGGCTCGGGGTCGCCCGGCCGTCGTAGGGAACGTCGACCGCCCGACGGATCGCCAGCAGCTCGGAGCGCGCGGCGGAGTCCCAGGGAACCTGATACTCCCGGTCGGAGTAGCGGACGACGCCGAACGGGGGCGACCTCCCGTCGATCTCCTCCAGGAGGAGGCAGTACGCCCAGACCTGCACAACGTGCGACCGGAACGGGCCGGCCCGCGGAGCCGCGCGGCGTTTGATCTCGATCGGGATCCGGCGACCGTCCGACGATCGCCGCAGCACGTCCGGCCGGCCGACCAGGCGGTACCGATCGGAGCGCAGCGTTTCGGACCGCCCCGCGTCGATCGCGGCGAGCGATCCCCACCGGGCCTCCCGGTGGCGCCGTACGAGCTCCCGCACGCTGAGGCCGACGACGAGGCTCCCCACGACCACGGCCGGCAGGAGCACCCAGTCGATCACGGGTGGAGCACTCCCACGACCCCGACCGTCAGGAGGACGCCCCCGGCCAGAACGCCGAGCCAGTACGCCCCACCGCGCTCGGCGCGTCGACGCTCGGCGCCGAGGACCCGGGCATGGTACTGACGACCGTCGGTCTCCGCGGGCGTCTCGGGGGCGTCCGGATCGCGGCGACGGTAGTAGAGCGAACGAGGACAGAACGCGTACTCCGCGAGATCGGTCGCCGAGACCCATCGGGGGCTAGGGCTCACGGGCGTACGAGGCGTCAGGGGTCATCATACGGATTTCGCTGGACCGGCAACCGGTCCCCCGATCGGCGGTGCCTACGCGCCGGGCGTGGCGGGCGGAGGCGTCGCGCGAGGCTTGCGCGTCCGCGG
>JBAQAF010000015.1:0-129591 GCA_049285595.1 Thermoplasmata archaeon
TCAATCTAAATTGAGCACACTCTCCCATCGCAGCTCGGACACGGACCCTGCTACGGATGGTGGTTCAAGCCGGACTAAGCCTAACTCCCCCTTGCGCGAGCTCCAGCGTGTCCCGAGGGTCCGAGCCCGGCCCAGCGCATCGAGAGGAAGGGACCGTATCAATTCGGCGAAAGCTTCGCTACCCATTTAACCCAGAAGGCGGCCGCCCTATCGTTGCGAGCCGGCCCTCCTTTCCCGTGACGAGGAACTAAATACACCGGACCCGGTCGCCTCTCGCCTAGCGGCCCTTGGAGTATAACTATGATCGGAGTCGAACGCTCGAACTTTACCATGCTGGCCGGAATCACAATCGCGACGCTAACGGTCCTATCGGCGCTCGGGCTCGCTGCCATGGCATTCCCGGTCGTGCCGGGCACGAGCGAAGCGATGGCGTATGGTCCCACGGCTTCGACGCACGGCTTTGGCGAACCTCGAAGTCCAATGCTCCCCCCAGCCGATGGGGCACCCGCCGACTTGACCCACGCCCTTTCCGACTACGCTGCAGGCGGAGCCCCCGCGAAATCCAGTGCGCCGGAAAGCCTGTCAGCTCACTCGGCAGGTGCGATCGGTAGCGACACCGTCATTCCTAGCGCGGGATCTGTTGGGAACGGGAACGACTGGTACGCCGACGCGCCCTCAGGGGACGCCATCGGCGTCGTGATCGGTACCTTCACGGCGGAAAATGGCGTAACGGGCGAGGTCTCCGCCAACGGGCCGGGCGGTGGTCCTGCTTGTTCCGTTGGAACCTCGAACTGCTATGGTCTTCAGATTAACACCAACCAATTCCCGACCGTCTACGCGTCGAGCGGAGGCCCGATCAATACGACCGGGTCGGAGCAGTTCGTTTACCAGGACAGCGGCTCCTCCGCGTTCATGGCGATCTGGGAGATCGTGTATGGGTTCACTTCCTGCCCGAACCCCTCGCCGTCCGGTTTCAGCTCGTGGGACTTGGATTTGGGCAACTGCTACGCCCACACGTCGTTCGTTACGGTGCCGGCGGTGCCCGTCACGAACCTATCTCAGGTCTCGATGACGGCGTACGCCAACCAATCCGGGAGCGATGCCCTCGTCTTCTGCGTCGTATCCGCCTGCACGGCGACCTCGGGCGCGGACGCCATCGGCCTTGGCTACGCGTGGACGGTGGCCGAGTTCAACGTCTTTGGGGATAACGGGGGCAGCCAGGCGGCTTTCAATGGCGGCGCGGCTCTCCAGGTAGAAACCCAGATCGACGCCGAGGGGGGCAGTTCGCTCGCTCCCACGTGCGCCGGCCAGCCCGGCGTGCACACCGTCGAGGACAACAATCTCTTCCTCTGGCCGTGCAGTGCGGGAGCGAGCAGCATCCAGTTCTGGGAGGCGAACGAGAGCTTCGGCCTGTCGTCGTCGCCCTCGGGCGCGACGGTCCAAGCCGGCCAAGCTGCGACCTACTCGGTTGGGTTCACGTCGTTCAGCGGATTCGCCGCCCCGGTGCGGCTCACCCTCACTTCCCCCCTTCCCCCGGGGGTAACTTCGTCATTCCCTGCTACCGTCACGCCGCCCTCGGTCGGCACGTTGACGCTCGGCACCTCGCCGTCGACGCCGCTGGGGGACTACTCGTTCACCATCCAAGCTCAGATCGCGAGCCTTACCGGGGGGCCTGGCCCGATCGCTACCACGACCGTTAGCCTCCACCTGTACAATTTCACCGTGGCGATCTCCCCCGGCGGCGAGACGGTCCTTAGAGGCGTTTCCGTTTCCTATCTGGCCCAGCTCGACCTTCAGCCCGGTTCGACGCTGGTCGGTTTGCCGCTCATCGTTCTCTCCGTTTCGGGCGTGCCCGGCGATGCGAGCGTCTCCGGGCTCAATCCCGCCGGGTACACCATTGGGTATCCGACCCCCACGACCGTCCCGTTCTCTGTCGCGACGGCCCCCGCGCCTGCCGGTTCGCTCGGCGATTTCGCCTTTGTCGTCACAGGGACCCCGCAGGGGTACCCGGCGGGGGCGGCGAACGCCGGCGCGGTTCTCCACATCTACGACTTCGGAGTGAGCCTGACTCCCGCGAGCGAAACGGTGCTTCGAGGCGCGAACCCGGCCGTCTACTACGTCGATCTGACACTCGCCCCCTCCTCCACGAGCGTCGGGATCCCCGCGGAGGCACTCTCCGTATCGGGCCTACCCGTCGGCACTCCCGCCCCGACCTTCAGCGTCGGCGCCGTGACCCCAACGTTTGCCGGTTGCACACCGCCGTTATGTCCGACCCTCACGGTGTCGACCGCTCCGCCCCCCTCGGGTTCCCTCGGGGACTCGTCTGTCCAGGTGACGGCCACGGACCTGGTCCATGGCGGTGCGCGTTCGGAGTCGACCGGGCTGCACATCTTCGACTTCGTCGCTTCTCCGACCCCGTCGGAGGCGCTCTTCCAAGGCGAGATGATCACGGTCAAGGTGAGCCTCCCGCTGGACCCCGGCTCGTCGGTGGTGGGTCTGCCGAGCGCCTCGCTGACCCTTACCGGCCTCCCGAGCGGCGTCGTCGCGGTCGGGTTCCCGTCCTCGCTGACCGTCGGGGGCAGTCAGACGTTCACCCTGGAAACGGCGTCGGTCGGGAGCTACATCAGCTGCCCCCAGGTTTCGAGTCACGGGGGGCAGAATCTCAAGGACGCCGATCTGGCGCACTGCCTCCTGGCGGGGTATGACCTGATGGGAGACAATCTGCAGTACGCCAACCTCTCCGGCGCCAAGCTCTCGAACGCTGACCTCGCGGGGGACAACCTCCAGTACGCCGACCTCGCGAGCGCGAATACCTCCGGAGCGGACTTCCAGGGGTCCAACATGCAGTACGTCGACCTGACTGCGGCCGGGGCCGTCGGGACGTTCACGTTGACCGTCACCGCAACGGTCGACGGGGGCACTCGTATCGGCTATTCGACGCTCACGGTGTGGGGAGACCAGATCTCGGGCGACAACTTCCAGGGAAACAACCTCCAGTACGCCGACCTCGCCGGAGATCTCGCGGTGAGCGCAGACTTCGCTGGGGACAACCTGCAGCACACCAACCTGGCCGGAGCGGATCTGCAGGGGGCGGACTTCAAGGGCGACAATCTTCAGTACGTCGACCTGGCGGGAGCCATCCTTACCGGACTCGGCCCGCTCGCGAGCCAGCTGACCAACTTCAACGGCGTTAACCTCCAGTACGCGAACTTCGCAGGGGCAGTCTGCGGAACGCCCAACTACATCACCGCCTCCGGCTCGAACCTGCAACACGCGGTGGGGATTTCGTCGACCTGCGCACCAGCGCTCGATCCGCCGCTCAGCCCGGCGGTCGGCCCACTCAGTCTCCTGTTCTCTCCGTCTGCACCCCTCGCGCTCACGATGGTGGGGGAGATGCTCGCGGGGCTCCTCGGAGCGATCCTTATCCTCCGACAGCGCCCGCCGCCGCACTAAACGACGGGTCGACCCATCCGCCCAGGGACGGTCGGCGTACGTCGTACCGCGACGCGAGCGGACGAGCCGGGCGACCGCCCGGACGCCCCGCACCGTTGCGGACCCCACCCCAGGGCGGCCAACTCCCTCGGCAACACGGCGACACAAAGTTCGGCGCCAACTTCCGGCCCATCGCTTAGATTCGGTCTGGGAGTCTTCGGAACCCGGGGGATCCCGACCGAGGACTCTTCCGTCTCGGGAGCGATTCATGCGCTCAGGCTGAATTGAACCCCTGAGGTTCTCACCGATCCGCTTGATCTGGTTAGGTCGATCGTCGTCTAGTCGCGCATCCACTCGGCTGCGCGGGGGAGGCGCCCAGTCTTTCATTTAATCTGACTCCAGTCTCAAGGTCGAGAAGAATGACGGAGAGTCGAAGGCGGCACAATCCGGAGACGCACCGCAACACCACGCTCCGACGCGCGAACTGGTCAGAGGACCTGGAAACTGTCCGCCGACTCTTCCAGGGCTACCGGCAATGGCTATCCGATCACCGAGATACCGACGCGTCCGCCGATTCGAAGGTGAAGACTGGACTTGCACTGACCGACCAACAGATCTCCGATCTACCGGGAGCCTACGGTCCACCGCACGGCGATGTCATTCTCGCCTTCTCACAGAAGGCGCTAGTGGCATGCGGAGCTCTACGGGAATTGGAACCAAAGATCGGCGAGATCAAGCGAATCTACGTTCGGCCCGACCATCGTGGACCTGGATTCGGGCCCCGGATGGCCGGCGCGTTACTCCGTCGGGCGCGCGCCCTCGGGTTCGAACGAGTTCGTGTCGATACCCTCTCCACGATGGCGGGCGCGATTCAGTTCTATCAAGAAATGGGATTTGTTCCCATTCCGGCCTACTGGCCCCACCCAGCCCAGGGGGCCCTCTACTTCGAGTTCAGGCTGGGAAAGCAGAATCCAAAGCCTCGACGACGCGCGGCAGTTAGCTCGAAGCGGAGCTGAACGCAGCCTCGACCAAGTGTGTTCAAACTCGATCGAGCAGAATCCAGCCCAGGCAGACGGGAGGGATCCGGGTCCGCTGAAGGTCGCTCCTTCGATACGCTCCTGGCTCGCTCCTTCCCGCCCTCCTCGCGGGGTTCTCGGGCGGCAGACGTTGCCATTCCGGCTGGGCTTGACCTCGACGCGGCGAGGCGCCCCCAGAGGCGGCTACGTTCTATGCGCCCGGCGGCGGTGGCGGAACTCCTGACGCCCCCGCACCCATGTTGGAGGGAATGCCACCCGTCCGGAGCTTCGTGCCGGCCTTGATGTAGCCCACGAGCAGTAGGATGTACCCAACGATCGAGACGTACGGCAGGATGGTGAGGATCGCACCCACCTTCAGGGTCGACTCCCCGTATCGGCTGCCGGCGCGCCAGTTCCCAAGCACGAGACCGATCACTCCAATCAGTCCGAGGATCGCCCCGAGGCCGATTAGGGCTATCCCGCTGAGGAGGGCACTAATGTCGAGGGACGCATTTCCCGGGGTGACGCTGCCAGCAGCAGCCGAGTTGATGGCCGATAGGATCGTGCCGATGATGACCACAATTCCAAGGACCGCCATGAGGTACCCTACCAGCCCGACCACCATCAGCGTGGTGGGGGCCCCGAAATCGGGGGCCCCCCGCTTCACGGCCCGGAATCCGAGGAAGAAAAAGATGTACGAGAGGATCCCGAGGACAAGCCCCCCCGCCATCAGAGCAACGGCGAGGTAGAATGTGTTCGGAGTGATCCAGCTGGGGAAAGAAGCAGGCGTGCCGGACGTCACAGTGCTCGACAACGCGCTAAAGATGAGATAGAAGACCAGGAATCCGACCCAGAAGGCGGCTTGGACAACAATCCCGAGAATGGCCCCGATCTTCAGATGGTCCACTCCCTCGACGTCGGTTGAGGAGTGCGAAGGAGGCGCGGTCGGCGCATACATGGGTGTCGAGGTAGGGGCGCTCGGGTAGGCCATACCGCCTGCTGCGCTGAGGAGGAATATAATGCCAATGGGCAATCGGAAATGGTCTGCTTCCGTTCGCGTTCTCTCGGGTGCGCGCCTTCAACTGATCAGAGAATAACGCGTCCAAAATACAAGTCGCCGTCTTCGCCTACTGTTGTGCTTAGCGAACGTCTATGCCGTCACAGGCGAGGGCGCGTACCAATGTGTTCAACTTTGATTGAGCATAGAAATCCACTCTCGGTTCCCGCGGCGTACTCGGAGAATCTTCTGTTACAGGAAGGGTCGAATCTCTAAAGGGTGGTGCCCTCGGCAGATCTACGTCGGGCCCGCCCCGTCGTTTGCAATCGGCGTCTGACGACCCGAACCTTTCAATGATTGACGCCCCTCGTCGGAATCTCCTGCCACGGCACAAGAATCGATGATGGACTCGCTCGTCTCCCTTGGAGGTGATCACGCCTGGGGAGTTCACCCGGAACCGACTCGATGGTCGATCGGAATGCCCTCACGTACCGCCCCAGAGACGGTGCAAAAATCCGGGACAATTTCCACGCAGCGGTCGAAACGAGCCCGGTCCGCTTCCTCTATCGGATGGGTCGCGATTTCCACCACGAGACGAAGGACGCGACGACGGCCTTGGTCGTTCGAGCCGACGGTGGCGCGCACTGTAGTGTGGATAGGGGAGACTCGGACGTGGGCCCGTTCCAGGGTGTTGACGAACGTGGAACTCATGCAGTGACCGACCGCCATCGCGAGGGCCTGAACGGGGTTCGGCCCCCGGTCCCCTCCCGTGGGGGGAGGCTCGTCGACGGTGAAACCCGAGAACGGGGCATCTGAGAAGGAGACGGTGAACTGGTACTTTTCCACCTGCTCGAGATCGGTCCGGCTGTCCGGGGCTGACATGGAATCGTAAACGGCGCGCCGCTACTTGAGTCAGGGGGAGGACGACTCGACATTCGGACAGGACTTGAATGGGCCCGCGTCGCAAGTAGCGTCACCCGAGCAGCGCATCGACTTCCCGGCAACCCAGCGAACCCGCCGCGAGCATCGATCGAGCTCGAAGGCGCCGACGTGCGGAAACGCATCGAACGTCGCCCCCCGAAAGCAACGGGTGGCACGGCAGGGGCGGGGGATTCAAAGACTAATCGTGCCGAGCGTCCGCGGCGGTCGGTCTGCATATGAGCTGGCCGGCTGCCGATGCTGGGCATGTGCGCAGGGCTGGGGGCCTGGCAAAACGACGTCCGATCACGGCCCTGCTCAACGCGGTGCCGATACCAGGAGAATCCTGCAGCCGGACGCGCCCCGGAGCGTTAGCTCGAGCGAATTCTCGGTCAGCACGGCGGCACCTGCGTCGACTCGCTGACCATCAATTGACCCCGTACCGTCGAAGAGGTATGCGACTCCCCTCCGTTCGGGGCCGATCGGACACACGCACTGGCTGTCCTCGCGAAACTCGATTTCGACGCACTCAAGGCCTGAAGCCGACGGGATCGGGGCGTTTCGGCCGACTAGGCGCCGTTCGAAAGTACCCTCGCTCGTTTGAGTGGGGTTTGGTCCGGTAGAAAGGTTGACGCCGTGCGCGGGTCCCCCGACGGTGGGCGGGCACTTGACCACCACGGACAACCACCTGGATTTCGATCCCGGACTCGGGATCAGATTGTGGTGCGCCTCCTCGCGGGCTATGAGCAGCGCGATGGAGCCCTGGTCGATAATGGAACGGCGGTCGACGTCGTCCTCGTATTCGACCCGACCTTCGACAACGTAGTTCATCACCTCCTCTCCCTTGTGGTGATGGCCCCCGGAGTCGTCTCGTCCGCCCGTCGAGGTTGTCTCCGCAAACCGAAGAAAGGGGAGCCATGGACCCTGAGTCAGCGTTGGGAATAGAACGCGACCTGAAACGTCGCCGAGGTCCATGTGACTCGAGACGACTCGCGATTCGCGGAGAGGCCCGCCGGCGCCGGTCATCAGGTACCTCTTCCTCCGAAAGGTAGGACGGGTTGGTATCCTCTTCGAGGGATATCGCTTCCGCAAGTCCCGGCACGGCTCAGGTAATCCACCGGGCCTGGAGTACGTCTAGGAGACCCATGGATTCGCCGGGGGAAGCGTCCGACTAGAATGCTTGCCATTGGACCTCACCTCATCCCGAATGCGAGAAGACTGTTTTCGTATGCCCTGACGGAGAGCTACCTGTACGGGAAGGGGAGCTTCCGGGTCTCGTAATCCCTAAGGAGCGACCTCTGAAAGGGCCCCGCGTGGTGTGAACCGCAACGGCGGCTAGACAGGCGTTCCGAAAGTCTGATAGCGGAGGTTCTCGTCGGGAACTCCGTGACGCCGCAGAAGCGCATCCGCGTCTCCAAGAACGGGCCCTACATAGTTTCCGGCGGGGTGCCTCTCGGAGTCGCCACTATCATACCCAACCAAGAGGGGATGTCATGGAACTGGAAGGAAGGACCCCGTCTCGAGACACCAGAGGAGTACGAGCTGTGCCGGTGCGGTCATTCGAAGACCAAGCCGTTCTGCGATAAGACCCACGCCCGGATAGGGTTCGAGGGAGAAGAGACGGCGACCCGGCGCCCGTACGTTCGACAGGCCGAGGCGATCGAAGGTCCGACACTAGTCTTGCATGATGCCGAGAGACTTTGCGCGTTCGCCCGGTTCTGCGACCCCGGGGGGAAAATCTGGGGGCTCATCGAGAAGACCGACAACCCCGAGGCACGGGCGATGGTCATCCGCGAGGCGAACCATTGCCCGGGGGGCCGACTGACGCTAACGGACAAGCCGAGTGGGAAGGAGATTGAGCATCCGCTCTCTCCCTCCATAGGCGTCGTCGAGGATCCTGCACTCGGGGTCAGCGGTCCTCTGTGGGTTCGCGGGGGGATCGTCATCGAATCGGCCGACGGCCGCCCCTACGAGATTCGAAATCGGGTTGCTTTGTGCCGCTGCGGGGCCTCCGACAATAAGCCGTATTGTAATGGGAGTCATGCGTCGATAAAATTCAGCGACGGACTGCTGTAGTCGAGACCGAACTCGAGGGTCTTCTGCGACCCGGGGTCGATCCGTTCCCGAAGGGGTAGGCTGGCTGATGTAACGTGGCACCGGACCACTCTTCACAAGACCCGAAAACTCATCTCGATCGAGTACCGACCGCGCTTGCCCTTCCAGAAGCCTGGGCGATACTCCCACGCTCTCGCCACGCGGGATCAAACCCCGCGTCCGGAAGAGGGCAGGAATCCTGAGCTCAAACCCACCCATGAATGGAGTGGACTTTGCCTCTTGAGTGGTCTGACCAACCCGCCGCAAAACCAGGAACTACTGGGCTCAATTGATATTGATCCTGCCACAGCGCGGGCGTGCGTGGTTCCTGTCTGAAGCAGAACTAATAGTAGTATTAACTATTATAGCATTGAGTATTACTTTCGACGAGTTCAATGCCCGACTCCTTAGTCGCGGTAATGGGAAGTGTCACTCGAGCGTACACCCTCGCCATCTTGGCAGGTTCGCGAGTACCAAGGACTGCCTACCGCATCGCCAGATTGGCCGACCTATCCCCGCCTAACGTCTACATGGAGCTTAGGAGACTCGCTTCGGCAGCCGTCGTCGAGAAGGTAGAGGGAGGGTGGGTCCTCGTGGACGACCGAGTGCGAGCGTTTTGCGAGGGGCGGGGCCCGCTCTTTGAACGATCCCTCTCACTAGAGCAGAAGCGAGGGTGGCACAGGGAGAATCGATTTCGAATCTCCCAAATGCTCAAACAACCAGTTCCTCAGATCCAGGGTAAGAGGGGACCTGAACCGAAGATCCTTCGTGAAGTCGGTCGGTCACTCACGAAGAACAAGGCGCTCCGGGCAGCTGGGTTGACTGAATCTCGGCACAGGGGTCGATGACGCATCCGAGCGAGGTCGGGTCAATCCTCGGGCTGGTAAAGGAGGACGACCGCAGAATCCTCTATTTCGCGGCCCTTCTTCGAAGGGAGGCTGGCCTCGGGCCTGACGATCTGGTCGTGGTGGGAGGATCAGCGATTGAGATCTACACCGAAGGGGCGTATGTTTCGGGCGACATCGATGTTTGTGCCCCCCGCGAACCGATCGCGTCCGTACTCGACAAATGGGGGTTCAAGCAGCCAGGTCGCGAGTGGAGTCGACTGGATTGGAAGATAGTGCTCGATGTTGTCGCACCACGGGTGAGCGGTTCGATGCGCCTCTCGCGCGTCGTCGAAACGCCCTACGGTCTCGTTCGAATCGGCGCCGTCGAAGACCTCATCATCGTACGTCTAGCACTCGTGAAGTTCTGGAACGAATCCAAGGAGTATCGGAATGCCCAACTCCTATCTTTGCTACCGCGACTAGGAGGCTGTTGCACAGCGGCCCATCGCGCCCGACATGAACTCTGACGGAGGTACTATAGCCGGGGTCGTCATCCTTCGATTATGGACCCCCCGGCACCGAAGGCGAACTTCCGTCGGTACGACCCGCATCAGAACTTCCTCCTCCCGCCGAGCCTCGACGACTGGCTCCCCGAGGATCACCTCGCCCGATTCATCTCGGAGTTCGTCGACCAACAGATCGACCTCACCGTCTTCTCCCGTGGATACGACAACGCCGAGGGCGGCAACCTCGCCTTCCACCCGGCCCTCCTGCTGAAGCTCTGGCTCTACGGCTACTGTGTCGGTACGCCGACCTCCCGCAAGGTGGCCCGCGCCACCTATGACGACGTGGCGTTCCGCTGGCTCGCCGCCGACCAACACCCCACCTACTCGACCCTCGCGCGGTTCCGCGAGCGGAACCTCGGGAACTTCCACGCCCTCTTCCTTCGCGTTCTGAAGCTCTGCCAGGAGGCCGATCTCGTCGGGGGCACTCGGATGGCCTTGGACGGGACGAAGGTGAAGGCGAACGCCTCGAAGCACCGGGCGATGAGCCACGGGAAGATGCTCGAGAAGGAGCGGCAGCTCGACGAAGAGCTGAGGAAGAGCATCGAGGAGTACTTCCGCAAGGTCGCCGAGAACGACGCCGAGGAGGATCGGCGGTTCGGGAAGGGGAACAACCCGTACAACTCCATCCCGGGCGTGAAGACTGCCGCCGATCGGCGGGAGAAGATCCGCAAGGCGATCGAGGCGTTGGAGGAGCGGGAGCGGCAGAAAGCGAAGACCGCAGGACGAGAGCCCGCGCCGATCGATCCGAAGACCCAGTACAACTTCACCGACCCGGAGTCCCGCATCATGCCGGACGGAGCGAACCGAGGGTCGTTCGTGCAGGCGTACAACTGCCAGGCAATGGTCGATGAGAAGGCGCAGATCATCGTGGCCGCCGAGGCGACCCAAGCACCGCAAGACAAGCAACAGTTGGTCCCGATGACCGAGTTGACCCAACAGGACCTCGGGTTCCTACCTCGAGAGATCGTGGCGGACGCGGGGTACTACAGCGACGCGGCGATCCAAGCGGTGGAGCACCTCGGCATGATGGTCTACTGTCCTCCGGAGCCGGGCAAGACGGCCGAGCGCGCAGCGTGTCCGAGAGGGCGGCCGCCGGACGACGAGACGTTCACGCAGCGGATGCGTCGGAGGGTTCGGAGTGTCGCGGGCCGAGCGCACTATGGCCGAAGGAAGTGCATCGTGGAGCCGGTGTTCGGTCAGGTGAAGCAAGGTAGAGGACTGAGGCAGTTCTTGACGCGGGGACTCCGCAAGGTGCGAGGCGAGTGGCATCTGTGGGCCCTCACCCACAACCTAGGGAAGTTGTATCGGGCGCAGGTCGGATAGCACGAAACGGGGCGCCGGAACTAGAGATCCGATGGAGTGGAAACCGCCGAGAGCCCGAAGGGCATCAATTCAGAGCTGCGCCACAGGCTCCTAGACTGGGATTACCTCGCACACCGCGCGCAACGGGAAGATGTGTCGGCCGAACTCGAGAGTCTGAACAGGTCAGCGCTTCACAGCCGCACTGTCTCCGATGAGTAACGCTTCGGCTCACTGTGTTCAATCGGCTTTGTGCATACTCCGTAGCTGACGAGAAGAAATTGAACCCCCTTGATCACGCGGGCCAACTCCAGGCCACGAAATTGGGTCACACTAGAAACAAACTTCAGTCACTTAAGGGGTTGACCTTCGCGACCTTAGCTTTCAGGGCAGGGATTTCGGCAAGGGTTGCCCAGACGAGTTTCGGATCTATCCGCCAATACTCGTGCTTGGCGAATGAGCTGAATCCCCGCATCTGGGCCCATGGAATCTCCTGATGGCCCTTTCTCAAAGGGCTCGACAAATGCCCAGCTGCCTCTCCGATGACTTCCAGCTCGCGGATCGTTGCGCTTTGACTGAGCCAGGAGGCCGAGAATGCTTCGACTCCCATCTGCAGGACCTCCTCCAGCCGCTCCATGGATCGAAGGATGTCGCCCAGCCGAATCGCATCAGTGGGTCGTCCGGTCATATGGGTACGGCCTCAAAGAGGACCTGAGGCCGAACTAGCCAGTGGAGGCCGCCTGGAGCGGTGACGTCCACTTTTCGGCGAAACAGCTTCTCCAGGTCTTGGAGAAGTCCGATCTGGTCAAAGGCAGTAGCTTCAGAATCAAAGTCGACCAGAAGATCGATGTCGCTCCTTCGGTTCGCCTCATTCCGCGCCACAGAACCGAAGACTCGGGGATTCCGGGCCTTGTTCTTCCGAAGCGCTTCTAGGAGCCGGTCGCGCTTTCCCTCTATCAGCTCGGAGATCCCGAGTCCTGTCCCTCGGTGAATTGCCCGAAGCTTGGGAACATCCCAGAGGGCAGATTTGCACCGAGGACATCGAGAGGGGGTAAGAGATCGAGGGCGCCAGACGTACGCGCAGCGGAAGCATCCTGCTAGGCCCTCCGGCGTGAGGATGTTCGTCACTGACTATCTAGAGAGTTTCTAAGTAATAAAAGATACTTTAGGAATGTTCGTAGGGCACCTCGGTTGGCAGGGACCGAAGTCCGGCTATTGCTTGGACGAGGTTCTAATCGCAGCCGGCAGCTACCGGCGTATTGACAGATAGAACTCCTAAGCTGGGGCTGGGTTCATTCGAGTTTGCACCTCCGAAGGAAGTCTGCGGGCCTCGCTCAATTCATCTTGAACCCATTCGGCCGCCCGTGCGCGGTGTTCAATCCCCCTTGCACCTTTTACGCCTAGCAGGTCCAAAGGCGCGTGCATCGCTAGAATTGAGCCAACTCTTTTGGCTTAGGAGTCAAGTGCCCGACCGATGTTCTGCACACACTGCGGCAAGCCCGTCCTCGACGCAGCCCAGTTCTGCTCCGGTTGCGGGATGCGTGTGGAATCTAGCCCCGGCGCCCCGCCCGCGCTGACTTCGAGCAGCCCGCTCCCCTATCAGTTTGCGGTGAGCGCGCCACCTTCTCGGTTGGCGACCCTCTCCCAGCTCGTGATGCTCCACTCCAACGTCAGATCGGCAGTAACCTGGGGTTCCGCCCGTCCTGGCACGATGCCCGCGTCCGGGATGAACGAGTGGAGGATCTTTCGATTCGAGGATCCCTCAGGGATGTTTGTCGGAGAAGCGGCGTCCGAACCAACTTATCCGGCGAGATACACCCTGGTGGATGCGAATCGGTCACCGTTCCTTACCCTCGACTCGGAGGGCCCCGGGGGAGTCATGCTGGGGAAGAACAACGACGCCTTTCTGATCCACGATGCCGGCGGCACGATACTTGCCTCAATGGTGATGCAACCGGCCTCCTGGGGCCAAGCTCATGGTGTGAAAGTGAGTTCCTGGTGGCGCCAATATGCGGCCACTATTGGCGGCCGAGATGCCATGCTCGCGGTATCCAACCCCACAAACTCGCTCGCTCAACTCATCGAGCTCGGCTCTGGGACCGTCCTTGCGTCATGTGTCACGAAGCATGGATTCTCGACTGCGAGGACCGAGATCGACATCCCCGAGTCGACGCCGGTTGATCACCGAGTCGCGCTAGGCGCCTTCCTCATGTTGAGCTATACAATGGAAGGGTATCGTTAGCTCGAGCGGTCACTATCCAACTCCGCGCTCACAGCCGGGACCGGTTCCGGCGTGGTGGGTGCAATCAGGTTTGAACCCACTCGCACGAGGGTTCAACACCGGCTGAACCGAAAGCTACGTTCTGCAGGGTCCGACTCGGCTCCATGTCGCCGAGGGCACGACGAACCCAATATATCGGCGAGTCGCATTATGGAGCTGAGGGAGGTGCTAATCGTGAGGATCGACCATAAGGACGGGGACGACGACAAGACGAAGGAAGAGTACGACCGAGACAATCACTCAGACCAAGAAAATCCCAACAACGACGAGTACGACAAGTAGCTTCATCAGGCGTTGGCGTGGGTCCCCAGACAATCCTTGGGTTCTGCGTCAACGCCAACCCCGGCCGAGAAGGGCAGTAGGTTGACTCTTAATCTTGCCCGGTGCTTCAAGTATTGACTCGTTAGATTCACTCAGGCAGAGTTCTAATCCATTCTGGCGAGAAACCGCCCGCAGTGTGTTCAAGATTGGTTGAACCTACTCATCTGGTCGACGCGGGTCTCAAGCCCGATTGAACACCGACCCCGGATGCATGGTTCGAGGTCGCGCCGGCGTGCGAACTTGATCCAGCCCGTCGGTCCCGTGAGATTAGATCGAACTGGAGGGTCACCCCACCTCAGGCACCTTCGTTTCAGTTTTAACCAGAAGAGATCGGCCCAAACTTTTCTATTTTCGTCACAGGATGTCTTGGCATGATCATTGTTCCGACTGACGGCGACGCTTGATAATCTCCTCCCGTCACTCTGACTGCGAATCGATAGTGGGCGCCCGCGAGGGCGGTGAAGTTTAGCGTAGAACCGTTCGTTTCCTCTGTGAGCCGGGGCAACCCGAGCTTTAGGGAGGACGCATTCAGGTAGACGGTCCACTCGGTGCCTGCCGGTAGTTCATACCTCGGGAGAGAGCTCTCTACGAACGAAAGCGTCTCGAACGGGGAGAAGGTAACACGAAACGTGGAGGGGCCGCCTACATTGACCGAGTACCGGGTTGGGGAACCTGGCCCGCTCACCGAAAGGACCCCATAGCCGCGCGGGGGAGAGAGTCCAATCGGTGTGGTCCCGCGGGGAACCTCGACAGCAACGATGGGGGAGTTTGTGGAAAGGGTTACAGCAGGGTTCGACCCGACCGACACAGTCCAGTTCATCCCGACCGGGAGACCCCGCTCCTTGAACGTCAGTGGGAACGTCGGTAACGGCGCAAAGGTGGCGGCGACCGAAACTTCGCCCCCGATGATCGTGAATGAACCTGTCGGGGCCAGGGGGGTGTATCCCTGAGCGTGGACCTCGTAGTCATACGTGCCGTTCGGTAGTTCGGTCGCGACGGAGGTCGAAGAAGATCCGATCGACCCTTGTATGGCTCCCGCCGGCCCCCCTGTGGCCGTGTCGGCGAGATTCACGAACCAGGTCGCTCCGAGTTCGATGTGGAAGGACGCGAAGACCACGGTGTCGACGGTCCCCCCCCTTGGCACGAAGGTGACGTCGTAGACTCCGCCGATGTTCGCCGGGAATTCGGCCGGGCTTGCGTAACCGGCCAGCGGGATAGCGCTGTAGCCCGAGACCGGATTCACTGTGAACCAACCCCCTATCATCGTGGTTATCGAGGTAGCCCCAAGGGCTGCGTACCTGGTCAGGCCGTTGACCGCGACCGACCAATTCGAATCCATGGGTAGGCCCGTTTCGTCGAAAGTCACATAAGTCGCCGTCGTATTGATTCCGGTGTCCACCAACGACGGGGTCCAGAAGTCGTTCACGACCACGGAGACCGAGCTTCCCGCTACCACGACCCAGCCGTTCGTAGGGACGAGGAACGCCGAACCGAACGTTGGGCTCACCGAGTCACTGAAATGATACGTCCCATTCGGCTCGCCGAATGAGATCGTACCTGGATCCCAATACGGGGCCGTGAGCTTGGATTTCGTAGTCCCGCCGAGGGTCACAGACCAGTGGGTGGCAGGTACCGGCCCGAAGGTGAACAAGAAGGCTGTAACAACGTACGAATCGGGCGACTCGGGCCGGAAGGAGACATTGACGACCACCCGAGCAGTCCCGGGGAGGATCCCCACCGAGCCCGAACTGGGGGTGGCGGTAAACCCAGGGACGGCGCCCACGGTGTAGTTGTATCCTCCCCCGTGCAGGGAGAAATTCGCAGTTTGCCAACCCCGGCCCTGAGTGGCCTCAGTGATTCCATCCGCCGTGACCGACCATGGCGTCCCGCCCGGGAGGCCAGTCTCCGCAAACTCGAGGAGGGTCGGGTTCGGAGGAGGGCCACCCGATATGGGTGGGGGATCGAAGTTGATCACGACCATAGAGCCGCTTGCATTAACGTCCACAGCCCCGTACGCGGGGGCCGGCAGGAAGCCGGCCGTATTGTGGACCTCAAACGTATACAGGCCACTCACCAGAAAGTCCGTGATGGACGGGGCCATCGAGCTCACATTGGGCAGACCCGACTCTCCCGGATAAAGGAGAAACGACCCCACAGACCAGTTGCTTCCGTTGGGCAGGCCCTTCTCGACGAACTCGACGGAATACTCCGGTTCAAAGCGAACGATCACCGAGATCGGGAGACCGACGACAGTGATTCTCCCGTGGGAATGTGACGCCATCCAACCTGGCGACAGGATGGTGTAATCATACGTGCCGTTGGAGACGACAAATTCGATGTCGGGCTCGGCGGCGGATTGGCGCGAGCCTCCGAGCACGACAGACCAACTTACTCCAATCGGGAGTCCGCGCTCCCCAAAGGTAATGGTTGTGCCACCAGACCCTGCCGGGTGAGATTCTGCGGGGGCGGATGGGGCCGCCCGATCGAACGGGGGTGGCGATTCACCCTTGGATAGAATCGGGGCCATGACTCCCGAGTGCAGATTATCCGAGGTCGAACGGCTCAGAAGCGACGGAGCGACCTCGGTAACTCGCGGAGTCGACATGAGATTGCCACCTCCGGTGAGATGCTCTAGTTCCGCAGTAGCCGAAGTCATCCCCATCGGAAAGCTGAAAATGAGGATCGCGGAAGTCCCCCAGACAACGGCGCATCGCAAGCAGATGCGAAACGGCTTCTTTCTCGCGACACTCCCCCGCGCCAAAGCCAATCCCGGTCGCCCGGGGCGAGAATGAGATTCGCTTACTTAAGTCAAGGGCTAACGGTGAGGAGTCCACATTCGGATGCCTCGGAGCTGCCCAGAAAGCGCTGGGTTCAGAAACGTACGAGTCCGATTGCGCACACCGCTAACCGATGCCTACAACTTACGGAGAGCGCGGGCGGGCGTCATCACGGGAGTCCGCCCATCTATGGCCCTGAACGCCAATACTAATCCGAACGCTCGCTCCCTCGTCGTATCTTCTGCTTTCAACTCGAGGGCGAAGTGACCCCCTTCAGCCGCCAACCCACTTCATGGACACAGGATTCGAACCTGCAGGTGCCCAAGGCCAGTTTGAAAGCGGATCGGGTCCGATACACGGAGTTTCAAGCCTCAATTCTGACCTGCCGTCTGCGACGCGCGGGCGTCGTTCCGCGGGGAGCCCCCGTTCCGAACTGAGTTGTGGTCTCCCGGCTAGAGCGATCGTCTCTCGCTCTCCGCTGAACGCTCACGAGTGCTCTGTCCCGATCCACAACCTTCCAGAATAGTCGCTCGTTCCCGGAGAGTCCTAGAACCCTCACGAGATCCATCTTGAAGTAAGTGCCAAGAGTGGTGCCGCTCAAGTGTGTAACCGAAGTCTCGTAGTCGGCTAGCAATTCCCGAGGCGCGATCGCTTCGAGAATGGAGATGCCTGGTCCATCAAGTTCACTGGAACCACAACTCCGGCACCTCGCCCCCGGTAGTCGAGTCACCACGAACACCAAGCCTGGAACTGCTAGGGTTCGGTCCAAGTCATTAGTGGTCACCATGCTTCCTCCGCAGCTGGGGCACGTTGAAGTCGTTCCAATAGGGTGAATGGGTTCCCGGCTGGCCGCTGCCAGTTTCGCCTTCAGCTCGGCGAGTTGGCTCTCAGTAACCACCGGCGCGGCCGGATTGTTACTGACCCTGGTCCCTTTCCCCTCTTTCATCTTAAAATTGTTTGAATGCTGTGATAATCAGTACCAGATCGCCCCCTTGTCCTTCCTCAATCAGAAGGACGCCTCGGCAGAGTCCATGGTTGGGCAGCACCGCCCAACAGAGGTAGACTCCGCTTCAGGGGCTCCGTTCTTTGTCGGGTTTGACTGGGCCCCCGTATCGGACCACGGCGACTTGCTCGAGCTCTGACAGCTCGGGGTGCGACTCTCTTGCATGCTTGTGTATTCTCACCCGCCCTCGATCGATTAGATCGTTTGTTTCGTTCCGAAGTTTGTTCAGGTCAGGGTAGACCCGGTTCGGCATACCTCACAAGACAATGAACGGTTATGTCTGTCTATGATTTATCGCGTATGGAATCATGGAATACATTGCAAGAGGGTGCGAGTCGACCTATGTTCAAATCCGATTGAGCACACAAGTCTGAAGCGAGTCGCGCCCAATTCTGAACAGTGGCCCCCCCGTCAACTCGAATTGGATTGTACCTGTTCTGGCCGATCCAGGAGTGATGCGCGCCACTTTCAAGCATCAAACGTCGGGCTCACCTTGTAACACACGGGCAGGCTCGGCCAAGTTTTAATCCATCGAGCTTTAATATAACGTCCGACGTTGCAGGTATGTGCCTGTAAACTACTCGGACGTGGCGTCACTGGCGTTCGGCACGCGCCCATTCAGTGTTCGGGAATTCGCCGCCAAGACGGGAACTCTCCGAGCCGTCCGACTGCTTAGCGAGATGAAGTCGCGTGGGCTGGTCGAGAGAACTGGTCGCGGGCGTTACCGAGTGCTTTCTCCCGACGAGCGTCCAGATCTTCGAGCGTTGGAGTGGAATCGGGTCAACAGGCTACTTCTCAGCGCGGATCTTCCGATGGCATGGGCCGGCGTAGATGCGGTCCGCGTCTGGACCGGGGGGCGCTACACCGTGTCCCCCTCCGCATTCCTTAAGGAGTTTCATATCGAAGTCCCGAAGAGTGCGGAGGGTGAGTGGCGCGGCCATCTGCGGTCGCATCGAATCAGTACTGATGCGCGACGGCGGATTGGCTGCAAGGTCATCATCACCCCCTCGCGCCACTATCGACCTTCGACTCACCGCGGTGAACCGGTGATACCCCGGGGGCGCACCCTGGCAATGATTCGGGCCCATCGGGGGATCTATGCTAATGCAGACGCGCTCGTTGAGCATTGATCCTGGTGCTCGAGAAGCTCAAGTAGTCGCGTTCCTCGACCAACTACCTCGAGGGCTAGCACCAATCGTGGTTGGAGGATACGCCGCAGCGGCGTATGGACCGCCGCGATTCTCTGTCGACTTGGATTTCGTTTTGCCGGCGAGCTCCTTAGCCGGTGCGATGGAGTGGTTCGACGCAAACAGCGTCCACCACAAGCGCACCCTGGAGTTTGAAGGCCCGGTAGGCAGGATGATCAAACTGCTGATTGGGCGAGACCTAGTATCTGGCGATGTCTACATCGGGGGGCTTCGCGCGCGGGATACCGGCATCATAGTCGACTACGATTGGATAGCGCAATCTCCACAGCTCGAAAGACTAAACTTAACGACGGGAAGCACCAGAAGTCCTGTTCCAATCGCCAGGGCAGAGGTACTCTGGGTCTTGAAACTCCTCGCGGGCCGAGCTCAAGACCTAACTGATCTTTTCGCAATCTCAGATTGGCATTTTGACCATTTAGCAGTTAGAGGCAAGCTTGAACAGCTCGCGGACGAGAAAACTCGGGCCCACTTCCGGCGAGTGAGGGCACGTCTGGAAAGCGATAAGGAGTACAAAGACGCGCTCAGCCGTCGCGGGTTCGGAAGTCCGACGGCACCGGCAAACAAAGTCAGGTGGAAGAGGTTCAAGAATCTCGCGACGGAACTCACGTCAGCCTGACCCACGAGGTTACCCACACGGCGGCGGTCGCGAAGCCGTCGGCTTCTCGGGGTAACGAGCGCCGAGTGCAGCGACTCCCAGATACGCCAAGTGGGTGCAAGAGGCGTTGAACCCAAACTTAGAGACTCGGTGGGACTGTCAGGCGGTTGTATGCTTGGCCGACAAGCTCTCGAGGCGGTTAGTCCACGGTTGAATGGACTTGGCCGCCGAGAACTCTGGCGCGTTTTGCAATCTCTATCGCAACCTTCATAGTTACAGCACGGTCCTCGTACTCGACTTCTCCCTTCCGGTCAAGGATACGCGATAGGAGAGAGCCGACCTCACCCGCGTTCGGCGCTTTACACCGGGCAATCAGTGTGAGGACCTCGTGGTGATCCTGGCCGCGAGAGCGCTCACTCCGCAAGTAGATCGTGTAAGCATCTGCGTAGGCGATTGCGGCTTGGACAGCATTTGTTGCCACCCCGTCGGGATTCGCTTCCTTTTCCGCCAGCTCGACCATCTTTAGCAGATTGTCAGCGCGAGCGAGGTAAACCGTAGCCCTCGACTTTGGAAGAACCTGGACACGAGATTGCGCCACGGTTTACCCCGCAAGCGCGATTCCTTCCTTCATGACATGGCGGATTAGACTCGGATTGGACGGATGGCGCAGCTGAGCCTTGTCCATTACGAGAGCTGAGAGTGGGTTTCCGAATCGCAAGGCAAAGCTGGCACTGGCCTCACTTAGGGCACTCTCAACTGTCTCCTTATCCACCTGTGATCGGACCTCGACAAACAGATCTACATCGCTAGCCAGTCGAGCCTCCCCTCGGGCAACCGACCCAAAGAGAAATGCCCGTTGAATGGGCAACGTTCGGAGCAGGCTCTCAATCTCCCGCTTGAGCATTCCCTTCGCGCCTGCCTCTTCCCGAAAGAGATTGACGAGAAGATTGCAGAGCACGTGCTCCTGTGCCAGCCGCCAGATATGCGAGCGTCCGCTGATTTCTCGGAAGATTACTCCCGAATCGCGAAGCGACTCCAACGCCAGGTTTGTTTGAGAGGGAGATGAGCCAGTGATACGCGCCAATTCTCGACCGGTGAACCCCTTCTCAGGGAGCCGCGCGAGAGCCCTCAGGACCCGAACGCGAATTGGATTGCCTAGGAGATCATCCAGCCCATCCTGAAACCTCATGTTCGAATAATCATACATGCGTTTGTTTATAAGAACATTACTTTCACGCATAATGGTGCCCGCAATCGGTGACCGCGCCGTCGGACAAACTGACCTTTCCCATCCTCAATCGAGAGTGTGTGCAAGGGGCCTTACACCCACCATCGAGTCAAGTTTATTCTTCGGCGAGTGATGGAGTCGCGATAAGGAGCGAGACAATGGGCGGTCCAAACTTCAGTGTCGCCTACACCGTGAGTCAAACCCCGGAAGTAGTATTCAGTGCCGTCAATGACGTTCGTGGATGGTGGACTGGAGAACCAGGAGTGAAGGGCGCAACCGACAAGCTGGGCGCAGAGTGGACGTACCGGTTCAAGGATCTCCACTACACCAAGCAGAGGATCATCGAATTCGTGCCCGGGAAGAAAGTTGTTTGGCTAGTCCTAGACAGCAAGCTAAGTTTCGTTAAGGACCAGACGGAGTGGAACGGGAGCAAGATCACCTTCGAGATTGCGAAGAGGGGCGACAAGACCGAGCTCCGCTTCACGCACGTCGGCTTGGTCCCCGAAGTCGAGTGTTACGGAGATTGTTCCAGCGCCTGGGGATACTACGTCAAAGGACCTCTTCGGGCGCTGATTTCCAAGAAGGGAAAACCCCCGGCCGGTGCGAGGGCTAAGAGCAAGGCGAAGACGGCTACGTTTCCAAGGCCAAGTTCCAAGCGATCCAAATGAGTGTTCAGATCACCGGATGCCACACATCCTCTGCGGTGGATGCGAGACGCGTTGAGCCCACAAACCCCCCGCGGTAGTGGGTTCAAGGGGCGTTGTGTTTACCATCGCTTGTCCGATTTGCGAGAGCCATTAGACATCCTCCCGCTCAGCAGCGGCGACCACCTATGCTCAGGGACGGATATTCTGTCGAGCCCTCTCGGGCGGAACTCGACTCGCTCCAATGTAGTGAGGCGCACTCACAAGCACGTGTCCAAGTGGGCATCCGGTACTTCGGCCTCATCTACCGCCCGACTGGATGAGCGGATGCCCTCATATTCTAACCCGTAAATCCGAATGTCGGAATGGCGCCGGCAGAGCCTATTGGAGTACTGGCAAGCAGCCGGATCAAGCCTTTTCTGAGATGGGCAGGAGGAAAGCGATGGCTTGCACGCAGAGTCGCCAATCTCGCACCTCGGGATTACGGGACGTACTTCGAGCCGTTTCTGGGAGGCGGCGCGGTTTTTTTCGAGTTAACCCCCGAACGGGCTATAATTTCGGACCTGAATCGGGATCTAATCTTGGCATACCGATGGGTCAGGCGTAACCCTAACGCGTTAATCGCATCGCTTACATCCTCGATTTATGGACCGGATGAGCATCTGTCTGCGAAGAAGGATAGGCCAGTCGATGGAGCTGAGCGGGCGGTTAGATTACTGTATCTTAATCGCACAAGTTGGAACGGGTTGTATCGAGTAAATTCAAAGGGCGAGTTCAACGTTCCCTTTGGTGGGCGTCGCCCTTTCGAGGAACAAGACGCTCTGGTGATTAGGCTCGCATCTGCCGCCTTGCAAAAGGCCTGCATACACTCTGGGGATTTTGTGAAGGGGACTTCGCTGGTCAATCGGAATGACCTGGTTTTTCTCGATCCACCGTACACCGTAACTCACGGGCGGAATGGATTCATCCTCTATAACGAAAGGATCTTTTCGTGGAGAGATCAACTGCGGCTGGCCAGGCGAACGCGAGAACTGTCAGATCGTGGTGCCTTCGTCATTATGACCAATGCCAATCACCCAAGTATCGCCAAACTCTATAGGGGATTCAAAGTGACAAGACTAAAGCGCCACTCAATCCTCGCGGCCGATCCGGCAAATAGGTCTGAGGTCTCGGAACTTCTCATCACAAACTTCGACTTTACACGTGCGACTTTGCGCGCGGACGCATAGAGCCGGTTGATGATCGCGACTGGGCCTGCCCGGCGGAGGATAAACTAGGAGCCTATGCAAATGAGATAGCTTCCGGACTGCAAATTCGGGGGGTCTAAGTAGAATTGAGTGAATTGAAGGTCAGGGCGCGCGAAACGCAGCAACTGAGCGTCGGCGCGCGTCGAGCTCGGCGACCAGGCGAGCACCCAGGAGCATTCTGTCCTTGAGCTGCCTGGCGTCACGTCTCAACCGTGCCGGGGAGGTCGCCGGGTGCCCCACGAGATTTCGGCCGCCCCTAAAGCTATGGAGATCGTTCTTGAGGGGCTCCTCAATAACAACTGGATAGGGCTCGACGACTGCATTGTTCGACCCAAGAAGGTTGATCAGGCCGGACCAGTCTCCGCTAGCAAGACTGATTGGTTTTCCTCCAAGCCAGCCGCGACGAAATGCAAGACGGGCTAGTTTTCGAGTCTCGCCCTCTACCAAGCTGGCGAGATCTCGTGCACCGTCCAGCCGGTTCACGCGATTATACTTGTGAAAAGCGGACTCTACCTGTCCCTTCAGCGCGCCGTATCTCAGATTCGGGTCTGGTGAAGCAAAGTACGCCCAGTTGCTGGCAGGACGATCGATCACGACACCTCCCCGCTCATCGACCAGGACCAACCCGACACCGTCTCGCTCAAGACTTCGAAGAGCTGCTGTCGGGATGACAGACCCGTCCCCGGAACCTAGTGCGATGTAGAGTTCCGCGGGTCGGACCTCCTCGACAAGCCTCTCGTGAAGTCCTCTCAAGGCAGAGTGGTAGTCTAAGCTGGCTTGACACTCAATTAACAATAGGTTTTCGAGTCGCTTACATACCAGGGTCGTGCGGTACGGTGCATCGGGCCAAGCCGGCCGCTCTACGTCAACGGAAAAGCGCTGCCTCAGGAAGTGTGTCCGCACATTTTTCGCGGTATCTCGCGCTTCAAGAACCGTAAGCTCGAACATCAGGTTTCAGGCCCGATCAGTCGATTCACCTGCTGTTGTAGCTCCCTAAGCATAACTCTCAATTCCGGGTCTAACCGCTTACCGCCCCGCAACTTGGATAACCTCTCCGACACGGTGCGAATTCTCGACGCGAGATCCCGGCGGTCGTAGGCAGAGCTAACGCTATCCTCAAAGGCACGAGCAATAGAGTACGACGGCTCCTCTACAAGTCGGATAAGTACGGGAAGCGTCTGTTCGGAACCGACACCAGCGACAATCCCCCTCGCCATTTTGCTAATCGCTCTGTACGAAACTACGCTCCCAGCGGCCCCGCTTTCATATTTCCTTACCATCGAATCGACAAATCGCTCCTGAGAAACGCTCTCGAACACTGCCGGCGCAAACCGCTCAATAGCATGGAGCGCCTTGTAAATCTCAAGAAACAAATCCTCCGTATATCGACGCTCGTCCCTTGGCTTCTCCAACTCTCCGAGAATCAGACTTCGATATTTTGCAGGGAGCGCAAGTAAGTCGAAGAGGCGCCTCAATCGTGTGACGCTGAGTCCAGTAAGGGCCGACAAGTCTCGCAGCTCATGAGGTCTGTTCTGCTCCCTTAGGAGGATCTGAATCTGCTTCAGTTTGATCGCGGTCGGTAAGGGGTCCCAATCCACTCGGACGGAGTGGATATTGAACATCATCAGGATATTTCCTAATCGACTTGGCGTGGGTTGTACGAGGACGGGCACAGCGGAAAGGTTGAGTTTCTTTGCGCACCGCCACCTCCTCTCACCGTCGATGAGGGTGTATCTAGAGCCCGTTCGATAGACAGTCAGGGGAACCTCAATTCCGGCCTGTTGAATGGACGTGAGAAGGTGATTCAGCTCATCCTCCCGAAACACCAAACGTGGGTTGTCGGGATTGCGATCAATCAGGTCTGGACTGATGTTTTCCAACGCAGTCAGACTACTAGGCATGACTCCACACGGATCGACTCTATGCCTTCCTCGCAATAATGCCTTGGATCGTGGCCACTTGCCTCCGAACCGGGACACCTCCACGCTCACTCGGGGCCGACCACCAGGGCGTCCTCGTCCATCACCAAGAAGTCGCAGTGGGCATTCTGGCCGGCCCCTTGTCACACCGATCTTCAGGACGGATCTGACGACTCCGCTACTCGATTTGGCTGGGTTTGGCTCGTGGATAATGTGCGCGTCGGGATAACTTGCGGGGGTCTACCTCCACCGCAATCTTTAGATTCCGCCGTCACCCGAACTACGCTCAGAGATCCAATGAGTAAGCGGAAGTACACTCAGCCTCTTACATTGGCCAGCCTCAAGCTGCTAAATGATAGCCGCAAACTGTGGCTCAGTCCGGATTATCAGCGCGGGGAGGTCTGGACACGCTCCCAAAAGCAGTTGCTGATTGACTCTTTGCTAAACAACATCGACATTCCTAAGGTGTACTTGCGGGAAAAGAAGAGAGGGACATACGAATTCGAAGTGGTCGATGGCCAGCAACGACTAAGGGCAATTTTCGAGTTTCTCGAGCACGGCTTTCCTCTTGAGATTGATTCAGACTCCGTGGACGGCGAGGATGTTGCCGGGAGAAAGTTCAACGAATTAAGCATCAAGACGCAGATCGAATTGACGAGCAAGTCACTCGACGTAACTCACCTAGTGGACTACTCGGATGACGATGTTGAAGATATGTTTCTTAGACTCCAAAATGGAACGCCACTGAACGCAGCTGAGAAACGTCACGCGTGGGCAGGAGATGTTCGGAAAGTCGTGACCTCCCTGTCCCACCACAGGATCTTCAGCTTGGCAGGCTTTTCGAACAAACGTTTTGGTTTTGAGGACGCAGCGGCGAAATCCCTTCATTTGCAGCTCGTCGGGGTAGACGCAGATCTGAAGCCGGCCTCAATCAAGAGGACATATGATTCTCACCCTAATCTGACCGCTCGCGACCAAAGTGTGAAGTCGATCTCCAGGACATGGAATTTCATTGTTAAGGGATTCAAGGGAAAACAGAGCCCTCGGTTCAAGAAGTATGCGGTTTTGACGCTCACTAAGGTTGTCATCGAGCTCTTGGATGACTATGACCTGGCGTCCCACCCCGCCGAGTTTTCAAACGCCTACCTCCGATTCGAGGCGAATCGAGCCGGGAACTCAGAGCTTCCCGAGGAGAACCGGGACCAAGAACTAAGCAACTACACCGAAGCTGCCCGTAACGACAGTGTCGAGGCAATGACGCTCCGGAGTAGAATCCTGAAGAAGGCAATTGTCGAGTCCATTCCGCAGATCAGATTGCTGGATTCAACCAGAACCTTCTCCGACGAGCAACGCTTCGTCATTTTCCGGCGGGACAAGGGGACCTGTCAGCTCTGCCGTGAAGCTGTCGAGGAAGGAAACTGGCACGCGGACCACATCGTTCCGCACTCGAAGGGGGGGCCCACCTCCATAGCAAATGGACAGTTGACTCACGTTGAATGCAATCTACACAAAGGCGCGAACGTCGGGTCCGCAGAAGCCTAGCCGGCCCAGATCGGGAATCACTCCGCGGACTTGTCGACTCCTAACTCGGCACTTTCGTTACCGTCGCGATCCGAAGGCCAGAGCGTCAGGCTCCTTGGGTACAATTCCTGTTGAACCCTTCCAGAGGACGGAACGCAATCGCCGACTCCAGATCTACAGGCGACTGCAGACTCCTCGAAACTGAGTGGAAGGACTACTTCTGCCCGCGCGCAGCCGCGGCTTTTGCAGCTAGTGCTGCGAACTCCTCTCGGCCGAACGCCGTTCCAGACAGGCCCCACCCTCCCTCCGCTGCTTCGGTGAGTAGCACCCAAGTGCGGTTACCTTGCGTCGGATCGCCTGAGATCCGGGTCACTATTTCCGTGACTTCCTTGACGAGCTGCCTCTGACCCTCGCGATTCAGCGCCGCGGGTGGAGTGATGATCTGGACGCGCACGGTGCGCGCGGAGCCGGTGGCGGCCGTATGGACCGTGCTCGGGTCCATCCGGTGAATGTATGCCGCCGTATTGTTGGTGTGAAATGGCCCCGGAGCCGCAACTCCCTCGGCTCGGAGGACTGCCCCCGTAAGTTCTTCGGCAAGTTTCCGATCGGCTCCGACGGGGAATAGATCGGCCGCGGCGTATACGTCGATCATCGGCATGGTGTTTTCACCGGTCGCGGTTATTTAAGCCCGGTCCGAGAAAGATGGGGCGTCCTCGGCCGATCGGGTCGATGGGACGTTCTCGAAACGTGCAACTCTCGTTGAACACGCTCGGGTTCACGGGGGAGGTAGACTGCTGGGAACAAGGGTTTCGCTGAGAGGAGGCGGGGCGAATGGGGAGTCCCCTGCCGCCGCCGTGCCTCCGCGAGTGCGTGATGGATATAACCGGGTGTCTTTGCACGCAACGAGGGATTTGTCACGTCGCCTGGAGTGGGCAGCCTGCGGACGCGTTCACTCGTTGTTCGGGGCGTTCGATTGATTCCATCGCCTGATGTCGCCCCGATCGTCGATTGTACGATCGTCGTTCGTGATGGGCGGATCGCCTCGGTCGGGAGGGACGTCCCGATCCCGTCCGACCTCGAAATCATCCCCGGCGAGGGCAGAGTGGCGACCGCGGGATTCTGGAACGCTCATATCCACTTCACCGAGGCCATTTGGAAATCTGCTGATCGCAAGCCATCTCGGCTTCTAGACCAACGACTTCAGGAAATGCTGACCTCCAGGGGATTCACGAGTGTAGTGGACACTGGATCCGACCCGCGGACAACGATTCCCTTGCGTAAGCGCATCGAGTCCGGGGAACTTCGAGGGCCGGCGATCCTGACTGCGGGGATGGGGCTCTACCCACCCAACGGACTGCCATACTACGTGCGAGAAACCCTCCCCTTCTGGATCCGGCCCTTCCTGCCCTGCCCATCAACGCCGTCAGAAGCGATGAGGATTGTCAAAAGGAACATCGCTCGAGGGGCTGATCTCCTCAAGCTCTTCACCGGATCCTATGTTGCCCGAGGTGAAGTCAACCCGATGCCCCTCGCCATCGCCAGCGCTGCCACGAGCGCGGCACACTCTCAGGGGCAGTTAGTCTTCAGCCACCCCTCTAATCTTGAAGGAACGTCCATCGCGATCCGGTCGGGGGTGGACGTGCTAGCTCACCCTCCTGACAGCGCCGATGGAGTCGATACTTCGCTGATTCAACAGATGATCGACCGTGGAATGGGGATGATCCCGACGCTCAAGATGTTCGCTACGACCGTGACGTCGAACCCGAACTACTTGGGGCCGATCTACGATATTGTTCGGAAGTTTCACCATGCCGGAGGACAACTGCTCTTCGGCACGGACGTCGGATTCATGTCGGATTACAGCACGGCGGAGGAGTATCTAGCGCTCGAAAAATCAGGGGTAGGCAGTATGTCCATTCTTCGGATGCTGACCACGGCCCCGGCGAAACGTTTCGGACGTGGTTCGGGAACTATTGAAGTTGGCGCGCCGGGGGACATGGTGCTCCTTGGCAGGGACCCTACGGAGGACGTCACGGCCTTCGCCGATGTAGAGGGGACGTTTCGGGCCGGCCGGGCTCTGTATCTCCGTTCCTAACTGCTAGCCCTGCGCGATGAACTCCTTCCGCAAGTACAGTAGGACAATGGGAAAATGTGCAACTCCTATTGAACACGCTCTTGAGGCGGCGACTACGGTTTGATGCCCCACAACCCTAAGCACCCCCTATATTTTCCCGGGCCAGATGCGCGGTCGGGCACTCTACCAGGCAGTCGCGGAAGCTTGCGTGGAAAACGCGAACAGGTTACTGTTAGATTCTCGATATCTTCTGAGGCGTGGGAGCCGAGGTCACTCATGCGCACTATCAATAGTGGCGATGGAAGAAGCGGCCAAAGCACTAGTTTACAAGCAGGCGGCCGAGGGTGTGATCCGATTTGTTGCTCGCAGTCCAAACAGTCTAAGCACGTACCGCGAGAAGGATCTTCTCGATCACCGCTTCAAGCACGGGGCGATAGCTCGTCTCTTGGTCGGCTCACTAGAATTGAGCCCGTTCCTCGAGACCCTTAAAACCACGCGCAAGCAATCGTTCACTCGCAAGGAAGCAGAGGCACTTCTTCGCCGCGCGCAGACGAGACAGTGGCTCCAGAAGGCGGAGCTCGAGCGCGGTGGTCGGCTAACCAAGGAGCTGGATCTAATGTATCGCACTCTCGGGAGACTGGACTCCCTGAAAAATGCGGCTCTCTATGTGGGCCGCGCCGGTCGCGACTTCCAGAAACCTGATCAGACTGATCCCAGGGAGTTGAATCGAGTCCGATTGCTGGCAGCCATGGTGATCAAAGCTGCAAACGACTACGTGTTTGCCACGTTCACTGCCGATCAGCGACGAGAGTTTTCGGTCCAACTCAGGACAATCTCCGCCCAGGCGCGACGTTCGAAACGGCTATCGGCTGAACGCAAGCAGTCGTACGATCAGAGGTCGTCCGAGCGAGCTGCATGAGATCCGATCAGTTCTAGTTGGAGTATCACTAGTACACACCCGCTAGATTGGCAAAAACGACCACCTGATCGAGCTGTGCATGGTCCCCGGTCGATGGAGAGACTGCCGGGTCTACGCTCAGCTCGTGCTGCAACCACACGGTGTCCTCCATCTCCGGTCCTTCGTAGGGACTCGTAGAGACCTTCCGCTACTCGGGCTTGATTTCATCCTTGGGGGTCGGTGGCCGTGACGACGGTTCTCGACCTGCCTGGGAATCAACGAAGCGCGAAGCAGATTTTTCAGGGCCGGACGACTCCGAATCGGGCTCTGAGGGGGAGCGTCGACCTCCGTCCCCCTGGGAGAGGGGTCGGCCCATCGATTCGCCAGGGTTGGAAGGAGGGACGTCCACCCACTTCTTAGCGCCGGGGCGCCGATAGAGCGAAAACGTTGAGAGAGCGATGATTGAGGCGGCCGCCAGGCCGAAGATCAGATACCCCAGGGTCGAGCCGGCCCACTTCAGTTTCACGAGGACCTGGGAGAGCCCGAACGAAACGACTAGTCCATCCATTGCCATCACGAACCGCGTGAAAGTATCTCGAGAGACACGGCCGAGTAGCCAGGTCCCTATGGGTACGCCGATCACCACCGGCACGAGCAAGAACGGGATGAGCCCGAGCGAAGGCAGTGTGAACAATCGAGCTCCGAGAAACTCCGTCAACAGAAAGTACGTCGTCAGCGTGAGGCTTGACTCCGCAACTCGCACCTGCGCCAAGGTACACCGAAACTCGTTCCGGGACAAGCCCTGATTTCGGAAGAACACGGCCAGGGGCGGCCCCGAAATCGTTGTGAGACCGTAGAGGAACCCGATTCCCGGACCGATCATCGACCCGCTTCGGCGCTCGTTCGTAAACGGCCGACGCACCCCCAGGAGCTGGACCAGCACCATCGGAAGGAGTACGATGTAGACGGCGAACTTCACATCGTTGACCGCGAGGTAACTCAGGCCGAGCGCGCCGAGCACCACCCCAGGCAAAAGGGTCGAGATGACCGGCATCGCCCGGCTCTTTGTGACCGGAATGTACGCCCGTTCCCGGAACAGGAGCGTGATATTGACCACAAGCTCGACGCTGACCACGGCAGGGTTCAGGACCTGGTTTGAAAACCAGAGAAGTGCTATGGGCGTGAGGATCGAGGAGAATCCGTATCCGATGGCCCCGTTGATGAGCGAGGCGCCGAGTGCGACGATGGCCAACCAGATGCTCGACCAATCCATGCCGTGCCGCCCCCAGGATCCGGCGGAGGAGTCTGCGTAGATACGGGTTCCGAGTGGGTAAACGAGGTCGGGCAGTCGCAGGTTTTGCGGTAGTTATCGTGCCCGGTCGAGCGATGCCGCTCGCATTTGGTGTGCTCAACGATTGTTGAACCTACTGGACAACGCCTCGTCGAGAAGTCCCTGTATGCTCCGGGCTCAGCCCAGGCCGAATCAGGTCACGCGAGCTTCAGGCGCTTCAAAGGCACCTGATATCTTGGATCGCGCCGTAGATTCGCATAGTCCGGATCGAGCTGTAACGCCTGCAGGGGCGGGGTCGGTCCCTGACAATTCAGCCAACGGAAGCAGCTATCGAGATCACCGAGCTCTGCGTAGAGGTGTGCGACCTGATAGGGTATCAGACCGACCTTCGGCAGTGATTCCTCCTCGAGAACGAGGCCCTCGGCACCTCCATCTTGCCGGAGGCCAGGTAGCTCCAGGCGCGCATGAGACGCTTACCACGAGGGTCGGGTTCCAGGTCCTCGGAAAGCTGCACCTGCCTCAGGCAGTTCGTGGTATCGGACCGATAGTGGTAGTAGAAGGCGAGAAGGCCATGATACTGCCGGCGAGCGGGTTCCAGTTCGCCAACCCTCTCGATCTTGACGAGGGCTTCGTCATACCTGCCCAGCCGGAGGCGCAAATTCGCATGCGCAGAGTTAGTCTGGATGGCTAGTGGGTCGGACTCTTCGGCCAGGGATAATTCACGTAGAGCCTCCTCGGCTCTGCCAAGATCCTGGAGCATTTCCGCGTACCACATGTGCCGTACACTTTCTCCGTGTTCAGTTTCACGGTGACGAACCCGACGTCTGGGCATTCGTTCCTACCGTCGTTCCTGTCGCCGGAGTACGAGATCATTCTCGGGATCGCCCTCGTGGTCCCAGTCGCCTTAGTGGTCACGTACTCCCGGCGTCGGAGGAAGTCCTCTCCGATGCCGGGCGGTAGGACAGGTCCGGCGCCTGACGGAGGAAGGAGTTCGGAGCCCAACCGTGCCGCCCCCCGGCCCCGGTAGGCCCTTCCGGCGTGCAGTGGGCCGGATTGGTTACCCCGAGGGCGCGGCGTTCGGTGCCATGCCGGTTCCACTGCGGGCCGCGCGATGAGCCCGCTCGCCGTTACGAAGACGGGTCCTTGATCCGGCCCACCGTGTGGGCCCACTTGACCCAACTCACGACCGGCGCGTTGACATCGATCTGCCAGAGTAGTGCGTTGAGTTCACCACGGTGTTGGAGTTCCTCTTCTACCAAATGCCAAAGCGCCTCTCGTACCGGAACCTGACAGTCATGGTCCGACCCCCTCCCCTTCAGTCGGGCGATCGTACGCGAGAGGGTGGCTTCGGTGAGTTCCGCCATGACCCGTTGGATCTGGGTCTGGATGTACGTCTCGTCCTTCTTCAAACCGTCAACGGTGGGCGGGCCCTCAGATTCGCCGTCCTGCGGCGGGAACGGAAACGTCGCGCAGTCCTTCATCCAGAAGTAGAGGGCACCTTGAGAGTGCGCGAATATATCGAGTAAGGAAGGGAACGACGCGCCCCGGTCACGAGCTAGCTCCGCGGGAGGCACTTTCGCGAGCGTCTCCAGGTATCCCTTCCGCGTGTCGGCGATGTAGGCGAACCACGCGCGAATCAACTCGAGCTCGGATTCCATCGTGAGTCCCTCCGGTCCCCGATTCCAACGGTTCACTTAGGACTGCGCATCGCTCCCCGGTTCCACAGGGAGGGGTGCCCGGCCCCGAGTGTCTCGTGCTCGTTGAGCCGCCGCAGCGGGAGAGTGGTACCCCTCCGCCCGCACCCCGCGAGGCTTGGCCCGCAGCTAAGGGGAGTCCTAGCCGTCGGGCCGGGGCTTAATCTGGCCCCAGCGGTCTGCACGCCGTGGCCCCCACCCGTCGCCTCGCGGCGATCATGTTCACCGATATGGTGGGGTCCACGGTCGCTGCTCAGACGAACGAATCACGAGCGCTGCGACTGCGGGACGAGCAGGCGAGCGTCGTCCGCCCTCTCTTTCACGCACACCAAGGTCGGGAGATCAAGTCCATGGGGGACGGGTTCCTCGCCGAGTTCGATAGCGCGTTGCATGCCGTCGAGTGTGCGATCGATATACAGGTGCAGCTCTGCGATAGAAACTCCCGCGTCGGCGGCCCGCCGATAGAGCTTCGCATCGGGATTCATCTGGGCGACGTCGAGCAACGCGACTCCGACATTCTGGGGGACGCCGTCAACATAGCCTCACGGATTGAACCGTTGGCGTTGCCGGGCGGAGTATCCATCACCGGAGAGGTGTTCAGCCAAGTTCGTAACAAGATCCGGAATCGATTCGAGAAACTGCCTCCGACGCCGCTCAAGGGGCTCCAAGTCCCGATCGACGTCTATCGGATCGTACTCCCCTCGGTGGGGCCGGCTGCTCCCGTCGAGGCAACGGTACCCGCCGGTATCGCGGTTCTTCCGTTTTCCAACATCAGCCCGGATCCGAACGATGCCTACTTCGCGGAAGGCCTGACGGAGGAACTGATCACCGTGCTCTCGCAACTGAAGGGGCTGCGCGTCATCGCTCGGACCTCGGTGCTCCCGTACCGCTCCACTCCCAAGGGCGTCCCCGAGATCGGGAGAGATCTAGGAGTCGCTTCAATCCTCCAAGGGAGCGTGCGCAAGGCCGGGAACCGGCTTCGCATCACGGTCCAGCTCATCGACGTAGCGACCCAGGGTCACTTATGGACGAACGCGTACGACCGCGAGCTTGATGACGTGTTCGCGATCCAGGCCGAGATCGCCCGAGAGGTGGCGGAGGCGCTGAAGATCACCCTCCGGGCTGCCGAAGAGGCTCGGCTCGAGTCCCGGCCGACCGTGCGACCCGACTCCTACCTGGCGTACCTCAAGGGACGAGTGCTGCTGCGCGATCGATCCGATGTCGCGCTGGCCGCCGCGCGCGAGCAGTTCGAGCTGGCGGTCCGCTTGGACGCTCGAAATGCGTCGGCCTACTCGGGACTCTCGGACGTAGCGATGCTCCTAGGGATCTACGTGGGATCTCGCAACGCGAAGGATGTCGAGACCAGCCGTGCGCACGCGCTGCACGCGTTGGAGCTCGACCCCGGGCTCGCCGAGGCCCACGCGTCGCTGGCGCACGCGTTGACCGAGGAGCTTCAGTACGCCGAAGCGGAGAAGGAGTTCGAACGCGCCCTGTCGCTCAATCCGAGCTATTCCTCGGCCCATCATTGGTACTCTCTGCTCCTTCAGTGCCAGGCACGGGCCGATGACGCGGTCCGGGAGATCACGCTCGCGGAGCAGGGAGATCCCCTCTCGGTGGCGATCCTGGCGGCGTCCACCGTGCTCCTGGCCGGCCTGAGGAGGATGGACGAGGCGTCGGCCAAGCTCGAAAAACTAGGAGCCGTCGAGAATTTTGGCGATTACTACCATCTCGCCACGTTCGAATACCGCATGGCCCGATCCGAATACGCCGCGGCCCTGACGGAGCTCGACCGCCTGGACGCGGCGCATCAGGGCGACGCCGGACTGCTCTCGGGGTACGCCACGTACTACGCCCGGGTCGGCGACCGGCCCCGGGCGCTCGAGTATCTCCAGAAGGTCGAAGCGATTCCGGACGGGATCCCGTTCAAAGAGGACCTCATTGCGACCGTCTACGCGGATCTGGGCGACCTCGACGAGGCGTTTCGTTGGATCGACCGTGCGGTCGTGGGTCGCACGATCGTGATCCGGACCTGGAGGCTCGACCCCCGGTTCGATCGCGTCCGCTCCGATCCCCGATTCCAACGCGTGCTGCAGCGGTTGAACCTGGCCTAGTGGCGACCGGGTCGGGGCCCGGCTCGACCCGTGTCCAGGTTGGACTCATCCCTTGGTGAACATTCTGGGGAAGTCTCCGCGTCGTCGGGGAATTTGCCGTGGGTAACGGGCAGGCCGAACGGACGCCCTGCCAGTACGTGGCTCCGTCTCTTCGACCGGGCCGCTTGCGGGCGGCCGCCCATTCCTCTTCGAAGCCACGATGCGTCTGCACTCCTAGTTCGATCTCCTCGATCATCGGCCGCCGGTTCGGCGCTGACCTCATGGAAGGGGTCTCGTGATGCGCGGCCACTTTGATCCTGAACTCATCCCCTGCCTACGGTGCGTTCTCGACTTACCGCAGAGCGCGAGAGGCGGAACGGCGGACGAGGCTACTTGCGATCGCGTCGGCTGATGGCACCTGGGTAGCGGGTCGTCACGACGGGAACGGCAGAGTCCAATTTCAATCTGACCATTCCAATTCAGCTGGGCCATCGGAGTGAGGCGATGGATCGCGGTGCTCGACGATGGCAAAGCTTGAGTCGCCATCGTCGCTCCGGCTCCGCGGCGATCTCACGTGGATCCGTTCAGTCACATCCTCCTCGCCTACCTTCTCGGCTTCGGGATCTTCGGAGCGCAAGGACTCCAGTTTGTTGTCGCCTCAGCCTTCGCCGGAGCGCTGCCGGACGCGGACGTCCTGGTCTACCCCTTGTCGTCCCGATTCCCTATGCTCCGCCACCGAGGGATTTCCCACTCGATCGTCGGTGTTACGGGGATCGCAGCGGTCGGTTCGTTTGTCGTACCTCGCATGCTCGCATGGGCATTCGGCCCCGGCTTTGGAGACGGGTCGGCGATCTACTTCTTTGTCGCGCTCGAGGTAGGGGGACTGTCGCACGTACTGCTCGACGCCATGGACCACTGGTCGGTCCCTATCTTTGCCCCGTTCTCGAAACACGAGTATCACTTTGACGCCGACCGGATCATGAATTTCGGCGCGATGTCCTTCACCGTGTTCGCGTACGGAGTCATGCTGTACGAGCGGGGAAGGGTGGGGGTGTGGCTCTGGGAGCTCACCACCTACCTGCTCCTCCTGGCGGCCGGGGCGTATTTCGCGGTCCGCCTGGTCGCCCGGTGGCGGGCGGGAACGGCGACGAAGCGGCTGGGCTTCGATGACGTGATCCCGCAGGGCAACCCCCTCGTCTTCCTCCTCCACTCCCGTTCGGAAAGTGCCGGGGAGCTTCGCGTTCGGTTTGCCCGGTACCATTTGATCCGTGGTATCCACGGGGCCGTCCAGTCGGTGGTCGTTCCGCCCTCCACGGAGGAGTCCGCGGTGATCTCTTCTCCAGAACTTGCGCTCTCCCGGAGCTATCCGTTGGCCCTCCGTGCAAGTTGGATCTTGGGAGAGACTCATCACTTTGGGATCGCACGGGCGGTCCGGGGAGGGTTCGAGGTCTTCTGGTTCTCTCTCGAAATGGCCTCTTTCGGAAGGTCGGCCGGGGTGCTGGCGCGAGTCGACTCGGGGTCCGGGGCCATCACCACTCGGACCGCGTGGCGCAATCCGACGCGTGTTTTCGAAGTTCCCTCGGGAATCTGAATCTTCGGTTCAGTTATCCCTGAAGATCCGGTTCGCCGTGGATGCTCGCTACCCCCCCAAGGACGGAGGGGGAGTATTCTCGACAGGTGACGCCGGGTGCACTCCCCGCGTTGATCCTGCCACACTCCCCTCGCCGAGAAGGTGGGTTGGTGCGGGTCCCCGAGGCTCCGAGCGGGTACGAATCCAGCCGATGAATGAAGCGACGGCGAAGAGCGTAGCGGCGACCATCAAGTAGTAACCCACATCCCCGGCCCACGCGTACTGAGTTCCGGAGGAGGTCCCGTTGCCCCAGAACGACTTACACGGCGATTGAGATCCGAATCCCGAGCACCCGCCGGAGGAGTGCGACAGAGCGTAGGGCTGAATGCCGGGGACGAGAACGACCGTGAGGAGGCCAATGATCAGCACGGCGATCAGCAGCACGCGGATCGTTCCGATGCGATTCGGCGTCCGGCTCGAGCCCAACGAAGAGATCACTGCCAACGTCCCACCAATCAAACTGAGCATCATCACGGCAAGGGCCAACGCGAGCACGGCCTCGTACAGTTCACCGACAGGTCCTAGCCCGACGAGCGCGTAAGGCGCGGTGAGCGTTGCCCCAGCCGACGATCCGGTCAGTGAGCCGCCTGGCAGAAAGTGAATCACCGAGATACCGCTGCCGGCGACGTACGAATCGGCCCACCACGCCGTCATTGCGGAGACTCCCGCCAGAGACCCCCCGATGAGGGCAAGAATTCCTGAGACGAATCGGCCTTGACTGAAGACGCGAGGCGGTCGAGCCGGCGGGGCGAGTGCTACCTCGGGATCGCCAGGGCCGGACGGCGGCGGGAACGGGGTGCTCATGGGGTCACTGATCACGCGAAGTCACCGCCCGAGATTACTTGGGCGCTTCGGCGGATTGACCCGCTGCCGGTCCACGTCCGGAGGATTGCCGAGATACCGTGGCAGAGGTGGACTCAGGGTTGAACTCCGTGGGTGACTCTCCCCGGGGGCACGCACTAGCCGACCCCGTACCGGTCGATCTGGAACCGGATCCGCTGCACCACGTCTGCCGGATCGAAATCCTCTCCGTATCGTCCAAAGTACCGCCGAAGGGATTCTAGTCCCCGAGTCAGAGCCTGAAGAGCCTCACCGAGTCGCTGCCACGGGGGCATGCCGAGCCGGTCGACCCGGATTCCCGCAGCGAGATCGATGATCCACGGCTTGTTCTCGTACACCAGGAGGTTGAACGGGCTGAGGTCGGAGTGAACGATCCCCGCCTCGGCGAGTCGCTCGATCGCGGCGATGGTGAGGGGAAGGAACGACTCCGCGTCATCCAGCCGGGCGTGCTGAAGCATCGGTGCCGCCGCGTCCGAGGTTCCGAGGTACTGCATGGAGAACATGTTCTCGATCCTCCGCCCCGGTCGAGGAACGCTCGCCCCGTCCTGCCACGCGTAGCAGAGCAACTCGAACTCTCGGGACGCCCGTTGCCCCATCGATTCGAGCTTGATGGAGCCGCCGCCTCGGTGAGCCGTCCGGTACTGTCGGTAGACCTTCACCGCCGTCAGCCGCGGGCCGTCACGACATAGATAGACGTCCGCCTCTTTACCGGATCCGAGCCGCTGACCCACCTCCGTTGCGAGGCCGGCCTCCCGGATGGTCGCTGCAGTCTCCTGGTGCGTCGGTTCAGCGAAGCCTATCTGCCCGGTCCGCACCTTCCAGTGCACGCTTTCGTCGAGGTATCCGTCGTTGGGCATCGTTTGTCCCGGCCCATGGGCTTCTAGGCTGCGAAGTGAAACTACAGCGGGTCGACCGGGTCGCGCTAGGGCGGATGTTAGGCGGATTGCGCGTGGCCGGTTCCCGCTATCACTGCCATCTCCGCGCAACCCTCCTGACCCGAGGCCAATCCTCCATCGGGCTATGAATATCTAAGCGTTCTGCTGGCCGTCTCGGGGCAGAACATCACCTGACCCCTCGCGAACATGCCGTACTCTCATCGCCTCCCGAGCCACCCACCTACCCGGTAGCTGAGCTCGATCCACAACCACCAACTCGGACCGTACGGCCCCCGTGGAGGGGCTTAGGTCTCGGCCGGAGCAACGAACTCTAGACGACGTTTCATAACCAGTCGGCTCCCCCCCATGGCATGTCGTCTTCGGCTCAGGACGCGTTCGCAGCGCTCGTACTAGTGGCAATCATGGACGTCGGAGCCGCCTCGGTGCTGACGGCGGCCCCGTCCGCCAACCATCTCCAACCGCTTCATGGTCCCTCCGTCCGCTCGATCGCCGTCCCCTCGATCCACCCTGCCGCGGAAGTGGCGGCCGGGGCCGCCAGATCCGACGCCGCATCCGTGGTCCCCATCGAGGACTATCCTTCTTCCGAGCGCTCGATCGGCTCGATGCCCGTCGATCCATTCGGGGCAGGCGTCATCTCGGCGTAGGACTCCTGGTCTTCACCGCAGTCGGTCGCCGGCGGAGCTTCCGGCTCGGAGTACAGCGCAGTGGCCCCGTCCGGCGCGATCATCGGAAGCTCCACCGGAACGTTCGCTTCCACTTCCGGCGTTACGAGCGAGTACACCGGGGGGAGCTCGCTCGACAAGGCTCCACCCCAGGGTGGACCGGTGCGTCAACTCACGTCCGGTAGATCGAATGCTTCCTCGAGGGGTGACGAGGGGGTCGCCGATCGACTCCCGGAGAGATCTTCGCGGTGAGGAAGTCGCTCGGCGGGTCACCGAGGAGGTGTCAATCCCGATCGTCACGGGCCCGAGTCGCATTCGAAGTCCGCCCTGCAACGCGCCGAGTGGGCCGAGGTTCGGCGCGCTCCCAGGATCCCCGCCGTTCCCGGGCGATGGTCCTGGCGCGCGGGACCCAGTTGTGGAGATCCATGCGAACTCGATCACCTCGGAAGGTCACCCCTTCGACCTCCAGGCGGAGGCGCTGCTCCAATCCAGCGTCTCCCTCCAACGCGATCCGCCCCCCTGCGGCGACCACCCGATGCCATGGGAGCCCGACGCCCCTTTGCAGCGCCCAGACCGTGACGCGGGCGGCGCCCGGGAGCCCTCCGGCGGCCGCCACTTGACCGTACGTGACCACCTTTCCTCGGGGAATCTCCGCGATGAGAGCTCTCAACCGGGCGAGCGTGGACCGGGGCCGCGTCACGATCTCAGCCCGTCCCCTGGGTAGATTTCCCGTCTCCTGATAAACCTCTAAGGACCGGCTCGGCGAACGCCGTCGGAGGCTAGAGCTACCCTTCGACTGGGGAGGCTTAACTGCGCAACCCGCTCGGAGGGCCCGGAGACTCCATGCCTCCCCCGACGCCCCGTCCGGATGGCTCGGCGAAGATGTCGGAACCTAACGTGACGGGGACTCCTTCCGCCCCCTCGGGTCCCTCACGGTCGCCGAGCTACCGGAGGGTGCTCGCCAACCCGCCGTTCTTCCGACTGTGGACGGCCCAGTTGATCTCCCAGTCGGGCGACTACATCTTCGAGGTTGCCCTGCTCTGGTTGGTCCTCAAGCTCACGGGGTCGCCGTTCGAGGTCGCGGTGATCGTCACCGGAACGATCATTCCGGGCGTGCTGCTCGGCCCGTTCATTGGCGTCTATGTGGACCGGTGGGACCGGCGACGGACCCTGATCGCGACCAACGTGATCCAGGGAGTGGTGATCGCGGGGCTCTCCGGCCTCATCGTTACCGGCACGGAGGATCTGCTCGGCTTGTTCGCGGTCGTTCTCATGCTGGGGGCGGGCGCTACGACCGTCCGCACCGCGACCGGCGCCTACGTCCCCTCGATCGTCGCGGTAGAGGACCTTCCTCCGGCCAACAGCCTGCTCTCCCAGAGCGGTTCGATGAATCAGATCGTGGGCCTCTCGATCGGAGGCGTCTTCGTCGCTCTCTTGGGCGTCGACCTCCCGATCGAATACGACGCGCTCACTTTCTTCGCGGCAGCCGTCCTGCTTCTCTCACTGGCCCCCCAGCCGGGCACGAATCCGGCCCTTGCCCGACCGAGCCCACGTCCGTTCCGGGAGGAGTTCTCCGAGGGATTGACGTTCATCCGGACGAATCGGTTCATGCTCGAGCTGATCGTCATCGGAATCATCGTGAATTTCTTCGGGATCGGGATCTTCGCGCTCTTCGCACCCTACGCGGCGTTCGTGCTTCACGGGGGAGCCGCGGACTACGGTGCGCTCGGAGCGAGCGTCGCCGGGGGGGCCCTTGCGGGAGCGCTCGCGATCGGCCGCGTCGACACTCGTCGGACCGCGGGCCGGTACATCTTCATCGGCGGGGTGAGCATCGGCATCTTCATCCTCCTCGTGGGAGTCGTCCACTCACTCCTCCCGGCGATCGCGTTGATGGTCGGGGTCGGAGTCACGGTCTCCGTGACGAACCTCCCCATCTCGGTGGTGATGCAGGCGAAGATCCCCGGAACAATGCTCGGCCGGGTAGGAGGGACGTTCGGGGCGTTGATCCTGGCGACCGCACCGTTCGGCCCCTTGTTCGCTGGCTGGCTCGCCCAGCGGTGGTCCGTGAGCGGCGTCTTTGTCCTCTCGGGTCTCATCATCGCCGTCGTGCTCGGCCTCGGCGCGCTGACGATGAGCTCGGTCCGCAACGTCGAGTACTGACCCCCCCTCGGCCCCAACAGACCTCTCTAGAGTAGCACCGAATCGCGCGGCTTCCGTAGGCGGGGCGCTTAGGAGACCGGTCGGGATACTCGGCTCGGCCGTCGGCACGACTCAAAGGAAATTTGCCGTCAAGGGAAGGTCGGGCACCGGCCCCCGGTTCTTTCGGCATTCGAACAGCTCGTGCGCTGCCTCTCCCTCGGGGATCCGTTCGCGTCGGAGCACCTCGAAGCCGGCATGCTCGAGCCAGCGGGCATAGGAGTCCCCGTCCGCCTGGCTCCAGTACATCTCGGCGCTCGATCCCAACCAGCCGGACTCCGTGCCCGTGAAGGCGGCCTCGCCCGCGATGAGGAGAAATGGTCCTCCGGGTCGGATCCACCGTCCGATGCGATCGAGCAGGGGCGGGTGTTCCTCCACCGGAACATGAATGATCGAGTAGAGGCAGATCGCCGCGTCCAGGCTACCGGCCAAAAAACGGACCGCGGTCATGTCGGTGCGGAGGAACGTCGCCCGCGGAACCTTCCGGCGCGCTCACTCGATCTGGACTTCCGAGATATCCACGCCGACCACCTCGAACCGCCGCGCGAGGATCCGCGCGTCCGGAACACCGCAACCGCACCCTAGATCGAGGACTTTCGAGCCGTTCTTCAGCTTCAGGAGCGGCGTGAGCCACCGTTTGTGGTCAGCGAGCGAATGACCGAAGACGTCGGCATCTCGCCCGTCGGGTCGGTAGACGGTCGAAACTTGATCCCATCCTTGCCGCACGATCTCCTTGGGTGATCGATCGCTTTCCGACCCAGAATCCCCCGTGGTCATTCCCCTTCGCCTCCACTGGGTCACCGGGGCACCAGGGTGGAGCTCATCAACCATAGGGTCGCGGCGTGGAGCGGTGGACAAGGAATCGTCCGGCCCTACACGTAGCCTAGGGAGCCTAGCGATCCCCCGGCTTCGACCTGACCCTGCGACCGATCCTCGGGCTGGCCGGGGGACTGCGTCAGCGGGTTTCCTTGTGAACCTGCCAGATCGACTCGAGGGGCCATCGTCGGGCCCACGCCGATTCCGCGACGGACAGGTAGGCCGACCGGTCCCGCGTGCTCGGACGAGTCTCGGTGAGCGATCGGACCACCAAACCGTTCTCGGTGAACAGGCGGATCCACTCGCCGTACGGAAGCTGGAAGTTCACCTCGTTCGGATAATCCACCCGATGCAGACCGAAGTAGTCGTAGAGGAGCCGAGCGCTCATGCGGTCGGTGCGCCGGTGCTGGGAGACCGTGCGGAACGGGCTCGAGGTAGCGAAGACGAGCCTTCCTCCGGGCCTGAGGACGCGGGAGACCTCGGGAACGGTCCGATGGGGATCGCAGAACGTCATCGCGCCCCAGTCGCAGAACACCACGTCGAACGTGCGGTCGCAGAACGGGAGGAGCTCCGCGTTGCCTCGAACGAGCCGGACCTTGCGTTCGGAGGCACGAACGAGCCGTCCTGCGTGCGCCAGTTGCGCTGAGGAGAGGTCGAGCCCTACCGCTCGGGCCCCCTTTTTCGCGAGGGCGATCGACCAGCGGGCCGCACCGCACCCCAGTTCGAGGATGTCCCGACCCCGGGGATCTCCGAGAGCGCGAAGGCCGGTCTCAGGGATCCGCCACAACCCCCAGGCCATCGACCTTCGACCCCCGAGGACCGTGCGGCAACGGCGGTCGTAGCCCTCGCTCTGCCGCTGCCACTGTACCAGGTTCGTTCGGATGTGGTCGTCGGCTCGAGCGCCGGCGTGGCCCCGGTCCGGCCGACGCGTCCCGCGGGGCCGGCTGCGCGACGCCATCGATCGTTCGCAGCCCCCGGGGCACATGAGGCCGGTGACCCCGACGGCCCCCTACTCCGAGGCTCCCTCGGGGGGACGGCCGGCTCGCCGGTCGGAGCCTGGCATCCTACGCCCGAGTCTCAATCGGAACGGTCGCCGTTCAGTCCGTCCGATTCGATATCACGAACTCGTTGCCGTCGGGGTCGGCGATGACGGCGCGAACGAAGCTCCCGATCGACGTCTCGATGGTCTTCGGCTCCACCGACACGACGCCACCCCGCCGGGCGATCTCCCGGCAAGCCGTGGCGGGGTCCGCGTGGTGGAACACCACGCCCGATACGGTCCCGGGGTCTCGACCGTCCTCCCCGGGAGACTGGATGTGCATGGTGAGCAGCGTGGAAGTTCCCGGGAGCGCGAAGACGAGCCGGTTCGCCTTCTCGTCGAAGAGCAGCTCCTTGAGCCCGAGAACGTCCCGATAGAAGGTCCGCGCGGGTCCAGCGTCCCGAATGTGGATCGTTACGGAATGCAACCCGGAGATGACCTCGCTCATGACGACCCATCCGCGTCCCCACGATTAATTCTTCCCGACCCCGATCCGGCTCCGTACGCCGCCCCGGGGGAGGACCGGCCACCGGGCAGCCGCGTACCTACCACGGTCTCCGCGACCCGGGAGCCCCGCGCTAGATCCCCGGATCGGAGGAGACCCGTCGGGTCGACTTGGTCGCCTCAAGTTCGAAGGCAAGGAACTCGTTGCCGTCCGGGTCGGTGAATCGGATGACATCGCGACCCCACGGCTCGTGCGACACGGTCTGGGTGACTCGCGCCCCGGCGTGCTCCAGTCGAAGCTGGAGCGCCCGGACGCTGTCCGTTCGGTACACGATCCCCGTCGTGACCCCGGCGCGGCGCAAGGTCTCCGTGTAGAGCGGCTCCCCCCACGACGGTTGCGGGGTCACGAGCGAGAGGGCGGTCGACCCCTTGCCGAGCCCGAGCTGGACGAATCCGCTCTCGGGGTTGTCCTCGAGGACCAGAAAGCCGAGAATGTCTCGGTACCACGCGATCGCCTTCGCCCGGTCCCGGACGACCACGGCGACACTGTGGAGCTGGGTAATGCGACCCGAGCCCCGCGACGGAGGGGGCTCGATGTTGACTCCGGACCCGATCCGGTCGGGGCGCCAATCGAGGACCAGATAGCCGACGTTCGGGACCTTGCGCAGCGGATCGGTCCTCAGGAGGGACTCCGCCTTTGCTCGGTCCTCGGCGCGGAAGATCACGAGATCGCCCTTGGGGCCGGTGAGCTCTCCCCGCGCGACCAGCCGCCCCGCCGCGTCCAGCGACTCGGCGTGCTTGTCCCTCCGTTTCAACCGAGGCGGAGCTTTGGGGATCGGGTCGCGGTAGATCGCGAGACGCAGGTAGAGCCGTTTCGGCTTCCGACCGGCCCGGGAGCGCACGGTCGCCATGGGTGCGATCGGCGGAGAGACCGAGCGGCCCTTTAGGCGCTCCCTCTCGCCGGCAGATCGATCACAGGACGATCTGCGCGGCCCTGACCTCCCCGGGCGATCCGGCCGGGGGGAGGGTCGATCGAACGGATCGGCGCTACGGGAGCGTGAGCTCCCCCTGGGAGATCTCCGTGAAGAACCCACCGACCCGCACCCTCGTCACGATCGAGTCGGCGAGACCCGCCCGGGCGTAGAGGCGGCTCGGGCGGTGGATCTCGAGCCCCTGTTCGATCTCGATCGGTGTGTCGGGAGCGACGATCGCGTGACGGACCATCCAGGCCGCCGCGGGCCCGGCGGCGGAACCGGTGGCCGGATCGTCCCCCCCGTAGAAGACCATCCTCGCATGGAGGGTCGCTTCGGGCGCAACCGTCTCGCGGGAGATCGCGTAGAAGAACCGGGCGTCGGTGCGGTCCAGGTACGCCTGCATCCGGTGCCACTCCGGGGACCACCGCTCGAGGGTCGCTCGCCGGAGGAAGGGGACGATCGCGACGGGGTTCCCGCACGAGACCGTCTCGATCGGGTATCTCGGGTCCAGTTCTTCGATCGGCACCCCGATCGCCTCGGCGACGGCCGTGGGGTCGTGCACTCGACCGAACGTAGGATCGACCTGGGTCATCTCGCCGAACGATCGGCCGTCCCGAACAGTGAATCGCACCGGGATCGGCCCGACATTCAGCTCGAGCATCACGTCATCGCCCTCGCCCCGTTCGCGCAGCACGGCCGCGGTCCCGAGCGTCGGATGTCCGGCGAACGGCATCTCCTCGCGCGTGGTGAAGATTCGAGTCCGTATCCCGCGCTCGCGTTCCACCGAGGCGTCCCTACGAAGGACGAACGTCGTCTCGGAGAGGTTGAACTCGCGGGCGATCGAGAGCATCTCGGGGTCGGTGAGACCCGCACCGTTCGGCACGACCGCGAGCGAGTTCCCTTCGAGCGCCCGGGTCGTGAAGACGTCGATCGTGACGAACGGCCACCGACGCATCGCCGCGCGCTTCGCTCCGGGCCCTATTACGATTCCACGTCGGACGGTCCGCGGCGTACCCTAGAGTGTATACGCTCCGATACGATCGTCCCTCCGCATCATGACGAGTGACGAACTCCAGGAGGCGTTGCGCGAAAGCAAGCGCGCGGCCAAGGATCTTGCCCTCGCCTCCGCCCGGCTGACCAAGCATCTGCTGCTCCAGGCGGGTGCGGTCGCCCGTGATCCGAGGGGCTCCGCCGCGAAGGCAGCCCGTCAGGTCGGAAAGGAGCTGGACGCCGCCTCCCGCGAGATCGACCGGATCCTGAAGGATCTGTAGGTCCGAGGCCGTAGCCGCCCAGCGCACGATGGTCTCCGCGGGATCCCCCCCGTTGGCGCGAGACCGCCCGATCAGTCGGTCGACGATCGGATCATCAACGACGTGGAGACCGATCGTTTGAGCCCGACGGAGGTCATCGTCGCGTCCCAGGCCCCGATGGGTTCGGGGACCGAGGCGACGATCCGGCTCGCTCCGAGCCCGCGAGCCCACTCGATCCCGGGCTCGAGCAGGGAAGGGAATGCGTCGGGTGGAAGCGAGGACTCCCAGGCCGCCGGAATGAGATACGCCGTTGCATTGATCGGGGCGTAGTACCCCCGGACGACCCCCGTCGGTCCGTGCGCGCCCGGGAGCCCCCAGGTCTTCGATTTCGACCCGGGGAGCGCGAAGAGCAGTTCGACGTGAGAGAGCATGCGAGGAGTCGCCGGGAACGGACCCCGCACGTCGGCCGATCGGTGCTCCTCGACCCAGGGGAGGACGGCACGGAGCCGGGGTCCGGAGAGGTCGCTCATCGTAGACCGCGGAGCGGATTCGGGGGGCGGAAGATCGCCGACGAACCAAGTGAACCGAGCGACCTCTCGGTATCCGAGGCGTTGGTAGATCCGGAGCGCCGTCAAGTTCGTGGACTCGACATCCAAGGCGAGCCACGGAGTTCCCTTCTCCCGGACGATCCGATGCGCTTCCTGGAGGAGCTGCGTGGCGATCCCCCGGCCTCGGGCGGCGGGCTCGGTCGCCACCCCGACGACGACGCCGACCGTCTTCCGCGGAACGACCGAGGTGGTACTGACGATCCGGCCCTGTTCGACCGCCACGAGGATGCGGATAGAACGGCCGACGGCGCGCGACAGGAAGTAGAGGATCCAGACCCCGGGTCGACGTAACGTCCGGATCAGCGGCACCACGGTCTGGTCGATTCCGATCGCGCGTTCGAGTTCCCCGATCCCCGATAGGATGACGCGCTCGTACGATGGGATATCCCTCCGACGTAACTCTCGAATCTCGACCACGGGCGGCGACGACTCCTTCACGGGATGGACCGTCGGCCGAGCCGGCGGTGCCTGCTCGCACCCGGACCCTCGGATAACCTGTTCGACCCGGCCGTTCCGAAGGAGGTTCGGGGCGACGTCGAGAGACTCTCGACCGGGGCCCCCACGAGTCCGTGCCTATCCGCCGGCGTCGGGATCGGGATGGGAAGGCCGCTCCCCCAGCGGGGCCGCTTTCGCGCTACGGGCCGCCGCGTCGCCGCGCCGCTTCGAAGAGTGCGATCAGGTTCCCTTCGGGATCCTTCCCGATGAAGCTCCAACCGACGCCCGGGATCTCCGACTTGGGGGAGATCTCCTTGCCCCCAGCCGCCTCTTGAAGGTACGGACCGCCGGGCCGATCTTGTCGACGGCGATGAAGTTCCGAGGACCGTCCTTCGCGCTCATCCGCTGGTACATCCCGCCTCGGATCGACTTGCCCTTAGGTCCGGTGGAGATCAGCCAGTACTGCATGCCGGGCATACCGGAGTCGTTGAATTTCCAGTCGAACACCCGGGCGTAGAAGGCGCTCAACTTCTAGGCGTTCTTCGGAGGGATCTCGAAGTGGACGACGGTGTGGACGACCATGGGTTCGCGACCCACCGGCGGCGTACTCATAACAACGGTCGCGCGGACCTGGCTCGAGAGAAGAACCGCTGGGGCGGAGGTTCCCTCGGCCCCCCGGTCCTCCCCGTAGCTCTCGGAGAGCCCCGCGATCGTTAGGAAGTTGGGGAACATCATCCGACCCCGCACCTGCTCGAACTCCGCGATCGCCGGAGCAAGCGCCTTCCCATCGATCACGACGAGGGAGCCGAGCGTTTCCACCACGGCGGACTCCACGAGGACCACCGAGAACGCCGCCAGGGTGGGCAGTACCGGCGACCGATGGACGCCGGCGTTGGCCCTCGGCCGTGACTTTGAGCCGGAGCAGCCGCCCCCCGGCCGGTCGCGACCGCCGCTCGGCGCCCGCTCCGGTCGGCGTCCCCGGTCCGGGGAGCGAGGGCCCCCGCTACCGGTGAACTACCGGCGGCGGAGCCGGACGGATAGCTCGCCCAGGGTGCGCACCGAGCGTGCGCTACGTTCTTACCCCGGAATCGGGGTCGGAGGCCCATGTCCGCCCATCCGTTCTCCCACGACCACTCGACCCGAGCGGCGCACGGCTTCTTCGGGATGATCCGTCGGAGGATTCTGGTGACGCTCTCTGCGACCGTCGGCTGGCTCTCCTTGATCCTTCTGTATGTCGCGTTCTGGGCCCACGCCTTCAGCCTGTTCCAGAGCATCGTCGTGGTCGTGGTCTCGCTTCTGATCCTCGGGGCGGTGGTTCTGGGCGCTTGGATCTCCTTTGCCCTGCGCTTCGCGGAACCTTGGTCCGACTAGGGCTCTGGGCGGAGATCAATCTCGGACGCCCCTTGGGAGGGGCCGCCCACACCCCGATCGCCCCTTCCGCACGTTTAAGGCATGGAAAACGCATGCCACGCCGCTCGCCCCCGGCGAGCGGTGGAAACCATGGGCTGCGGAAAGATGAAAGTGGCGTGCGCGGATGGCTTTGAGATGATCACCACGAAGGAGCACGAGCTCGTGAAATTCGTCCAGCAGCACGTCAAGGAGAGCCACGGGAAGGACGTTAGCCGGGACGAAGTCATGAAAATGGCCAAGCACCCGTAGGGTGCACCGCACGATCCCGTACCCAACCCCTTCCTGATTCTCCGTCCGAGTCCGAACTCGGCCGGCGGGGGCGCCTACCGGGGCTCGTTCGCCGTTCGGGGCGAGGCGAAAGCCCGGCCCGCTAGGCGGCCGTTCAGCGGCGCGCCCGGTTCCCGCCGAACGGCACCTGGCGGCGCCGGGCGGCGATACGCATCTGACGGCTCTTGTGGTGCTTCTTCTTCCCGCCCGCGGACGGGCGCTTCCTGGGGGTTCGCGTCATCGACTCCGCTTCTCCGAAGGGAACGCGGGGCCACTCCGGCGGGTCTCATAAGCGCGCGGGAGTCCCGCAGGGTAGATGTCGGGGACCGTGGGATCGGCCCCGAGCTCGCGTCGGGTCCTACTTCTGCTGGTGGCGCTCGGGCTGATCTGGGGGTCCGCCTACCCGGTGATCCGGTTCGGGATCCTCTCGGGCGCGACCCCGATCGCGTTCGCCGCCACCCGCTATGGGATCAGCGCGGTCGCCATCGCGACGGTCGCGCTCGCGACGTCGCTGCGCCGTCCGACGGCTCGCGAGCTCGCGGTCTCGGCGCTCCTCGGCCTGCCGATCGTGGGCCTGTACGGCCTCCTCCTCTACGTGGGCGAAGCGACGACCTCGGGCGGGCTCTCGTCGATCCTGATCGGAGCGACGCCTCTGCTCACCACGCTCATCGCGCTCCCCCTACTCCCGGGAGAGGCCCCGACGCGCTGGGGGTACGCCGGACTGATCATCGGCTTCTCGGGGGTCGCCGTGCTGGTCGCGCCTCCCCCGGGGGTCACGCTCGCGACGAGCGTCTGGGGGCCGGTGCTCGTCCTCGGGGCCGCGGGTAGCTTCGCGATCGGGTCGGTCCTGCTCCGGAAGAAACGGCCGCAGGGTGAGACCCTCTGGGGCCTCTCCGTCCAGTTCGCGGTCGCCACGGTGTTCCTCGCCGCCGTGCTGCCCGTGCTCGAGCCTCGGTCGACGCTGCCCCTTTCCGGGGACGTTCTGCTCAGCCTCGCGTACCTGGTCGCCCTCCCGTCCGTCGCCGGCTACATCCTGTACTTCTACCTGCATCACCACGTCGGCCCCGGGCGGGCGAACGTTGTCGCCTACGTGAACCCCGTCGCGGCCCTCTCGATCGGGACCATCGTCTTCGCGGAGGCGTTCCACTGGTGGGAGGTAGCGGGCTTTGCCTTGATCGTGGTCGGGCTCACCGTGTTGACCCGATCGCGTCGAGCTGCGGCGGGGTGAGCCCCGCGATCCCGTACCGGCTCACAGAAGGTGGGACCGGGCCGTCGTGCCGGGGGGACGATCGCCCTTCTCTGCCGTCACCGACCACATGAGCGGCAGCAATCCCTCGTCCTTTGTGAGGCGCCAGTACCCTTGTCGGTCCCGGGTCATGAACGGAAATCGGCGCCAGAAGCTGAACGGGTACTCGCGCACCACCCGGAGAGTGAGTCCGGCGCGCGCGAGGGCCGTGAGGACGCGCCCGACCGGGTGGATCCAGGAGTACGTGACCCGGTGCTTCATCTTCGCGGAGGTCGCATACGTGCCGTCGTACTCCTCCCGCATCGCTGCCGCCCGGAAGTAGGGGACCTTCGGTTCGAGCGCGCTCACATGGTCCCCGTTCGGAAACACCTCGATCATCGGATGGTCCTCGAGCAGGTAGAATCGGCCCCCCGGCGCGAGCAGATCGCCTACGACCCGGGCCCACGCCTCGATGTCGGGGAGCCAGCAGGTCGCGCCCTTCCCCGTGTAGACGATGTCGTACGGCCCGCTCAGCACCGAGGGGACGTCGTAGACGTTCGAGCGCACGAACGTCGCCCGGATCCCGGCCTCGCGGGCGAGACGGCGAGCAGCGCGGATCGCCGCGGGAGAAAAATCGACCCCGGTCACCGTCGCCCCCCGCCGCGCCCAGGAGAGCGTATCGAGCCCGAAGTGGCACTGCAGGTGCAGGAGCGATCGCCCACGCACTGGGCCCATCTCGGCGACCTCGAGGGGCTCGAGCGTGCTCTTTCCGCGCAGGAAGGCCGGGACGTCGTAGGACGGGGCCGCCACGTGCAACGGAACGCTCTCGTCCCACTTGCGGCGGTTGACCTCCATGCGCCGGCGCTCCGTCGCCTCCACGACTCCCCGACCCCGGAACCGCAGGATAACGCGAGCGGGGGCCGGGAGACCCGGCCGACCCGACCGCGACCCTCCGCCGTCCCCGGTCTCGGAGCGCTACCGACCGGGCCAGCGATCGTTCGGTTCGTTAGGCTCCGATCGCGACCGGAGCGTCCTCGCGATGGAGGAGCCAGCCCGAGGAGGCGGGGCGCATCATCCAATCCCGGCGGAGGGCACGGGCGTACCCGGCCGCTCGGACGAACTCCGCTCCCGCCCTCTCGGCGGGGGAGACACGACCGCAGTGGATTCCGCGGGGGAGGCGCAGGTCGTACGCGACACGGCAGGGGGGTCGACGCCAAGCGACGTACTGCGTTATCGGGGAGTAGACCGCCGCCGCTTGCGACCAAGACGAGGAAGGAGGGGAGGGCGGGGGGTCGGCCGACGACGTCGGGAGATACGGCGGGATCATCGTGAGCGACGGGACCGCGGCCAGCGGTAGCGAAGGATCGAGATCATGGGATGACGGACTCCACTCGCCGAACGAATCCCGCTCCTCGAGTCTCGGCTCGAACGGCCGAAAAGGGATCTCACGGTCGGGCGCATGGGACGGCCCCCCGTCCGGGGGGGAGGTGGAGTAGGAGCCGCTCTTCGCCATCCGCGTCACCGGTACGGACCAGATGCGGGAGAGCAGCGCGGGTAGATCGTACAATCCGGGGGGTTTCGTTTCGCGGTCCCCCGCCCGAGGCGGGTGCGACCGCTCCTCCTCGAACGGTCGGACCCTCTCCTCACCGGACCGGTGGGGGCCGAACTCCGCGAGCGGATACCGGCTGACCGGGCCCACGAGCAACGGGAGCGGTGATGCGCCGGCCGGGACCGTCGAATCGTCATACTGCGCTCCGCTCCACCCCCCGGGTACGCGCAGCCTGCGGGGGTCCGGCCGTTCGGCCATCGGTTCAGTCCAACCCTCCCTCGTTCGGTCCTGCCCCTATAATGAGTGATGGTGGAGGAGAACGGACGGGGACGGAGAGCTCGGGCCCCGAGCGGACGATCGGAACGCGTGAACTCGGCGCCCCTCGACCTCCCTTCCCCCGAGACCCTCGGGACGGGCATCCCCACCGGCCGAGTCCGGGTGGACCAATTAGGGGTCGGCGCCGCCCCCCTCGGGGAGGGAACGGCGCCGACCGAGGTCGGAGCGGAAGGCGGTTACTTGGGGCCGGTCAGACCGGTCCCGGGGAGGGCAACATCGGACGGATCCGACGGGGCGTTCTTGGTCGGGGGGCGGCCGGACCGGCGCCAGGCGAGGGCGAGCCCTCCGCCGAGGAGGGCGAGCACGGCGACTACCAGACCGAAGGCGAACGGTGCGCTGAGAAGAGGCGCCTTCGTCCCGGGGAGAACGTTCGGGGCGGACGCGTGCCCCCCCGAGGGAGGGTCGGCGAAGCGGACGGTGACGGTCAGGTTCGCCCCGTCGACCGTCACGCTCCCCGAGGCCGGGGTCGGGACGAACCGGGTCCCGTTGCAGAGGCTCACGTTACCGACGGTAAAGTGGAACGTTCCGTTGGGGAGAGTGAAATTGATCGCCGAGCGGTACGGGCCCCATCCACCCGAGCCGTTTCCGCCCCACGCCGGGGACTCCGCGATCGGGGCCGACCCCCATCCGCCCGGTCCGCTGCCGTTCAGAGACACCCACCAGAACGTTCCGTTCGGAAGCCCCGACTCAACGAACGAGACCGTGTAGAACGTCTCCTCGGCAAACGCGATGCTCACCGTGACGTTCGCCCCGTCGACCGTGACGCTGCCCGATGCAGGGGTCGCCACGTAACGGTCATCGAGCGAGGAACCGTTCGAGCAGAACGGAGTCGGGCCGCCCCAGACATAGGGGAATGTTCCGACGGAGTAGCCGTACGTCCCGTTCGGCACCTGGAAGGAAACGGCGGAACCTCCCGAGAGGTTGAACGCGCCGCCGGTCGAGTCGTTCGAGAGGGCTACGGACCAGAACGACCCGTTCGGCAGGCCCGCTTCGACAAAGGTGAGATGGTACAGCGAGACGGAGGAGAACGTGATATTCACGACGAGATCCGTTCCGTTCAACGTCACGTTCCCCGACATCGGCGAGGCGGTGTCGAGCGCGCCGGCAGCGGAGACGTTGCCCACCGAGAAGTTGTACGATCCTTCCGGTACGGTGAAGCCGATCGAGCTCGAGCACGAGGCGTTGAAGTAGACCGAACCGCCCCAGGCAGGGGTCGCTCCCTTCCAGCCGCTCGCGTTACCCCCGAACGAGGAGTTGTCGAGCGCGACCGACCAGAACGTGCCGTTCGGTAGCCCCGTCTCCTCGAACGTTACCGTCGAGAAGGTCACGGGAGCGAAGGCGATGTTGACCGTGACGTTCGACCCATCGACCGTGGCGTTGCCGTCCTGGGGCGTGGCAATGTACTCGCCCCCGAACGAGGAGCCGTTCCCCGTGCCGTTGCCACAGAACGGTCCGTACGCCCACGGAGAGCCGAACGGTACGCCAACGGAGAAGTTGTAGGTGCCGTTCGGAACGATGAATCCGACGGTGGAGTTCGCGGAGACCCCGACGCTCCCACCGGTCGAACTGTTCGGGATCGAGACAGCCCAGAGCGTACCGTTCGGAAGGCCGGTCTCCACGAAGTCGAGCGAGTAGAGCGCCTGGCGGGCGAACGAGACGCTGACGACCACGTCCGATCCGTTCACGGAGACGTTCCCCGAGATCGGGGCGGGCACGTAGAAGCTGCCGTTCGTGCTGACGTTGCCGACGGTGAAATTGTACGTACCGTTCGGAACGATGAACCCGAGGGAGCTGTTGGACGAGACGTTGAAGAACCAGCCGGAGGAGGTGTTCGAGATCACCACGTACCAGAACGTCCCGTTGGACGCTCCGACCGGTAGCCCGGTCTCGTCGAACGTCAGATTGTAGAGCGGTACCGAGGCGAAGCTGACGTACAGCGTCACGGACGTGCCGTTGACCGTTACGTTTCCCGACGCTGGGGAGGGGACGTAGAGGGCGCTCTCGTTCGTCACGTTGCCGATCGAGAAGTTGTAGGACCCGTCCGGCACCGCGAAGGCGACCTCGGTCGTCGTAGAGCCGTTCCAGTAGGTGGTGCCGAGGCAGGACGGAGACCAGGCGCTCGTCCCTCCGAGCCCCGAGCCGTTCTCGAGGCTCGATAGCTCCGCGGACCAGAACGTGCCGCTCGACAGTCCGCTCTCGACGAACAGCACGTCGTACAGCGGTTCGACGGAGAAGGCGACCGGGACGGTCGCCGGCGACCCGTCCACCGTTACCTGCCCGGACGACGGGGTCGCGGAGAAGACCGCGGTCGCATTGGAAGTGTTCGAGACCGAATAGTCGTAGGTACCGTTAGGAAGCGAGAACCCGATCGTTTCGTTGGAGGAGCCGTTCGACTGCCAATCCGAGCGGACGGAGTCACCGAAGAGGCTCACCGACCAGTTCGTTCCCGTCGGGAGCCCCGACTCGCTGAAGGTGATGACGTACGCGGAGTGGTGACCCCAGTCCGTCCCGGAGCTAGGGCTCGGAGCGGCGGGATGTGCGTGGCCGATCAAGGGCGCCGCCATGACGATCGAGGAGGAGGCCGCGAGAATGAAGGCTACGAGGACCGAAACAACGACCGCCTTGCGACCGAAACTGAGCTTCGCCATGGCGTCCGCCAAAGCGGGCCGCTCAGGATATACTTGATCGGGCGAGCGCGGGCGGCGCCACCCAGGGCCGGTTCGGTGACTCCGCCGCGCCCACTCCGGGTCGGGAGTGGGTTCTTCGGCGTTCGACGGCCGCGATTCTTTATATACGACTTTAAATAGTCCCCCGCCGGGGCAGTACCTTGGTCAGGATTCGCATCGAGAACGTCGTCGCATCGACGTCCCTCGGAGACCAACTCGACCTGCAATCGATCGCTCTGGGGCTCGACGGCGCCGAGTACGAACCCGAGCAGTTCCCCGGACTGATCTACCGCCTCAAGAAGCCGAAGACCGCGATCCTGCTCTTCCGCTCCGGCAAGGTCGTTTGCACCGGCGCGAAGAGCATGCACGAGGTCGAGGAGTCGATCCGTACCGTCGCCGCGCAGATCCGCAAGGGGGGCCAGAAGATCAAGAACAAGCCGAAGATCGAGGTCCAGAACATCGTCGCGAGCTCTGACCTCGAGAGCGAGATCAACCTCAACGCGATCGCCGTTACGCTCGGACTCGACCGGGTCGAGTACGAACCCGAGCAGTTTCCTGGCCTGGTCTGCCGCATCGAAGAGCCGCGCGTGGTCGTCCTCCTGTTCGGCAGCGGCAAGCTCGTCTGCACCGGCGCTCGCAAACCGTCGGATGTCGAGGTCGCCGTCAAGAAGATCACGAAGGAGCTCCAAGGCGCCGGGCTGTTGCGGTAGCCTACCGGCGTGCCGAGCGTGGCGCTCCCGCGGGACCTCCCGGTCGTCGACCATCATTGCCACCTCTCCCCCGATGGCGAAGGGGTCGCCGCCGCCGCGCGTTTCCGGTCGGCGGGGGGCACCCACCTGTTCCTTGCGACGCAGAACTACGCGCGGCGACCGCTCACGAGCCTTGAGGACTATCTTCGACAGTTCGAGACGACGGAAACGCTCGCTCGGCGAGTCCTCGAGGAGACCGGCGTGACGGTCTACGTCGTCGTGGCACCGTATCCGATCGATCTATTGGAGGCGGCCGGCGAGATGGGTCTGCCGGCGGCGCTCGACCTGCACTGCGCCGCGCTCGACCTGGCAGGGCGCTGGGTTCGGGAGCGTCGGGCGGTCGCGCTCGGGGAGGTCGGCCGGCCCCACTTCTCCGTCGAGGCGTCACTCGAAGCGGCCGGCAACGATGCGTTTGCCCACGCTCTCGGCGTCGCCCACGACGTGGAATGCCCGGTGGTAGTGCACTCGGCCGACCTCGACCCAGCGGCGTATCGTCGCCTGGCGGAGGAGGCCGCGAAGGCGGGGGTGCCCGCCCGCCGGGTCGTGAAGCATTACGCTCGGCAGCGCACGACATCGGCCGACGCCGCCGGGATCGCTCCGTCGTATCTCGCTCGCCGCGAACTCGTCCGCGAGGTGACCGACGACCCGGCGCCGTGGTTCCTCGAGACCGATTTCCTCGACGATCCGGCGCGACGGGGGGCGGTGCTCGACCTCGAGACCGTCCCCCGGCGAGCGCGAGCGATCGCGGAAGCCTCGGGAGGGTCGGCCGAGCGGTTGTGGAGGCCGTTCGTCGACTCGGTCGAACGGGTCTACGGTTGGCGGCCCGAGGTCGCGGAGGCGGCGGCTCCATGACACGGGCAGCTCGACGGCGCGGACTCCTCGTCGCCCTCGAGGGGATCGACGGTACAGGAAAGTCGACGCTCGCCCGGGCCCTCGCCTCGGCTCTGCGCCGTCGGGGGTGGTCCGTGGCGGTCCGCCGGGAGCCGGCCGATCCACGTCTCGGCCGCTTGGCGCAGGAAGCCAGCGTTCGAGATCCGTGGACCGGGGCGGTCTACTTCACCGTCGACCGTCATCTCGCTCGACCGGCACTGCGACGCGAGCTCGCGCGTCGAGAGATCGTCCTCACCGACCGATCGTTCTTCTCCACGCTCGCCTACCAGGGGAGCGCCCTCCCCCCCCGCGAACGAGCGAGACTCGAACGGCTCCAGCGCGGGGCGAGCGTCGCTCCGGACCGTGTGCTGCTGCTCGAGCTCGCCCCGGGGGAAGCGCTGCGCCGGCTCACCGGTCGCGCCCGCGCCCGGGCCCCCCTCGAGCGGCGTCGGACGCTCGAGCGGGTCGCCCGGGCCTACCGCCTCCTCGCTCGCCGCAGGGGGTGGGTCGTCCTGGACGCGCGTCAGTCGCGCCCGGTGCTGTTGGCGGCGGCTCTGGAGGCGCTCGACGCCACGGGCGGGTCGCGAACCCGGCGACGCGTCGCAGGGCACAGATGATATCCGCCCACCGGGTCAGCAGGGAGGTCCGATGACCCCCGCGTCACGCATCCTGCTGAAGGAGGAGACCCTCGACCCGTCGTTCGTCCCCCCGCGGCTCGTGCGGCGCGAGGAAGAGCTCGCCCTCCTAGGGAAACGGTACCGCGAAGCGCTCCCGAAGGGGCTCGCGTTCCATCTGCTCCTCACGGGGGGGATCGGCAGCGGCAAGACCGCGCTCGCGCGCCGGTTCTCTTCCGAGCTCGAGCGCGCCGGGCGGCTCGGAGAGTTCCCGGTGCGCTCGACGTACATCAACTGCTGGCGACGCGCGAGCGACCGGACGGTGATGCTCGACCTCCTGCGGAGCGTCGACGTCTCGCTCCCCGATCGCGGGTACAGCCTCTCGGAGATGCTCGACGTCTTCGAGCAGGGCGTCCGCCGCAACCCCGCCCATCGGCTCATCCTCCTGGACGAGGCGTCCGCTCTGGTCCGCCAGGGGACGAAGCTCGTCTACCTCCTGACCCGGTCTCGGGAAGTGGAGCTCGGGGCGATCTCGCTGGTCCTGATCGCGTCCGAGGACCTCCTGACGTACCTCGACCCCGCGAGCCGGTCGAGCTTCGGGGTGACGCACCGGCTCTCGCTTGCGCCGTACGGTCGGGAGGCGCTCGTCGACATCCTCGACTCCCGCGCCGCGCTCGCCCTTCGCAAGGGGAGCTTCGACCGGGAGGTCCTCGGCCAGATCGCGCGGATCGCGGCGCCGAACGGGGACGCACGGTTCGCTCTCGAACTTCTCACCAACGCCGCTCGGGCGGCGGAGGATGCGGGGGCCGAGGGGATCTCCGCGGAGCATGTTCGGCGCGCGAAGGGCTCGCTCCTCCCCACGGTCTCCGAAAGCCAGCTCGAGGAGCTCTCGACCAACGAGCTCGGGGTCCTCCTCGCGCTCGCTCGGACGCTCAAGGGGAAGGGGAGCTCGGTGACGAGTCAGAAGCTCCGCGCGACCCATACGGCGCTGCTCGAGGAGCTGGGTGCGGCGACGATGAGTCGGACCACGTTCTGGCGGACGCTCAAGGAGCTCGAACGCGATGGCCTTGTCACGCTCGAAGCCGGAGCGACCGGCGAATCGAGCCATGTGGCGACCGACGAGATGCCGGCGTCCTATCTCGCGACGCTCCTCGAGGAGCGGGTTGGGCGCGAGCGGGGCGGGAAAGCCTAAAGCGGGAGCACCCGTCCTCGCGGCTCGTGGCCAGCTCCGACGTCGTCCGTCTGCCCGGGAGCGAGCATGGCCTACCGTCCTGGATCCGGGTGCGACCGCCCCGCGGCCCGGTCTACCCCGAGGTCAAGGGGATGCTCGAGGAGCTTCGCCTCGGGACCGTCTGCCGCGAGGCGCGCTGCCCGAACCTGGCCGAATGCTGGTCGGCCGGCGCGGCGACGCTGATGCTCCTCGGTACCGACTGCACCCGGCGCTGCGCCTTCTGTGCCGTCACCACCCACTGGCCCCGTGGGGTCGTCGACCGAACCGAGCCCGCCCGAGTCGCCGAGGCGGTCCGACGGTGGGGGCTGCGCTACGTGGTGCTCACCCAGGTCTGTCGGGACGACCTTCCCGACGGGGGCGCCTCCGTGATGGCCGAGTCGGTCGCCGCGATCCGTAGCGAAAGCCCGGGCACGCTCGTCGAGCTGCTGGTCGGGGATCTCGCGGGGGAGGAACGGTCGCTCTCCACGGTCGTCGACGCCCGACCCGACGTCCTCGCGCACAACCTGGAGACGGTCCGCTCCCTCTCCGCCCGGGCCCGCGATCCGCGCGCCAGCTACGACCGGTCGCTCGGGCTCCTGGCCCGCGCCCGTCGAATGGCCGGTGCTCGTCTCGTCCTGAAGAGCTCCCTCATGCTCGGCCTCGGGGAGGACGACATCGGCCTCTCGGACGCGTTCGCCGACCTGCGTCGTTCCGGGGTCGACCTGCTCACGCTCGGACAATACCTTCGGCCCGGTCCCCTGCACCTTCCGGTCGCCCGGTACGTCCCCCCGGACGAGTTCGAGCGCCTGCGCTCCGCGGCGCTCGCGGCGGGGTTCTCGGGCGTCGAAGCCGGACCGCTCGTCCGGAGCTCCTACCGCGCCGAGGAGCTCTACCGTCGTGCGTGCGCCGCGCGGGGGAGCTGATCGATGTCGAAGAAGGGGCGGCGCAAGCTCGAGGAGGAGGAGGCGGCGGCGTTCGAGTTCCCCGTCTTCGACGAGGTCGCCTTCGTGACGAAGGAGTTCGAGCTCGCCTCCGCGGTCGCGATCGCCACGGTGTTCACGCTCCTGCTCGGAACGGTCGCCTGGGCCCTGACCCGATCGGGTCTCGCGTGGTACCTGACGTTCCTCGTCGGCATCGCAGGGATCGCCGCGAGTCCGTTCGCGATCCAGCGGGTGCGCGCCCGCTCCGACCTCTACACGAAGGGCGACTGGGCCGGGTTGATCGCGCTCGAGTTCTTCGGCTTCCTCGCGCTCTGGTTCGTGCTGGCGAACCTTACGGGCGCGTAGTCGTTCCGCCCGTCGGGCCGAGCCACGGAAGCCGTTTTTCGAGGAGATCCCGCAACGCGGTACCCAGCGCCACCGATTCGGCCGCGTCGCCCAGAGCCTTCACGCTCACCGCGTCCGGTCGGGCGGGAGCGAGGTCCTTGCCGAGCGACAACCGAGGAAGGCGTTCGCGCACGAGGGCCTCCACGTCCCGGATCTCTTCCCGGCTCTCGACCGCGAGGCTCCCGTCCGAGCGGACGTACGGACCCTGGAGCACGCCCATCCCTTCTCGCCCCCACTTCTCGAGGAACTCCCCGACGCGGTCGATCCCCGCCGGAGGACCGTCCCGCTGCCGGACCGCGCCGCGACGGGCGTGCGCCACCTCGACGACGACGACCACCCGGGCCGGATCGGCGGCGCTGGCGCTGCCGAGCAGTTCGAATCCCGAGCGGCCGATCTCCTCCGCGACGGCGCGCTCCGCCTTGCGGATCTGAGGATAGAGCGTGTCGTCGACCAGGTCGGGCCGGGGGAGCTCGAGGACGGTCACGTGGCTCGCCCGCTCGTGCACGAGCGCCCTCGCCCCCTCGAGGGAAAGTGAGGGTCGGGCGCGGGGCTCGAACCACGACGCGTCGGGCCGGGCGAGGTACTCACGGGCCGCGACGATCAGGACGCCGAGGTTCCGACGCGACAGCGCGCTCGAGACGTTGCGGTGCGGATCGACCGGGTCGGCGAGCACGAGCGCGACCTCCGCGGGAAGGCGCGGCGGCTCCGTTCCGGGTTCCGCGAGCCGAACCGGTATCCGCCAGTCCTGGGCGGCTTCCACCAGCCGATGGAACGACCCGAACCGAAGCGTGAGCAGCTCGACCAGGTACCCCGAGAGCCCTTCCGTCCGCGATTCGGAACCGTAGATGCCGAGGGCGCGGAGGAACTGCTTCGCGAGGCGCACTTCCGATACGAGTTCGGGGGTCTCCCGGCGGGAGAGGTACTCCTGGTGGAACGGGGTCCGGTCGACGGGGGAGATCGGACGGGACGGATCGGAGATCGCGAACCCGGGCACCGCGTCGACCCGGAACCCGTCGTACGAACCGCGCAGGTACGGATGCTCGGCGTACCGGGTCTCCGTATCGGTCAGGATCGCGGTTCCGAGGGCGAGCCCCTCCTCCCGGAGCTTCTCCTTCGGCAGGTCCGGGGGGAACAACAGGAACAGGTCGACGTCCAGCCGGTCGTAGAGGAACGTACCGCGGGCGGCACTGCCCGCCACGATCGCGCGAACCAGGGGGCTCGAGCGCGCCCGCGCCGCCGCCTCCGCACGACTGACGAGCTCGGTGCGGACGCGGGCGAGGTGAGCGAGGAACTCGGCGCTCGGGGCGATCCGGGCCGCGACCGCCGCCTCGACGCGATGCGCCTCTGCGCCCGGGGAGCGGTCGGATGCCTCGCCCATCGACCCCCGGGACGTTCGGCGGAAGATGAACCTTCGGCTCGATCGACCGATCGTGCGCCCCGGGGGCCTTATCGGTGCGCCGGGGCTTCTCCCCGGGGAAGCGATGGCGATCGCATCGCACCACCCGGCCGACCTCTCCGAAACACTCGACGGCGGGAAGGTCCGCTGCACCGCCTGCGCCCGGTACTGCACGATCCCGGCGGGCTCGCACGGGTTCTGCTACGTGCGCAAGAACGAGGACGGCCACCTGGTGCTGATGACGTATGGGCTCGCGTCGGCGGTCCAGGTCGACCCCGTCGAGAAGAAGCCGCTCTCGCACTATCGACCCGGCACCCGGGTGCTCTCGATCGGGACGGTCGGCTGCAACTGGCGGTGTCTGTACTGCCAGAACGCGGAGATCTCCCAGGAGCACGAGGTGTCGGGCCGACCGCTCTCTCCTTCCGCCGCCGTCGCGCAGGCCCGGCGGTTCGACTGCGCGGGCGTGACGTTCACCTACAACGAGCCGACGATCTTCGCCGAGTACGCCCGCGACGTGATCTCCGAGGCGCACCGCGCCGGTCTGTTCGCGAACTTCGTGACGAACGGCTACATGACGCCCGAGGCGGTCGCCTATCTCGGCGCCGAGCTCGATGCGGTCTCGGTCGACTTCAAGGGAAGCGGCGACCCCGCATTCCTGAGAAAGTACGTCAGCGCGAAGGGCCCCGAGCCGATCTACGAGTCCGCGGTCGGCCTTCAGGAGAAGGGGACGCACGTGGAGATCACCGACCTGATCGTCCCCGAGGTCGGCGACTCGGTGGAAGCGACCCGGCGCCTGGCCCGGTTCGTCGTCGATCGCCTCGGACCTGCCACGCCCTTCCACCTGCTCCGGTTCCATCCGGACTACCGGATGATGGAGTTCCCCGTGACGCCCCTCCCGACGCTGGAGAAGCTCCATGCGGTCGCCGTGGAGGAGGGTCTGGAGTACGTCTATCTCGGGAACGTCTGGGGCCATCCGCTCGAGCACACGTACTGTCCGTCCTGTCGGGCCGTCGCGGTGCGACGGTACGGGTTCACGATCCAAGAGTGGAACCTCGACGACCAGAACCGGTGCCGCGCGTGCGGCCACTCGATCCCGATCGTGGGACGACCTCCCGCCGCGTATCGACCGACGTTTCCCACCGCGGTGGGCTGATGGTCGGTCCGCTCTCGAGCCCTGCGGTCCGCACGCGAGGGAGCCCTCTCCCCCGAGGGTGCGAGTTCGCCGGAGCCTCTATCAAGGGGCGCGAGCGGTCGTAGGCCCGGAGCGAAGCCCGCATGACGACGAACCTTCGCCTTGCGCTGACCGTCTTCTCCATCGGGTTCGCGATCGAGGGTGCAGGGGATGTCTACTCCTTCGTCTCGGGCGGGAAGTTCCACCCCGGTGTGAACCTCCTGTTCTTCCTTCCGATTGTCATGACGCTCGCCGGACTGTTGTTCGTCTGGGTCGGCCGGCACGAGTGGAGCGAGCTGCACCGCACCCGGGTCCGGCAAGCCCACGTTGTCTTTGGACTGAGCATCCTCGGCGGGTTCGTCGCCGGCGGCGTCGTGGCCCTGCTGTACGTGGAGCCAGGGTTCGGCGTTCCGTTCTGGGCGAAGGCCCTCTTCGGGGGCGCCGTCGCCTCTTTGGTTCTCGGGACGTTCGTCACGTACGTCTACCTGGTGTTCCACCTCGTGGGCCGGCCGAGCCAGGGGGTGCTGTTCGCGGCGATCGCCTGGTCGCTCATCGTATCGGCCCTGATGGGGGCGACGCTCGCCACCAACCTGTCCGCCATCCTCGCCCTGATCCGCCAGCACCAACCCACCCTCCCCGGCTTCGTCACACCGCTCGATACCCTCAGCTCCTACCTGTTCCTCTCCTACTTCCTGCTCCTCGCCGCCTACCTCGATGCCCATCGCAAGGTCATCGCGGGGCCCCCCGCCCCGCCGGGGGGGGATGCGGCGACCCGCCCGGCGACGTAAGGCGCGATCGCACGACAGGGCCTTCGCACCGTTCGCCGATCCCGGTCCGACCGTGCGGGCGCGTGCCGGGGCCAGGACCTTCCAAACAGTTCGAATCCGCTCCAACCCACGCAGTCTCCGCGCGCCCGCAGGTCAGCGGTCCTGCTGGCTGCCGGGTGCCCGCTGTGCCACCGCACGACGAAGCCGCTCAAGCTTGGCGTAGAAGTCCGGGAGACGGAATCCGAAAGCGATGAAGACCGAGAACCTGCCCCGGCGGAAGAATACGCCTCGCCACAGGTCCCCGACATGGAGGGAAAAGAGCCCCTCGGGGGCGATCCGCTGATCCTGCCGAAGCTCCTCAGTAAACCACCCCGGAGCCAAGGCTACCGGTGAATCGGACACGGCCAGCTCGCGGAACGCCGTGATAAAGACCTCCCGAACCGGGGGAGGCAAACCTAGGAACTCGGTGTCGGCTACCTCGATACTGTCGAGTCGAAAGGGCACAATTTCCTCAAAAGGGCTGGCGACGGCTCCGAGCGATGAGATCCTCGATTGGGTGAGGCTTTCCATCCCGAATCCGGCGCGCGAGCTCGGCCATAGTTAGCTGGGTCGGGTGAGCGATGATCAATCCACGGATCACATCATCCTAGGTCGCCCCACCGGTCTTCAGACCCTCGAGAAGGTGGCCGGTCTCCTGGGAGACGGTAATGGTCGTGGCCGCCATCGGTAATCCCAATGCTAGCAATGGGCCTTGCGCATTTGAGCCATTGCTAAAAGCTATCGTCCTCGTCAGTAGGACGACCCCCCCCGGACCTTAAGGGGTCCAATCCCGGGACGTTCAGAGCGGGTTCAGCTGCCGGGGCCAAGCAATGAACGGATTCTCCGAGGCTGGACGGGAGTGGGCGGCGGATCGAAGCCGGCAGCCGAAGGACCCCCCGTACCACGACCGCCTCTTTGCAAAACGGTGCGACGAATCGACCTGGTGGTCCCGGGCTCGCAAACGGGCGCGATGAAATAGGCCGACCCATTCTCTTCCCCACTGCCCATGCCTTGGAAGTACACGGACGAATACTATCGGGAGTATACCCGAACGACATGGAACGAGAGCGCCGAAGCGTATGTAGGGCTGATGCGGAACCTCGAGCCTTTCCGCTCCGAACTCGTAGCACGACTCGCCCCCCAACCCGGGGAGCGGATCCTCGATATGGGGACTGGACCGGGAGAGCCCGCAATCACGGTTGGAAGAATCGTCGGCGCCTCGGGCCACGTCACGGGCATCGATCTTTCGGAGAACATGATCGCCATCGCTCAACGCGTGGCGTCCGCTCGTGGGCAGGACAACGTCGAGTTCCGGACGATGGACTGCGGGGATCTCAAGATGCCCGACAGGACCTTCGATGCGGTCGTTAGCAGCTTTGGCTTTCAAATCTTTACGGACCCGGAGGCCGCTGCGAGAGAAGCTCGACGGGTGCTCCGGCCTGGCGGCAGGATTGGACTGAGCGTTTGGAGCACCGGTGACAAAGTGCCGTGGATCCATGCAATCATCGGTCCTATGCTCGAGTACGCCGAACCGGACGAAACGGGTTACATTCCAACACCGTACGAAACCGGGGGCCCCGGCGAAATGGTGACGTTCCTCGAACGTGCCGGATTCCAGGAACCTCGTGAAGAGCGACGGCAATACTCCCTCCACTTCGACGACGAGGAGGCCTACTTCCACGCGATCCTGAAGGCGACCCCGATCGGTCACTCCCTATCTGAAGAATCTGAGGAGACCCAACGCGAAGTACTTCGCAAGACACGAGAGAATCTACGGACATGGAGGGTGCCGGCAGGCCTCTCGATACCCGGCGAAGCGGTCATCGTCGTCGCCCACAAACCCGCTTAGGCTCTGGGATGGGTGGGGGTCGCTATGCCTCCGGCAAACCGGCCTTTCCGGACACTCTCTCTACTCGGTTGCGATCCAAAGTTTGTTCGTGCCGGCTGGTAACCTTTGGCTGCCGGGGCCAGGATTTGAACCTGGGAACTCCTGCGAGAGCAGATCTTGAGTCTGCCGCCTTTGGCCACTCGGCCACCCCGGCGCGCTAGTTGGGAGCGTTTGGGGGATTATCCTTCTTCGGTCTCGTCGTCCAGCTCGTCCACCTCGCCGTCCGAGGTCACGAGGGCTCCCTCGTCGCGCGGCACTCCGGTCCCCCCGGGGGACGACGGGCTTCCCGCAGGACGCACCCGGTGGCGGATCCGCGTGCGACGTTGGTGCCCGCAGAGCAGGCACGACCGCAGCCGCGCCCCGGAGCGTAGCCGCGTGCGTACGGTGCGCCCCTCGACCCAGTAGGCGGAGCAGGCGCGGCAGTACAGTTCCCGGTACTCGGGGAGGAGGCGGACGTTGTAGCGCGTACCGACTTTGCGGGCGAGGACCACGTACCGGTTCGCGAGCGCCGGGTCCCCTCTGGTCGACTCTCTCGCCGCGAGGGCGAACAGGTCGTCGATCCGCTCGTGCGCGATCCGGACCATCGCCCCGGTGCGCCGGCCCCGACGCCCGGCGGGCCTCACGGCTGGGGCTGCTGGCAGACGGGGCAGTAGACCGCCGGCTGGGCGATCATCGTGCCGCACCGCGTGCAGTACTTCGCGTTCGGCGGAGGGGGGACCGGTCCCATCGCCCCGGGGATCGCCGCGGCCGGGACGATGTACGGGACCGCCTGGAGCACCATCGGATACCCGGGGGGCATCCCGGTCGTGGGCCCAGCCACGGGCGCCCAGGGCGGCGGAGCGGTCGGGCTCGAGGTGGGTAGCGGTCTCGGCGGGATCGGGGGCGGAGCGTCCCCCTGCGGCAAGGTGTAGCCGCATTTCGTGCAGAATAGGGCCCCTTCCGGGCCGATCTCACCGCAGTGCAAGCAGGCGGGCACGGGAACGGCAAGGTATATTCGGTATAATTCCGTACGGTCGATCGGTGAGACCTCGGTCGGTCGCGCTCGTCACCCGGGACCCGGCCCTCTACCAGGACTTGGCCGGTTTTTTGCGGGAGCGTCGGCTACCGTCCATCAGTCTTCTCCCGGGGGACCGGATACCGGATCGCGTCGCCGTCGTTCTTACCTCTCCGGAAGAGCTCGAACTGATCGAGCACCCCCGCGTCCTCACGGTCACCGAGGGCGGTGATCGCAGGGCCTTAGGCGCGGCGATCTCCCAGGCCCTGCTCCCATCCGACCCCGAAGGGGACCTGATCGTTGGCATCGACCCGGGCCCCCGCCCGGGGTATGCGATCCTCTCCGGGGCCCGGTGCCTCGGCGAGGGTATTCTCGAAGGTCCGGAGGCGGCGGGCACCCTCGGCTCGCAACTTCGGCATCGTTTCCCCGGGCGCTCCCTTCGCTTCCGGGTCGGCGCGGGCGACCCGCCGGATCGGAACCGGATCGTGAATTCGCTCCTCCGGCGGTTCCGGACCGTCGAGCTGGTGAACGAGGACGGCACCACGCCGCACGGTCACCGACGCCCGCGGGATGCGGAGGCCGCGCGCTCGATCGCGCTTACTCCGGGCACGATCGTACGCGAACCGATGATCGCGACCTTCACCCCGGGGGAGATCGCGAACCTCCAGCGGTTGAGCCGGGAAGGCAGCGGAGGTCGCCTGACGATCTCCCGAAGTTCGGCGCATCGGGTGCTGCGTGGCGAGATCTCTCTCGGGGAGGCGGTCGACGAGGCGATGCCGCCCTCCCTCTGGGCCACCGGGCCGTCACGGACCGGACGGGTCCGCGAACCGCTTTAACTCCGGTCCGGGTCGACGGCTCGTGCCGTTCCCCGCCGAGGTCTCCGACCGGGTTCGCCGTGCGGTCCTGGAGAACGCCCTCGACCACGACGGCGTCCCCCATGCATCGGCCGTGATGGCCCGGCTCCTCGCTACGGAACCTACGCTCCGACCCCAGGCGGAGGAGCTTCGGGGACTCGTCTCCGAGATCGTGGCCGACCTCCGGGGCGTACCGATCGCCGAGCTCGTCGATCGCCTCGCCGTCCTCGGAGGCCGAGCGCCCGCACGGGCCGCCCCCGTCAAGAGCGTCGGGGGGGAGTTTCCGGAGCTCCCGGGGGCGGTTCGGGGGAAGGTGGTCCTTCGGATCGCCCCGTTCCCGAATGGCGTGCTCCACATCGGCCATGGCCGGCTCCTCTACGTGCACGAGCACTACCGGGAGCGCTACCAGGGAAGGATCCTGCTCGTCTTCGACGACACGATCGGGTCGGAAACGAAGCGGGTAGAGCCCGAGTTCTTCGACCTCATCGAAGAGGATTGCGCGCTCGCGGGCGTTCGCCCGGACGCGGTCTTCTACAAATCCGACCGCATCGCGTCGCACTATCCGTGGGCGCGACGCGTCATCGACGCCGGAGGGGCGTACGTCTGCACCTGCCCGGCGGAGCTCCTCCGCGAGAATCGCGCGAAGGGCGCTCCGTGCCCCGAGCGGGCGCAACGTACGGGCGAAACGGCGGACGCCTGGCAGCGAATGTTGGATGGGGCCTATGCGCCGGGCGAGGCGGTGCTCCGGCTACGCACGGACATCGCCGATCCGGACCCCGCGTTCCGGGACCGAGTGCTGTTCCGGCTCAGCGATCTCGACCACCCTCGGGTCGGTCGGAAGTACCGCGTCTGGCCGATGCTCGAGTTCTCCTGGGCGGTCGACGACGTGGAGCTCGGAGTGACGCATGTGCTGCGCGGCAAGGAGCTCGTGATCGAGGACCGGATGCAGCAGTACATCTGGCAGCTCCTCGGCGTGCGAGGACCCCCGTTCCTGCACTGGGGACTGCTGCGGGTCCGGGAGGCGAAGGTGGCGAAGAGCAAGACGAACCTGGACGTGCGCAGCGGACGGTTCGACGGCTGGGCCGACCCGCGCACGTGGTCCCTCCGCTCGCTGGACCGCCGAGGGATCTCCATGGAGGCGCTCCGGTCGTTCATCCTCTCGTTCGGCCTTTCTCTCTCCGACATCGACGTCGCGGCCGAGACCCTCTACGCCGAGAACCGCAAGCGGATCGACGCATCGACCCCCCGCCGTGCCTACGTCCCCGATCCCGTCCGGGTCGACGTCGACGGATATCCGGCGGAGCTCGCGAGCGTCTCCCTTCCGAATCATCCGGATCATCCCGAGCTCGGTGCCCGCGAGGTGCGCGCGGGGCCGTCGTTCTACCTCCCGCGTCGGGACGTCGTCGCGCACCCCGGCGAGGAGGTCCGGCTCAAGGATCTACTGAACGTTCGGCTTCCCCCGGAGATCCCCGCCGAGGGCGTCGTGCGCGCGGAGTTCACGAGCCGGGAGAACCGGCGGCTCCCGCGGCTGCAATGGGTCGGGGTCGACGGGGCCGTCGCGGTCGACCTGCTCGGGGTCGATGGCGCCCACTCCACCGGGCTCTCGGAAGCCGCGCTCGGAACGGCCGAGCCCCGTACGATCCTCCAGTTCGAACGCGTCGGCTTCGTCCGGATCGACTCGGGCGGAGCGGTCGGGAGCACCCCGGTCAAGGTCGTCTACGGTCACCCGTGAGCCGTACGCCGACCCTTTTGTAGCCGACCGCCGTCCGGCCGCCGATGAAGTTCCTCCATACGTCCATCACCGTGCGCCGGATGGAGGAGAGCCTCACGTTCTACACGGAGGTCCTCGGTCTCGAGTTCGAGCGACGGCGGGCGATCCCCGAGAACCGGGCCGAGATCGCGTTCGTCCGGGACCCCGAGAGCGGGGCGCGGATCGAGCTCACCCACTGGGAGGGGAAGGAGGAGTTCGAGGCCGGCGAGCAGCTCGACCACCTCGCGTTCGAGGTCCGTGACCTGGACGGATGGCTCGCGCGCGCCCGGGCCCGGGGCGTGCGCGTCGCGAAGGAGCCGTACCGCCTCGTCGGTGGCTCCGGCCGCATCGCCTTCGTGCTCGACCCAAACGACGTCTGGATCGAGTTGATCGAACGGGACGCCCCGGTGGCGTGAGCGCGGGATCGGTGCCCGGGACGCTACCGCCGGCCGAGCCGTTGGAGGCGCCCCGCCCCCTTGCGGCGGTCTTCCTCGCCACCTTCTTCGTCCGGTTCTCCTTCGGGATCACGATCGCCGTCTTCGCCGATTATCTCACCGGCCATTCGGGCGGATTTAGCGGTCAGGATTTTGGCGTGGCAGGCCTCGTCACGGCGATGGCCCCGATCGGGGAAGGGTCGACCGTCCTTTTCTCGGGAGCGGCCGCCGACCGGTGGGGGCGGTACCCGGTGTTATTCGGCGGGATGGCCGGGGCCGCGGTCATGTTCGGGGTCGTGGCGGCGACCCGCTCACCCTTGATCCTGGGGATCGCGAACTTCCTGTTCGGCATCGCGAGCGGGGCGATCCTCGCGGCGAGTCTCGCGGTCGTCGCGGACCGCAGCCGGACGGACGAGCGCGGCCTCGAGATGGGGCGATTCGATGCCGTCAACCTCTCGGGATGGATCGGCGGCTTCGCCTTCGGCTTCGGCGTTCTCGGAACGGTCCCGAATTCGAAGCTCTGGGAGGTCTTCCCGGTCGGAGCGGCGGCGCTCGTCGCCGGGATCGTCGGCGCGAGCTACCTGCTGCGCGGCTCCCCCCGGCGCCGTGCGTCGCTCCCGTTGTTCTCCTTGCGAAAGGTGGTCCAGAGCGCGTTCCGACCGAGCGTGCTCGTCGTAACCGTCCCGTGGCTCGTCATCTACGCGCTGATCGGGGCGGCGCTCGTGTTCCTCGCGCCGGCGGCGAACGGGGTCGGGATCTCCCCGCTCTACTTCGCCGCCGTGATCGGAGGGGCCGGGGGGCTGCTCGTCCTCACGCAGCCGTACTTTGGAGGGTGGGCCGACCGGGTCGGCCGTACCCGGATGATGACCGTCGGCGCCTCCGGGTTCATTCTGGTTCTCCTCTTCGCGAGCCTGACGATCGCGTACAACCACCCGTGGCCCGTGCTCGTCGGCCTCGGGATCAGCGTGATCCCGGCGCTCGCCTACGGCCCGGCAGCGCTCGCGGCGCTCGCCGACCTCGCGGGGGCGCTCAGTCGTGCGACGACGATGGCGATCTACTCGCTCACGATCTCCGCCGGAATGATCGTCGGGGTCGTCGCGTCGAGCCAGCTCCTCGCTCGTTTTGGCGATCCGGGGCTCTACCCATTCTTCGGATCGATCGCGGTCGTCCTCGGTGCGCTCACCGTGGTCCGATGGGTCGAGGAGCGACGCGCTACGATTCCGGTTCGATGATGATGTGCCGGAGCACCGGGTACATCGATTTGAGTGCGAGGCTCACCTGGTCGATCGTCGCCTCGAGCTGATCGGTCGTGAGCCCATCCTGGAAGTTGATCCGCAGCGCGACGAGCGCGTCGTCCGGCCCCAGCAGCATCGACTGCGCGGAGCGGACCCGGGCCACGCGGGGGTCGCGTTCCACCAGGGTCACCATCGATAGGGCGACCCCGGGATCGAGGGCCCGTCCGATCAGGTACTCCCGGCTTTCCGCCGTGAGCACGAACCCGGTGGCCACGAGCAGGAACCCTTCGAGCGCGGCGATCGCGCCGTCGAGCGCGTAGTCGTGCGTCCGGTAGATGACTAGGAGCCCCGCGAAGGCGATCACCGCTCCGACGATCGAGACGAGATCCTGATAGAACACCGACTTGAGCCCCTGGTGGGCCGACTCGAGAAGCGTGGCGAGCGTCTCTCGGGCGATCCGGAGTTCGCGCAGCGTGATCCAGATCCCGACCATGCTCACGGCCAGCGTCGCGCCGACGACGAGCAGGCCCTCCCCGATGTGCGTGACCACGTGGGGGTCCGTCGCCTGCTCGATCCCGGTCACGAGCGCGACCATCCCCGTCGTGGTGAACGTCACGACGATCGAGACGAACGCCCAGAAGAACCGCTCCTTGCCGAACCCGAACGGATGCTCGTGGTCCGGGGGCCGGCGGGAGAGGTAGAGCCCCCAGAGCAGGAGGCCGCTCCCGGTGAGGTCGGTGATCGCGTAGATCGCCTCGGCGAGGACGACCCGGCTGCCGGACTGGACAGCGACGAACAGATTCAGCGCGAACAGTCCGGCGTTGAGCAGCAGTGTTGCGACAAGGATCACCTGCGGTCGCATCGTGCCTGGAGTGTCCCTCGGGAGGCATGAGCACCGCGACCCGGGCGATAAAGCGTTCCTCGGGAGCGGGCGCTGGTCGCTGGGGAACCGCGGGGACCAACCATTAAATCGCGCGGACCCGTGCGCGGCCGTCGGCGACCATGAGCTCCCCCCACCCCCACCCCGCCCCCGGAACGATCCGCGGGTCGTCGCCGATGCGCTACGCCCGCCCTCCGCTCAGCCTTCTCGGGCTTTCGCCGGGAAAGCGGACCCGTCTACGACGCCTGCTCTACGATCACGGCCCCGGGGGCGGAACGCTCCTCGCGCTCCCGATCGACCAAGGCCTCGAGCACGGGCCCGGGGATTTCTTCGCCAACCCGGCCTCGCTCGACCCGAGGTACCAGTACGAGCTCGCCCGGGACGGGAACTTCAGCGCGATCGCGCTGCACATCGGGCTCGCGGAGAAGTATTTCTCCGAGTTCGCGGGCGACGTACCGCTCATCCTGAAGCTCAACGGGAAGACGGCGATTCCGTCCGACGCCCAGGCGTTCAGCCCCTTGACCGGGACGGTCGAGGACGCGGTCCGTCTCGGCGCCGATGCGGTCGGATACACCGTCTACGTCGGGTCGCCCGCCCAAGACCGCGACCTACGGCAGTTCATGGAGGTCCGCCGCGATGCGGACCGCCTCGGCATGCCCGTGATCGTCTGGGCGTATCCGCGCGGGGAGGCGGTCGCGAAGAAGGGGGGCAAGGAGAGCCTCTACGCCATCGATTACGCGGCCCGGGTCGCCCTCGAGCTCGGCGCGGACATCGTGAAGCTCAACTACCCGATCCCCTCGGAGAAGGACGCGGAGAGCCCGGCGCCGTACAACAGCCTCCACCTCTCCGCCGAGGACGCATTCCGCAAGGTCGTCGAGAGCGCCGGCCGAGCGCTCGTGCTCGTGTCGGGCGGCGAAAAGATCGGCGACGCCGAGCTCCTCGCCAAGGTTCGCTCGTCGATGCACGCAGGCGCGACCGGCATCATCTTCGGGCGGAACCTCTGGCAGCGGCCGCGGGACGAGGCGCTGCGGCTGACGCGAGAGCTCCATGCGATCTTCGGAGAGTACGCCCAGCCTGTCGCCTAGGCCGCCGATCCGCCTGCTCCTGTTGCTCGCCGGCGAGGACCATCCGAAGGCGTGCACCGGGCGGCGCCTCCTTCATCGGGGCTGGGTTCGGGCCGTCGCCCGGATCGGCGAGAACCGGAGTCGGCCGGTCGTTCTCGACCCGCACGCACCGAGTCCCCTCTCCGGGGCCGACCGGGCTCAGGCCAAGGACGACGGGCTGCTGGTCGTCGACTGTTCGTGGAACCGCCTAGCGGAACGAGGATCGCTCCCCCGAACGGTCCCGTCCGCGCGGGACGGAGCGATCCGGCGACGTCTTCCGATCTTGGTCGCCGCGAATCCTCAGCATTACGGCCGGCTCACGGAACTCAACACGGTCGAGGCGCTCGCGGCGGGGCTCTTCGTGCTCGGATACCCCGCGGCGGCGGCGCAGATCCTCGAAGGGTTTCGTGGAGGAGGCGGGTTCCTCGAGATCAATCGCGAACGACTCGACCGGTATCGCGCGGCCGAGACGCCCGACGAGGTGAGGGAGGCGGAGCGCGCGCTGTTCGGCGGTGGACCGGCCCCGCTCAGCGGATCGTCGCCGACGGTCGCTCGATCGACAGGTGGTCCACGGTCACCGCGCCGAGGTCGACGATCCGTCCGCTGAGCGGGACGGCGGCGACGAGGATCCCGCCGTGCTGTTCGTAGACGCTCGTGGTGTGGAGCGTGAGGCAGCGGTCGCCGAAAACCCGGCGCCCCGCGATATCGGGATCGTGGCCGCGCAAGAAAACGGAGAGGCCGCTCCCTGCCAGAAACGCCCGGAGCTCCTCCTCGGTGAACGGGTCGACCACACCGCGTCGGATCGCGGAGGCGCCGCACTCGGCCCAGACGATCTCCGAAAGACGATCGTCGTCGACCCGGTCGAACGCGGAGGTCCACGGATTCGGGAGCGGACCCCGGGGGAACCCCGCGTGGGCGAAGTACGCCCCGCTCGGCGTGTAGGCCGCCAGGGGACCGCGCTCGAGAAGCCCGACGAGTCGGCGCAGGCGGGCGGCATCCTCCCCCCACAGTTCCGCGACCTCGCGCGGCAGGTCGCGGGGGCGCACGCCGAGGCGCCGCGCGGTCTCGTGATTCCCTTGGACCAGGAACACCCGGTCCGGCCATCGCGCGACCGCGCTGAGGAGGAAGAGGGCGTTGACGACGGAGCCGTGCGGCAGGTCGGTCGGGCTACGATCCACATAATCGCCGAGGCCGATCAGGATCGCGTTCGGTCCGGCCGCCTCGAACCGGGCCACGACCTCGGCGGTCGATCGCCAGTCGCCGTGCGAATCGCCGAAGACGATCGCCGTGCCCTCGTGCGCGATGCCCACCTCCGCGAGCGCCGGGCGCTGCGGGACCTCTCGTTCCAAGCGCTCCAGGAGTTGGTCCGCTCCCGCGGCATCGAGCCGGCCGAGCTCCTCGGCGCTCGGGGACAGAGCGCTCACGCGGGCCGGTCCGGCGGGAGGGGGAATGCGGGGGGCCGGAGTTTCCGCCCGGTGGCCGTACTGGCCAGCCGAACGTTTGAACCGGCGAATGCCCTAGGCAACAGGGTCCTAAGCCCTGCCTCGATGGCCCCGGCGGCGACGCCGCGCGGTTTGGCCGGACTGGAGCACCCCCGCATCGGAAGATCGGAACGACCCGTAGAGTAGCCCCGGCAGGAGTTCCGGCCGGCGGGTGCGCGGTGGCCCGCGGCGTTCGAACCTGCGTCGCGAGATCCAGAGTCTCGCATGATTGGCCACTACACTACGGGGCTACGACCCGTGCCAGCGTGGAGCCGTTGATAAACGTTGCCGAGCAGAAATCCGGCGACCGCTCCCGGGCCGCCGGAACGACCGGCCGAACCGCACCCACAAATAGACGGGGGCGGTCCGTCGACCATCCCAATCCGGGGGGTCGCATGGCGGAGAGGGACCCGGCGCGACCGTACCTTCCGTCATTTTCGGCCCGCTCGGCGGCCCTGTATCTCGCGATTCCGACGTTCATCGGTGCGATCGGGCTCTCCGGTTTCGGTGGCTCCCTCGACGGGATCGCGCTCCTCCTCCCGACCGCGGCGATCGACGTCAGCTTCTCGTTCCTGAGGATGTCCGCCGCCTACGCGGCGTCCCTCGGCTTTGCGCTCGCGTACGGCTACTACGCCGCGACGCACCGTACGGGGGAACGCGTGATGATCCCGGTGCTGGACATTCTCCAATCGGTGCCGATCCTCGGATTCTTCCCGGTGGCGATCTACTTCTTCGTGGATCTCACCCCGGCGGTCAGCTGGCTCGGTCCGAACATCGCCTCGGTGTTCCTGATCTTCACGTCGATGTCCTGGAACATGGTCTTCGGCGTCTACGAGTCGCTGAAGACCCTCCCCGGCGAGCTGAAGGAAGCGGCCGACACGTTCGGCGCGCGCGGCGGATTACGGTTCCGCCGAGTCCTGTTCCCCGCGACCGTCAATCGACTCGTCTACAATTCCGTGCTGTCGTGGACGGGAGGCTGGTTCTTCCTCGTCGAGGCCGAGATCTTCACCACCAACACTTCGCCGCTGCGGGGGATCGGCAGCTTCCTTTCCCTCTCGGCGAGCACTCACAACGCGGACGCCTTCCTCGCGGGGATCGTCGTCCTGGTCATCGTCATCGCGATACTCGATTTCGTTGTCTGGCGTCCTCTCGGCCGGCTCGCGGAGCGGTACCGGTATGACACGAGCCCCTCCGGCGACTCCGCGATGCTCACCCCCAACCGGGACGCCTCGGGACGATTCCACCGCGCGGCCGCCTACGTCACGCGGGGGGTGCGCACGAGCGTGTCGTGGATCTCGACCCCGCTCGTGCAGCTCGCTTCGATCACCGTGCGACCGGTCCGCCGACCGTCCGAGTTCCAGCGGTCCGCCTTCTACTATCTCGCCCTCGGCGCGATCCTCGTCGTCGTCTGGTTGATGATGATCGCGATCACGGTCGCGGTCTTCCGGGTCTTCACCGGACCGATCTCAGATTCGGTCCGCCACCAGATCCTCCTCCTGCCGCTCGCGATGGGGGCGTCGACGCTACGCATCACGGCGGCGTACGCGCTCTGCCTAGCGATCGCGCTCCCGCTCGCGATCTTTCTCGCCCGACGACCGCACGCCTCGCGCGTGGGGCTTCCGATCGTCGAGGTGATCGCCTCCTTCCCAGCGACGGCCCTGTTCCCCGTGATCATCTTCGAACTGATCCCGTACATCGGCGCCGAGGGGGCATCGGTCCTGATGCTGCTCACCGGAATGATGTGGTACCTCTTCTTCAATCTCCTCGCGGGAGTGCGCGGGCTCGCGCCGGATCTGGAAGAGGCGGCCCGGTCGTTCGGGCTGAAGGGCCGCCAGTTCTTCCGGCGCATCATCCTCCCCGGGATCTTCCCCGCGCTCGTCACCGGATCGATCACGGCGTTCGGCGGCGGGTGGAACACCCTGATCGTCGCCGAGTATCTGCAGGTCGGCACGAATCATTCGTTGAGCCTGCTCGGGATCGGCCAGCAGATCGACATCGGCTACGCGGAGGCCGGAGGGACGCCGTTGATGGTCGCGGCGTTGTTCACTCTGGTCGCGAGCGTGATCGTCATCAACGAGGTCATATGGAAGCCGCTGTATCGGCGGGCCGCCGAACGGTTCCGGTACGACTGAAGGACCGGCCGTCGACGCACGGTCGCGCGAGGCAGTACGATGACGCTCATCGGGATCCAGCACGTCGACAAGAGCTTCCCGTCGCGCCACGGCACGATCACGATCATGCAGGACATCTCGTTCAACGTAAAGGACGCAGATTTCCTCGCGATCGTCGGTCCGTCCGGGTGCGGCAAGTCGACGCTCCTCCGCTTGATCCAGGGGCTCGACCATCCGTCGGCCGGCAACATCGAGTTCCGCGGCAAGTCGGTCGACCGGGTCTGCTCCCAGATGGCGATGGTCTTCCAGAGCTTCGCGCTCTACCCGTGGCTCACGGTCGCCCAGAACGTCGCCTTCGGGCTCGAAGCGCTCGAATGGCCCGCGGACCGGATCGCTACGCAGGTCGAGCGGTACGTCTCCGTGACCGGGCTCGAGGGATTCCAGGAGGCGTACCCGCGCGAGCTCTCGGGGGGGATGCGCCAGCGCGTCGGCCTCGCCCGGGCGCTCGCCGTCGAGCCGGCCGTACTCCTCATGGACGAACCGTTCAGCGCGCTCGACGCCCTCACCGCGGAGAGCCTGCGGGAGGAGATCCTCCAGCTGTGGAGCGACCCCCAGCTCCCCCCGGAGGCGGTCGTCCTAGTGACCCACAACATCGAGGAGGCGATCCAGCTCGCCGACCGGGTCATCGTCATGTCCCGGCGCCCGTCCCACGTCCTCGCCGAGGTCACGATCGACCTCCCCCGTCCCCGGGACCGCAAGAGTCCGGCCTTCTACGACCTCACGGACCGAGTCTACTCCCTCATCACCGAGGGCGGCACTCCCGTGCCGTCCCCGCCCGAGGCGAAGCACCCCGCTTGAGAGGCTATATACAAGCGCCCGGGTAAGGACAACCTCGACGACCGTGCCGACCAGCTATCCGAAGTGCAGCCCGACGGAAATGCTCGGCCTGCTCGTGCTGCTCGACTCCCATCATGGGTCAGAAGATGTCGCGCTCCTCGCAGACGATCTCGACCTCGAGATCGATGAGATCTTCCCGGCACTCGAGTACGCCGAGATCCTCCAGCTGGTCAAAGTCACCGATGGGCGCGCGACGTTCACCGACCTCGGGAAGCGCCTCCTGGCAGGGACGATCCGCAGCCGCAAGGCGACCCTTCGTGAGCAGCTGCGGAAGACGACCCTGTTCAAGACGCTCGTGCGCGCGCTCGAGAGTGCCCCCGAGCACCAACTCAGCGATCACGACCTCGCCCAGATCGTCTCGCTCACGACGACGCCGAGCGAGGAGGCGGTCCAGAACATCATTAACTGGGGCCGCTACGCCGACCTCTTCCGCTACGACGCCGACAGCCGTCGTTTGCTCGCCGTTCGGCCCCCCGCAGCGGCGAAGTCGGGGGGCGGCAAGGCCCCGCCCCCTTCGCCCCCGTCCTCCGCTCCCGCGCCCGGGGATGGGAAACGCGCGTCGCCGGCCGCCGCGGAGAACCCCGCAGCAAAGATGGCCCGGGCGAGTGCATAACTAACCCCCCGGCCGCCACCAGCTTCCTGACCGTTCCGTCACACCCTGGGAACCCGCGGGGACGTCCCCCCTCGGAGCGAACGTGGCCGATCTCGTGATCCGGGGAATCCCGGGAAGCCTTCGAGCGAATGCCTACTCGAGCGGCCTGTTGCGAGCCGCCCAGGAACTCGCTCCGCAGGGAAGCCGCGTCGATATCGCCGACAATCGCGGGTTCCCCGTCTTCAACCAGGATGAGGAGGGGACCGCGCCCGAACCGGAGCGCCGGCTACGGGAGCAGCTCCGGAAGGCCGACGCGGTCCTCTTCTCGATCAACGAACACAACTACGGCCTCTCCACCGCGGAGAAGAACCTGATCGATTGGGTCTCGCGGCCGCACGCCGAGAGCTCCTGGAATGGAAAGCCGGCCGGGATCATGAGCGCCTCCGTCGGGATGATCGGCGGGGCTCGAGCCCGGTACGAGCCGCGCCAGACCATGGTCTTCCTCAACATCTTCCCGATCAACCGACCCGAGGTGATCGTCCCATTCGCCGCCCAGAAACACGACGCCGAGGGCCGCCTCGCCGACGAGGTGACCCGCGCCATCATCGGGAAACATCTCGTCGAGCTCGTACGGTTCGCCCGCGTTCTCTCCCGCCCCCCCTGACGGCGCCGCGCCGGCCGTTTTCCAAACACTTATGGGGGAACGGTTCTCCCCAGCGGCGGTGGGCACGTAGATCAGCGGAAGATCGCTGCTTTCGCAAAGCAGAGGTCGGGGGTTCAAATCCCCCCGTGTCCATTACTCCCAGTTGTTACACCGATTCATCCCGGCGACGCGATTATGAGATTTTTCGACCCCATCACGGGGTCAATTCGACCCCTTGGTCTCAGGAATCGTCTTATCGAGCCCTTCCGCGTCCATGTTCGTGGCTCTTTCTCAGCCCGAGGCCGGCGAGCAACTCGTCCTTCTCCTCCCGGCGGGTGCGGTCCTGTTCGCGGAGGCCGCTCACCAGGAACCGGCGTAGGTTCTCGTCTCGTAGAATCCAGCCCTCCCGAACGTGCTCCACGAGCGGTTCGAGACCTTTGAAAATCGTCAGCACCTGGATCGGCTGCGCTTCGATGGCCTTCGAAACCCGGTAAGCGCTCAGGGGCTTAGAAGTCGCCGCAAGGGTCTGGAGCGCCTGCGCCCGGACCCGGCCTCCGAACAGTCGTTCGAGCTCCATGTCGGAGACATGTCCTTTTGGTATAATATAATATAAATATAATTAACGAGTTGCTCCCACGCTCTAGCTCCGCCCTCGCACTTCGCGGCTTTGCGCAGGCGGGGGGAGCGACGTACGGCTCAGGGCCGAGGAATCGGCTTTCACGGACACATCCCTATGCGAGTTCGCGTGGCAACTCCTCTGTAATCGAACCCCCTAGGTACCGACTCCCTGGGGAGACGAACATTAGTGGGGCCGGATCTCCGATTGTGCTCCTTGAAGGCGAGCCAGTCTACGCTGTTGTCCGGAAGGGGGTAGGTTGATACCCGACTCCCGGCGAACGAACTCTATCCCCTGAATCAGCGGCTCCCGCCGCCATGGAATCCGAGTGGACGAGCCCTAACGGCTCGGCTGCCGCGTGTAGTCCGCGGGGGGCAGAAGGAATTCCAATCGAAGAACACGCAGTTATATTTCGAGGGGAGCGGCTGCGGTGATCATGAGCCAGAACAAGAAGGTCATCGAGTCCCACCTGGCCGCTCGGAATCCCTCGAGGGCCGCTGAATTCCTCGCCGACGACTTTGAGTGGATCGAGTGGGGCGACGGCGTCCCCGCCACGGGAGTTCGAACGCTCGGGAAGGCCGCGTTCGTTCAGAACTTCGGAGACGATGAACTTCGGAACGAGATCGTCCGGATGACGGAGGAAGACGACGTGGTGGTTGTCGAGGGCCTGGCTCACGTCCATAAGAAGGACGGCCGCAACTTTGCCGTTCGGTACTGCAATATCTTCGAGCTGGAGAACGGAAGAATCAAACGAAAGTCGTCCTTCGGGGCGTTGCTCAAGGACTCCGCGTAGGGACGGAGTGGTCTTGGACAGGGGTGGATTAGCGTGGGGTCGACTGAGAACTGACCTCACCCCTTCTTCCCTGGACGTTCAAAGAGCTCGATCCACATCCCATGACCCAGCTCCGGAGGGATCACGACATTGCGTCCCAACGGACCCACCGACTGTTGGAGCATTCTCGCTCGGTCTGACGACATCGAGCGGAGCGCCGAATCGATGCTGGATACCTCGAGACTCACTCCCGGAACCTCGATTTGGGATCCGTGGAGTGCGAGGAGCGACGGCAGGGGGCCCTCTGGGGAGGTGCTTTCCATCAGTCGTAGCGAGCCGCGATCAAGCGCAAGCTCGACCGCTCGGCACTCTAACCAGTCTATCTGAAACTCTCGGACCCGCCGAAGCCCGAGGGCTCGGTAGCTAACCAGGGCCTTGTCGAGATCCTCCACGGCAAACCAAGCCGAGGAGAAGCTCTGGGCACCGTTGGGGTGAGGGGCTTTTCGCCCCTCGTCGTATTTCCGGACGCGCTCGGGTTCTTTGGCAGCCCAGTCGGCTCGGCCGGCGGCATTGTACTCGGTGAAGAACAGGGGGTCGCTCCGGGGAGAGGCTCCGTGCTGAATAGTCACCGAGTTCCAGAGGGCAGGAGACCTCTCGGTGCGACCCTCGTACTGGATGGTCCCCGGAGTTGGTCCTCCAATCTCAAGGCCGATACCGCGCAGACGGTCTGCCACCTCAGCGGCAGAAGTTGTCTCGAGTCCGACGTACATGGCTCCTTCGCCCTGGGCGAGAAACTCCTCGTTGTCCTGGATCTGAGTGCTCCCGGGCCGGTAAACACTGACGAGCTCAAGATACGGGCCGGGCGCCCCGAAGGGAATGATGGCGTTCTCAATCCCCATCGGAAAGCGGCTTCCGGAGAGAACTCGGAATCCGAGTCTAGCGAAGTCGTCCGAGGCGGCCTGGAGATCGCGAACCATGACCATCGCATGGTCGAGCTTGAGCCCGCTCATCGAGCCGGGGCCGATGGACATCGAGTGGCCTTAAGATTTCACTGGGCAGAGAACTGTACCGTCCATAGGATTGGCGGGTGGACGCGATCCGGCAGCCAATATACGGGCACCGCACAGCAGATAGTCCTCGCTACCGACCCGATCGGTGACTGAGGGTTTTCCGACGCACCTCTTCCTCGAGCGAGTCCGTCGCCCGCTCCCGCCGTCCCGGAGGTGCACGTACCGCCGGCTGAATCCAAAGCGAGGAGCCTCGCGCCACGGCCTCCAGTTCCTGACCGTTAGTCCAGCCCAGTTCACGGACCCGCTTCGGAGGAAGGGACACGGTCCAGCGGTAGTATGTGATCCCCTCGTAAACACGGTTCACGACTTTGTGAAGCCTCATCGCCCGCTGAGTCCGAGTTGGTACGCTCGGTTTAGTCTCCTAAATGGACACTCCCTTAAATAGGCCGCCACTCGGTACGAGGGGTGGATGCTGCCAGCGTACCCGGAGTCCCTGCGGAGAGCGTTCGCCCGAAACGTGCTGCGCAATACGCTCCGGCTCACGCGCGGCGAGAACGTCCTGATCGAGACCTGGAGCGCTACCCTCCCCTGGGCGGTCAGTCTCGAACTTGAGGCACGCCTCCTCGGCGCTCGACCGCTCGTCTCTGTCAAGGACGAAGCGTCTTACTGGCGGAGCGTTTCGGACGCCCCGGCCAGCCAGCTCGGGAGGGTCGGCACTCACGAGTGGGCGGCGCTGAAAGCCTCGGACGCGTACGTTTACCTCTACGGACCGGCGGACGCACTTCGTGAGGAGTCGCTCCCTGCAATCGCCGCCCGCCGAGCTCAGTCGAACAACCACGAACTGATGCGGGTGATTCAGAAGTGCGGCGTTCGATCCGTCCGATGGGACCTCGGTCGCACGAGTGAACTCTGGGCCCGACGCTACCACGTCAACCTGCGAAAGTGGCGTAATGAGCTCATCTCCGCGGCGATTGTGGACCCGCGGGGAATGCAGCAAGACGGCTCCCGCATCGCGAAGCGACTCTTGCGCGGGAAGGAGGTGACGATCTCCCACGACAACGGTACGGATCTGACTCTACGGCTCGCCCACCGGCTCCCGAAGGTCGATGACGGAGTGATTGACGAGAAGGACATGAGCTCCGGAAATGTGATGCTCGTGGTACCCGCTGGTGTCGTAAGTGCGACCGTGGACGAGCTGTACGCGGAGGGTCGCCTTGTTGCGAATGCCACCGGAGTGTTGTTTGTCCACGGGAAAGAGATCCCGCTATCCCTCGGAAGGTGGACATTCCGACACGGAGCTCTTGAGGATTTTACTTGCCCACAGGGAGGAAGGCAATTCCGTCGGGAACTCGACACCCTCGGGAACCCTCGAGTACGGGCGGGCCAACTCTCAATCGGTCTCAACCCCCGTATCTCGTCGATCCCGCTCCTGTTCGACCAAGCGCGGGGAACCATCACCTTCATGATCGGGCGCAATGCTCAGATGGGGGGGCGGAGCCGAGCCCCTCATCTTTTTGCCTACCTGGATCTGGTAGGGGGCAGCCTCCTGATCGACGGGGAACCGATTGTAGAGCACGGCCGCATTGCGGCGAAGTAGCTGTTCCGTGACGTGACCTTTCAACCCCCGTCAGCGCGGTCACCCCGGCACTCTAACGAGCGTGAAACGCCGCCCACGTTAGCCCGTTGCGAATCACTGTCTGCCCCTGGGCCGGAGAGCCCCTCGTTGAGCCACCGACGTATTAGCATTCTAAACTTTACATATCACCGCCATTTAGTCGTCTAAATTTGCCACTGATTAAGTAGTCTGCGAACCTCTTGACTGTCATGCACGGCGGGACCAGGAACGTCCCTGATTCTCGGAGCGACGAGAACGGGCCGGTTTACTCCCCGAGCCCGGACCGAGGTCCCGCCGTGATCTTTGAGCTGCCGGTGTCCCGCATCGCGCCGGCGACTCCATGGGTCGCCTTCGCACCGGTCGAAGCGGTCCCGGCCGAAGCGCCGGAAGCCCCGGCCTCAACGGCCGAGCGACGCCGTTACCTTGCGCGTCGTCTCTCTCGTTTCGATATGGGTGGAGGGAACGGCGATCCACGGGAGTCTCCTCCAGAATCCGTGACGGCGGGGCCTGACGCGATCCTCGGCCCCGAGCCGGATGGTCGATAGGCGCACGGGAAGCCCCTCGGACTAGGAGGCAGCGCCGCCCGTCCGCCCCGTCGTATGGGCGATGATCGACTTCGCCACGTACAAGCCTCGATCGGTTCGCGGCTTTGCGTAGAATCCGCTAGGAATCAACTGCACTTGCATCCCCGCGGCTCGGAAAGCGCGGGTCGTGGCCGCGACCGAGAAGAGCCCCATGTCGTGCCGTTCTCTCCAGTGCCGTAGATGGCCTCGTGACGCTACAAGGTAGTGCATCTCCATGACCGAACGACCGCGGAGTGTCTTCGAAGAATTCATCCGGGCGATCGGATCCTCGTCGGAGGGGACGGTCCAGAGATGGACCGAACCAGGACGCCACGCGGAAGGGGTGAGCCACGGCTCCACGAGAAGAATCCCTCCGGGAGCGAGGTGCCGGGCGAACGTACGCAGCGTCGCGCGCAGGGCCGCCTCGGTTCGGACATAACCGATCGCTGAGAACAGGCATGTTACTACGTCGAAGCGACGGCCCACGTCGAACTCGGGCATGCGGCCCCGGAAGAAGCGAGCGGTCGGTACCCGGGACCGAGCGACCGACAGCATTGCGCCGCTCTCGTCGAGCCCGACGCAGTCGAACGTTCGGGAAAGGTAACGTAGGTGGGCGCCGGTCCCGCAGGCCACGTCGAGCCACCTCCGAGGGCGGGGAGGTCCGTACTTCCGTACGACGGAACGGAGAATCCGTGCCTCCTTCGCGTAGTCCTTCCACGAGTAGACTCGGTCGTAGATCTTCGCGAGCTCGGTATAGGGAATCTCCCCGCGGCTGCTCTGCGTCGACCCTTCTGACGCGTGCGACAGGGGACGGCGATGTTTCGGGAGGGGGGTCATCTTGTGGGACCAGCGCTGGCTACGCGCCGAGACGACCGATGCGTCGGGCCCATGCGGCTAGGGGGTGCAAAGAGGTCGGGATTCGTCCTCCGACCGTCCACCATGGGGAGAGGGATCCGTAGATTCCGAAGTCCGCGATGGACGCTTCATCCAGGATCCACTCCCGCCCGACCAGCAGGTCGTTCACCAGCCCGAGGTACGGTGCGAGCTCCCGGCGAAACTCCGCCTCGCGCTGGCGCAGTATGTGCCACGGACCTCGCGCCCGGGTCTGCATCTCCTCGAAGACCCACCGTTCGTGCTCCGTCTTGAGGAGAGGAGGTACCCGGGTCACGACGGCCCGCCAGACTCGTTCCTCGAGGACTTGGTGTCCCCAGTTCTCGAGCGCGCGCGCAAGGGCCCGGCGCCCCGAGGGATAGAGCGTGGGCTCGGGGACCTGACGTTCGAGGAACTCGGGGATATTTGTCCACGAGACGACCCGGCCGTTCCACAGGAGGGTCGGAACGTAGTCCTGCCCGGTCCGGCGGAGCAGGGCTTCCCGATCGTGGTACGGAGCGTAGATCGACCGCCAGCGGATCCCTTTGAAGGCGAGCATCCGCTCGACCGAGACACAGTAGTGACTGATCGGAAGGCTGTACAGCTCGACCCGATCGCTCATCGCCCAAGGCAGCGCCCGGGGGTCAAGAACGTTGCCGAACGTAGGTCGAAGGATTCAAGGCGCCCGGACCGTTCGTTGTGTCGCATGCCGGGAGCGCGCGCCCGGAAGCCTCCGCCGCGCCCCGTCGCGGTCTCCTCCATCGCGCGGGCGGCGTCGCGAACCGTGCGATCGATCGGAGCCGACCTGCGGCTCGAACGTCATTGGGGGACCCCGTGGTACGTCGGCACGGACCTGGTCTGCGCGGTCCAGGAATTCTCCCGCCACGTAGGGATCGAGTTCTGGCGGGGTTCCGCGCTCGCCGATCCGAAGGGCCTGCTCGAAGGCACAGGGAAGAATCTTCGTCACGTGAAGCTGACGACCCTCTCCGCCGCGAGCGCTCCCGCCTTCCGGACCCTGCTCCGATCGGCGATCCGTCTCGACCTCACGAGCCCAACGCGGACCCGATAGCTCCTCAATCCAGGCCTAGGCCGACGGGGCGGTCTCGCCCCGAGGATCGAGTCGGATCACCGTCTTTCCCGAGAGACGGCCGGCGCGCCCTTCGACGACAGCGGCCGGGGCCGCCGATAGGTCGATCACTCGCTCCATCGGAACGCGGATCCGGCCCCCCGCGACGAGCGCCGCGAGGCGCTCCAGCAACTCCGAGCGCGGCTCTAGGTCGATGTTCACGGTCCGGACCCCCGCGACAGGTCCCGCGGCGTGGACCGTCGTCGCGGCGATCCCCCCCGGCCGGACGGTCGCCGCCCATCGGGCGAAGGTTGGAGCGTCGCTGACCAGGTCGAGGAGCCCGTCGATCCCGGCCGGCCGGATCGCTCGGAGCGCCGCCTGCGGCTCGGGCGACGAGGGATCGATCGTCTCCGTCGCGCCGATGGAGCGGAGTCGCTCGTGCGAACTCGATCGGGCGACCGCGATGACCCGGACTCCCGCATCGGCGGCTAAGGGGACGGCGAACGAACCAATGCCCCCGGAAGCACCCACCACGACCAGCGACTTGCCCGACGAGAGACCGAGCCTGTCAAGCGCCTCTAGCGCGGTCATCCCGGAAGTCGGAAGCGCGGACGCCTCCCAGCTCGAGATGCTCGACGGGATCCGGCCGATCGCCTTCGACTCCGGTACGAGCGCGCTCTCGGCGTACGTGCCGCGTCCGACCGGATCGTGCAGGAATTGTCCGAAGACCCGATCGCCCACTCGAAACCGAGCGACGCCCGGACCGACCGCGTCGATCGTGCCCGCACCGTCCACGCCGAGGATGAGCGGGAACACGTGGGGTCGACTCCCTTTCAGGACCCCGTCGGCGATCTTCCAGTCGAACGGGTTGATCCCGGCGCCCTCCATTCGAACGCGGACCTCCCCTGCGCCGGGCGTCGGGAGCGGGAGCTCCAAGACCGCCGGCACGGCTCCGAATTCCCTCACCGCGACCGCTTGCATCGGAAGGCCGTAGGGCCGCGCTGGGTATGAGCCCTCGGCGCCCGAGGAAAGCAACCCGTATTATCCCCGAGCCTCTCCCGAGAAACCGTCGATGATGGACCGGGAGTTCCCCCCGACCCCCCTTCAGGCCCGGTTGACCGTCGGGAGCCTCGCCGCCGCTGGGGTGATCGGCCTCCTCTTGTTCGGCGGACTGATCCCGGGCCTCCACCCGAACTACACTCCGAGCCCGTACGCCACGATCGATGGACGGACGTACGTTTGGTCGGCCGTTACCGTTCCGATCCCGTGGCTCGGGGGCACCCGTACCCCCCCCGTCCCCGAGGTGTTCCACAACGTGACGTTCACCACCTGGGTCACGAACTGGTCGCTCCTCGGCGGAACGTACCTCCACGGTACGGCCGACGAGCAGAACGGAACGCTCTACTCGTTCTCTCTGGGGGGCTACGCCTACGACACGAACTGGACCTCACGGTACCTCGCTCCCGGGGGAGCGGTGGCCGTCGATTGGTCCGGGGGCCTGACCGCCTACCTCTACGTCCTGAGCTAGGAGCTCGGCGACCGTGACCGCTCGCGCTGAGCTCAGATTTCCCCGGGGCGGCGCACCGGGGGCGGGGGCCGCCCCGTGCCGCTGAGCTCCGCCCCCGCGCCTCCGTCCGAGCGACGGGCCGTCGAGGGGCTCGACGGGAGCGGCACCGATCTCGGTCGACTCCTCAGCCTGAGCGACGGGGTCTTCGCGTTCGCCCTAACGTTCCTGGTCGTCAGTCTTCTCCTTCCCGCGCCGGGAACGACCACCGTTCCGTCCCTCAACAGCCTCCTCTCCCGGCTCGAGCCAGGGTTCCTCGCCTACGCGCTCTCGTTCTTTGTCATCGCGACGTGGTGGGACTCCCACCACCGGCTCTTCTCCCCGATCGTTCGCTACGACGCCACCCTCGTCCGCCTCAACAACTTCTTCCTGCTCGTCATTTCGATCACCCCGTTCCTCGTCGACCTATTGTTCGAGTACGGGCCCGGGAACGGGAGTCCGATCCAGTCGACGCAGGTCGCGATCGTCCTGTATGCCGGCGTCCAGGCGCTCGGCGGTCTCGACCTGCTAGTGATCTGGAGACATGCGACGCACGGCCATCGCCTGGTCGACCCGAGCCTTCCGGAGGAATGGATCCGCGGGATGGAGCTGAATCAGGCGGCGGTCGTGGCGGTATTCCTCGTGTCGATGGCCGTCGCGCTCCTTTCGCCGATCACCGCGGAGCTCGTCTGGATCGTGATGGTGTTCGTCCGTATCCACCGCCGGACCCCGCGCCCGGTCCGAACCGCGCCGTGATCGGACCGGCCTCTCCGCGGCCCTAGATCGATTCGAGCTTCGCCTCGCGGGAAAGCATCCGATTCACGTCGTCCATCGACTCGGGCGGAACGCCCACAGGGGAGCCGATCTCGGCGCGATCGATCTCGCGCAGGCGATCGTACAGCCATTCGTACTCGTGGAAGATCAGCGGGTCGCTCAGGTCGGAGCGAAGCCGGGCGACGAGGTCGACAGGGTGCCGGATCGCGAGCCAGTACGTGGTCGCCCAGGTCCCGAACGCCTCCCACACCAGGTCGTCGTCCAGCACCTTGCGGTGAGTCAGCGTCCCGACCAGTTCGAAGAACGTGATGACCTCCATGCTCGCGATGTCGTGATGCTCCTGCTTGATGAGGCGTTCGCTGAGGTGGCGCCGCGCGGAACGCATCCGGCTCCCGTCGAACCGCTCCCGCAGCGCCATCACCGCGTTCGCGGAGTTGAGGATCCGGCTCGTGCGCGTCTGCCAGTACATCAGAACCAGCGTGCCGATGACCAGAGCCCAGGTCCCGATCAGCGACCAGATGGCGAGGCTCGTCCAGTCGGTCATGTCGATCGGGGTGCTCCCGTACGATGCGGCACGGATCGGAGGGGCCAGGCGTTTAGGGGCTTATCGCGTTGGGGGACCGTCTCTCGGTTCCCCGAAAGGAGGATAGCGAACCGACCTATCCGGTCCTCGTGCCGTTCGTCGAGTACTCGGAGTACGAGGCGATCTGTCCGCACTGCGGGGCGGCGTTCCGATCTTCGGAGGTCCTCGAGGAGCACGTCCGCGACTCCCATTCGACCCCGGGGTCGGAGGCCGCTCCGCCCGGCCCGAGCGCGGTGCGCTGTTCGGTTTGCGGCGCGCGGCTTCCGTCGGTCGCCGCGCTCCAGCGTCATAACCGCCACGAGCACGTGGGATAGAGCGTACGCGCCCCGGCTCAGCGAGGGAGTTCCTCGATCGGAACGAACGGCTCGTCCGTCTGCTCGTCGTCGAGCCAGTGTCCCATCTTGCGCCGCTTCGTCTCGAGATACTGGCGGTTCCGGTCGTTCGGCGGGATCACGAGCGGGATCCGCCCCACGATCTCTACGCCGTGCCGGCGCAGGTCCTCGACCTTCGCCGGATTGTTCGTCATGATCTCGATCGATTGGATGTGGAGGGAGGCGAGCATGTGGGCCGCGAACCCGTAGTCCCGCTCGTCCGGCCGGAACCCGAGCGCTTCGTTCGCCTGGACCGTGTCGTACCCCTGGTCCTGGAGCTGGTAGGCGCGGATCTTGTTGGCGAAGCCGATCCCCCGGCCTTCCTGCCGCAGGTACAGCACCACGCCCATCTCCTCCTTCGCGATCCGGTCGAGCGAAGCGATCAGTTGGTCCCGGCAGTCGCAGCGGAGCGACCCGATCGCGTCGCCGGTGAGGCACTCCGAGTGGATGCGGACCATGACCCGCTCCCGCCCGAAGATGTTCCCGTGGATGAACGCCGCGTGGTCGCGCCGGTCGTGGTTGTTCCAGAAGGCGGCGACCTGGTACGACCCGAACCGGGTCGGAAGGTCCGCGACCGCGACGAGCTTCGTGCAGATCTCGGGCGACTCGAGGCACTCGTGGGTCCGCGCCTCTTCGAGCAGCCGGGAGACGATCTCCGGAGGGAGTCCCATTGACGAGCGGAGCCGCGACCCCGAATTAAGCCGTCGCTAACGGACAGGCTACTACGGGCGCGGCTACGAACGGCTCCTCCGCGGCACGGGCCGGGCGGGGCGGGGCCGTGCGGGTCGCAGGCCGGTTCCCCGTCGAAGGGAATCGTTAGGTAGAGACCGACCGCTAGAACGGCCCGTGCCGCACATCGCCTGGGCGACCCAGCGAGGCGCCTCGCTCGCGGGATTCTTCCTGGCGGCCGTGACGTTCGGGCTCGGGGCGGCGGTCGTCGACACCGCGCGCAGCGGTTCCCCGCACTACTACGTCGGCTGGCTGATCCTCGCTCTCGGGGTCATGGTCCTGCTGCTCGTCTCCACCCAGGCGATCTTCCGGCCGTATTCCGCATTCGCGATCGCGTTCCTGGTGGAGGTCTACGGCTGGTGGAACGTCTTCTGGGCGATCGGCGATTGGTACCTCTGCCGAGGCTGCTCGTTCCTCCCATCGGTGAGCCTGATCAATCTTCGCGGGATCTGGCCGTATGGCGACGGGGTGGTCGTCCTCCCATTCTGGCTGTTCGCAGTCACCAGCTTCGGAGCGATCGTGCTGCCGATCGCCGGCGCGGCCGGGGCGATGACACCCGTCTCGAGAGCCCGAGGGTCCCCGTGACGGAGACCTACCGGTCGGCCGCCGCGGTGGGCGGGGAACTCCCGCGCTCCGAGGGGGCGGGGGAGTCGGGAGACCCGAGGCGTACTCCGAGGAGGACCTCTCCCGGGACGATCCGCATGCGACTGCGGTATCCCCAGGCCCCCAGTCCCCCGTCCCGGAATCCCGGCTCGTCTCGTTCGACCAATCGGAACCCCCGTGAACGGAACAGCCGGAGCGACGGGACGTTCCCCTCCTCGCAGGCGGCGTAGGCAACGACCGCCCTCGCCTGACGGAACCGAGCCAACGCGTCGTCCAAGAGCACGCCAGCGAGTCGGTGACCTCGGTGCGCGGTGGCGACGAAGAGGTAGTAGACGTAAGCGACCTCGGGCGCGAGCAGCTCCGTCATGGCGACCCCCGCGACGGCGCCATCGATCTCGATCGCCCGGACGCTCGCGATGTCGCGGAGCGTCCGCTTGGCGTGCCAACGGTAGATCCCGGTGAACGATTGCTTGAGGGCGTCGATCGCCCGGTCTCGGGAAGGACCCATGAGATCGACCATCGCGGGTCGGGGGGCGGAGGTCCCGCTCATCGTCCGGCCCTGGGTCCGGGCCGCGAACCCGCGAGGAATCCGTTCATCTCCGTGCCCCCGGACCGCCCGGGCCCCGACCCGATCCCCGCTTCGCCCCCACGCCGCTCTATCCGGAGTCGGCGGAGGGCGTCTTCGCCATCTCGGCCCGGGTCGGCCGGCGACCGATCGTGATCCAGAGAGAGTCGGGGTCCCGAACACTCGCCATCCATCCCTCGGTGGTCGCCGGCGCGAGATCGGTCGGCCGCGCTCCGGCGCGCAGCAGGCGACGATAGACCCGCTCAAGCTTCGCCGGGGACGCCGACCCGATCGTGAAATCGAGGTGGTCGAGCCCGTCCCCGGCCGAGTACCGCTTCCCAAAGCGAGAGTTCGGCGGATACCAGTTCAGTTCGATCTGTCGGTGGGAGGCCGGATCCTCGAGCTGAACCCACAGACCGCCTCCCCACGATCGGGTGTCGCCCCGCGCCGTGACCCGAAGGCCGAGGGCCCGGGTGTAGAACGCGAGCGATCGGCGCAGATTGGTCACTCTCAGTCCGGCCTGCTCCAACCTCAATCCCCGTTCGCGGACCATACGCTCCCTCGCACTCCCAAGCGGGGGAGACTATTCGGATATCGCACGGTCCAAGAATGCGGAGGTCCTTGCCAAATCCAGCGGACCCGGTCCGTCCGGCTTGGTCCGACCGAGAGGCGGATCTCGAGATCGAGGGCCCGGGGTCGCGGCACGCTCTCACCCCCCGGAACTCGCGTAGGGGCCCATCAAGATCCGCACGATCCGCCAGGTCGTCTAGGCGCGCGCCTCCCCGAACGCCGTCCACGACGCGCCGTCACCGTGGGTTCACGGGGGCGCCCGCCCGCCTCGCGGCCGAGTCGGTGGGAAGTTCATGGCGTGGCTCGGCTACATCCAAAGTACGAATCTCGAGCTTCGGCGGCCGTTCGGTCGTCCCAGCGTGACCCCCGAGCGAGAAGAGCTGGACGATCGACCACGGCTCGAAGGTGCGCTTCCCCCTGACGCCATCGCGGGGGGCGGCACGCAGATCCGATCCATGCACTCCGGCGCGGTCGCCGCCCACGCGGGCCATTGTTCGAAGGGATGGAAGGACCATCACCCAGCGCTAGGGAAGGAGTACGTCGAGACGTCCACCGCCTGATTCGCGCGGGACGCTTATCCTCCCGCCCTCGATCCCCCCGTCGTGCGGGAAGCGTACTCTCGGCTGAGAACGCTCTCCTGCCGCGCCTGCTGCACGGAGGTCGATCCGTCGCGGCCGGTGGGATGCTGCCCGACGTGCGGCCACACGCTTCTTGCGGAGTACGATCTGGAGGACGTCGACGGCCCGGAGTGGCTCCGCTCACTCCGGGATCGGCCCGCGACCCTCTGGCGATATCGCGAACTACTGCCCGTCCAGAGCGCGGGTGCGGTCGTCACGCTCGGCGAGGGGTTCTCCCCCATCCTCGAACTGGGCGAGGTCCCGGAGGCGCCGGAGGTCTCGGTTCTGCTGAAGGACGACGGAGGACTTCCGACCGGCTCGTTCAAGGCGCGCGGCATGGCGGTCGCCGTCGCCCGGGCCCGGGAGTTGGGGATCCGGGAGGCGTTCGTGCCGAGCGCCGGTAACGCCGGGGTCGCCCTCGCAGCGTACGGAGCCCGTTCGAGGCTCCGTGTCCGGGTCTACCTGCCCGCCCAAACCCCCGACCCGATGAAGAGCGCGTGCCGCCGCTACGGTGCCGAGATTGTGGAGGTCGAGGGGACGATCCGGGAGGCCGGAGAGTTCGCCCGACGGGCCGAGGCCGACCGCGGTTCGTTCGACATGTCGACCCTTCGGGAGCCGTACCGTGTTGAGGGAAAGAAGACGATGGGGCTCGAGATCGTGGAGCAGCGGGTGGGGTCCGAGATGCCCGACGCGATCGTCTATCCCACGGGCGGGGGGACCGGCCTGGTCGGCATGTACAAGGCGTTCCGAGAGCTGGGTACGATCGGACTGCTCGACCGCATGCCACGGCTGATCGCGGTCCAGTCCGAGGGATGCGCCCCCGTGGTGCGAGCGCTCCGAACGGATGCTCCATGTACGACCCCGTGGGAGGCGCCGTCTACCGTCGCGCCCGGACTTCTCGTCCCCGCCCCGTTCTCCTCCGAACGGATCCTCGAGGCGATCCGAGGCACCAAGGGGACCGGCGAGACCGTCAGCGACGACGGGATCGAGAGGGCCGTCAGCGACCTCGGCCGGCGGCACGGGCTCTCCGTTTCACCCGAGGGAGCGGCGCCGTACGCCGCCTTGTCGGCCCTCGTTCGTTCGGGAGCGATCCGCCCCCACGAGCGCGTTCTCCTCTACAACACCGGTTCGGGATTGCCGTTCCTCTGAACTTCTGGGGGCGCCGTGGGGGCCCCGGGTCGGAAGTCCGGCTCTACACTCCGAGGCTGCCGGGCATCGGGCCGGCGGGTGCGCTGTCCCCTAGGGGGTCGGGGAACCCCCCGGCGGACAGATCCACCGCGTCCAGGAACTCGGTGCTCAACCGGTTCACGGCACACGGTCCGCACCACGACGCCCCGTCATGCTGGACGACGCGCCCGCGGCACGGCTCGCAGATCGGTCGGAGGCAATCCGTACACTCGTGGGCGATCGCCGAGTCGGTGACCGAGGAACGACAGGCGGCGCACGACGGAGTCGCGCGGGTGGAGCGCGGGTCCGCCTCGAGGGCGAGGGCCGCGGCTCGCACGGCGTCGAGGGTCGCCATGGCACCGACCGACGCCGAGCGACCGACGAGCCCTTCCACCTCGGAGAGGATCCAGAGATCCAGGGCCGGGCGGTCTCCGGCCGCGAGGAGTTCGAGTTCGTTCGGCGCTTCCTCGGTGGTGGGGAGGGACCTCAGTTCGCGTTCCCGAGCCGGTACGGACGGTGCGGACCGCGAACCGGTCGTCACCGGAACGGGGTGCGTCGGGAGGCGCCACGCCCCCGAGCGGGCCGAGCGAGCGAACTCGAGGGGGATCGGGACGATCCGCCCCTCGTGAAGGATCACCTCGGCCCCATCGAACAGGTCGGAGAGCGCCCGGCTCGCGGGGGGAGGAATGTAGACGGTCTCGGGAGCCCTGAGGAACTCCCCTACTGGCATCGTTCCGGGCTCGTACGATACGCTCGAGTACGCGCGAGCGACCCCGACGGGGAGGAACGGCGCGGGGCCCCCGCGGCCCGGACCGACCGACCCGAGGTCGCCGGTGGGGCCGGATTCTCGGAGGAGAGCCTCCCAGTCCGGAGGAGGAGTGTATTCGGAGCACGTGGCGCAGACGAACGCGCTCTCCACCCCGGTCGACGGGGTGGACGGGGCGGACGGGTTCGGAGAGGGAGCGATCCCGGTGCGCGATCGGTCTCGAGTAACGGCGATCGTGACGGCGAAGATCGCACCGCTGGAGGCGAGGACCATCGCCAGGGGCATCCCGCCGAGCCAACCGCCGACCGCGAGCATCAAGGTCAATCCGAGGAAGACCACGGTGACGATCCCGACCGGAACGAGGAACCGGTCGAGGTAGAACGAGGGGTCGGGTGCCGCGCCCGCGGCGTCTTCCAATGCGATCGGCGTAGGATGGGCCGTCAGGTCGATCGACCCGATGTTGGCCGGGAGGAGTGCTATCAACCTACTGTTCCAGCGGACGACCCGAACGGCCCCCCGGGGCCAAGGTCCGGGTTCGGGATGCCCGGGGAAACGGTCAGTGGGGCGCAGGCCCTGTGAGACTCGCGTCGATCTCGGCGATCGACCGACGACCCGAGAGCGCCATCGAGACCGCAATCTCGAGCTTAATCAGCGACAGGTAGCGCCGAACGGCCTTCTCTCCACCGGCCGAGAGCGCCCATAGGATCGGCCGGCCGACGCCGACGGCCCGGGCTCCCCGCGAGAGCGCCACGAGGACGTCCGTGCCGCGTCGGACGCCGCCGTCCATGTACACCTCGATCTTCGAACCGACCGCCGCGGCCACCTCGGGGAGTGCATCGAGGGTCGCGGGGGCTCCGTCGAGCTGTCGGCCCCCGTGATTCGATACCACGATCCCTCGAGCCCCATGGGCCAGGCACTGTCGTGCGTCTTCGGCGGTGAGCACCCCTTTGACCACGATCGGCAGTCGGGTCGTCTCGCGCAGCCGGTCGAACCACTCCCACGTCGCGCTCGCGTCCGGGCGGAGGCGGTAGACCCCGGCTTCCGGGGAAGGGGCCCTCGGAGGGGGGAGGATCCCCGGCCCATTGCCGATCGGAACGGACGCGTCGATGGCGAACCCGCCTCGGGCCTGCCGGTCCCGCACCCCGAGCACCGGAGTGTCGACGGTCAGCACGACGGCGGAGTATCCGGCCCGATCGGCTCGTTCGAGGAGCCGCCGCTCGACCACAGCATCGGGCTGATGGTACAGCTGGAACCACCGGCCCCCGGCTCCCGAGGCGGTCGCGATCGATTCGAGCGAGTGGGAAGAAAGGGTACTGTAGACGGAAAGGAGCCCTTCGGCCGCTGCGGCGCGCGCGACCCCGGACTCGGCGTCCGGATGGATCTTCCCATGGTACGCTGTCGGGCAGACGAAGAGGGGGGCAGTGAACGGCTGGTCGAGCAGGTGGACCCGAAGGTCGAGCTCGTCGACCCCCCGAAGAATTCGGGGCCGTACGATCGCCCGGGCGAACGCCTCCCGGTTCGCGCGCAATGTCCGCTCCTCCCCGGCTCCCCCCTGGACATACGCGAACAGGTCCGCCGGCAGGCGGGCCGACGCGATCTGTTCGAGCTCGTCGATCGTCCGGAACCCCGCCTCGGGCACTTCCGTCACGGCGCGCTCTCCCCCGACAGGGGTCGCCTCATCGGCTCGCCCGGTCCAACCTTTCGAGCGCCGACGCGCTCAAGGAGATCCGGGAAGCGGTCATCAGGTCGGCGAGCTGGGCCAGGGACGTCGCGCTCGCTATAGGAGCCGTGACCGACGGCCGGCCGATCAACCAGGCCAGCGAGACGGCCGCGGGCGTCGCCGCGTTCTCCGCCGCCACGTCATCGAGCGCGGCCAGGATACGGCGGCCTCGGTCGGTAAGGCCTCTCTCCGCCCGAGCCCCCCGCGGGCTCTTTCCGAGGTCGCTCTTCGATCGATACTTCCCCGTGAGGAACCCGCTCGCCAGCGCGCTGTAGGTAATGACCCCGAGGCCCCGACTCTGGCAGAGCGTCTCCACCTCGCCCTCGAACTCCGAGCGGTCCATCAAGTTGTATCGCGGCTGGAAGGTCTGGTAGGCCGGTAGCCCCTGGGTCCGGCTCACCCCGAGCGCCTCGGCGAGCCGTGCGGCGGAGTAGTTCGAGGCCCCGATCGCCCGAACCTTGTGCGCATCGATCAGCTCCTGGTAGGTCGCCAAGGTCTCTGGGAGCGGGGTCTCGGGGTCGTCGAGGTGGGACTGGTACAGGTCGATGCAGTCGATGCCGAGTCGCTCGAGCGATCCGTCGACCGACTCGAGGATGTGCCGTCGCGACAGTCCCTTGCGTGCGGGGGTCATCTCCATCCCGACCTTGGTGGCGATGACGACGTCCTTGCGCCGTCCGCTCTGCTGGAGCCAACGACCCAAGATCGCCTCCGATTCCCCTCCCCGGTGACCGGTAACCCATCGAGAGTAGACGTCCGCGGTGTCGATCAGGTTGAACCCGGCCGAGACGAACGCGTCGAGGAGCTCGAACGAACGGCGCTCGTCGGCGGTCCATCCGAAGACGTTCCCGCCGAAGGCGAACGGGGCCACGTGGAACGGCGTCGCTCCGAGCGGACGCCGCGGGATAGCTGGCATCGCTCGGGGCGAGCCGGTGGGTCCATAATACACCCCCTCGGGGCGGAGCCGCTGGGGGAGCTTCGGCGCAGCGGCCGGACCCGAATTTCTAAGAGGGAGCGATCCGGTGGGCCGGCCGAGAGTGGGCCATGGCGCAGAAAGTGACCGAAGTCGTGGGTGTATCGAAGGAAGGGTTCGCGAAGGCCGCGGAGAACGCGGTCGCCACCGCCTCCAAGACGGTCCGGAACCTTCGCTGGTTCCGGGTCAGCGAGTTCGAGGGCCGTATCACCGACCAGCAGGTGATCGAATACCACGTCACCGTGAAGATCTACTTCGATCTTGAACCGTAGGCGAACGGACCGGACGGCCCCTTTCCGAGGGAAAGAGCCGCTCGGGGCCGAACGACCCGGGCACAGCTCCGGCGGCGACCGGGCGCCGCGGGCCGGCCCCGGGGGCCCCCGTCGCGGGAAGGTGAAGCTTGATAAGGCGTGCGCACGCATACGCATTGCGTGGATCGACCGCACGAGCGCATTCTGGGCACCATTCTAGTCGTTGTCGGGGTCGCCATTCTCCTATTCGCCTTCTATCACGCCTACGGGCTCCTCGGCCACCTCCCCTCCACCCAGGCGGCGTCCGGCCCCGAGGCCGGGTTCGCCTACTCTGTCACCGGCTTCACGGTGACCCTCACCGACCAGACGCACGCAGGGAGCGCCCCGGTCACTTCCACGTACTGGCAGTTCTCGGACGGCAATTCGAGCGGGGTGCAGAACACGAGCCATACCTACTCGACGGCCGGCAACTACAATGTCACGTTGATCGTCGAGGACAAGAGCGGGAACGCGGCCGAGTCGTTCACCAACGTGCACGTCGGCACCGGCGCCTCCAGCAACGGCCAGGGCTCGCCGAGCCTTTCGCCCGGCGGGAGCATCGGCTCCATCCTCGGCAACACGCTCGGCGGGTCGCTCGGCGGGATCGCCTCGATCGCCGAGACGTTCATCCTGCTCACCGTGATCTGGCTCGTCGGCGGGTCGATCTTGAGGGCCGGCTGGAACCTAATCACGCCGAAGGCCGAGACGATCCAAGTCCGCGTGAAGCCGAAGTCGCTCGCGATCGAAGGTGTCGGCTACTCCGCGGTTCCCGCCACCCCGTCGTTCCCGTCGGGGGCCCCGACGGTCGCCTCGCCGTCCGGCGCAGGCCCGGCGATGTCGGCCGCCCCGTCCCGGTAAGCTTACGCACCCGGCGTACCGCGCGGGGCCTCCCGTCGAGGCAGCGGAAGCCCCCGCGATCCGTCGGCTTCGCATCGCGCCAAATCCTTTTTCCTTAGATCCCGGATGCCGTATCGATGCAGGCGGTCCCCGAGGTGGTCGCGAGCCAGCTCGAGTGGGTCCATCTTCCGTCGTCCCACGCCTATCAGCTGCTCGTAGGCAACCAGCATTTCGCCACCTTGACGTGGCAACGGGGAACCGGCTCGATCGCTGCGGCCGAGTCGTCCGAGGGTCGTTGGACGCTCAAGCGCCGGGGATTCCTCTGGCCCGGCGTCACCGTGCGGAGCATCGCCACCCGGCGCGACCTCGCGGTGCTTCGCGCGCAGTGGCGCGAGAGCACGATCCAAGCGGCCGATGGCCGGGTCTTCCGATGGGCTCGCGCGGGGTTCAAAGACCCCACCTGGAAGGTGTCGGACGTCGAGGGAAAGGAGATGCTCTCCTTCGAGCCCCGCCGCCGGGGAAAACATCTCGAGGGGTGCGTGGTGATCGCATCGCACGACGCGGGATCGGACCCCGCGCTGCTCCTCCTCCTGATCCTCGGCTGGTACTTCATCGTCATCGCCTGGGTCGAGGAGCACCACGACGTCACCGGGGCGATCGGCGCCACCCTCGGCGCGCCGTAGCCCCGGAGCGCCGCGGAAGACCCCCGGGCTCGACCCGGAGGGAGTAGGTATTTATCCACATGGATGCGTATTGAACGATGCGGGCCTCTCGCTTCGGCGAGAGCGGACCGCGGGGGGACATCGAGATGCACGGTGCGCGATCCACGCCGCCGACGCGCTCGGTTCCGGGACCCTCCGTGTCAGGTCCTTGTTCCGCCAAGTCGATCGCTAGCCCCGCCCGGGTCGCCGGCTGGCAGCCACGCGCGCGCACGACCGTCGGTCGCGCCGCCGTGTTCCAGCGCGGGCGGGGCGGATGGTCGACGTTTCCTCGCTAACGATCCCGATCGTCGCCGCGGTCGGAGGGGCGCTCGCCGTTTGGGCGGTCCTGGAGCGGCTCTATGTGCCGATCCCTCCGAATAGGGCGCTCGTCCTCTTTGGCCGTCGATCTCGCCCCGCACCGGGAGAAGGAGGGGGCGCGAACGCCGTTGCGCGCGAGCCGCGGATCCTGATCGGCGGCGGCACCTACCTCCCCCCGTGGAACAAGGCGACGGCGTACCTCTCCCTCGCTCCGATCGAGGTGGAGACGACCGTCCGTGCGCTGCACGCGTTCGAGGGCGGGGCGGCCGAGGGCTGGGAGGTGGCGCTCCAGATCCAGGTGAAGATCCCCGCGGAGCCGCGGGCCCTCCGCGCCGCGGCCGAGAACCTGTTGGGCCTCGGGGACGACGAGCTTCGCGGCTACGTGCGGCACACCGTCGAGGGGACCGTTCCTACCGTCCTCGCGCGCCTCCGCCGCGCGGACGGTGAGCCGGACTGGGACCGCCTCGGGTCAGAGATCCAAGCGGCGGTGGCCCCCGAGCTGGTTCCCGCCGGGCTGATCGTCCGGTCGGTATCGGTCAAGGAGCTCCGACGCATCGCTCCGGCGGGGCGGCCCGAGCGTCCCCCCGAACCGCGCCGGCGCGCGGGGGGGTCGGTCCCGCTGCTCGACCCCGCCGGGGCGCGCGACGAACCTGACCTCCGGCTCGCCCGCGTGGAACGCGGCCTGCGATCTCTCGCGGCCGATCTCGCTCGGCTTCTGAGGGACGAACCCGGCCGCTCCGTGGAGGACGGCCGCTGGCTGGGGGCGCCCGCCGCGGAACCTCCGGTCCCTCCCCTTCACGATTCGATAGCCGACGGGCGAGCGCCCGCACCGGTCCGGCCCTCCTGGAAGGCCCCACCGGACGCGGAGGCGAACCCCTGACTCTATCGGGTGAACCAAGCACGAGGTGGGGAAAGATGAGTCCGGCGGCCATATTGGGAGATCGAGCCTGCGGAAAGACGACGTTCCTGGGACTGCTCTACGCAGCCCAGGTGAAGTACGGTACCCGGGTGGTGGATTCGTTCCGTTTCCACGCCCCGCTTGCGTCGTTGCGCCTGATGAGCCAGATCTACGAGGGGATGAAGGACGCCCGGTTCCCGGGCGCGACCCTCAAGGACGAGATGACGGAGATCGGTTTCGTCTTCGGTTACAGAAAGCCGTTTTCCGGCCGCCTTCCGGCCGCGATCAAGGAGAAGAACTGGGTCAATCCGTTCGCGAAGCTCCAGTTCGCGGCGTACGACGTCTCGGGCGAGGACGTCCAGGAGTTCATCGAGTCGGGCGTCGCGGCGAGCCCGATCATCCAGCAGCTGCTGAAGAGCCACGTCGTCGTCATCCTCGTCGACTGCAGCAAGATGACCACGGAGATCGATTCCCCGGTGTTCCGTCAGATGCTGAAGTACGACAGCGAGGTCGCGTCGCTTCTGGTCTCGCTGCAGACATACAAGAGGCAGGAGTTCAGCCGCATGAAGACCCAGGGGCTGAGCGTCGGAGCGCCGGTGATCTATCCGGCGCTCGTCCTCTCGAAGTTCGACTCCGTCCGCGACGAGGTGCTCGTGAAGCTCGGCCTGCACCGCGGCGTTCCACCCGGCAACGAGAAGCGGAAGCGAAAGGAGTACGCCGAGGCGCTCCTGCGCGTCTTCATGCCGCAGACCCTGAGCCAGATCCGCGGCGGGAAGGTCGCGGGGGTCAACTTCGACCAGGCCGCGTATTTCTTCAGCTGGGTCCGGACGGAGACCGCTGAGGCCGGCATGCAGCCGGTCGGCGCTCCGCGGATCGTGCGCAAGGGATTCTCGGCGGACGGCGGCGCCGACCCCGACTTTTCCTACGAGGATTATGTCGCGTTCATCGAGCATTTCCGGGACGTCGCGAATAAGGTACCGGACGAGATCGTCGAACAGGCGACCCTCCAGACCCCCCCGTCCGTCGCCACGGCGTGAGGGTCGGGCCGGACGTGGAAGGAACGGAGGGAGGATGACCCCGATGGACGAGGCGGAGACGGCGTCGCTCGAGCACTGGATCTACGGAGCGAGCCCCGAACGTGGGTACGGCACGAAGGCGGAGTCCTCGGGCCTGAACGGCCCGCTGTACATGCGCTACCTCGAGAACCATTTCACCCCGGTGCGCGTGGAGAAGACGGCGAGCGGATCGACGGTGATCGACGCCCGGATGATCCATCCGGCGCCGGCCAACGACGAGGTGCTGCTGTCGATCCTGGGGCGCGGGGTCGCCGACGAGTACAATCGACCGACGATCGCGAACCACACGATCGTCCTGCCCGGCGCCGCCCTGCGGACCGGCCGGATCACCTTCGCCGATGCGGAGGCGGCGGTGGTCGACTTCGACCGGCGCTTCCCCAAGGCGAACGGCAAGATCGACCCGATCTCGGTCCCGCAGCGACGGCCCGGCGAGGTCGAGGAGCCCCTCGGCCTGCGCCGATTGATCACGAAGCCGGCGGTCGACACCCTGGCGAGCCGCCTGCTCTCGGACGGCCAGGCCCGCACGTTGATCCTCTGCCGCGGAAGCACCCACCAGTACCGCAACGACCTGCTCTACAAGCTGGTCGAGCTGTTCCAAGCGGGCGGGGAGATCCCCCTGTTCGCGGCGATCAGCGACGCGCCGACGTTGAGCGCCATGAACCACTTCCGGCTCGCGATCTCCTCGCGGGGCGTCCGGGCGGACGCCACCTGGACGCTGCTCGACGCGAGCATCGACCGGGTCGCGCTGCCCCCGGTGCGGGGGAGGACCCCGGTCTACACCCGGATCGCGGAGGCGTTCGTCTAGGCTGCCGCTCTCCCGGCGGGGTCCTTCCGGGCCCCGTTCCCGGGACGTGCGGCGAGGAAGTCTCCATGAGTTCTGCGCTGGTGGTCGCGGCCCGGGGCACCGGGCTGTCGACGTTCCTCGGACTGCTGTACACCGCCGAAGTACGCCTCGGCAGCGAGCGGGCCGACGAGTTCCGATTCCACGTCGACCGTGACTCGATCCGCCGGCTCGAGGGGATCTACGGCGAGCTCGGGGACGGTCGGTTCCCCGAGAGCGAGGTCGACTGGGGCCGCACCCCGCTCACCTTCCTCTTCGGGTTCAAGCGCAGCGGACTGCGCCGAGTGCTCCCCCGGGGGGCGACACCCGATCTTGAGTTCCGGCCGTTCCGTGTCGAGATCGGCGGGCTCGCGACCGAGGAGGTCGCCGAACTCTCGGGGAGCGACGCGGTGCTCGAGAGCACGACCCGGCGGCTCCTCGCGAGCCGCATCTTGATGCCGATCGTGGACGCCACGACGATCCCCGACGAGGCGGGGGTGTCGGACCGCCGGATCACCCTCGAGGACCGGCACCTCGCCCGGACGCTCGATCTCGTGCTGCGGTTCGTCTCCGCCGAGCGGGACCGGCGCGCTCGCCGGCTGTTTCCCCTCTTCGTGATGACGAAGTCCGACCTTCTCAGCGAGGCCGCCGCGCACCGTCTCGGTGCGCCGCGGGGTCCCCCGCCGTCCTGGTCGCCCGAGGCGCGGGCGGCGTTCGGGGCCCGGGTGCTGAGCGAGCTCCTCCCCGAGACGGCGCGCGTCCTCTCGGAGGGCCGCAGGCGGCGGGTCGAGATCGCGCCCCCGACCTGGTTCTACAGCGAGGTCGTCACGGAGGAGCGAAGCGGCTTCCGCATCCGTCGTCGGTGGAAGAGCCCGGTCGGCGGCTGGGAGCCCGAGTATCCGTTCGAGGAGTACCATGCGTTGCTCGACCGGCTCGGCGACATCGCCTATCGGCTCCCGGATTCGCCCGAGCTCGAGGCCTAGATCCGCGCCGGCGCCCGCCCGGCCGCTCGTTCGGCTCGGTAGGAGAGCCCGGTGCCGGGGCTCCCGTCGCGCCGGACCGTCCACTCGGCGAACGCCCATCGACCATCGGCGGGCTGCGACCCCGGTCCGTCCTCCGCCCACTCGGTGAGCTCGGCCTCGAGGTACTCGTAGTCGGTCGCCACCTCGGGGACGAACTTCCCCTTCTGCAACAACGCGACCAAGAGCGGAAGGCCGGTCGGGCGGCCGCGCCACTTCACGGCGAGCAGCGCCTTGCGGAACTCGGTCTGGCCGAGGATCAGCTCCTTGAGGGCCGGATACGCCGCCCGCGTGCGAAAGTCCTTCGGAGGAGGGTCGAGCCGACGTCGTTCGCGTCGGCGTTCGTCCACGATCCGGGTCCACGTCGCCGCACCCACCGACTCGGCGTCCCACACGGTGGACGGCTCGATCTCCGCTTCCGCATCCGCGGCCGATCCATCGCCCGCGGCGTCGGAGATGAGGACCCCCTCGGCCGAGAGGCTCAACCGGACGGCGGAACGTCGGGCCGGCCGCCCCGAGCCGAGACTGTACGCCAGCGCCGCCCCGGTCGCTCCGGGAGCGGGGGGCCGGACGACCAGCTCGTCGCACTCGGGGTAGCGGTTGGGGTGCAGGATCACGAACGGACCGTTCTCCGGGGAACTGAACAGGAGGGCGAGGGAGTCGTTCACCGTCGTCACCTGACGACGGACGGCGAGCTCGCTCAGCCGCACGAGAGGGTGGGGCGCGTTGGGGTCCCGGGGTCGGCTCACGAGGTCGTCGAGCAACGACTGGGCGACCTCCGCCTGGATCATCTGGGAGGGGGTCCGAGAGATCGTCTGCTCGCTGCGGCGGTCCCGCAGGAACCCTCGCCGTAGCTTGCCGGGTAAACGGCCCGCGTCGGTCGTCTGTTCCTGCACCGCCCAGAGACGCAGGTTGAGCCACGGGTGGAGCTTCCCGCCGCTCACGCGCGAATCGGCGAACAGGCCGGCCCATCGGAGCGTCATCCGAGGAAGCCACTCGGGGTCCGCGGCACTGGAGCGATACCAGTCGAGCACGCGCTCGCGCAGGAACGCCCCTGCGCTGAGCGGGTCGTCGACCTCTTGCTTCACACGAGCCATGAGCTCCCGGACCCGACCGGAAACGAGGGCCATGAGACGGGGGTCGCCGGCCACGGCGTCGACCAGGCCCGTGAGCCGCAGCACGTTGAGCTCCTGCAGGTCGAAACGTTCCGCCGGATCGACCGACAGGAACTCCTCGACCGCGGCCGGACGGATCGGTCCTCCGATCGTCTTCGGGGACGACGGGACGGCGGTCGTCGGTGGGGGGCTACGCGGGGGCGGAGGATCCTCACGCCGGGACTCCCCCGACCCTCGCGGCGCGGGGGTCGCCGGACGCTCGGGGCCGGGCGAACCGGCTCCAGGAGCGCCCCGAGCGCCGCTCGATGGCGGTTCCCGCGCGGCGGGGCGGCCCCCATCGAACACCCGAAGCCGTTCGAGCTCGGCCTTGCGCCGGACCCGTTCCCCATCGATCCGTCGGCGCTCGGCCGCCTGCCGATGCGCGCGCTCCCGCTGGATCTCGTCCGCGTCCGAATCGGTGGCCATGACTCGACGGGCCCGCGGCCGTCGATGTAAAATGGGGGGGCCGGGGGCATTAATCGTTTCGTCGTCGGGGTAGGACGCCACGAAAGTTTCCCGAACCCCGGTCCCCCAGGCCGGCACGATACCGGGGCGTCGGCGCCCGCCCCCGACCTGAGAGAACGGGATTAGGAGTACCAGACGTAGTACGTGGAGAGCCCGACGATCACGACGGTCCACCAGAGGATCAGCTCGGTCCGCATCCAGAGCTTGTAGCGTCGGAACCGGAACCGTTCGGGGATCAGGTTCGTCCCCGCGACGAGCAGGATGTAGATCCCGAGGAGCTCGGCGATCGCACCCGCGACGAGCATGATGGTCGGGAACAGGTAGCTCGGATCAGTGAGCTCGGTCCCGAGGCCGGGCGCGACCGAAGAGAGGTAGTGAGGTACCATCCAGATCAGGACGACCGGGAGGTTGACGAGGATCACCGAGCTCTGCAGATACATGTGGGCCCGCACCCGGCCGGACCGGACGACGAACATCCCGAGGAGGAGGGCGACCGCGATCCCTACCTCGAAGACCGCGACGAGGTCGGCGGTCCCCGGAGCTCCGGGGAGGAACGGCGCTCCCATCGACTCCTCGCCGAGGCTCTCGCCCCGGCTCAGCCCTCTCGGGAGGGAGCGGTCGTTCTGGATCGATCGGTCGTCATTCGCCCGCCGCCCTAGAACTCGTGGGGCGGGAGCAGGTCGAGGACGGTCCGGTCCCGGCTCTTACGGTAGTACTCCTGCCAGAGGGCCCGGATGTCGTCTTCGTCGATATGTCCCTGGAGGTAGATCGGCGAGATGAGGGGCGCGGCTGCCTCGATCTGAACGATCACGATCGAGCGGACGCGTCGCACGTCGGCGCCCTCGCTGCGGTACATCTCGAGGATCTTCCAGTACGAGACCCCCGTGTGGAGCACCGTTCCCTTGCCGCCGAAGCGGAACCCCTTGCGGACGAGCGGATCGACGACGTTGATCTCCGTGCGAGGGTTCTTCGAGAGGTTCAGTATCGTGTGCGGGGACTCCACGTCGGCAAAGACGAGATTGTCGTCATCCAGCACCGTGAGCGATCCCTTCGGCGAGAGGTTCGGGGAGCCATCCTCCGAGACGGTCGCCACATAGCCGAGTCGCTGTTCGCGTACCAGGCGCTGCATCTCCTCCGTCAGGACGCCCACGAGGGTCAGGAAGCGAACGAACGCCTATAGGAGGCTTTCCTCGGACATCGCTCGGCCGAGGGAGTGCCGGAGGAGCGGCGGCGGGGCCGCCGGTCCCGCGGCGAGCGGCCCCGAGGGGAGAGGGTGCTCCGCGCCCGCACCGCCCATCGCGCCCGCGGGGGGAGGCGCGGGATCGGCCGGATAGGCCCGACGGAGTCGGACGAAGAACCATACCATCACGACCACGAGAGGAATCGTGTACGGGAGTACCAGGGTGAGCAGCAGCCCGAAGAGCGCCTGCCACGCGACGAACCCGAAGGCGAGGTCGACGACGAGACGAGCGTTCCGCCGTCGACCGATCCCCCGCCGAAGGAGCTCCCCCAGGAGGCCGAGCGTGGCGAGCTCGATGACGAGGAGGAGGGCGGCCGGAAGGTGGTGAGGACCCAGGCCGTACTCGAACAGGAAGGCGATTGGGAAGAACCCGAACCCGATGGCGAAGGTCGCCCAGGACGGCAGCCAGGGCCGCTCCCTCGAGGGGGCCCAGAGCTCGCGGGGCGCGCGGCGGCCGGCCAGCGTAAGGGCGGCGATCGCGACAAGCGATCCAATGAGGAGGGGGATTCCCATCCAGAATCGGAATTCGCCCCAGACGAGCACCGTTTCGAGCGCGGTCGAAGCGGCGAGCGAGGCGAACACCAGCGGGACTTGGCGGCCCTCGAGGAGGCTATGCCCCCGGGTGCCGGGCAAGGCCAGGCCGAGGAGAAGGATCGGAAGACCGATCGAGTAGATGACATGGAAGGCGAGCACGCCGACCGCCCACACCCAGTTGACGCCCAGGAAGTGGCCGTACTGCCCGAGGATGGCGTCCGCGTGGTGGGTGTTGTTGAACAGGGTGTTGTCGCCGAGCCCCTCCTCCGTGATCCCGTAGGCGAGGCCGAGCACGAACACCGTTCCCCAGCCCTTCTTCCAACGGAGGGCCGCCTCCCGGATCAGCAGGGCTCCGGCCGTGTACTGACCGACGTTGATGGCGAGACCGAGGAAGAACCAGAACGGGTTGACCACGAGGTTGAGCACGGGGCTGGAGGTGGAGAGATACTCCGGCAGACCCGGCGTGAGGATCGCTAAGCAAAGGATCGGGTGAAGGCGCAGGTACGCGATGAGGCGGGAGGGCGCGGGCACGGTGATCGCACGGTTCCGAGCCCCGTCGTTCGCGATCCCCTCCACGATCGGCCCGGTCATTCGGGGCGGACCTCAGGGACGGGAGGGCGTGGTCCGGGCCGGTGTCGGAATGCACTGACGCGAACGTACGCGCCCGCCGAGGCGCGCGGTCGAGGATAGCGGGGACCCCACCGAAGGAGATGGCGCATCGCGGGGGCCTGGGACCGACCGACCTCATGAACCCGCCGCTCCCGAGGTCGAGGAACGCCCGATCGGGCCGCGCGCGCGCAGGTCCGTCGGAGAGAAGAACCCCCGTCGGGTACCTTGCCGACCGATGATCGGGATTCGGGAGCACTTCCGGATCGAGGAGCTCGCCCCGGGGGTCCACGTGGCGGTCGCGACGCCCGAAGGGTTCGGTCTGTGCAACTCGGGGATCGTCGACCTCGGGGGCGCCCGACTCGTCTTCGATGCGATGCTGACGCCCCAGGCGGGCGAGGCGCTCGGGAACGCCGCGCGGCGGCTCCTCGGGGGTCCGATCGACTTCCTGGTGAACAGTCACTACCACGGCGACCATGTCCGCGGCAACGGCGCCGTAGCGGCGCAGCACATCGTGTCGACCCATCGGGTGCGGGAGCTGATCATCGAGCGCGCGGCCGCCGCCATCACCAGCGATCGAGTGGAAGCGATCGGGGAGCTCGAGAACCTTCGCTCAGGGAAGACTCCCGCGACCCCCGCGGAACGAGCGGTCTACGAAGGATGGTTCGAAGGGATCCTGGCGACCCCTCCCGGCTGGGCGGTCACGCCGCCGGATGTTACGTTCTCGCAGGAGCTGGTGCTGCAGGGGAGCCGACGGCGGGCCCGCATCGTCTCGTTCGGAGGGGGACACTCTCCCAGCGACGTGCTCGTCCACCTTCCGGACGACGGGATCGTCTTTCTCGGGGATCTCCTCTCGATCGGCTTCCATCCGTGCCTGTGGGACGGCGACCCCGACGGGCTCGTGCGGATCCTGGGCGAGGTCCGCCAACTTCGAGCCGACCGGGCGCTTCCTGGGCACGGACCCATCGGGGGGGACCCCGAGCTCCGCGTGATGGAAGAGTACGTTGGCACCCTTCGCCGCCTCGCTCGGGAGCGGCACACGGAGGGAATGGCGAAGGGTCCACCCCCTTCGGTTCCGCCGCCTCCGCCGTTCGATACGTGGAAGTTCCGATCGTTCTTCGACCAGAACCTAGCCTTCGTCGCGTCGAGACCTTCAGCGCCCCGCCCCTGAGGCGCGCGGACGCCGGAGCGGCGTACGGTAGCGTCGGACCGGCGGGCGCCTCTTTTCGAAGCGAGTTACCTTATAGGGTGAACCGCCAGCGGCGGTCGTCAGGCCCGAGGGGCCAGGGGACCGAACCGGCGTGTTCACGAGCTTTGGCGTCGAGGCGAACAATCTCTGGGTCCTGCTCGCGGGCCTCCTCGTCTTCCTGATGACGATCGCCGTCGGCTTCCTCGAGGTCGGCGAGCTCGGCGAGGACCACTGGTTCAGCCTCCTCAAGACGACCTACTTCACCGGGATCGCTCTCGTCGTGATGGCGATCGTCGGGTTCAACACCGCCTTCGCACCGACCTGGCATGGCCTCCTCGGGAACCCGTTCTACCAACCCGGGTTCTTCCTGGGGGCGTTCTCCTCCTCCTCGGTCAACCCCACGCAGGGGGTTTGGTGGTCGGTCTCCGCGCAGGGGCTCACGCCGGGCGTCTACTTCCTCTTCGAAACGGCGTTCGCAGCGGTCACCCTCGCGCTCGTGGGTGTCGTCTTCTTCCGCAAGGTGAAGCTCGCCGCGATCGTCGCGTACTCGATCGTCTACTTCGTCCTGATCTGGAACCTGCCGGCCGCCTGGATCTGGAATCCGAGCGGGTGGCTCGCTAAGCTCGGGATGGTCGACTTCGCCGGAGGGCTCGTCGTCCATGGCGCGGCGGGCGCCGCGGGGCTCGGCGTGATGTACCAGATCTGGAGGGAGGAGCGGGCACGGGGCGCCGCCGCGAGCCCCGCGGTCCCGATACGCGTGAGCCCCGGTTGGCTGACCCTCGGTATCCTCCTGCTGTGGCTCGGCTGGTTCGGGTTCAACCCGGGCTCGGTCCTGGCGTTCAACAACGAGGCGATCGTCGTGGTCCTCACCACGTTCGTCGCCGCCGCGGCCTCCCTTCTGTCGGTCAGCGCGACGACCTACGTGGCCCAGCGCCGAACCCCCGACCTGCTCGCCGCGGTCAACGGGATCCTGATGGGACTGATCGTGATCACCCCCCTCGCCGGATTCGTGAGCCCCGGCAGCGCGATCGTTCTCGGGGCGATGTGCGGACCGGTGTTCTACCTGGGCGAGCTGTACTTCCAACGGTTCCGCTGGTTCACGGACCCGGTCGGACTGCTTCCGGGCCACCTCCTGGGCGGCGTCTTCGGCGTGTCGATGATCGCCTTCTTCACGCAAACGGCGTTCGCCGTTCCCGCCGGCGCTCCTTCGTCGCTCCCGAACGGCCTCCTCTTCGGGGGCGGCATGGCCGCGGTGCACCAGCTCGGGGTGGAGGAGTTCGGGATCGTGGTCGTCCTCGTCGTCGTCTTCGTCCTTTCCCTGGCCACGGCCGCGATCCTTGCCCGCGCCTTCGGGGGGATCACCCGTTCCGAGGCGGAGCAACGGGGCCCCTAGCTCGAGCCCCGCCGAGAAGTTCGTTCGAGGTCACCGATCGGCCGGCCGGCTCCTAAGAGTTCGGGCGTCGCCCCCCGGCCGCGGGCAAGCGCTTCGCGCTCGGTCGTTAGGCTCCTCGATTCGCCTGACCCGGCTGGGGGAAAACGAGGCGGTACGCTTCCTGCCCCTCGGGATACTCCTTCGTTCGAGCGGTGACCCGCTCGAGCGCTACGCGCGTATCGTCGAGCGAATCCCCGGCCCGCTCGAGCACCCCGCCGATGTGCACGTTGGCGAGGGTTTCGCCGGCCGAGGCGGAGCTCGCCATCCGCGTCGCCCCGACGATCGGGCTCCCGACCAGCGTGAGGGTGCCGCCGACATAGACGAGCTCGCACGGCCCGGCGTCGATCCCGAGGGAGAGGCCGACCCCGGCGGGAAAGTTGCGCGAGTTCCGACGCAATCCGTCGATCAGCTTCCCCGCCGCCCCCCGCACCTCCTGACAGAACCCGGGCACCGTGCCGAGGAGGAACGCCGGCTCCGGGTCGCCGATCCAGAAGACGATGAACCCGTCGCCGGTGAACTTGTCGAACCAACCGTCGCGCGCCTGGGCGAGGCTGCGCGTCGCCTCGGTGAATCCGACGATGAATCGGGCGAACAGCGTCGGGCGGACCGACTCCTTCAGGAGATACGTGGAGAGACGAAGGTCCCCGACGATGACGGTCGCGTCGACCGGGGTCGACTGTTGGGACACGAGTTCGGAGATCGCCTCCTTCGAGAGTCGATCCCGTCCGCCGACGGGTCCCTGCCCCGCGAACGCATCGTCCAAGCCGGGGCCGACCGGCCCCCGTTCCGACATCCTCCCTTCCTCGCGCGCCGTTCGTTCGAACCGTCGCGACGGCCCGCGTCGTGGTGATCGGCCGGTTCCGTCCGCGACGGGCCGACCATGGGGGAAGTTCCCCGATAAGGGTGACTCACCCGGGCGGTTCACCTCGGGAGAACCGCATCGATGCGCGGGAGCGCTCGCCCGAGGCGAGCCGTTCCTCCTTTCAAGCTTCGCGGGCTCCCGGGCCCTCGAGGTCGACGATGCCGGCCCATCGCCTCCGCACCCGGAGCCGGCCGGATACGACCTCCCGCGCCCGACGGTACGCGGCGGGGAAGGCGCTTCGGACACGAGTCCCGCGCTCGACCCACGCGATTTGGGCCCCCCCGAAGGATCGTCCCGATCCGATCGCTCTGCTGCGCGCGCTCGATCGTCGCCGCATCCCCGCGCTCGTCCCGATCCGGTACGGCCGGATGGTCGCCTCGCCGTTCGCGTTTCTTCGGGGCGCCGCGGCCGTGATGGGCCGAGATCTCGCGGGGACGCCCGCCACGGGCCTCCGGGTCCAGATGGCGGGAGACGCCCATCTCAGCAATTTCGGCGTCTTCGCCACCCCCGAACGGGACCGCGTCTTCGACGTCAACGACTTTGACGAGACCGTACCCGGGCCGTGGGAGTGGGACGTCAAACGACTCGCGACGAGCCTCGTGTTGCTCGCCCGCGTGAATGGATTCTCCTCGAGCGATGCCCGCCGCGGTGCGCGCGCCGCCGTGCAGACCTACCGTCAGCAGATGGAGCTGTACGCCCGGATGCGCTACCTTGACACGTGGTACTCCCACCTCGACCTCGGCAGCGTCGACGCGCTCGTGCGTCGCCCGGGCCGCAAGGTGATCGGGGGGGCGATCCGTCGGGCCCAGCGCCGGACCGGCCTGCACGCCTTCCCGCGGATGGTGGAGTCGGTCCGAGGGGGTTACCGGATCCGGGACCATCCGCCGCTGATCGTGCACTATCCCGGGTCTTCGGAAGTGAAGGCGGCGCAGGCCTTCTTCGGCCGGTACGTCGCCTCCCTCCCGGAGGAGCGACGGATGCTGCTCGGGCGCTACCATCTCGCCGACGTCGCCCAGAAGGTCGTCGGTGTCGGGAGCGTCGGCACGGCCTGCTCGGTGATGTTGCTGATGGGCGACCCCGACGTCGAGGACCCGCTGTTCTTGCAGCTCAAGCAGGCGATGGGTCCGTTCTCGAACCGTATGCCGGTGCGAGCGAGTACTCGAACGGCGCCCAGCGCGTCGTCACCGGCCAGCATCTGATCCAGGAGGCGAGCGACGCCCTGCTCGGATGGGGGCGGATGGGCGAGCGGGACGTCTACGTGCGCCAGCTCCGCGACATGAAATTCTCTACCGAGGTCACCGCGCTCGGGCCGCGCGCGCTCCTCGGCCACGGCGAGCTGTGCGGGTCGGCCCTCGCGAGGGCCCACGCCCGGACCGGGGACCCCGCGGCGATCGCCGGATACCTCGGGATCCGGGACATCTTCGATCGTGCCGTCGTGCGGTTCGCGGAGGCCTACTCCGACCAGACCGAGCGCGATCATGCGCGGCTGCGTCGGGCGATCCGAGGCGGGGTGATCGAGGCGCGGATCGGCCTGTAGCCACCGAGGGTTACCGCGGCCCTAGAGGATCCCGGCGAGCCAGGACCACGCCACGATCAGCACCCCCGACCAGATCACGAGGAACGTGATCGGAAGGATCTCGACCGTCGCCGACGGGTCGATGCGATCCATCCAGGAGATGTGCCCCGTGCGGGAGAACCGCTGCGCGTGCGCGAGATACGGTCGCGCGAGGTCGAGCACGAGCGTCTCGCCCGACCGAAGCTGGACCGGGGTCGGGAGGGGAGGGAGGACCGGAGGGCTCTGTTGCTCGAGCTGGCGGGCGGCCTCCCGCCAGAGACGCTGCGCATCGTTGGTGCGGTGCAAGAGGATCGCCCAGACGACCGAGATCAGGATCCCGAGCGTCCCGAGGAAAGTGACGACCACCGCGAAGATCGCTCGGTTGGTCATCAGATCGGCGAGCGCCACGACGAGGCCGGTGACGAGGACCGTCCCGAGCGCCGCGAAGTACGACGTCCGGCTCGCGGACAGTTCTCCTTCCTCGGCCGATAGCCGCTCATACTTGTCGTGGAGCCAGCGCCGCTCCTCCGGCAGGAGCGCGGAGGAGGGGCCGGCGGGGACTGCCGCGGGCGCCGCGACCGGTCGCTCTCCGCTCATTCCGCGATCTCCTACCGGATCTGACGCGCCCGGTCGAGGGCGTCCGGCGAGCCGGTCTGTTGGAAGAACGTCGGTGAGGCGCCGGGCCAGAAGTACAGCAAGCCCTCGAGGAGCCCGCGCCGGCCTTTGTGGAGAAACTCCACCCGGAGGTCGCAGCGGGCATCCTGCCGATCCCCTGTCGGATTGAACGGGTCCGGATACCCGCGCTCTTCGGCCGGGGGCAGCACGGCGTCGCTCGGATGGATCCGTTCCTCCGACCACTCGAGCTCGACCGACTCGCCGGGGGAGATGCGAGGGATGAACTCCTGCCAGAGGCCCGCGATGCTGACCACGACCTCGGCGACGTCACCGGCTCCGTAGTTGTGGAGGAACAGACTCGTCCGTTCCAGGGGATCGGGCGGCAGAGCGGGGGCGAGGCCGGCCGAGGCGAGGATGTTCCGTCGTTGGCGCGTCCCGATCGGCCAGAGCAGAAGCTCGCTCTCCGCGCGGGCGACCGCGCCTTTCCGCGGGCGGCTGCTCGCAAGGACGTGCACGAGGAACCCCTGCCGCCCCGCGGCGTCGGGGCTCCAGCGTCGCCATTCGGCGTAGAGCGACGGCTCCCGCTCCCGGATGCACTGCTCGAGGGCGGCCGGCGTTGCCGAGACCCCGAGGTCGGCCACGGCCGCCCGGACGGCGCTACGGACCCAATCCCCGACGGACCGCCTCATGCGCCGCCCCTCGTCGCGACCCGGCGATCTTCTTTCTGCCATGGACGGTCGTGCCAGAAGGTCCCGGGCTCGACCGAATGTCGATCCATCGGTGCGCGGCACGGAAGCGGCCGTAATAGCCCCCCGGGGGACGCAACCCGGCGATTCGGGGCTGGCGCGAACGAGAGGTCAGGGCCGCCAGACCGGGCCCGAATACCCCTTCGGTATCCACGGCGGCGGGCTCCCCTCGCCGAACGGATCGGGGCGAGGAGCCACCGCGCGGCCCTCCTTTCGGGCCAGGTATGCATCGATCCCTTCGGCCGCACGGGTTCCGGCGGCCATCGCGTGGACGACCGACCGGCCGCCCGCGGCGAAGACCCCGTCCACGGCGGTCATCGTGTCCTGCCGCGATCCTTCGGGCCATCCTTTCGCCCCGATGGAGAGCTTGAGCTCGGACGGGAACCCCGCGAGGTCGGCCTGTTCGCCGATGGCGACGATCACCGTGTCGCATTCGATCGTTTCCGTAGCGCCCTCGACCGGACGGACCGCGCGCCGCCCCGACTCGTCCGGGGGGCCGAGCTCCATCTTACCGAGGACGATCCCCCGGACGTGGTCCGTACCGAGGATGCGCAGCGGCGCGAGCAGCCATCGGAACTCGACGCCCTCTGGTTCGGTCTCCCGGATCTCCTCCTCGCCCGCCGGCGACTCGGCGCGCGTCCGGCGATACGCCATCGTCACCTGAGAGCTCGGGGAGAGTCGGCGCGCCGTTCGAACGGCGTCGACGGCGACGTCCCCTCCGCCGATGACGACGATCTTCTCTCCGAGCGCGACCGGCCGGCCCTGGTTGACGTCGTACAGGTAGTCGAGCGCTGGGATCACGCCGGGGAGCGTCTCCCCCGGGATCCCGGGGTTCTTCGCCGCGGAGGCACCGATCGCGATGAACACCGCGCGATATCCCTCCTTCAGAAGGCTCTCGGGAGTGTAATCGACCCCGCCGGCCTTTCCCTCCACGAACGTGATGTCAAAGTTCCGGAACCGTTGCAGGTCGACCAACAGCTCGTGGTTCGGCATCCGGTACCGCGGGATCGCACCGGCCTGACCCCCGATCGCGACCTGCTTCTCGAGCACCGTGACGCCGTAGCCCCGAAGCCCGAGCTCCCAGGCGGCCATCAGACCCGCCGGTCCGGCTCCAATGACGGCGACCCGCTGGTGTTTCGGGGCGCTCGGCACGTACATCCGGTGCGAATCGCCGAACTCGAGCGCCGCCCGTTTCAAGTGGCGGATCGCGATCGGCGTTCCGCGGCCCTTCATGACGCACGCGTCCTCGCAGTAGTGGTAGCAGACCTTGCAGAGCGTCGTCGATAGCGGGTTGGCAACGAGCGTCAGCCGGGCCGCCTCGTCGAACTGACCGTCGGCGATGAGGCCGATGTATCCCCGGGCGTCCTGGGTGATCGGACACGCCTCGACGCAGAACGGGAGATCGCACTGCAAGCATCGCTGCGCCTCCAGGACCGCCTCCTCGCGGGAGTACGAGTGGAGGACCTCGCGGAAGTCGCTCGTCCGCGCTTCCGGACGCTCCTCGGGTACGTCGATGCGGATGTAGCGCGAAGTTGCAGATGTCATGGGACACCCCGTAGGCTCCGCTGGCCTAGAGTGGTACTTCCCCTCTTAAGGAGGTCGGACCGCCGGCGATTCGTGCGATGGTTTCGCACGGAATGGGGGGCCGCGCGGCCGCCGTCCCAGAGGAGGGGGATGAGGTTCCGGTAGTACGCAAATCTTTATCCCCGGCTCCGATTCCACAGCTCGTGTCGCCGTCCGCGAAAGAGGAACTGAAGGGGATCGTCGCCGGGTTCGCTGCCGCTCCCCTGTTCGCGGAGATGCCCGAGCGCCACTTGAAGCGGATCGCCAAGTTCGCGAAGGTCCGCGACATCCCCTCCGAGACGTTCATCGTCAAGCACGGCGAGAAGGGGATCGGTTTCTACCTGATCCTCGAGGGCCAGGTCCAGGTCCGCCGCGGCGGTCGCTCGATCGCGCGTCTCGGCCCCGGCGATTTCTTCGGCGAGCTCGCGCTCTTTGACGACCGGACCCGCTCGGCCGATGTCGTCACGTCGGAACCGACCCGCGTCGTCGTCCTCTCGCGTTGGGAGTTCTGGGGATTCGCCCAGGAGCACCCGGCCGTCCTCCGCACGATCCTCCAAGAGATGGCTCGACGTCTCCAGGAGAACGCGCCGAGCCCGTCGCAGTAAGGCCCCCGTCCGGGGGGGGCCGCGGGGACCCTTACTTCACGACGGTCGCGAAGGTGTACTTCGCAGCCTCGGTGTGCTGCATCAGGTGTTCCCCGATCTCGTCGCCCTTCAGCGACTGGAAGCCGCAGACAAGGCATCGGTAGAGGACCAATTCGCTGGGTCGGGGACCGACCGTATCGAGGGGCGGAGCGGGCGACATCGGGGGCTCGTAGGAACGTGAGGCTCCAAATAGGTTCGCTTCGACCGAACGCGCCTCGGGACGGCGAGCGGGTAGCGTAATAGAGACCCCCTGATTCGCCGGGACCGGGTCGACCGCATGGCACGTCCGGTCCTGCCGGGGCTCCTCATCATCGCGGGCGGTCTCCTCTCGATCCTCGCGGGTCTGTTGCTCTACGGGACCGGCCCCGGGGCGGGGGTTGCCGGGATCGCGACCGGGGTCGCGATCGTCGTCGTGGGAGTTCTGATCCCGCTGCTCCCCGGACGAAAGATCATCCTCGCGTTCATCGCGATGGTCCTCGCCGTCCTCACCATCCCGTTCGCTCTCGCCGGCTTCGTGGTCGGGCTCTTCCTGATCCTCCTCGGCGGCATGCTCACCTACGTCTGGGCGCCGCCGACCGGACCGGTGGAGCCGACCCGGAGCACGGCGAACCCGTAGGGGCCCGGACGGAGCGGCCTCGCGCCGTGCGATCATGGACCTCTTCGAGAATCTCGGTTTCGGCCTCGCGCTCGGCTTCTCGCTGACCGTCCCTCCGGGGCCGATGAACGCCCTCATCGCCTCGACCTCCGCCCGATCGGCCCGGGCCGGAACGATCATGGGGCTGGCGGCGATGAGCGCCGACCTGATCCTGGCGGCGCTCGTCCTCGCGTTCAGCGCGACGTTCGATCTGAGCTCCCTCGTCCAGCCTGTCGATGCCCTCGGGGCCGTCGTCCTCGCGTACTTCGGGATCCGGATCCTCGTGCGCCGCGCGCCGGTCAACGCCGCGCCGACCGGCGACGCACGGTCGTTCTCCCAAGCCCTTGCGCTCGGACTGACGAATCCGTTTCAGATCGTCTGGTGGTTGACGGCCGGGCTCGCCGTCGCTCGTCTCGGGGGGATCGTTCTCTTCGTGGGGCTGTTCGGCGCGGTTGCGACGTGGGTCGTCGTCTTCCCGTACGCCGTACACGCCGGGGTCCGCCGCTACCCGGGCCTCCATCAGGGGATCGTCATCGCCTCGGGGGCGATCATGCTCGTCTTTGCGGGGTACTTCGCGTTCCGGGCGGTGTGAGCGGGCCGGACTAGGCGGCCCGCAGCTGGGCGGCGTGTTCCTTGCGGAACTTCGCGACCTTGGGGGCAATGATCGCCTGGCAGTACGCGCGCTCGGGGTTGCGCCGGAAGTAGTTCCGGTGATACTCTTCCGCCGGGTAGAACGCAGTGAACGGGACGAGTTGCGTCACGACCTTTCGCTTCCAGACCTGGGCGGCCCCGAGCTCGTGGATCACCGATTCGGCCGCGGCTTTCTGGGCCGGGGAGCGGTAGAACACGACCGACCGGTACTGGGTCCCGGCGTCGTGTCCCTGCCGGTCGAGGGTCGTCGGGTCGTGGGTCGTGAAGAAGATCACGAGCAGGTCGTGCAGCGACACGGCGGAGGGATCAAAGACGATCTCGACGACCTCCGCGTGCCCGGTCGCTCCCGTGCAGACCGCCTCGTACGTCGGGTCGGCGACCGTGCCGCCGGAGTACCCCGGAAGGACTCCCGTGACCCCCCGCAGGTCGGAGAACACCGCTTCCGTGCACCAGAAACAGCCTCCGCCGACGACGATCGTTTCCGAGGGAGGGTCGGGGTCCGTCATGGCAGCGGAGCCACGACGCGCGGCCTCTTGAGCCCGCGCGTACCTCCGAGCCACTCCGGACTACTTGCGGACGAAGAACTGGACCTCGATACGAGCCCAGACCTTCGGGTCCCGCCAGGGGTTTCCGGCGTAGACCTCCTGACTCGAGCCGACAGCGCGGATCTTCTTCTCCTTCTTCTGCCACTTGAGCCAGTCGTTGAGCCCGTGGTAGACGACCCGAGGGGAGACCGCCTCGGGGTTGAACGTGACCCGCGCGACGGACGCGGCGCGGAGCGTCTTCAACCGGATCCCTCCCGACGGGCGCGCCGGGCCCTTCAGCTCGATACCGGCCTCCCAGCGCCGGTGGCCCGGTTCGCGAAAGATCCAGCGCCCCGTTCGCGCTCCGCTGCGCTTTGCCCACGCCTCGACCTTCTCGAACTGGGATTGGATCCGTTTCTCGTTCCACGGGCCGGACCAGGCGATCAGAGCGATCCGTACTGCCGGGGAGCGCGCGTACTCGAAGTCGACGGGGTGGTTCGCCACGGCCGCGCAAGGCCGCCGGGGGTTATTCCGTTACCGGAGCGAGGGCGGGGCCGCCTCGATGCGGAGGAGCGGAGGCCCGACCCTCGGCGTACTCCCGACCGGGACGTACCCCCCGTAGAACGGTACCCGGGTGGTGATCACCCGCCGGAACGCAGCGCGCAAGGCGGAGTCGCCGAGCCCGCGCGTCGGCACCAGATCGTCGTTGCGATTGAGGCAGCCCTTCAGCTCCCCGCGGTGCGTCACCCGGACGCGATGGCAGTTCGAGCAGAACTCGGCGTTCTGCACCGGATCGACGAGCTCGACCTCCGCCCGGTCGAACAGGTAGATCCGGCGGTGATGCATCTCACGGACGAGGACCGAGCTCGAGTGGGCTTCGAGCCAGGCACGGACCTCGGCGATGTCCACCGCCCACGCCTGCTCGGGCACGAGCTCGGGCATGAACTGGATCAGCTGGAGCTTGAGCCCGTCGGTCGCGCCGACATAGGCGATCATGTCGGGGATGTTGTGGACCGTATCCCGAAAGACGACGAGGTTCAATTTCACCGGCGTGAGGCCGACCCGCAGCGCTTCCCGGAGGCCCCGAAGGACCGGCGCGAGGGCTCCCCGTCGGATCGCGTGGAACTCGTCCGGGTCGAGGGAATCGATCGAGATGTTGACCCGTTTGAGACCGGCATCGCGAAGCGACTCCGCCCGCCCCTCGAGCAGCGAGCCGTTCGTGGTCAGGGAGACGTCCGAAACGTGCCGGACCGTCCGCGCGACGATCTCCTCGAGGTCCGCTCGGACGAGCGGTTCTCCGCCCGTGAACTTCACGGACCGGATCCCGAACTCCCGGCCCACGCTGACGATCCGTTCGACCTCGGCGGGCGTGATCTCCTCGCCGTGCGGAGAGCGGGGGCGGGCGACGGGCCCGAGCCCTTCGTCGTGGCAATAGATGCAGGAGAAGTTGCACCGCTTCGTGACGCTGATGCGCAGGTCGGTGACCTCGCGTCCGTAGGCGTCGGCGAGCATCTCGGCGCCGGTAGCGACCCGTGGCTTATAGGCGGGTCGGGGCGACGCCGAGCGCCCGGGCGTCCGGCTAGGGCCGAGGGGGCTCCGCCTCGGGCCGCTCCTGCAGCGGAACGCTCGCGGCCATCGTCTGACCCCGGCGCTGGAATCCGAGATCGACATCGGAGCCGACCGGGAACCCCGAGAGCGACTCGAGCAGCTCGCGGACGGAACGGGTCGGGAACGGGCCGACGCGGGCGATCACGTCGCCCGCCTTGAGGCCCGCACGGTGCGCAGGGGAACGGGGGACGATCTCGGCGACGAGCAATCCGGAGTGCGGCTCGAGGCCGTGCGCCCGCGCGAGATCCGGCCGCAGCTCGGCGACGGTAACGCCGATCCAGGGGCGGACGATCCGGCCGCGCTGTCGCAGCTCGTCGACGATCCGGCGCACGGCGTGGATCGGGATCGCGAAGCCGACCCCCTGGGCGAACGGGACCATGGCGGCGTTGATGCCGACGACCGATCCGGAGAGGTCGACGAGCGGCCCACCGCTGTTCCCAGGGTTGATCGCGGCGTCGGTCTGGATCAGTCCCTCGAAGATGAAATCCGATCCCGGGAGCGGGCGCCCGAGGGCGCTCACCAGGCCCATCGAGACGGTCGGTCCCCCGGGGAGGCCGAGCGCGTTGCCGACCGCCAGGACGATCTGCCCCACCCGCAGCGACTCCGAGGCGCCGAGGCGGGCCGCGGGGAGATCGGTCGCCTCGACCGACACGAGCGCCACGTCCGTCACCGCATCTCCCCCGACGACCTCGCCGGGGAACTCCCGTCCGTCCGCGAGGCGCACCCGGAGCTGGGTGGCACCCTCGACGACATGCTGGTTCGTGACAAGGAATCCGGACGGGTCGATGACGACGGCGCTCGCTTCGGCCGGATGCAGGAACGGCGCGCGCGCGCGGCGCCGCCCCACGCGCAGGCTTTCGACGACGGCCACGCTCGGCGCGAGGGCGTCGACGGCGCCGGTGATCCGGCCCTCGATCTCGCTCAGTTCCATGGGCGCCGTCCCGGGCCGAGACCGGGCGTCACGGGTTCGGGGCGGTGGGGAACGGTGGGGAACGGGGGCGGTTGGATCGGCATCGTCCTCACTCCGACAGGAGACGGTCGAGCTTCGCGAACAGGGGGTCGAGGCCCTTCGCGCGCTTCTTTCCGCCCTCCCACCGTGCGTTGACGATCTCGACCAGCACGTCGGCGACCTTCTCCATCCACGGCCCTTCCTGGGCCTCGAACCGCGTCTTGACCTTCTCGCGCAACAGCTCGTTGTACGCGCGGTAGGCCGTCCAGACCCACGGCCCGTAGTGCGATCGGCGTCCCGACTCTTCTTCCTTCGAATCCTTCATGGTGTTCCCGGAGAGACCGGTGCGGTCCCTGGATCGATACCGGGCGGCGGGGGATATTGACCGGGTGGCGGCCGGGCCGGTCACACCCTGGAGGAGCCCGATCGAGGTAACGAACGCGTAACGCCGGGGCTAAATGGAGCCGGCCGCCTAGAACGTCCGTGACCGGGGTCCGAGACGATGCAGAGTCGGGAGTGATTCCCCGTCTCGACGACCGCGTGCTCGAGACGCTCGAGAGCTCTCGAGGACGGGTCGCGTTCAGTGGCCTTCGCCGGATGCTTCACGTCCACCCCGAATCGCTGTCGCGGGCGCTGCACCGGCTCGAACGGGAAGGGCTGGTCGAGCGGGGGGATGGTGGCTATCGTTCGCTGGTCGCGGGTCCCCTCCCCGACGCCGACGCTTCCGCGGATCGTCGGGTGATCGCGCGGGTCGAACTCCCTCCCGGCATCGCCCCGGCCGCCGTGATCGGCCGCCTCACCGGCCGGTGGTTCGGCAGCCTGCGCTGGGTCGGTGCCTTCGAGCGCGGACGCGAGCGGCTTCTCGTCTGGGCGCGGCGGGACGGCCAGGGCACCGTTCTGCTCGGGGTCGAACCGTCCGCGATCCGGGTGTACGTTCGTGAAGGGGAGGCGGGTGGCGATCCCGCGGAAGCGGAGGACGCCGCCTACGAACTGTTGTACCACGCCGCCGAGGCGATCCGTCCGAACGCAGAGAACGGCCGCTCGGGAGTCACCTATCTTCGAATCGGTCCCGCGAGCCGTTCGAGCGCGCCGCCGGTCGAGAACTAGCGGCCCCGGGCCTCTCGGTCAGAGCGAGGCCCCGCAGAACGGGCAGCGGGGTTCTCCTTCGTTCCCGAGGGTACCGCAGTAGCGGCAACGGATCTTGACGACCTGCCGCTCGATCAGGTGGACCGAGTGCGCCCCGGGGACGGCCGGTGGGGGGAGGTCGCGGCGGGCCTGGGCGACCGCAGCGACCCACGCCTCGGGGTCGAGGACATCGAACGCGGGACGGTCGTGGAGGAGGTCGATGACGAGCCGAGTCCCACGGATCCGCCCGCGTCGCAAGCTCACGTTGCGCACTTCGGTGAGCGGGACATCGAGTACGAGCCGGTTGTCCCGCCCTCCCAGAAGATCGCGTACGACGCCGCGGGAGACGGGGGACTCGAAGACGACCCGGCGGTTGGTGAGGTAGAGGACCCCGGGGCCTCGATGGGGAGGATCGCCGTGCGCCGACTCGAGAACGGCGTAGGCGCTCCGCAACGTGCTCTCCCCCGCATGCAGCAGCATCCGGCTCCGGAAGGCACCGCCGCTGTAAGAGTGTCGGCCGAGGGTCGGCCGGACCGAGGTACGGCTACCACCCGAGGGGGACGCCGCGGTTCTGCTCGTCGAGCCAGCGCCGGAGCGGGGCGAAGTATTCGAGCAGTGCGGAGGCGTCCATCCGGCGTTCCCCGGTCAGCGCCTCGAGCGCGTCGGGCCATTCCCGGCTTTGCCCCATCTCGAGGGCCGTTCGGAGCCGCTGTCCGGCGTCCTTTGAGCCGTAGATCGACGCACGGTGGAGCGGCTCCTTCGCCCCGCTCGTTCGCACCAGGGCACGATGGAACTGGAACTGGAGGATGTGGGCGAGGAAGTATCGCATGTACGGCACGTTCGCCGGCACGTGGAACTTCGCCCCGGCGTCGAACTCCTCCTCGCCGCGCGCCCCGGGCGGTGTGATCCCCTGGTACTGCTGACGGATATCCCACCAGGTGCGGTTGTAGTCGCTCGGCGCGATGGCCCCCGAGAAGACCTCCCAGCGCCACTTGTCGACCGCGAGCCCGAACGGAAGGAACGCGATCTTCTCGAGCGCTCGCTCCAGGAGGAGTCCGAGGTCACCGCTCGGGGGTGGCGCCTCGGAGAGGAGGCCGATCCGCACGAGATACTCGGGGGTGACCGAGAGACCGACCGTGTCGCCGATCGCCTCGTGGAAGCCATCGTGGGCGCTTTCCCGAAACAGGAACGGCAGGTGGCCATACGCCCGTTGGTAGTAGTTGTGGCCGAGCTCGTGATGGATCGTACCGAAATCCTCGCCCGTGATCTCGATGCACATCTTGATCCGGAGGTCGTCCACGTAATCGACGTCCCACGCGCTGGCGTGACAGACGACCTCGCGGTCCTTCGGCCGGACGAGCATCGAGCGTTCCCAGAACGAAGCCGGCAGCGGCTCGAGCCCGAGCGAGACGAAGAACCCCTCGGCGAACCGAACCATGTCGGTCGGTGACGTCCCTTTGCCCAGGAGCAGGCGCGTCAGGTCGAACCCGGGTCCGCTCGAGGGCGGCGCGAGCAGCGGGTAGATCCCTTCCCACGACTGCGCCCACATGTTGCCGAGAAGGTGGGCGGGGATCGGGCCCCGTTCCGGGACGCGATCCGGGCCGTACTGTTCTCGGAGCCGTCGGCGCGCGTAGGCGTGCAACGCGAGATAGAACGGGCGGACCTCCGACCAGAGCCGGTCGACCTCCTTCGCGAACGCGTCGGGCTCCATGTCGTACTTGGAACGCCACATCGCTCCGAGATCGGCGAAGCCGACCTCGCGGCAACCGCGGTTGGCCAGCGAAACGTAGCGCTCGAACTCCGGTCGGATCACGCGTCCGACGCGGTGCCATCCGCTCCACGCGTCCTCGAGGACCGACGGCTCGCGGCTCTCCGTGAGGATCCGGGAGAGGGCCTGAAGGTCGATCGCCTCCTCGCTCCCGGCCATTCGGTGCCGGCCCTTCGCGTAGGTCCCCGACATCGCGGCGACGATGCGGGTCAGCTCTTCCGACTCCTTCGGGTCGGATGGGGCGAGGAGGGGCAGGCTGATCCGGAGCAGCTTCAGCTTGCGGACGTCGCTCGGGACGGCGCCCGCCGCGGAGATCGCGGCCGACTCCTTCACGAGGCGGACCGTCCGGTCGATCAGCCGTGAGTACGCCTTCGACGAGAGCGCTTCCGAGTCCGGCGTGATGTACGTGGCGTAGACCCAATCGGCCCGCTGCGCCTCGACCGACAGGTCGAGCAGATCGCGCTCGGCGAGCGCCAGGAACTCCGCCACCCCTCCGCCGGAACTCCCCAATCGCTCCATCGACGGTCGGTGGAACTCGGTCCAGCATATGAGAGCGTCTCGCGGCCGGATTCCCCCGTGGTCTGCCCGTTGTCCGCCGTCGGGCCACCCCGTGAGTCTGGGGTCCGACCCCCCCATTTCCACTGGAACTTCTGGTTTATGTACGACGGCCGTCTGACAGATGTAGAACCAGATGTCGGACATATCGGATGGAAGGGTGCTGCTCGCCGCCGCCCCAGTCTCCGTCGGACTCCCCTACAGTCCCCCCGCCGCGCTCGCGGCCCTCCCGTGTCTGCTCCCGTCCTTCCCTCTTCGTCGCGTCGCTCCGGGGCTGGAATGAAACCGTCCGCTCCGCCGCGTCGCGAGCCCCTCGTCGATGAACTCCGGGGCGTGCCCACCGTACTCGGCGTGGCCCACCCGCGCGGATACGGGACACGGCCCCGGCTCTCCCCCGAAGCGGCCGCTGCGTTCGCCACGTACGTCGACCCGGCCCGCGCGCGGGCCGCGATCGAGGGACGGACGCTCGTCTATACGGTCCGCTGGAACTAATCGGACGGCTCGTCCGAGTCATCCTCGCCGTCCGTGGACCCCGGCCGCCGGAAAGCGAGCGGCACGGGCGCGCCGACGGAGCCGATACCCTCCTTCGAGAGGTCATCCGCCCGCCGGTTCTGCTCGCGGGGTACCCACTGGAACTCCACGCGCCGGAACAGCCCGGCGAGCTGCCGCAACCGTTCGTGGTACGGCTTTAGATGCTCCGCGCGGACCGCGTACTCGCCGTTCATCTGGCGGATCACAAGCTCGCTGTCCCCCCGCACGACGACCTCCGCCACGTACGGAACGGCGGCCAGCCATTCGAGCGCCCGGATCGCCCCGATGTACTCCGCCACATTGTTCGTAGAGCGAGGGTGGCCGGGCGGTACGGCGAGACCGCACTCTTCGTGCTGGAGCCCGGGGCCTTCGACCGTGCAGCCGTACGCCGCGACCCGCCGCCGGCCGATCGTCTGACAGGCCCCGTCGAAATGGACGGTCACGGGAGCGGGTTCCGGGACAGCGATGCCGCGGGGAAGGTCGGGATCACCGGTGGGCATCAGCGCCTCCGGAGGGATAGGGATCCGGGAGCGGGCGCACCGGTATGCGAGAGCTCGGGGCAGTTGCACAACGCTTCCGGTCGCGCGCACATCGGACAGGTCCCGCGGTCGAGGACCATCCCGAGAGGACGCCCGCACGACCGGCAACCCCGGGCCCGCGCGCAGCGGGGGCAGTTCGCCAGTTCGTACCCGATCGGGGTGCGGCAGTAGCGGCAGATGGCGAAGCCGTGAGGGTGGTACAGGGTCGACGAGGCGTGCGGGGGGTTGCGACTCTCGAGCGAGGGCCGGATCGTCGCCTCCGGATTCCCGAACGCTCCGCCGACGGTCGTGCGGGTCGGATCGTAGAAGCTGGCCCCGAGCATGACGACCACGAGCCCGACCGGGGCGACCAGTAGCCCCGCCTCCTGCTCGATGGTGAACAGTTCCCGACCCAGGAGCACGAGAGGGGAGGCGACCAGGGCGATCCCGAACAGGATCACGCCAACGCCTAGATAGACGACAGAGCGGTTCATGCGGGGGCGGGCGGAGGGATCCGCCGCAAGGCGTCAGGAGCGCGCCTCCTCAAGATAAGCCGTCCGACCGAGCGCGGCCCGCCCGTCGGGCTTTTAGGTAGGACTCGGGTCCACGCGGCATGCCGAACCCCACCGTGACGATCCGGACGACCCTCGGGGATGTGCGGATCGAACTGTTCCGGGACCGCGCACCGAAAACGGTCGAAAATTTCCTGACGCTGACGAAGAAGGGATTCTACACCGGCCTCGCCTTTCACCGGGTGATCCCGGGATTCATGATCCAGGGCGGATGCCCGAAGGGCGACGGGACGGGGGGACCGGGGTACACGATCCCGGACGAGTTCTCTTCCGCGCTGCACCACGACGGTCCCGGGATTCTCTCGATGGCCAACGCCGGCCCGAACACGGGAGGTAGCCAGTTCTTCATCACGCTCGCCGCGACCCCCTGGCTCGATGGCAAGCACGCCGTCTTCGGCCGGGTCCGCGGAGGACAGGACGTCGTGGAGAAGATCGGCACCGTCGCCCGTGACGGCAACGACCGTCCCCGTTCTCCGATCCGCATGGTCGAACTGACCGTCAGCGGGGCGTGAGACACTCCGACTCGAGATCGAACGGAGGCCGGCCCCCCGGCGGGGTGCCGTCCCGAGCGACGCTGCCGTCCCTCCTCCGAGCCCCGGCCGCGTTGCGCTCGCGCTGTCGCTCGGACTGATCGCGCTCTGCCTCGGGCCGGATGTGGTCGCCCAGCTCCATCCGCCGCACTACCGCCCCATCCGCCCGCCGGAGTGCGACCTCGCGGCAGGGCCGTGCGGTTACGTGACGTCGGGGAACTTCGTCGTCTGAGGGGTCCTGTCTTCGCTGTTCCTCCTCGGATTTCGGAAAGGCAACCGTCTCGGCCGCAGTGCGAGGGGCGGCTTCGCGCACCTCGGAGCATGGGCGGCCGGGGTGTTCGTCCTGACGGCGTTCCCGACCGACGTCACCCCCGACTCCCGTCTCGGGCCGGCGGTGGGTGCATCTGCTCCCCCCGATCGACGCGTTCCTGTGCGTCGGGGTCGGGGAGATCCTCCCATCGAACCGGTTCGTCCTCGAGCCCCGCCTCGTACCGGTCCGAGGTCCGGCGAGGGCGCTCGCGGTGTTCGGGCTACGCGTCGCGCTGATCGATTTCTTGGGGCCGGCCCGGAGTGGGGGGCTGCTCCAGCGGATCTTCCTTGGCCTCGCGCTCTGCTGGATGCTCTTGGTCGCGGCCCACCTCCTCTACGGTGGTGGACACGTCATGGACGAACCGGCCCCAGTGGCCCCGGCGGCGTCGATCCGTCGGTGATCGACCTACCTTCCTTCGCTTTCCGAACGGCGTTCGCGGCTCGGTGGCCTACCGGAGCGCGAGCGTCGGATCAGGCGAGGAGGCGGGGCCAGTCGAGGCGGCCCGCCCACTCCCGAAACCGCTGCCAGCCTACGTGCGGGAACTCCCGCCGAAGCCCATCGATGTCGGCGGTGTAGCCCGCGCGCTCGAACCACTCGAACATCTTCGCGAGGTCGGCGTTCTGGGTCCGGAGCCCCTCGAGCGGGATCGGCTGGTAGTCGATCTTCCGACCGCTCGCCTCACCGAGGATGCGGGCTACCTCCGCCTCGCTCACGGCGTCCGAGGCGACGTTGAACCGCTTGCCTCCGTACCGGGCCGGATTCTCGAGCAGGTGAGTCACGAACCTGCCGAGATCGTCCAGCGCAACCATCTGGATCCGGCGGTCGGGCGATATCGCCGCGGAGATCTTGCCTTGCCGGAGCGTCGGCAGCTGGAGCGGGGAAACGAAATTTTCCATGAACGACGTGGGCGCGCTGATCACATGCGGCACCCCGGACCGTTCGAGATGCTGCTCGACCGCGAACTTGCTCTCGAAGTGCGGGATCCCCGTCTGGCGATCCGCATCGCCGACCGAAGAGTAGACGAGCCAGGGTACCCCGGCGGATTTTGCGGCGTCGACGGCCGCGACACCCTGCCGAGATTCTGCGTCCGCTCCCTGGGCGAACGGAGTCCCCATCAGGAACATCGCATCGACGCCCTTCGCCGCCCGGACGATCGAAGCTGGATCGTCGAAGCTCCCCGGGACGATCTCGACTCCCTTCGAGCGGATCTCTTGATGCTTCGGACCCTCGGGGGTTCGCGAGAGCCCGCGGACGCGATGTCCCCGCTGGAGGAGGTGGCGCGCCACGTGGCCTCCCTGCTGGCCCCCGATCCCGCTGACCAGGACCAACAACGATTCCGCCGACGGGGGCGCGTTCGATTGGGTTGGGTCGCTCATGGGGATCCGACGGCTTCCATGCCCTTCAGGGTAGTGTAGATGCGCTTACCCGTCGGTAACCCGCCCGAACTTGGCCGGGAGGTCAATCGACGCTCGGGTCCCGGCCCGGCCCGCCCCCGGTCGACACCGCCCGTTCGGGGGACTCCGCGTCTCCGACCGGGGGATGTCACGGACTCATCCCGGCGCGGGCGACGATCACCTTACTTCGCGGGCTCGATGCTCCGCCACATGAGCACTTCGTCGAGGTACCGGTCGCCGCGCTTGAACGAGCGGGGCTGCCGACCGTGTTCGACGAACCCGTGCTTGCGGTAGAGTTTCTGGGCGACCTCGTTGATCGCGAGCACTTTGAGCTCAACGATCTCGAAGATCCCCCGACACTTTTCGAGCCCATATCCGAGCAGGGTGTTCCCGATCCCCTTCCCTCGCCAGTCCGGGAGGATCGCGATCCCGAGGGTCCCGACGTGCCGGTCCTCGAAGTGGTGGCCGTTCCGGCTGATCGTGCAGGTGCCGACCAGCGTGGTGCCGGATTCAAAGACGGCAGCGACCATGTCGCGATCGAGGACCGCCTTCATCACCTGCCCGAAGAGGGCCGCCTCGTCGGCGAGGCTCGGTTTCGAGGCGCGAAGGTAGACTCCGAGGTCCGGATTGTGATGGATCTCTTCGAACCGCGAGTAGTACAGGTCCACCCACCCTTGGTAATCGGTCCACGCCAGGTCTCGGGCGCCCACGAACGAGGCGAGTCCCGCCGGGTACATCCCTCTTTTCTGGGAGGAGGAGACGAAGCCACACGGTTCGGTGCCGTTCCGCACGTCCAAGCGAAGCCGTCCCCCGACTCCGGCGCGCGTTCGTTCAACCCCGAGCGTGCCCGGCAGAATCAGCGCCTTATTCTCGGCCCGCTGACCTCCGGACCGTGACGAGGGTCGTGCCCCGACGGGTGCGGAGTCGGGTCTTCGGGCGCAACCCCACGGCGTACGACCGCGCCCGGCTCACCTACCCCGATCGGGTGTACGAGATCCTGAGGGAGCGTTGCGGTCTCCGTTCCGGCGCGGCGGTCTTTGAGATCGGGCCCGGGACGGGGATCGCATCGCGCGAGCTCCGGCGGTTCGGGGCGGATCCGCTCCTCCTGATCGAGCCGGACCGCCGGCTCGCGCGCTACCTGCGCGCGAACCTGGGGACCTGGAGCGGGCGGGTCGGCATCTCCGTCCTGCCGTTCGAACGGGCGCCCCTTCCTTCCGCCGGGTTTGACCTCGGCGTCGCCGCCACGAGCTTCCATTGGCTACCGGAGCGACGCGCCCTACGGAAGATCGGCCGTGCCCTCAAGCCCGGTGGCTGGTGGGCGACCTGGAACAACCACCACGGAGACGGCTCTCGTTCGAGCCCGTTCCACCGGGCGCTTCAGCCGCTGTACCGCGAGCTGGCGCAGGGCCGACCCGGAGGAGCGCCGACGAGGGCCGCGGCCCGGAAGTATCGGTTCGCCCGTCTGCGAGCGCTCCGGTCGGTCGGTTCGTTCACCGAGGTCGCGGTGGAAGAGATCCGATGGACCGCGACCCTCCGGACGGCCCGAGTTCAGGCGCTGTGGGGATCGTTTTCCGAGATCGTCACGCTTCCGCCGAGAAAACGCGCCTGGTTCCTGAACGAGCTCGGACGTATCGTCGATCGTCGTTTCGCTGGAGAGATCGACCTGCCGGTGCTCACCCCCATCTATACGGCCCGCCGGATCGATCCGCCACCGATCCCCGCCGAAGTTCGGGGGCCGAAGTGATTCCGACGTGCCTCCCCCGTCGGTGAATCGAGCGCTCCCGACGAGTTCGGGCGCGTCGACCGCCACTTCGGGTTGACGCGGATCTCTTGCCGTCTGGGACGACGATCTTCGGATCCCATGCCCAACGTCGCTTCGTCGGCGGAATGGCGACACGAACGCCATTCGCCTCGAGCGGCGGGCACGATCACCGAACGTCGCGGGAACGATGGATCGGGATACCGAATTCCCTCGGCTCGGAGGAGAACGAAGGATCGAACTCGGCGATCGTGCAGAGGTCCAGGGTGCCGTTCTGACCGTTGCGACCGACGCTGATTCGCTCCCCCTCCCGCGCGATCGGATCGAAGCCGAAATTCGGGGTGTGCCCGGCGTGCGACTTCGCGCGGGCCGGAACGATCACGGTGACGGGGCGGGGGGTCGCCTTCGGGATTCGGGACGATGGCCGTTTGGCGGGGACGAGAATCCCTCGGGGTCGCGAGCGCCTTCCGACACTCAAGAAGGGGGGCGAGCCCCGGACCGATCGCGGTGGGCAGGACGTGGGGATCCGATTCGACCCGGGGAGAACCATCGCTCGGTCGTCCCTCGCCCCCGGTGGTCGCAGGAAGGAAACGCTGTATATCGCCGGTCGCTCGGTTCGATGTTGCTCAAGATGACCGGATCACTGCGAGCCATCGCGGATCAGCTTACGACCCAGCTCGCCCTCGACCTGCCCCCCGTCCAGGTCTCCTATCTCGAAGAGCCGCCCGCGGGCGTCGCCGAGCATCCGGGCGGGGTACCCTCGGTGTGCACCTTCTTCGCGTTCGGCGCCGAGAAGCCGTTCTATGCTTCCCTGCCGAGGCACGAGGACTGTGAGGTCGGGGCGTTCGTCCTGGGGATCCCCCCCGCGGGGGACCTCGGCGGCCGGTTGATGTCGACGATCGGAAGGATGCAGTCGATCGGCTACCTCAACCCCGGGGAAGAGGCCCAAGTTCCGCACAACTCGGCCCCGCCCAAGTACGTGGCCTACGGACCGTTGGGGTCCCTCCCGATGCCGCCCACGGGAGTGTTGCTCTTCACGAACCCCAAAGGCGCGATGCTGGCGGTCGAGGCCGCCGGTTCCGGAGCCGATGCGCGACCGATCACGATGAACGGTCGCCCGATGTGTGCGATCATGCCCATCCTCAACCAGGGAACACCCGTGGGGATATCCTTGGGCTGCACGGGGTCGAGGATCTACACCGACCTCGGCATCGACAAGATGGTCGTGGGGATCCGCGGCGATCACTTGAGCCAGTTTGCCGCGAAGCTCACTCGGGTCGTGGAAGCGAACGCCGTCATCCACTCCGAGGATTCCGCGCGCAAGAACGCCGCCCCCCACGCTCACCGGCCGACCTAACGGTCGCCGACCTCCCCGGATCCGATCCCCGGTGCGGGGAGCGCGAATCGACGAATCCTTATGGAGACCTCGGAAATCCGTTGGGTGTGGACGCCCGCGAGCGGGAGCTTCTCACGGGGCTGGGGAACTGCTACGAGGCGTGCGGCGAAGATTTCGAGGGGACGGTCGGGATGGTCTCCCACGCCCGCCAGCGCCAAGTCGCCGAGGTCAAGGAGACCCTCGCTCGCATGCGCGACGCGTACCGCGGCGACTCGGAGTACCAGCTCCTCCGCCGCCGCCTACCGGACTCATTTCCCCTCTGAACGCAGGACGGATCCGTTGACGAAGTGCCCGGCCTGTCTTCTTCCTGGGGAAGAGGGGGACCTTTCGGGGCTTGCGACCCACCTGGTCGACCGGGCGGCCGACAGCGACCCCGACCATGTCCGCTGGCTCAACCAAAACCTCTCGCGTCAGAAGTCCGGCCCGGCCGACCTCGTGCCGGGGTTGCGGGGGATCTACGCGCTCGGGCCCGGGGGGATCAAGGGCTGGATCAAGTCGAGGTTCATCGCGAAGTTCTACGGAACGTCCCCGCACCCGTTCGTCGTCGCGCTCCAGCACCCGTCGCGGGCGACCCTCCTCGGGTATGTCGTGGAGCACCAGCACTTCCTTCGGCAGTGGGTTCGCTCGTGTTCGTACATCATGGCCCGGACGGACCAGCCGAAGGTCGTGCTCTATGAGCTCGACAACCTCAACACGGAGTTCGGGGGCCTCGGGCCCGGGCGCGTCGCGCATTACGAGCTTCTTCTGCGCATGGGCGAGAGCCTGGGGCTCGACCGCGCGACGGTGCTGGGGACCGACCCCCTCCCGGCGACCCGCCGAGCGATCGCCGCATGGAACGACATCGCCACGAGCGAACACTGGGTCTCGGCCCTCGCCGCGATGCACAGTCTCGAGCTGATCGCGAACCGCAACCTCGTCCTGGAGGGTGCCTCCGTACGCTACTTCGATCCGGCGATCCTCTCCGGGTCCGAGATCGGCGAGGCGGCGAAGGCGTTCCTTCGGGAGGGATACGAGGCCGACGTCGGGCACTCCGACGAGGCGCTCGACCTCGTCCAGGAGTTCGGCAGCTCCCCGGGGTTCCGGGAGGAAGTGCAGTCGACGTTTCTGCGGTCGATCGACCTCTTCGACGACTATCTGCTCGCGCGCCTCGAGAGGTCGGTGCAGTTTGGAGCGTAACTACGTGGGCTGCGCCCTCTGCGACTCGACCTGGGGGGACGTCTGGGAGGAGGTCGACGGGGACCGGATGTTCTTCTGCTGCTCGATCTGCGTGGTCCAATTCCGGGGCCTGGTCGCTCGGATCAAGGAGGAGACCGGGTGGCCGCGCCTCGACTCGATCGAGATCTCCGGGGACCGTCGGGGTCGCACCTGCGCGGCGAAGTGGGGCGAGGGCTCGTTCCGGGCCCGCGTCGGCTTCACTTCCGACGGTGCGATCCTTCGCTTCGATGCGGTCGACTCGGACTGAACCTCGAGAGGGTTGGTGAACGGCCCCCGTTCGGCTCGGATCGAGCCGCCGCGGGAGAACCAGGGGCGAGCCACGGGACGGATGCGGCAGAAAGTTGGATTCCTCTATATCGCTGGACGGTCAGACCTCCCTCGGTCCGGCTCAGATGAACCGAACGCCGGGGAGCAGTTTGAGGCCATCGTCGCTCGTGTAGAGCTCGACGTGGTGTCGCCGGGCGGTAGCGTAGATCAGCGCGTCGGAAAGGTGAAGTCGATGCTCTATGCTGTAGTCCGCGGCCGCCAAGGCAATCTCTTGGTCGATGGGCACCACTCGAGTATGTCCGAGGGCGGCTACGTCCTCCAGGGCGACATGTTCCCCTCGGAGAGCCTTGGCCTTCTTGTAGACCTCGTAGACGGTGACGACTGACGTGAGAATCTCATCCGGGGAGACTCCGTCGATCACGCGATTGTACTGGGCTTGTTTCGGCCCGCCACCGAACCGTTCGATCCACCCGTAGCTGTCGATCGATATCATGGGCCGGCGGGTTCTCAAACGCGGTCGTGCTTCTCGCGAAGATCCTTCGTGTCCAATCCGGGGGTCATTCGCTTGGTCTTGTCAAACGGGCGCACGGGGACGTAGTGAAGGATGCCATGCTTCACGATCACGGCCATCTTGTCGCCCGCCCGGATATGAAACTCCGTGCGAACCCGCTCCGGAATCACCACCTGGTATTTCGGCGAAACGGTCACAGTATCCATCGACAGCCCCTCAGGGTAACGATACCAGCATCGATATACCAGGCCCACTTCGAAGCATCCTCACCCCGGGACCGCCGCCCTCGCGGGAGCCCTCCCCCGAACGCCAGCGCGCGGGGGCGGCGGGTTCGCCCTTGGGGGGGGCCAGCCACTGGAGGAAGCCGTTGGACAGTGCAAGTCCCTTAGGATGCCATCGAGCAACAAAGCTAGGTTAATGAGCCGAGCGTAAGCGGGCGGTGCCCGGCATAGTGGACATGATCTGGGATGGAGCTGGCGCGGAATGTCGAGAGTTATCGCGGACCTTTCTTGACCTACTCGATCGGCCGGAGCG
>JBAQAF010000016.1:0-43626 GCA_049285595.1 Thermoplasmata archaeon
CCCCCGGCGAGCGTGGCGGCCTCCCCGGGCCCGACCCCCTCGACGGGCGCCGACCCTCGCCGCCGGCCCCCGCCGACGAGCTGACGGATCCCTCGGCGACGGAGCGATCCTCCCGATCGAACTCCTCGGAGAGAACCGGTCCCCCACCATGACCGCGATCACCGTGCGCCGGGAGGGAACGGTCGAGGTGCTGACGATGAATCGTCCGGAGCGGCTCAACGCGCTGGATCCGCCCGCGATGAAGGAGCTCCGGCTCGCCCTCCAGAAGGCGGCCCTCGACCTCAGCGTTCGGGCCGTGCTGCTCACGGGGTCGGGGAGTGCCTTCTGCGCCGGCGGCGATGTCGCCGTGATGGACGATCATCGCAAAGGCGGGACGCTCCCCGAGCTGTTCCACGAGCTCACCGGCGAGCAGGAGCTCTGCGTCCGGGAGATCGTCGCGATGAAGAAGCCGGTCGTCGCGGCCCTGCCGGGGGTCGCCGCCGGGGGAGGCCTCTCCCTCGCCCTCGCCTCCGACTGGAGGATCGCCTCCGAGTCCGCTACGTTGCTCCCCGCCTTCCCGACCCTCGGCGCCGTGCCGGACGGCGGCCTCACGTACTTCCTGCCGCACTACCTCGGTCTCGGTCTGGCCCAGGAGGTCCTGTTCACGAACGCCCGATTGACGGCGACTCGGGGCCGCGAGCTCGGCCTGCTCCACGAGGTCTGCGCACCGGGCGAACTCGAGAGCCGCTCGCTCGACCGGGCCCGGGAGCTCGCCGACGGTCCGACCTTCTCCTACGGATGGACGAAGCACCTGCTCGAGAACGCCTTCCACGGGAGTCTCGAAGAACAGCTCGCCCTCGAACGGCGCGGGGCGGTCGAGGCGGCGCGGGGCTCCGAGCTCCCCGAAGGGATCCGCGCGTTCCGCGAGAAGCGGAAACCGAAGTTCCACTGAACTACGGTGCCGGCGGGGTCTGCCCGTCGCCAGCCCACGGACGGGCGAGCGATCGCTCGAGACGCCGGCGCACGGCCGGCCACTCGTCCGCGAGGATGCTGTAGATGACCGAACTGCGACGGTACCCGTCGTAGACGACCCGGTCGTCTCGAAGGATTCCTTCCCGGGTCGCCCCGAGCCGGGCGATCGCCCGCTGCGAGCGCTCGTTGCGAAGGTCGGTCTGCAAGACGACCCGGTGGGCGCCCTGATCCTCGAAGGCGAAGCGGAGCAGAAGGTACTTGATCTCGGTGTTGACGGGGCTCCTCCAGAGCGCCGAGTCGAGCCAGGTGCCGATCTCGACACAGTCCTCCGCGCGCTCGATGTTGAGGAAGCGCGACGCGCCGACGACGCGGTCATCGGGTCGCAGGAGGACGACGAACGGCAGTTCGCTCCCCTGCGCCTGGTGCTGGAGGATCGTCGCGACGTACCCGCCCACCGACTCCGCGGTCTGGCCGGGAGGGCGGCTCAGGAACCGACCCATCTCCGGATCTCGGGCGGCCAGGACCAGGGCGTCGCGGTGCTCCAGGAGCAGCGGGAGGAGCGAGATCCGGTTCCCGCGCAGGGTGACGGGGGGGCGGAAACTCTCCTCGCGCACGGGCGGTCGACCCGGCCGGTTCGCTTAAGTTCCCGGCCCTGCCCGGAGGCCTCCCGGCCGCCGTGCGAACGCTTCCCTCGGGGGGGAGTTAAATAACGCCGCTCGGTCTCACGCTGGCCCCTTCCCTACCGGAGGCAGAATCGATGAGCGCGGGCATCAGTACGTTCCTTGCGTTCGCCGGCGTCGCCGTGGCGTTCGGCGCCGGTTCGATCATCGCGAACCGAACGCTCGGCGCGCCCCGACGCCGATCCTACCTCCAGCTCACCACCTACGAGTGCGGCGAGGAAGCGGAAGGGGAGGCGCAGATCGACTTCCCGACCCAGCATTACACGTTCGCGATCGTCTTCGTGGCGGTCGACGTCCTCGGGTTCATCCTCGCCCTCTGGGGCCTGACGTTCCGTGGCCCCAACTCCGCCTGGTACCCCGTCTTCATCGCGGTCGCCTTCACGGCGCTCGCGATCACGGGGATCTACTACGCCCTGAGCGGGGAGAAGAAGTGGGTGGTATGACGGCCCCTCCGGCGGCGATCCCCGCGATGAAGCCCGCCGACGGCCCGGGGCCGGCGCTCCCGATGGCGAGCGCGACGCCGGTACCGTTCGTCGAGATCGAAACGCTGCGCGTGAAGGAGTTTATCCCCGCCGCGAAGGAGGCGCTGACCGACCTCATCGCCGAGCAGGGGCAGTCGAAGCTGATCCGGCCCGTCTTCAACTGGGCCGGGCGCAATTCCCTCTTCCCGCTCCACTGGGGCCTCGCCTGCTGCGCGATCGAGTTCGCCGCCGGTTTCGGGGCGCGTTGGGACGCGGAGCGGTTCGGCGTCGTGCCCCGGTCGTCCCCCCGGCAGTGCGACCTGCTCATCGTCAACGGTACGGTGACGTGGAAGGTCGCCCACAAGCTGATCACGCTCTACGAGCAGATGCCCGAACCGAAGTGGGTGATCGCGATGGGGAACTGCGCGACCGGCGGAGGACCGTTCCGCACCGCGTACTCGGTCGTCCCCGGGGTCGACAAGCTCGTACCGGTCGACGTCTACATCGCCGGTTGCCCGCCCCGCCCCGAGGCGATGCTGGACGGGATCCTTCGTCTGGAGCAACTGATCCGGGAGCGCAAGGAGTAGCCGGCCCGGGCGCCGGGGCGAGGAGGGATCGGAAACGCAGCCGGACGACCTCGCCCGCACGCTCGCCCCGAAGCTCGGCCCGCATTTCCTCGGCGCGGAGGTGTTCCCGGGGACGGCCGGCCGGGTCCGGTTCGCGCGGGACGGCGCCCTCGACCTGTTCCGGGCGGTCCGGGACGACCTCGGTTTTGCCCACCTCGCGATGGTGGGCGCGATCGACTGGGTCGACCACCGCGAGGTGTTCTACGTCGTCTGGAGCGACCGGGACCGCCAGTACGCGCTCTTCTCGACCGACCTGCCGTCCGCGGACGCGCACGTGGAAACGGCCTCCGCCATCTGGCCGAGCGCCAACTGGCACGAGCGCGAGGCGTGGGAGATGGTCGGCGTCGTCTTCGACCACCACCCCGACCTGCGCCACCTCCTCACCCCGGACGGGTACGCGTTCCATCCCCTCCTGCGCTCGTTCAAGCTCCACGAACCCGAGGAGCTCGAGGTGAAAACGCGCCATGTCTGACATGTGGATCAACATGGGGCCCCAGCACCCCATGACGCACGGCCTCTGGAACCTCCGGGTCCGGATCGACGGCGAAACGATCCTGGACGTCGACCCCGAGATGGGGTACCTGCACCGCGGGATCGAGAAAATCAGCGAGGACCGGCACTACAACGAAGTAATCACGCTGATGGACCGGTGCTGCTACGTCGCCGGGTTCTCCTGGGAGCACCTCTACATCCTCGCAGCCGAGGAGGCGCTCCACATCGCCCCGCCCGAGCGCGCGAAGTACCTGCGGATGCTCTGCGACGAGTTCCAGCGGATCGGCTCCCACGTGATGTGGTACGCCGCGTTCGTCCAGGACCTGGGCCTGATGAGCCCGTTCCTGTACGGGATGCGTGACCGGGACCTCGTCCTCGATCTCTTCCAGAGCTACACGGGGGCCCGGATGACCTACGAGTACATGCGGGTCGGAGGAGTGCGCAACGACCTGCCGCCCGGGTTCACCGGTCAGGCCCGGCAGGTCCTCGACTGGCTGAGCGACCGCTTCCGGGAGTACGACCAGCTCTGCCTCGGCTCGTCGATCTTTCGACAGAGGTGCGACGGGCTCGGGATACTGAAGGCGAACGACTGCATCGCGTACGGCGTGACCGGACCGATGCTGCGATCGGCCGGCGTCAAGCGGGACCTCCGCAAGGACCGGCCGTACGCCGCCTACGACCAGGTCGATTTCGATGTCGCGGTCGCCGATGGAGCCGACGTGACGGCCCGCTACCTCGTCCGGATGGAGGAGATGCGCCAGTCGGTCCGGATCCTCCGGCAGGTCCTCGATTGGCTGGACCGGAACCCGGGGCCCGTGATCGCCGACGACCTGCCGCGCTGGCTCGGCGCTCCGTACGCCCCGGTCGGTCTGGAGGGGTACCTCCTGAAGCGCAACTTCCCGAAGGGGGTCGGCTTCTCCTCGGTGGAGGAGCCGCACGGGGAGGCCCAGGCGTACGTCGTCAACGAGGGCGGCGAACACCCGTACCGGGTCAAGTTCCGCTCCCCGGTGTTCTCGAACGTGAGCGCCGCTCGGCAGTACCTGATCGGCTACCACGTCGCCGACATCCCGCCGATCATGGGGAGCGTTGACGTCTGCGTGGGGGAGGTCGACCGGTAGGTCGTAGCGCATGTCGACCATCACCCTCTACTCGGTCGCTCTCACGCTCGCGACCACCTTGCTGACCGTCGTCGGGTCGATCCTTCCGGCACCGATCCGTAGCTTCCTCACCAGTTCGAACGTGGAGACGGCGCTCGCGGTGCTGATCTTCGCGGTGATCCTCCTCGCCGCGAGTATGATCAACACGATCGTGCTGATCTGGTGGGAGCGCAAGCTCCTCGGCCGGTTCATGGACCGCCGCGGCGCCATGCACGTCGGCTACGCCGGGCTCCTCCAGAACTTCGCGGACGGGCTCAAGCTGTTCCGCAAGTACACCCTGATGCCCCGCGAGGCCGACGGGGCCGGGTTCTACTTCGGGCCGACCGCGTACATGGCGAGCTCGCTCGTCATCTTCGGGATCCTGCCGATCTCCTCGGGCTGGAGCATGGGGCTCCTGCCGCTGAGCCTCCTCCTCGCCCTCGTCATCTTCTCCTTCGCGCCGTTGTTCATCTTCGTCAGCGCCTGGTCGAGCAACAACAAGTACTCGCTGATGGGCGGGATGCGCTCGGCGGCCCAGATGATCGCCTACGAGGTGCCGCTGCTCCTCGCGGTCGTCGCGGTGATCGTCGTCTCGGGCAGCTTCAACCTGACGACGATCGTCCTCGAACAGCAGAACTACTGGTTCTGGGCCCCGCTCTTCGTCGCGCTGATCGTCTTCGTGGCGGCGATGCTCGCCGAGATGGAACGGATCCCGTTCGATCTCCCCGAGGCGGAAGCCGAGCTCGTCGAAGGGTGGAACACCGAGTACGGCGGAATGCTGTTCGCCTTCTTCATGCTCGCCGATTACCTGCGGGCCCTCGTCGGGAGCATCCTCGTCGTCCTCCTGTTCCTCGGCGGCTGGACCCTCCCGTCGTACGTTCCGGGGGCGCTCACCGGCTTCCCGCTCGCGGGGATCTTCTGGTTCATGGTGAAGACGTACCTCGTCTTCGGCCTGTTCGTCTGGATCCGTGCCTCGCTGCCGCGCGTGCGCACGGACCAGCTGCTGCGGCTCGGCTGGAACCGGATGATCCCGCTCGCGCTCCTCTCCGTGTTCCTCGCCGCAGCGCTCGTCACGGTCCGATGCCTGCCGGTGTTCGGGTGCATCCCGTCCCCGGGGGTCTAACGGAGGATCACGCACCATGGGCGCAGATGTCAACGCCACGGAGAAGCCGTCGGACAATCCCATCCTGTGGGTCGCCCGGCCGATGGCGACCGCCGCCCGACAGTTCGCCAAGAGCCTCTGGCGACCGTCGACGATCGTCTATCCGTTCGAGCGACTCGAGGACCCGGCGTTCCGGCAGAAGGTCGGGATCGCCCCGGGCAAGCCGATCGGCGTCGGGGCCGTCTGGGACAACTACCGTGGCGTCCACGCGCTGAACATCGCAACGTGCATCAGCTGCAACCTTTGCGCGTTCTCCTGCCCCGACCTGTGCATCGAGATGGTCACCGTGCCCGGCGGGGACCCGAAGCATCCGAAGAAGTGCCCCCAGATCGACTACGGCAAGTGCAGCTACTGCGGCTTCTGCTCGGACGCCTGCCCCGAGGGTTGCCTCACGATGACGACCCGCTACGAGCTGTCGACTCCGAAGCGCTCGGAGATGGTCTACTCGCCCCAGAAGCTCCTCTCCGTCTTCGAGCACAAGCTCCCGATGAACCCGATCCGGATCGAGCGCCCCGCCAACGAGGACGCGATCCTGCTCGACCCGCCGCTCTGCATCGGGTGCAACGCCTGTGCGCGCGACTGTCCGACCCAATGCATCACGATGCTCGACGTTCCGAAAACGGAGCCGAAGCCGGGGGAGAAGCCGGCCCGGCGGATCTGGAAGGAACCGGTGATCAACGACTCCGATTGCGTCCGGTGCGGGACGTGCATCAGCGTCTGCCCCAAGGAATGCCTGTTCTGGGGGACGCACAAGTGAACCTCCCCGAACTGGCGTTCTTCGCCCTGGCCGGGACCGCGGTCGTCACGGCGGCGGCCGCCCTCATGGTCCGCGAGCTCGTCCACACCATCATGTGGATCGCGGTGTTCTTCGTCGACCTCTCGGCGATCTACTTCCTCCTCGAGGCGCCATTCCTCGGCGTGCTCCAGCTCGGCGTCTACGCCGGCGCCGTGACCGTGCTCCTCCTGCTCGGGATCATGGTCACGCGAAAGCGGATCTTCTCCCGCGAGGCGGCGACCGGCATTGGGCCCGTCGCGCTTGCGCTCGCGCTCCTGAGCTTCATCTTCGTCGTCGCGGCGGTCGGCGAGTACCCGACGGCGCCGCTGGCGATCCGGTCGTACCCCCCCGCGGCGCTCTCGGAGAACCTGTTCGGGACGAACGGCCCGTGGTTGATCCTCCTCGGGCTCGTGATGCTCGCCTCGGTCGCCGGGGCGATCTACCTGGTCCGAGAGGGCCGCGAGTGATCGCGCTCTCACCGGTCGGCTTCGTCGCGCTGTCGGGCGCGCTCCTCGGGATCGGGATCTTCGGCATCCTGACCCGCCGGAACTTCGTCCTCCTGTTGATCGCCATCGAGGTCGCCATGAACGCGGCGATCCTCAATTTCGTCTACTTCGCGGCGTTCGCCCCGAGCGCGGCCTCCGGCCTCTCGGGGCAGTCGATCGCCGTCGTCCTCGTCGGGTTCGCGGCGACGGAGGTCGCGGTCGGCCTCGCCATCGTCCTCGCCCTCTACCGGGTGAAGGGGACGATCAACGTCGCCGAGGCGACGGAGCTCCAGCTGTAGGGGGGAGGAGGTACGGTCGGTCTCGGCGCGCTCTTCGACTACGCCTACCTCGTTCCGCTGTTCAGCGTCCTCGCCTTCGTGATCGTCGGCCTCGCCGGGTCGCGACTCCCGCGGCTCGAGTGGGGGGGTTGGGTCGCCGTCGCCTTCGCCGGGGCGGCGATGGTCGTCGGCGTGCTGATCGGCGTCGCCGAGATGCTCTCTCCGGGAACGTACACGGACGTCCACTTCACCTGGCTGCACCTCGCCCCCGCTCCCGGCGCGTTCCCGAACGGCTTCTCCCTCGTCATGGGAACGCTCGTCGACCCGATCTCCGCGCTGATGCTGATCGTCGTGACCGTTGTCGGCTTCCTCGTGATGCTGTACTCGATCGGCTACATGCACCACGACCGCGGGCTGCCGCGGTACTACTCCGAGCTCTCCCTCTTCCTCGCCGCGATGACCGGCCTCGTCCTTTCCGACAACCTGCTCGAATTCTTCCTGTTCTGGGAGCTGGTCGGGGTCTGCTCCTACTTCCTGATCGGCTTCTACTACGAGAAGCCGAGCGCGGCGAGCGCCGCGAAGGAAGCGTTCCTCGTCACGCGGGTCGGGGACGTGATGTTCCTGCTCGGGATCTTCCTCTACTTCGCCGCCTACGCGGCCGCCGGACCGGTGGGCTCCGGAGGGTGGGCCGCGAGCGGGTTCCTGTTCGTCCACGGCAACCAGCCGTTCCTGGCGACCGTGATGGGCGGTCACTCCACGCTCCTGACCGTCGCCGGCCTGATGATCCTCGGCGGCGCCGCGGGAAAGAGCGCCCAGTTCCCGCTGCACGTCTGGCTGCCGGACGCGATGGAGGGGCCGACGACCGTCTCGGCGCTCATCCACGCCGCTACGATGGTCGCCGCGGGGGTCTACCTGCTCGCCGTCAGTAGCCTGTTCCTCGGGTTCACCCCGATCGATTCGCTCGTGATCGTCGCGATCGGCGGGTTCACGGCGTTCTTCGCGGCGACGATGGCGGTCGTCCACCCGGATATCAAACGGGTGATCGCGTACTCGACGATCAGCCAGCTCGGCTACATGGTGCTCGCCGTCGGCGCCGGGTTCACGATGGTCGGCCTGTACCATCTGTTCACCCACGCGTTCTTCAAGGCGCTCTTGTTCCTCGCCGCCGGCTCGGTGATCCATGCCGTCGGCACCCAGGACCTGTTCAAGATGGGCGGTCTCAAGAAACCGATGCGGCTCACCGCCATCGCCTTCGCCATCGGCGGCCTGTCGCTCGCGGGGATCCCGCCGTTCGCGGGGTTCTGGAGCAAGGACGACATCCTCTCCTCGGTCTATTCGACGCTCGGGACCCACCCGGACTATTGGCCGTTCTTCCTGCTCGCCTTCGGGGCGGTGTTCCTGACGGCGTACTACATCTTCCGGGCCTGGTTCCTCGCGTTCTCGGGCGAAGCGGTGCGCGACCCCGCGCTCCCCCACCCCCACGAGGGACCGTGGCTGATGCAGCTCCCGCTCGTCGTCCTCTCGGGGTTCGCGGTCGTCGCGGGCCTGTTCGTCTTCTTCCCGAACTTCTCGAGCCTGCTCCTCCACGGGCAGGGCGCGGCGGCGACCGGGATCCCGCCGCAGTTCGGTCTCACGGACGTCCTTCTCTCCTCCGCGAGCGTCGGGCTCGGGGCCGCGGGTATCGGGCTCGCCTACCTCCTCTGGGGGAACGGCCGCGTCTACGCCCTCCCCGCCGATAGCCCGCTCCGGTCGGTCCGGTCGGTCCTCCTTGAGCGGTACTACATGAAGGCCGGATACGACTGGATCGGGGCGAAAGGCCTCTACACGGTCGCCCGCGCCGCCGACTTCTTCGACCGGTTCGTCATCGACGGCACGGTCCACGGCTTCGAGCGGGCGTTCGCCGCGCTCTCCGACCGGATGCGCCGTCTCCAGACCGGCCTCGTCTCCGACTATGCGGCCTACTTCGTGGGGGGGCTGATCGCCCTGTTCGCGCTCCTCCTGCTCGTCGGACCGTACCTGATCGCCCGATTCGGGGGAGGGTAGGCCGATGCTGCCGATCCTCTCCATCGCGCTCGCGACCCTCCTCGTCGGGACGGCCGCGACGTTCCTCTCGGGGGCGCGGGCCCGCTGGACGGCCCTCGCGACGGCGATCGCGTTCCTCGCCGAGACGGCGCTCCTCTTCTACGACTACACGGGCTGGCCCGGGTACAACGGCACGCTCGTCCCCGGCTTCTCCGAGACCGAGACCCACGCCTGGATCCATCTCCCGTGGCTCCAGATCAACTACACGGTCGGCGTCGACGGGATCTCGCTCGTCCTGATCCTCCTGACCGCGATCCTGCAGATCGCGACGGTCGTCTACTCGTGGGGAGAGTCGAAGCGGCCCGCGGCGTACTTCGGGCTCGTCGGCCTCACCTGCGTCGGTTCGTTCGGTGTCTTCGTCGCGCTGGACGTGCTCTTGTTCTTCCTCTTCTGGGAGGCGGTCCTCGTCCCGATGTTCTTCCTGATCGGGGTGTGGGGTGGCCCGCGGCGGCGGTACGCCGCGCTGAAGTTCTTCCTCTACACCCACGTCGCGTCGATCGTGATGTTGTTCGGCCTGCTCGCGGTCGTCTTCTACTCCGGGTCGACGAGCTTCGACTTCTCGTCGATCTACGCTTCGGCCCGGGGCCTGTCGCCGGTCCTGCAAACGTTCCTCTTCCTGGCGATGTTCTTCGGCTTCGGGGTCAAGTTCCCGATCGTTCCGTTCCATACCTGGCTGCCCGACGCCCACGTCGAGGCGCCGACCGGCGGCTCGGTGCTGCTCGCCGGGCTGTTGCTCAAGCTCGGCGGCTACGGATTGATCCGATGGGCGGTGGAGATCCTCCCCGAAGGGTTCGCCCACGCCCGGCCGCTGCTCCTCGCGGTGGCGCTCGTCTCGATCGTCTGGGGGTCCGTCGTCTCGCTCGCCCAGCGGGACATGAAGCGGCTCGTCGCGTACTCCTCGATCAACCACATGGGGATCGTGCTGCTGGCGATCGCCCTGAACAGCTCGCTCGGGCTGCTCGCCGCGGTCCTGCTGATGTTCGCGCACGGGATCGTGAGCGCGCTCCTGTTCATGACCGCCGGAAGCCTGCACCACACCTACGGAACGCGCGACCTTTCCACCCTCGGGGGGATCACGCCGTCGACGCCGATGCTCTCCACGCTCATCATGGCCGGATCGCTCGCGTCGCTCGGCCTGCCCGCCCTGATCAGTTTCCCCGCGGAGTTCGCGGCGCTGCTCGCTACCTGGAACGCCATCGGCTACTGGGTGTTCGTGCCGCTGATCATCCTCGTCGTCACCGCCGCCTTCTACCTGTGGATGATGCAGCGCCTCTTGTTCGGTCCGCCGCGGGAGGTGCCGGCGCTCGTCCATGACGTCCCGTGGTACGAGGGGGTCGGCATGGGGCTGCTCGTCGTCTTCGCCGTCCTGTTCGGCATCCTGCCGTCGCTCCTCGTGAACGTGATCGCGAACTCGCCCGTGAAAGGATTCCCGGGGACGTGAGCGGGTGATCGACCTCACTCCGTTCGCCGGCCCGTTCGTCCCCGAGCTCGTCCTGCTCGCCGCCGGGCTGCTCGTCTTCCTGTTCGACGTCCTCGGGATCCGCCGCACGGAGATCGTCGGAGCGATCGCGGCGGCGGCGAGCTCGCTCGCGCTCCTCTTCGTCGTCGCGGACCTGGGATGGGCCCCCCTCGCGGCGGTCCGCACCCTCGGGGCGGGCCAGATCGATGTCGCCGCCGCCTCCCCGACCGCGCTGTACGCGTTCAGCTCCCTCGGGCTCGTCTTCCAGGCGGTGTTCCTCCTCGCGACGATCTTCGTTGCGCTCGCCTCGATGAGCCGGCGCTCGGACGACCACGGCGCTCCGATCTTCTTCGGCCTCCTGCTGCTCGCCACGCTCGGGATGCTGCTCGTCGCGATCGCGGCCGACCTGATCTTCCTGCTCCTCTCGATCGAGGTGACGAGCATCGCAACGTACGTGATGGTCGGCTACACCCGCAAGGGCGTCCGCTCGCTCGAAGCGGCGATGAAGTTCTACATCATCGGGGCGCTCTCCTCCACGCTCTCCTTCTTCGGCGCCTCCCTGGTCTACGGTGCGTACGGGACGACGAACCTGTTCGCGATCCGGACGCTCGTCGCCGCCGGCTCGGTCGGCTACCCGGTCCTCTCCCTCCTGGGCTTCGGGTTCCTGATCGCGGGGCTCGCCTTCAAGACGACGCTCGTGCCGTTCCACGCCTGGGCGGTCGACGTCTACGACGGCGCTCCGTCCGAGGTGAGCGCCTACCTCTCGGGGGCGTCGAAGAAGCTCGGTCTGTTCGCGCTGTTCCTCGTCTTCATCGGCCCGATCCTCTACTTCGGGCCGGGCGGCACGAACCTCTTCTCGGGAGGACCGGTCGACCTCGGGCCTGTGCTCCGCCTCACGTTCGCGCTCCTCGCCGTCCTGACGATGACGGTCGGGAACGTGCTCGCCCTGCTCCAGAAGGAGATGAAGCGGATGCTCGCCTACTCCTCGATCAGCCAGGCCGGCTACCTGCTGCTCGCCCTCGCCATCGGGAGCGCGCCTGCCTTCGCGGGGGCCACCCTGCAGGTGTTCGCGCACGTCTTCATGAAGACGGGGGCGTTCCTCGTGGTCGCCGCGGCGGCAGGGCTCGGGATCGGGCCGCTGATCGACGACTGGCGCGGCGTCGGAACCCGTCGACCGCTGTTCGCGATCGCCTTCGGCGTGATGCTCCTCTCGCTCGCGGGGGTCCCCCTCACGATCGGGTTCGTCTCGAAATTCGTCCTGTTCAGCGCCGCGGTCCAGGCGCAGGGGTACTACGTCTGGCTCGCGGTCGCCGGGCTCCTCAACAGCGCGCTGTCCCTCTTCTACTACGGACGGGTGCTGAAGGTGATGTTCTTCGACGACGAGACCGCGACAGAGCGGCCGAACGGCGCCGTCGTCGGCGCGTCCGAGCCGCCCGGGCTCCGCTTCGGCGGCCTCGGCTACGGGCGCGGGACCGCCATCGCGGTCATCGCGGTCGCGATCGTCGCCCTCGGGATCTACCCGCAGCCGGTCCTCGGTCCGATCCAGAGCGCCGTCAGCCATTTCCTCGTGACCGGGGCGTGAGCCCGTGGAGCGGTTCGACGTCGCCGTGGTCGGCGGCGGACCGGCCGGAGCGCTCGCGGCGCGGGCCGCCGCGGAGGGGGGGGCCCGCACGATCCTCCTCGACCATCGGCGGGAGATCGGGCAGCCGGTCCAGTGCGGGGAGTTCCTTCCGTCAGCGGCCGAGCTCTCCGACCTGTTCGGCTGCCCCGAGCTGATCGCCGCGGCGTACGACATCCCTCCCACGACCGTCCTCCGTGCGACCCGGTGGATGACCTGCGTCTCGCCGTACGGCCGTCGCTACCGGTTCCCCCTCGAAGGGCTCACCGTCTCGCGCCGTTCGTTCGACAAGGCGCTCGTCGCCCGTGCCGAGGGCGCGGGCGCCGAGATCCGATTCCCGTGCGGCGTCACCGGTCTTTCCGAGGACGAGCTCGCGACCACCGATGGGACGAAGATCCGTGCCCGGGTGATCGTCGCGGCCGACGGCCCGACGTCGACGATCGCCCACGCGGTCGGATTCGCCCCCCGCCGCACGATGTTCCGCATGATCACGGCGACCACCGATGGCCCGCTCGACGACGGGATCTCCCTCTACTTCGGTCGGGCGGCGCCGCACGGGTACGCCTGGAGCTTTCCGCGCGCCCACGACGCGAACGTCGGTCTCGGGGTCGCCGCGCTGCCGCCGTCGACCAGCCTCGGCCACCTCCTCGACCGGTTCGCCGCCCGGGAGCGCTGGGGACCCGTCCGGGAGCGCACCGTCTGGTGGGTGCCGATCGGGCCGCCGCCCGAGAGCCTGGTCGTCGGACGCGTCCTCTTCGCCGGGGACGCGGCGAATCTCGTCATGGCGACCAACGGCGCGGGGATTCCCACGGCGATGCTCTCGGGCTGGCTCGCGGGCCGCACCGCGGCACGGGCCGTGCGCGACGGGGCGTCACTGCGGCAGTACGATGACGCCTGGAAGCCGGCGATGTACGCTCCCCTCGCGACCGCAGCGCGGATCCAGGCGTTCTCGGACCAGGTCGGGAGACTCGACCCGCTCCTCGCGCTGGGCATGCGATATATTGGGGCGACGGGTCTGGACTCGATGATGCGGCTGCGCTGGCCGACCCGGCTGGGGGGTGCCTCGTGACGAGCCCGTCGGCCTCCGACCCGCTCGAGCCGTCGGTCGAGGCGCTCGTCGCCCAAACGCTCGGCGCGGAGGTGAGCCGGGAGCTCGCAGAGCTGTTCCCGATCCTCTCTCGGGACCTCGCGGACGTCGACTGGCGGCTCCACCAGGTGCTCGGCTCCCGCTTCGCGCAGCTGACCGAGGCGGCCCGGTACGCCTGTTCGACCGGGGGTAAGCGCGTTCGCCCGCTCCTGATGGCCGCGGCGTTCCGGGCCCTCGGGGCGGAGTCGGCGCAGCCGATCGCCTCGCTGGCGGCCGCCTTCCAGCTGATCCACACCGCGACGCTCGTCCACGACGACGTGATCGATCACGCCGACACCCGGCGCGGACGCCCCTCGATGCCGCGGGCGTATGGGATCCCCCTCTCGATCGTTTCGGGCGACTACCTGTTCGTCCGGGCGTTCGAGCTCGCCGCGGAGTACCCGAAGTCGATCATCCTGCGCTGCGGGGAGTCGTGCGCCGACCTGGTCGAGGGGGAGGTCCTGCAGGAGTCGGCCCGGTTCGACCTGTCCGGCGGCCGGGAGCATTACTTCCGGGTCGTGGAGCGCAAAACGGCGGCGATCATTGCGGCGGCGCTCGCTTCCTGCGCGGAGATCTACGAATCCACGCCCCCCCGCATCGATGCGCTCGCCGCCTACGGACGGGCGCTCGGGATCGCCTTCCAGATCCGGGACGACCTGCTCGACGTCTTCGGGGACGCCGACCTCCTCGGGAAACCGCTGTTCGGCGACTTCCGCGAAGGGAACCCCACCCTGGTGGCTCTCGAGACGTACGCACGGCTCGAGGGGCGCCGACAGGCGGAGTTCGAGCAACTGTTCCAACTACGCCGCAAGAGGACGAAGCACCTGTTTCGCCTGCGGGAGCTCGCCGAACTGGCCGGCGCCCCGCTCGCGGTCGCCACCGAGTCCCAGGCGTGGGCCGGCCGGGCCGTCGAGGCCCTCGCGCCCCTGCCCAGTGGCCCGTACCGGCACCTGCTCGAACGGCTCGCGCACGGCGCAGCCGAACGACGCTTCTAACGGCGGGCTCCCCTCTCCGAACGGGGTCTCGGCCCGCCACCGCGCCCCCCGATCTTCCTCCGCCGCTCCAACGAAAGGTACATTTGCCGTTCCGAGGCTCGAAGGTTCGCCCGAGGTAGGATGAGCAGCACATCGACGGCTTCCGCATCGGCGACCGCCCCCGGTGCTCCGGTCGAATTCGACCGGCTCCCTCCCGCCTGGCAACCGACCGCCGTGCGCCCCCGACTCCCCATCGGCGTCGCCGCACTCTCCATCGTGATCGCGTTCCTGGCGGTGGTGATGGTCCTCGCGGGCCTCCTCTTCGCGCTGAACGGGGTCCTCGGAACGATCGTGCCCTCGTCGCTCGAGATCTTCCAATCGATCGACCTCGAGGGGGCCGCGATCCTGATGATCCTCGGCATCGCTCTGCTCACGGTCGCGACGTCGCTCTGGCGGCAGGAGACGTGGGCGCTCTGGACGACGATCGTCCTCGTCTTCGGCGCGACCGCCTACCTGTTCTTCACGGGGCTCATCACGGTCCTGTTCCTCGTCTTCGTCGTGCTGCTCGTGTACCTGCTCGCGGTGCGTCGTTACTTCTACTGATGCGGCTCACCCTCGGCCAACTCGCCCCCGCACCTGCCGATCCCGCGCGCAACCTCGAGCGGATCGACGCGGCGATGCGCGCCGCGCCGGCCGACCTCGCGATCTTCCCGGAGCTGTTCCTCTCGGGGTATCGGGTCGGCGACCGGATCCACGGCCTCGCGTTGACCGCGGACGGAAGCGACCCGACGAGCGGAGGGCTGCGCCGCATCGCGAAGGAGCAAGGGACGCCTCTCGTCGTCGGGGCCCCGGTCGGATCGGCCGACCGGAGAGGCGAAGTGCACAACGCCGCGATCGTCGCGCATCCCTCGGGGGCGCTGGCATATCAGGTCAAGCGGTACCTTCCGAACTTCGGGCCGTTCGAGGAAGCGCTCGCCTTCTCCCCGACCGACACGAGCCGTCCGATCGACGTAGCGGGCCACTCGGTCGGGGTCGAGATCTGCTACGATGTATTCTTCCCGGAGGTCGCCCGCGACCTCGCGCTCGCCGGGGCGTCCCTTCTGATCAACATCTCCGCCTCGCCCGTGACGAGCCGCTCCCTATTCGAGCGGCTGCTGCCCGCCCGGGCGATAGAGAACGGCATGCCGGTCGTCTACGTCAATCGAGTCGGCGTCGAGGACGGCTTCGTCTTCGGCGGCGGGTCCGGCGCGTGGGATCCCCGCGGGGACCCTCTCCCCTTGGAGCCAGTGGCGCTTCCCGGGCTCGCCCGGGAGGAGTCCGTGTTCCGGGTCGAGGTCGATCCGGGTTCGGTCGGCCGGTGGCGACCGTTCCGTCCGGTCCTTCGCGATCTGGCGGCCCGGCCGGCGTCGTCCTCGGTGCGCTGACGTCACTGTTCCGGTCCACCGCCGCCCTTATACCTCAACAGTCCCCCGAGGAGCACGGTGCCTCCCCCTCCCACGATCGCCCAGCAACTGGCGGCGAAGCAGCGCGAGATATCGGTCGCCGAATTCTTCGAACGCAATCGCCAGATCCTCGGCTTCGATAACCTGCAGCGCGCGCTCCTCACCACTGTCAAGGAAGCCGTCGACAATGCGTTGGATTCTTCCGAAGAGGCCCAGGTGCTGCCCGACGTGACCGTCGAGATCTCGAAGGAGAGCGAGGACCGATTCCGGGTGACGGTCGGGGACAACGGACCGGGGATCCTACGACGGGAGATCCCGAACGTCTTCGGGCGGCTCCTCTACGGCTCCCGATTCCACTCGAACCGCCAGGCCCGCGGCCAGCAGGGGATCGGGATCTCGGCGGCGGTGTTGTACGCGAACCTCACCACCGCGCGACCGGCACGGATCACCTCGAAGGTCGAGGAGGAGGACGCGGCCCACGTCCTCGAGCTGTTCCTCGACACTCAGAAAAATCTCCCCCGGATCGCTTCCGAGGACGTCGTCCTGTGGGATCGCCCCCACGGGACCAGCATCGAGCTGATTCTCAAGGCCCGTTATCTGAGGGGTCGCCAGTCCCCGCTCGAGTATCTTCGGGGCACGGCGATCGTCAACCCGCATGCCCGGATCGTGCTCGTCGAACCGGATGGCTCCCGGACGACGTTCGAGCGGGCCGCGACGGACCTCCCCCCCCTCGCCAAGGAGACCCTGCCGCATCCCTACGGCCTCGAGCTCGGCGAGCTCGGGTACCTTCTCAAGGGGACGAAGCGGGCGAGCGTCGGGGAGTTCCTCGCGAAGGACCTGCAGGGGGTCAGTGCGCGGGCGGTCAAGGAGGTCCTCGTAGCCGCGGGGATCCCCGCCGGGGCGAAGCCGTCGTCGATCCAGGGCGAGCCGCAAGAGCGGCTCCTCGCGTCGCTGCACGCGGTCGCGCTCGTCGCTCCGTCCGCCGACTGCCTATCTCCGATCGGCGCGATGCTGATCAAGCGGGGCCTCCGGAACGTCCTCGGAGAGCTGAAGCCGGAGTTCTTCGCGCCCCCGGTGAGCCGGCCTCCGAAGGTCCGGGGCGGCTTCCCGTTCATGGTCGAGGTCGGGCTCGTCTACGGTGGGGGCCTGCCCGCCGACCAGCCGATGCAGATCCTCCGGTTCGCGAACCGGGTCCCTCTCCTGTTCCAACAGGGCGCCTGCGCGATCACGAACGCGATCGGCACCGTCGACTGGCGCCGGTACGGCCTCGACCAGAAGGGCGGCACGGGGGTCCCGGTCGGTCCGGCACTCGTCCTCGTCCACGTCGCCTCCACGAAGGTGCCGTTCACCAGCGAAGCGAAGGAGGCGATCGCAGAGGACCCCGAGATCGACAAGGAGCTGACGCTCGCCCTCCAGGCCACGGCTCGGCACTTGCGCATGCACCTCTCGCGCAAGAGCCGCCGGGACTTCGCGAGCGAGAAATTCGCCATCATCCAGCGGATCCTCCCGAAGCTCGCCGAGAAGGCGTGCCATCTCGTCGACCAGCCGGTTCCCGACCTCACGCCCGTGATCACCCGCATCATGGACGTCGTGAACGTCGAGACGACGTTCGCCGCCGAGAAGACCGGCGTTTCCGTGCCGGTCGAGGTGACGAACTACACGCCGCGCGCCCGGGTGCTCGAGCTGTTCCTCGAGATCGACCCCGAGCTGTTCCGGATCGCTCGGTTCACCCCCGAGCCGGACGGCTCGGAGCCGGCCCTCGGACGGGCCTGGTGGACGCTCCCGAAGCTCGTCCCGAACGGGCGAACGAAGCTCGCGATCGCGTTCCCACCGAAGACCGAGGTCGACGCGAGCGACGTCGATTGGTACGTGGCGGGGATCGACGAGGGCCGGGTCCTCGGCGCCGACCCGTTGCCGGGCGACTGGGATGTGCGCCTGCCGCGGACGATCGTAGAGGCGGCGGAGGCGGCGGCCGCGGAGACCAGCAGTGGAGCGACGGGCGAAGAAGGGGAGGTCGATTACGATGCCGCCGAAGCGAGCGCGGGCAGCCGCGACGAAGAGTGAGGACGACGCGCCGAAGGTGAGAGCCGACGCGCTCACCCCGACGATCAAACTCGCGGGGGAGATCTACGAGCAGCTCCTCCGAGGCGAGATCCCCCGGATGCACCTTCCGCTCCGCACGAAGCAGAACCTCGCCTTCCAGAGCCGGGAGGGGGTCTGGCGCCTCGGGCGGGCGATGGGCACCCGCTCCGCCCGCAAGCTCGACGGGGCGCTGATGCTGTTGCGGACGTTCTACCTGGTCGATTTCATCAACGAGATGGCCGTCGAAAAGAAGACGTCGACGTTGCGGGAACTGTACTATATCAGCGAAGGCTGGACGGACGCCAAGTTCCACAGCGAGGACGAGTCGAACCTCCTGATCGAGGATCTGGAGGTGATGTGCGAGCGTCTGCGCGAAGATTTCCGCCTGCACCCCGAGGAGAACGGCGCCTCGGTGATCGGCGACCTCACGATCAAGGAGACCAACCGGAAGGGGATCGTCAAGACGATCAACTGCCGCGACGACGTGGGGGACGGCGGCTATGCGCTGCCGTTCAACGTCGAGAAGGAGAAGATCCAGTTCCTCAGCACGAACGCGAAGTTCATCATCGCGATCGAATGCGGCGGCATGGTCGACCGGCTCGCGGAGAACGGCTTTGACGAGAAGTACAAGGCCGTCCTCCTCCACCTCAAGGGCCAACCCGCTCGGTCGACGCGCCGGTTCCTGCGCCGCGCCTCGGAGGAGTTGAAGCTCCCCGTCGTCGTCTTCACCGACGGCGACCCCTGGTCGTTCCGCATCTTCGCGAGCGTCGCCTACGGAGCGATCAAGACGGCGCACCTGTCGAACTACCTCGCGACCCCGTCCGCCGAGTTCCTCGGGGTCACCGCATCGGACATCGAGAACTACAACCTGCCGAGCGACAAGCTCTCCGAGCAGGACGTTCGCGCGCTCGAGGCCGAGCTCACCGATCCCCGGTTCGGCACCGCCGAATGGCGAAGCGAGATCGAACTGATGCTCAAGAACGGGAAGAAGGCGGAACAGCAGTCGCTCGCCAAGTACGGGCTTAACTACGTCACCGACCACTACTTGCCCGAAAAGCTCGGGCACATGGGCGTCCTGTAGATTCACCGCTGCCCACTGCCCCAGTCGGTCCTTCTGGGTTCGAGTCTCTATGCGTCTAGTCTCGGACGAAAACTGATGCATCAGAGGATCCGTCCGTTTGCTGCAGGGCTCGCTCAGATTCGATTGACCCCAGTTGGGAAAGGAATCCACCACCCAAAGGGGGGGATACAAGTTCTTATCATGGGGATGTCTACCGGCACTTAATGGCAGCCAGCCGGTCAGTCCATCGCCCCGACGTTACCCTAGGGACGACAGAAGTCGTAATGTCTCTCCTCCAGGAAGCCGGAGACCCGGTCAGCCGGAACTGGCTTCTTCTCAGACTGAAGGAGTCTGGCCATACAACCAGCCGGGCCCGGCTGAATCGAGCGTTGGGCTTCTGCTTCGAGCATGCCTTGGCGATTGAGGGTTCTAAGGGGATTCAGTGGACTCACACTACAATTCCAAGTCTACTTCGGAGCCTGGCTAAGGGAAGGCGAATCTGAGGAACGGGCATGCCGTTCCGGCCTGAGGAGATCATCGTACACGAGGAAGTGGAGGGGAGCTATCAGTCGTGGGAAGTTCTCGCTTCACAACAACGGCAGCCAGCTCAGGCAGTCTGGAAGAGCCTCCAAGTCGCCATTTCCCGACTCAGGACTGATGCTCAGTGGGGCGAACTGATCAAGCAAGGGTCCATTCCTTCGTACTTTCGATCCAAGTACGGAGTGTCGAATCTATACTGCATGGATCTCGCGGCGTTCCATCGCTGCTTTTACACGATCGCCAATCGAGCAGTAATCCTCCTCGATATCGTGGACCATCCGAGCTACGACAAGTGGTTCCCTGGCCGGCGTAGCCGCTGAAACAGTCTGGCCCTCCGGGCTCGCCCACATCCGTGTATTCCAGAAGCGTTGAGCGTTCTCTAGGCGTGAGGCCAGGAACCTAGACATTTGTGTTTCCACGCTCCCCCGAGGGTGGAGGCATCCCCGAGTCTAGCTTCCGGACGGCTTTGTCAGAAGGAGTCGACTCCCAGATGTCCGGAAAGGGGTGGGTATAGTAGCCCCCCACCGAGGACCCGCGAATCGGGGGCATCGTCCGCTTCACGGACCCGCGACCGTCAGCGTACGCGGTTTACCTCAACCAAACCCAGACGAGCACGGGACGATGAGAATCATGTGGTTTTGGCAACCTTTCAATGCTTAGGGTGTTACAATCACCTGGTCGGTTCTGTGGATGTTCGAATCCCCGGGCGGTTCGAATACGCCCGGATCCGGGGCTCCGGCTCCCCGAGTGGGGGAAAGTTTTAGAGGGGGGCCGGAGTGGACGTTTCGTCTATGAAGTGGTCCTCCGGCCAGAGGTACCTCGCCGAGTTTGTCGGAACTTTCGGGCTGCTCGTCTCAATTACGGGTGCCGCGCTGCTCTCGTTCAACGTCGACTCGGGCGCTCTCGATGGCGACGGCCGCGTGATGCTGCTCAGCCTCTCGCTCGGCTTCGGCGTGCTCGGGATGATCTACGCGTTCGGGGATGTTTCCGGGGCGCACTTCAACCCGGCGGTCACGGTCGCGATGGTCCTCTCCGGGCGGACATCCGTGAAGGACGGGATCGCCTATGTCATCGCCCAGGTTCTGGGCGGCGTTGTCGGCGTCGCTTCGATCGCGGGGATTGCGTACGGCTCCTCCTCGCTCTGGCACATCGCCTCCTCGCCCGGCGTCGCGCTCGCCTCCCAGGGATTCTCGGGAAACGGCTCCCCGTACACGGTCGGGATGGGGTCGGTACTCCTTCTCGAGGTTGTCTTCACATTCTTCCTCGCGACTGTGATCTTGTTCGCAACGCGCACGGACGGGTTCGCGAAGAACCTCGCCCCGATCGGGATCGCGCTGACGCTCGCCATGACGAACTTCGTGGCGATCCCGATCGACGGGGCGTCCGTCAACCCCGCCCGCAGCTTCGCCCCCGCGATCCTCTCCGCCGGCTTCTCGGGCGACCACTGGGCGCTCCAGCAGGACTGGTTGTTCTGGATCGCTCCGATCGTCGGTGCGATCATCGCGGCGCTCGTCGAGCGCCTGATGCGCCCCAGCGCGTAACGACGCTCAGCCGATCCCGAGCGCGCGGTACCCGTCCGGCGTGAAGACGGCCGCGGCGAACTCCGCGGGCGCGTAGACGAGGGAACCGGACGGTCCGTCGGACCGTCGCCACTCGACCCCTTGCTCCCGGAACTCCGGGCGCTCCGCCCCGACCTCCACGACGCCCTCCGCGGAGACCATCGGCAGACCGAGCCCGTCGCGCGCGACCCGCAGGGAGTCGGAGGTCTCATCGAGCAGGATCCAGGCGAGCGGAACGGCGAGCTTTAGATGGACCAGCTTCGGCCGGAACTTGCTCTCGCTTTCCGTCTCGGTCCGGGAGAAGACCGCGAACGGCGTGCCGCCGAGCGAAGCCAGCCGCTCGAAGGAGAACGACCGCTGCCGGAAATCGAGGACGTTGATCTCGAGGTCCGAAGCGCTGAGCACGGGGCGTCGGAGCCGGGTGCGCTAATTAACCCACCCGGAGCGCGACACCGCCAACGGTCCTCGGGGCCCGCCGGGCCGCCCCACCCCGGACCGCCGAGGTAACCCTAATAAACGAGTACCTGTAGGCGCGCGCCAGTCGGACGCGGGTGGAATGAAACGCTCTTCTCGGGTTTGGAAGAAACGCGGCCACATGCGATGGAAGTGGCGCAAGAAGCGGATGCGCCGCCGCATGAGAGCCCAGAAGATGCGCAAGGCCTAGGCCGGCCGATGCGGTTCGGTTACCAGCCGAGCCGGTCGAGCTTCCGGGCGTCGCGCGTCGCCTTCTTCCACTCGCGGTAGTGCTCGCGGCAGAGCGGTGCCCGTCGGCCTTTCTCGGGAAGGTCCGGGAACCCCCGACGGGCCTCAGTGAGCGCCAGGTGGCGTACGGACGGCGCCCCGCATCCCGGGATGAGGCACGGTTCGATCTCCTCGGGGGCCGCCGGGCTCGAGTGCTCGGGGGTCATCGGCGAGCCCGATCCGCGACCAAGCCCGCGACGAGGTCGGGGATCTCGTACGGGAACCGCGCGACCCGGGCACCGGCCTTCTCCAGCGCGGCGAGCTTCGTCTCGGCGGTCCCTCGGCCCCGGGAGATGATCGCCCCGGCGTGCCCCATCCGCTTTCCGGGCGGAGCGCTTCGGCCAGCGATGTAGGCGACGACCGGTTTCGTGAAGTGGTGCTGGATGTACTCGGCGGCGTCCTCCTCGGCGGTCCCGCCGATCTCCCCGACCAGGACGAGGATCTCCGTCTCGGGATCGGCTTCGAACAGCGGTAGCGCGTCGACGAACGACGTCCCCGTCACCGGGTCACCCCCGAGCCCGAGGCACGTCGACTGCCCCAGCCCGTGCTCTTTGATGCCGTTCACGATCTCGTACGTGAGCGTGCCGCTCCGCGAGACGACGCCGATGCGGCCCGGCTGGAAGACCACGTTGGGAATGATCCCGACCTTCGCTTTTCCGGGGGCGGCGATGCCGGGGCAGTTCGGACCGATGATCCGGGCCCCCCTCGATTTCGCGTAGTGATACATGACGAGCATGTCGTGGAACGGGACGTGCTCGGTGACGATCACGCAGAGACGGATCCCCGCATCGACGGCCTCGATGAGGGCATCCTTCGTGAACGGGGCGGGGACGAAGATGCAGCTCGCGTTCGCCTGGGTCGCGGCGACCGCTTCGCGCACCGAATCGAAGACCGGCACGCCTTCGACGCTCGCCCCGGCCTTTCCCGGGGTGACGCCCGCGACGACCGCCGTGCCGAACTCCTTCATGCCGCGGGTATGGACCGTTCCCTGGTGACCGGTGATCCCCTGGACGACCACGCGGGTCGAGCGGTCGACGAGGACGCTCACGGCGCCCTCCCGGCGGCGGCGACGACCGCCTGAGCGGACGCCTTCAGGTCGGGGACCGAGGAGACCCCGGCCGCACGGAGGATCTCGACCCCTTCCTTCTCGTTGTTGCCGCGGATCCGTGCGATGAGCGGGAACCGCTCCGCGACCGGGACCTGCTGCATCGCTTCGACGAGGCCCTTCGCCACGGTATCGCACCGAGTGACCCCGCCGAAGATGTTCAGGAACACCGCCTTCGGCTTCGCTTGGGCCATGAGGAGGAACGCTTCCGTGACCTTGCGCGGGTCGTCGGTGCCACCGAGGTCGAGGAAGACCCCGGGGTTCCCGCCGAACTCCTTCAGCACGTCGAGCGTCGCCATCGTGAGACCCGCGCCGTTCGCGATGACCCCGATGTTCCCGTCGAGCTGGACGAACGCGATCTCCTTCTCGCGCGCGATCTCTTCGAGCGGGGTCCGGTCATCCTGGATCGCGGCGTATTCGGGGTGGCGGAACCCGGCATCGTCCTCGATGATCACCTTCGCGTCGAGGGCCACCAAGCCGTCCCCGACGACCGCGAGAGGGTTGATCTCGACGAGCTCGGCGTCCTCGCGATTGAACAGGGTCCAGAGCGAGGAGAGGAGGTGATCGAGCGCTTTCGCGGGCGCTCCCGTGAGGCCCAGGCTGCGGGCCGCCTGGCGCCGTTCGTAGGCCGTGAGACCCGGGAACGGATCGATGAACTGCCGGTCGATGGAACGGTCGGGCACGGACTCGATCTCGACACCTCCCTGGCCGCTCGTGATCAGCACGGGGAGCCGGGCGCTCCGATCGAGGGCGATCGAGAGATACAATTCCCGCGCGATCGTCACCTTACCTTCGAGCAGGACCTCCTTGACCCGTTCGCCCTTGAACTCGAGCCCGAGGATCCCCTCGGCAGCCACGCGCGCCTCCGTCGGGGTCGAGGCGAAGCGGACCGCGCCGCCCTTCCCCCGACCCCCGGAGAGCACCTGGGCCTTGACTACGCAGGGTAGTGGCACGCCGCCCGAAGTCACGGCTCTCTCGGCCTCCTCCGGCGTCCGGGCGACGGATCCGGGTGGGAGCGCGATGCCGTACTTCCGGAACAGCTCCTTGCCGCGCCACTCGGCGAGCTTGACCATCGGAAACCCCTCGGCGCGAGTAAGGCGGTTCTCTTAAGCGCGGCGGGGCAAAGAGCCCGGCACTGTACGTCCGGGTCGACCCAACCCCGTCAGCGATGGCCCTTCAACCGCCGTCGGGGGGTGTTCCGGCGCTTGGGCCTCTGGGCAGCGGACGCGACGCTCACGAGGTCGGAGAGTTCTCGACCGAGGTCATCGAGCAACTTCCCCGCCACCTCCCCCTTGGGACCACGAAGCCACCGTCGTCCCTGGCCCCGGGGGAGCACGAGGGCGGCCGTGTCGACGGCTCCCATCGTAGCGGAGTCGTTCGCGACCACCCAGTCGGCACCGGATTCCTCCTGCAGGCGACGGCCCTCTTCCTCGAGGAGAGTGTCCTTCGCACCGGAGAGCAGCTTGAACGCGACGAGCCGAGTAGGAGCGGGAGCGAGCTTCCGCAGTTCCGGCAGCACCTTCGGTGCGCGGATCAGTTGGAGGGTGAGGGTACTGTTCCCTCGGGAGGGAATCTTGCCCGGGGTGGCGCTGAGGGTGAAGTCCGAAAGGGCCGCCGGGACGATGATGGCGGAGGCGCGGGCGAGCTCGGCGCGCCGACGGCGGGCGAGCGCGAGGAGGTCCCCCACCCCTCGCCAGTACCGCACCGGGATCCAGGGAGGGATCGGAACGGAGAGGGCCCCCGCCCAAAGGTCGACTTCGGCCCCTCGGTAGTACGCCTGCGTTGCCCAGGCGATGGCCGTGGCCCCGGAGCTCTCGTTCGTCACGGAGCGCACCGCGTCGATCGATTCCCGCGCAGCGCCTCCGATGATAGTGATCCGGCGGCCCCGCCACGGTCCGACGGCGAGAAGATGGATCACCGCCGCCGCGACCTCCTCGGGGGAGGCGACCTTCTCCTCCCCCTCGGTACGGGGACCGTAGAGGAACAGAACGCCCCACTTTTCGAGCTTCTCCCGGCTCTCCTGGACGGCGGGGTTCTCCCCCATCAGAGAGTGCATCGCGGGGGCGAGGAGGATCGGCACCTTGCCTCCGAGCGCCACCGAGGCGCACGAGGTGACGGCAGTGTCGTCGATCCCGTGGGCGATCTTCGAGAGGGTATTGGCGGTCGCCGGGGCGATCAGGTACAGGTCGGCCCGGCCTTCCCCCGGCCCGAGGAGGGTCACATGCTCTACGTTCCCCGAGAGCTGAAGGATCGCTGGGTGCCCGGTCGCGAATTCGACCGCCTCGGGGGTGATGATCCGCGCCGCGTCCGGGCTCATCACCGCGCGCACGTCGGCGCCGTGACGGATCAGCTCGCGGGCGATCTTCGGAACCTCGACCGCGGCGATCGACCCGGTGATCCCGAGAACGATCCTTCGGCCCTCGAGCAGCCGGGTCGTCCGCCCGCGGATGACGCGACTGGGATGCATCGCCGAGAACCCTCGCTGCCGAGAGGAGACGCGGGGCGTCTATTAGACCGGCGACTGCCGTCGGTCTTTAAAGCCGGCGCGGCTCGGCCCCCCGATGGATACCGGACCGCCGCCCAAGGGGTCTCTACGGTCTTCCTCCGTGGACCGATCGAAGGACGGTCCGATGGGCCTTCAGATGGCGGCTCCGTCACGTCCGGGGGGAGCGCCGGATCCGAATCCGATCCCGCGCCGGCCTCCGCCCCCCCCGGCCTCCGTCGAGCGAGGCGTCGTGCTGTTCGATCTGGACGGAACGATCCTCGACGACCTCGGGATGATCAGCGATGTCGCCGCCGACGTGATGCACGCCGAGTTCGGAACGCCGCCCGAGGAAGGGCGGGTTCACTACCTCGCCACGACCGGAATGCCGTTCGAGGCCCAGCTCGCCCAGCTCTACCCCGAGGCTCCCGCCGCCGTCCGCGTGGCGGCCGCTCGGACGTTTCATCAGCGAAAGGTCAGCGAGGCGTACGCCAAGGCGTCGCCGTTCCCGGAGATCCCCAAAATGCTCAAGCGCCTCTCGGTCGACCGCTGGACCCTCGCGATCACGACAGGCACTGAGACCGAGATGGCCGATCTGATCCTGGAACGGGAGGGGCTCCGCTACTGGTTCGAGGACGTCCTCGGCTCATTCCAAGGGACGAAGCGGGAACACCTCGTCGAGTACCGCCGGCGTTACCCGTCCGCGCGGATGTTCCTGGTCGGCGATTCGCGCTTCGACATGGAGGCGACCGACTCGATTCCCGGTGTGACGGCGCTGGGCCGGGCGAGCTCGCTCCCCGGGTGGAATCTGACCCCGAAGGACCTGAAGCAGTGGGGGGCGGTCTGGGCAGAGTACAGCCTATCGGGCCTTCCGGAGGCGCTCGAGGCGCTCGAGCAGTCCCCGAAGCGACCGGCGCGGTCCACGAAGCGTCCCGTCCGGCGCACCCGGCCATAAGAGGGCCGGGACCGAGAGTCTCACGGTTCGGGGTTCAGCCCCGCTCCGCTTTGAACCCGGGTCGAGGGATCCACAGTCCCCCAGGATAGGCCAAGCTACCCCATCCCGGCCACGGCGTTCGAACACCCCAACCGCACGTAAAGGTTTGCCCGGAAAACGCGGGTTACAGCGGCGGCCCCCCCGGGGGAGGGGTACGGCCAGCCTCGATAGCACGAAGGTACTCGGCCCGGTACCGCCGCGCTTCGCGGGCCACGTGAAGGAAGAACGCGCCGATCACGACGGCCAACGCCGCCGACAGCCACCCGTCGAGGTACGCAGCGCCCGCGTCGGCCCAGAGGAGTCCGACGGCGAGCGAGGTCCCGAGGCCGACCGCGATCGCTCCGCCCAAGAGGAACGTCGTTTCTCGCAGCATCGTCCCTCTCGGAACACCTCAAGGCGTGGGGGTCGGTTCACTTGTAGGCCCAGACGACCGCCTGGCCGAAGAACCGCCAGGGGACCCCCACGTGGGAGAATCCGGCCCGGCCGAGGCGCAGGAGCTCGTTCGACAGAGTGCAGGGGTGGTCGAACTTCTCGTGCTCGTGCCAGACCGCCTGCGGACTGTTCCACGAGCCCCGACCGCGGGAGCCGAGGCCCTCCGCGCCGGCGATCTGGGCGAAGCGGGTGTCGAATACCGGGTCCTCGGGCAGGTGGTCGTCGCCGTCACCGAAATAGCCCCCGGGCGCCAACGCCCGGTGGATTCGCCGGTACAGTCGCCACTTCTCGGGGTCGGAGAGGTGATGGATCGCGAGCGCGGAGACGACGGCGTCGTACGGGCCGTCCCGGAACTCTTCGAGCGGCCCGGGGACGAGCTCGACCCGGTCCCGGAATCGCCGGAGCTTCGTCTTCGCCCGGGCGATCATCTTCGGCGAGATATCGATCCCCGTGACATGCGAGTGAGGGTATTCAGAGAGCAACAGTTCGGTTAGCGTTCCCGTGCCGACCCCGAGCTCCAGGATGCGGAACCCGCGGGTCGGAAGGAACGGGATCCCGCGACTCAGCATCCAGTGGAGGTCGGAGTACCCCGGCATCGAGGCCCGAGCGGTGCGGTCGTACTGCTTGGCTTCGCGGTCGAACTCCTTCCGCAGGGTACGCGCGCCGGTCACTCATTCCTCGGACGGCCCAGCCGGCGGCAGACTTATCGGTTGGGGAGGGGGCACGCAACCGTTTTCCTCGCCGGATTCTCTGGGCACGGAGACCCCCCTATGTCCGGTTCGGGAGATCGATATCTCGGCGCCGCCCTCGGTTTGATCGGCGCCGTCCTCATGTTCCTCGAGGCGTTCCTTGACCTGGTGCGAGGCGTCGTGTACCTCGCGTTCGGCCACTCCGTCCGGGCGTTCGGACCGTTCGATCAATCGCTCGTGCTGATCGTCATCGGGATCATCGTGGCGATCTTCGCGGCGCTCGGGGGCTCCCGGCGCGAGGAGCGCGCGATGGTCTCGGGGGCCGTCCTTGTCGTACTGGCGCTCGTCGGCTGGCTACTCCTCGGATTCGGCACGGGGGTCATCGCGCTCCTCGCCTCGATCCTGATCCTGATCGCCGGAGTGGTCTTCCTCGTCTCCTCCCGGTAGACCGCGGTCCTGGGATCCGAGGCGCGGTTCGAGCTCCCCTTCCTCCGGGGGGGGCGGGCCGGCGTTAAGTGCGTACCGACCGGTGGGTGGGCGTGCCCCTCGTTCCGATCGATTCCGTCGACCGTTCGGCGCTGCGCTGGCTGCGGACCGGAACGGGCGCTCCGGAGTACACGCTCCTCGCGGACGAGTCGGCCGTTGCGATCCTCCGCTGGGCCCGTCATGCCGGCGCTCGGGCGACCGCGGAGACCGCCCAGGGACGATGGACGCTCGGGCGGAGCGGGTTCCTCGTTCCCCACCTGACCGTCCGCCGCGAGGGAAGCGATGTCCCGATCGCGCGACTGACGAACCGTCTCGGCCATCACGACATCGAGCTCGGAGGGGGCGGCTCGTACCGGATCAAGCGGGCGGGTCTCCTGCTGCCGGCCTGGAAGATCTCGGACGCGGCCGGGGCCGAACGCGTGCACGTCGAAGCGGTCGCCGAGAAACGGCGACTCGAGGGCGGGGCGATCGTGACGACCGATCCGCTCCCGCCGGGCGAGCTGCTCCTTCTCTGCGTCCTCAGTTGGTACCTGATCGTGCTGCTCTGGATCGAGGACGAGGCCGTCGAGGCGCTCGTTCCGCTAGAGGGCCCGGACGCCCCCGCCCGGTTCGGCCCGACGAACGGGTAAGCTACCCGCGGGCGATCGCCTGCTTCCCGAGGGTCCGGAAGCAGTCTGAACAGAGATTGTGCATCGTGGCCCACTCCGCATCCGGCGGTGTGGTGAGACGTGAGATCACTGTCTGGCAGGAATCGCAGATGATCTGCTGGTCTCGGATCACGGCGTCTTCCTTCCGGCGCGGTCCATCCCACGGCGGGGGGGTCTAAATAGCCGTCCCGCCGCGAGGCCCGCTCAGGGCAGCCAACAGTCTCGGGATCATCACGTCGTACCGGGGCCCGCTGTCCGAGTGGATCCCGTCGAACTCCTCCAGGTCCACTGTCGCCCCGATCGCCCGAGCCCGAGTCGCGAAGACCCGTGCCCCGATGTCGAGGGCGTACTCGTCCCGGAGCCCGCCGTCGACGTACAGGAGCGCGAGTCGTCGGGCGGCCGAGCGGTACGGCTCCGTCGTGACCATCCGTACCGGATCGAGCGCGAGCCACCGGCCCCACACGTCATCACGAAGCTCTCCCGATTCGAGATCGAACGGGAGGTCGAACCTCCCCGGCTCGGCCGGACGGGGAGAGTAGCAGGAGGCGTAGGCCATCACTTCGAGTCCCTGGACCATCGGCTGGCGAGGGCCAAAGCCGCTCACCGGCTCGGAGAGGAGGCGGCGAAGGAGCGCCTCGGGTCCTCCGGCCTTGCGGATCTCGCGGAACGCGGCCGGGAAATCCGGGACGTACGTGTACTCGAAGTAGGCGTCGCCGGCGTTCGAACCGACGGCCCGGATCAGCTCCGGATACCGCAGGCCGAGCGACAGCGCGCCGTACCCTCCGCTCGAGGTTCCGAGCGCCGCGACCGGCCCCGTGCGGTACTTCTCCTGGACCCACGGGATCACCTCCTGGATCACGAAGTCCTCGTAGCGCCCGGTCGCCGTAGAGTTCAGGTACTGGCTTCCCCCGAGCGACGTCAGGCAATCCGGTGCGACCAGCACCGCCTCGGGGGCGGCGTGGGTGCGGATCAATCGGTCGAGACGCCCCACCACGGTGTCCTGCAGGTACCGTGGCCGCGCGAAGTGCAACCAGCCCGCTCCGGTGTACCCGCTCAGTAGGAGGAGGAGCGGCTTTCCATCGGTCTCCCCGGACGGCGGCAGGTACACCGGGAGCTCCCGCTCGACCGGGTCGTTCCACGGATTCCCTTCGAGGACGCGGCTGGGGATCCGGAGCGACTCTACCCGACCCGCGAGGGGCCGGGGGAACAACTTCTCGCTCCGCGCTTCGGTCGGCACCCGCCATGAACCGCTCATCGACTCGTGCATTCGGCCCGGGGTATTGAGGTCGCGGACCGCGGCCGGGGCGGTATCGGCGACTCGTCGACGCTCCGTCGGGAATCGGGCGGGGTCCCTCGGGGCGATCTCGGTCGTCCGTTTCCCTTGCCCTCGGGGGCGGCGGCCAGCAACGACATGAACGCCAGGCGCTTGGGATTCAGGGTCGGAGCGACCGCCGACCACGGAGAACGTTGGCATGGGCAGGCTTCCCACCGTCGGCCCCGAAGCGTTCGATGGCGATCGCCTCGACCGGGACGGGCTCTGGGCGGTCGCTTTCCTGGCGGATTGGTGTTCGTTCTGTCACGAATTCGCACCCCGATTCGAATCGCTCGGTGCGCTCGGAGGGGACCTCCTCGTGGCGGATGTGACGGACCTGGAGAGCCCGCTGTGGGATCGGTTCCGTCTCGACGTCATCCCCACGGTCGTGGTGTTCCGGGACGGGGCGGTAGTGACCCGGGCCGACGGGGTCTCGATGCGAGGGCTCGGCGACGAGGACCTGCGGGCCGTTCGAGCGGCGCTCGGGCCGGGATCGTCAGTTCCGACGCCCCCCGACGGCCGCGCGCGCGGCCGTCCGAGAACGGTGGGGTAAGATGGCCGCCGCGCGTGAGTCGCCGCGACGCCCTTCTTCACCGGCATCCGCTGCCACGGAACGCCCGGTCGCGCTCATCACGGGAGGAGGCACCGGGATCGGGCGGGCGATCGCCGCCGGGTTGGCGACCGACGGCTACGACCTGGTGATCGCGAGCCGTTCGGCGGAGCACCTCGCGTCCGGAGGAGCGTCGCTGCGCCGCTCCGGGGTCCGGGTCCTCGAAGTCCCGACGGACGTCCGCGAGGTCGAGCAGGTCGATGCGCTCCTCGCCCGGATCCAGGGAGAGTTCGGGCGGCTGGACGTGCTCGTCAACAACGCGGCCGGGAACTTCGTCGCTCCGGCCGAGCAGATCTCCCCCAACGGATGGCGCGCGGTCGTCGGCATCGTCCTCGATGGAACCTTCCTCGTGAGCCGGGCGAGCTTCCCGTTGCTCCGGGCCGCCCCAGCGCCCTCGATCGTCAATATCGTGGCGTCGTACGCCTGGATGGCCGGACCGGGGACGGCCCATTCGGCCGCTGCGAAGGCCGGGGTCGTCTCGCTCACCCGGACCCTCGCGGTCGAGTGGGCCCGCCACGGCATCCGGGTGAACGCCGTGGCGCCCGGCCCGGTCCGAACGGAAGGCACCGACCGCCAGCTCTGGGTCTCGGAGGAGGTCCGTCGCCAGGTCGTCGAGGGGATTCCCCTGGGTCGGTTCGGCACCGAAGCGGAGATCGCGGACGCCGTGCGGTTCCTTGCGAGCTCACGGGCCGGCTACATCACCGGTGAGGTGCTGGGGGTCGATGGCGGCCAGTGGCTCGGGAAGGGAGTGCTGCCGCTCCTCGACGAGTTCGTCCCGCGGACCCGGGGCGGGTCGCCCGGCACCCCGTCCGGTCCGTCGTCCCGCACGGCCCTTTCGAAGTCCGTTAGGTCGAAGGAACATCTCGCTCGAGGAGGAACGACACTAGCGCGCCGGCGTAGACCTCCGGCTGCGTGAGCAGAGGCACCTCCCCGATCCCCGGGAGGGTCCGGGCGCTGGCGTTGCGCAGGACTCGCGTCAATTCCGCTTGGATACCATGGAACAGCGGCGCGCTCGACTCGCCCGTCGTGAGAAGGATCGGGAGGTCGAGACCCGCGAGCTCCGTCCGGGACGGTGACATCGTCTCGGGATCGGCGTACTCCTCGACCCACAGATCCGAACCCGGGACGAGTCCCCCGGGCGGGGCGAATCCGAGCCGATCGGCGGCTGCGGTCACCGGCGCGAGTCGTTCGATGAACTGCCGTGCCGCCCCGGACCTATCTCCCTGGCGCGCCCGGTCCTGCATTTCTCGCACGCCGGCGCGGGCGCGGGCCGCCAAGTCTCCGAGCCAGGACGGCCCATCCTCCAGGAGTCCGAGAAACGGTGGCTCGTGGACGGCGACGCTCCGGACGAGCTCGGGGCGATCGATGGCGAGGCGCAGCGCGACGACCGCGCCGTAGGAGCATCCGATCACGTGGGCGGGAAAGAGGTCGATCGACTCGAGCAGCATCGCGAGGTCGCTCGCGTCGTCCCTCACGGGACGTTCCCGGGGGGGCCCGACGCTCGCCCCATGCCCGCGACGGTCGTAGGTGACCAGCGCGAGCGCTTGCGAGAGGGAAGGGACGAGACGTGCCCAGCCCTGGTGGTCCTCCCAAGAGTCGTGAACCACGACCGTGGGATCCCCCGCGCTCCCGTGGGTCTCGTAGTACAGCGTCACGTCGGCCCGGGTGGCGTTCGGCATCCTTCCGAGCCCCCGGGCCCCGAGGGCCGGGCGGATCGATGGAGCCACGGCGGACTCGGACTTAGCGGGGACGGTCGGCGGAGCCGTCGCTCGGTCGCGTCGGAGCGACGGTCCCTGGGTGCTCCCGAAGCGTTTTGTACGGAGGACGGGATTTCTGGACGAGGCGATCATGCCGTTCTATGTGGTGCTGGCGAACTGGACCGAGGAAGGCGTTCGGACCGTGAAGCAGGCGCCCGCCCGCGGCGAAGCGCTCCGACGCTCGGTCGAGGCCGCCGGGGGAAAGGTCCTCTCGATGCTGCACACCATGGGGGGATACGACGCGGTCGTCAGCGTCGAACTGCCCTCCGACCAGGTCGCGAACGAGCTGATGCTCCGGGCCGGCATGCAAGGGTTCGTGCGCACGACCACCCTCAAGGGCTGGAGCCCCGCCGAGTTCTCTGCCCTCGTCGAGAAGCTGTGAGCCTCGCCCTGGCGGATCGGGATCCGATGAGCGCGATCTTCCAACGTCCTCTCTGCGAGATGGGGGCGGCCTACGATTTTTCGTTGCGGCCCCTCCTCGGAGACGCCGACCCGGGAAGCGGCGGAGGGTGCGACGATCGGCCGCGGTCGGTCGAGATGTTCTCCTCGTCGGCGACTCCTTCCGATCCCAACGCACCGGTCCGGTCGTTCTCCCTTTGTCCGGAGCACGAGGATCAGCTCCGTCGCCACGATGCCAAGCTCGCGGCGCAAGGGATCCCCACGCGGTTCCGAACCCCACCGCCCTCGGTGGGGATCCGCCCCACCGGTCGGAGGTGACACGGTGAGCGTACCCCCGGGCTCGAACCTCGCGTCCCGTGTGCGAACGAACCAGGGGGTGGAGATCCCCTGGGTCGGCCTCGGCGTCTTCCAGACCCCCCCGGGGGCGGTCACCCGCGGGGCCGTCCGCGCCGCGCTCGAGGTCGGCTACCGCCACATCGACACCGCGACGCTGTACGCCAACGAGGTCGACGTCGGCGCGGCGATCCGGGAGAGCGGGATCCCTCGGGAGGAGGTGTTCGTCACGACGAAGCTCTGGTACACGGACCAAGGGTTCGAGGCGGCCCAAGCGGCGTGCCGGGCGAGCCTCGAACGCCTCGATCTCGGGTGGATCGACCTCTACCTCATTCACGCGCCCCGGGCGCCGTCGCCCGAGGACCGGCTCGGTTCCTGGCGCGCGCTCGAGAAGCTCCAGCGCGAAGGGCTCTGCCGCGCGATCGGGGTGAGCAATTACGCCGTCCGCCACCTCGAGGAGCTCCGGGCCCACGAGTCGGTCGTCCCGGCCGTCAACCAGGTCGAGATGCATCCGTTCGTGTACGACCCGGCCCTGTTCGAGTACTGCGAGCGGCGCGGGATCCGCCTGGAAGCGTACTCTCCGTTGACCCGGGGGAAGCGTCTCGGGGAGCCGGCGTTGGTCGAGATCGCGGCGGCGCACGGTCGGACGCCGGCCCAGATCCTCGTCCGCTGGGGGCTCGAGCACGGTGTGATCGAGATCCCGAAGTCGACCCGTCGCGAGCGGATCGTGGAGAACGGGGCCGTCTTCGATTTCTCGCTCGTGCCCGACGAGATCGCCCGGCTCGACGGGTTGCGGGGGAGCGAGCGGATCAGCGGCTGGGGCGACACGAGCCAGATTCCCTGAGGTCGGACCGAGCCCCCGCTGCCGGCCGTTCGTTGACCTAATATAACCCCCGATTTGTGTGAACGAACGGTAGGCATGGTAACCGTCGAGGTCGCCCACGAGAAGTGCACCGGCTGCACCCACTGCCGCGACGTCTGCCCCGTGACCGTCTTCGAGATGCAGCCCCGCGAGAACTGGCCGACCGTCACCGACGATCCCGCGGTCGCGGCGAAGTTCCAGTTCCGCGCGGAGAAGTCCGCGGTCATCCACGGCCCCGACTGCATCATGTGCGAGGCCTGCCTCTTCGAGTGCGAAGGGGAATGCATCACGATCGTCGACGACGAAGGGACGACGCACCAGTCGACGTACAAGTAGGACCGAGCGCCGGTCTCTCGGCTCGGCGTTCCTGACTCCCTTCCCTCGAGTTCGACCGACGAGTCGGTAGGTTGGAAGTTCTTCGCTCGGCCGGGTTAGCTCGGACGGGCCGCCGGGCGATAGAAGGAGGAGCGGACCGTGGCCGGCCCTCCGCCGGTCGGGAAGTGCACCCGCACCGCCGCCGCTCGACCGAACATCGTAAACTCGAGGGAGTACCAGACGGCCGTCCAGCCGCCGGCCGCGTCCGGGAACGCCTCCCCGAAATGGTAGGTCGAGGCGAGCATCCGGCTCTTGACCCGGGCGAGCGGCAACGACCACTCGAGCGCCTCGCCGGCGCTCGCGGGCACCCCTACGGGCGGCGCCCCCGTGAGCGGCGCCTCCACCACGTACGGACCGCCGACGAGCCCCCGCCCGAGCCCGTAGCGTCCCCAGACGGTCCGCTCCCGCCCGTTCGTGACGCGCTCGGAGATGACGATCCAGGAGAACGGGTTCGTCAGTGGGACAACGTGATCGAACTCCCCGAGCGCGCCGAGACGCCGGCCGATCGCGTACCGGCCGGCGAGGCGGATCGCGAAGTACGCGACGTAGAACGCCGCCAGGCCGTCGATCGTGAGGAGGTAGATCGCGAACGCGCTGTGGTTTCGCTCGACGCCGAGCAGCAGGTAGAACGACGCGATCGAGACGGCGAGCGTGAAGAAGTTCACCGCCCGGTCGGCGTCGAGGTGGACCTCCTTCGAGGAGAACGGCAGGAGGGGTGGGACGGCGAAGTTCGTGAAGCCGTCCTGCGCGATATGGCAGAGTCCGCCGACCTCCAGGACGAGGAGGTAGACGAGCGGCGAGCCCGGGGCGAGGTGCGGGGCGACGAACGCCCCGGCGACGGCGATGATCGACACCCCGAGGAGCGAGTGCGTGATCCCGTGGTGGCGCAGGATCGGGAACCGGCGCGCGAGCGGGAAGAACAGCGCGTCCGCGTCGGGCAGACCCCCCGCGAGCGCTCCCGCGGCCAGGTACTGGGGATGGAACCCGACGATCCCGTACGTGACGAGGTAGGCGATCAGGACGTGGGTGAGCAGGTCCACGGCAAGGGAGGAGGAGCCCCTCTCAGAGGAGACCCTCTTCCATCACCTCGACCGATTCGACGTGCGGGAGCTTCGCGAGGGCGTGCTCCGTCGTCTCGAGAACGCCGCCGACATCCTCCATGACGACCGACACGAGGAGCGTGCGCAGGCCGTACGCCACGTCCTGGATCTGCATTCCCCGGATCGTGACCCCGTTCGGCACCGCCGACCGGACCCCCTCGGCGACCGCCTTCAGGTCCGTCTCGACGCCCTGCGGCATCAGTCGGAACAGCACCGCGACCTGGCCCATCGTCCCCTCCGGGGCCTACGGGCCTTCGAAGCCGCACTTCGGACAGCGGTAGAGGACGCTCTGGTCCCGGCAGCGGGCGCAGCGGCCGAGAACGACCTCGCCGCATCCCGGGCACGGGAACTGCGTGCCGCCCGGCCCGGGCAGCGCGCGGCCGCAGGAAGTGCATCGCAGTTCGGTCCGTGCCATCATCGAAGCGCTCCGTCCGTCCTACTTCCGCGTGGCCGAAGGACGCCGGCGCGCGGCCACCCGGGTGACGAATATAAAGAGAACCCCGGCGAAGACGGCGATCCCCGCGAGGACGTAGAGCGCGTAGTTCGGGGCGGGGCCGACGACGTAGAACGACTGGGAGTACTCGATCGCCCCCCCGGCGAACCGCACGAGGCCGTGCTCGCTCGCGAGGGAGATCGTGAACGTATGCTGTCCCGTCGAGAGCCCGTGGCTCGCGTAGTCGTACGTCAAATTGTACGTCCCGTTCGCCGCGATCGCGGGGACCTTGACGGTCCCGACCACCGCTCCGTCGAGCTCGACCGTGACGTCGAACCCGAGGATGCTCGTGTGCGGCCCGACGACCAGCTGGGCGTGGACGACGTACGGCACGACGACGGCCACGTTGTAGGTGATGTTCGTGGTGGCGTTGGTGGAGAGGTAGGTCGACTGGATCTCGACCGTGATCGTCAGCGTCTCCGTGACCTTGCCGGCCTTCAGGTGCGTGATCCCGGGCCCCGTTCGGGTGAACGTGGAGGCGTTCGGAGAGAGCGAGACGCCCGAGAGATCGTTCCCCGAGATCTTCGCCTTCCAGGCGATCGATCCGACGAACGTACCGTTCGGCGCCACGGCCGGACCGCCCGAGCCGTTCAGGTAGTAGGTGGAGTTGGACGACGTCGCGACGACCGACGGTCCGTTCACGGTCCCTTGGACGGGCGAGTACGTCGGGGCCGCCGCCGACCCGGGGACGGCCGAGCCGAACGCGGCGACGGCGCCGAACAAGAGGATCGCCACGACGAACAGCCTCGGGACGATCGACGGGCTCACCATCGGCTCCACCTCCGCGTGGCCCACCAGCGCTGGCCGATCAGCAGCGCGACCAGCAGGGCCGCCGGAATGAGCGCGAGGGCGAGGAGCTCCCACTCCCCCAGGTACGTGGACGAGGAGCCGATCCCCGGACCGGTCACGGTCACCGCGGAGCCGTGCGCGTTCGTCACGGTCACGTGGGCGATCGTCACCGGCACGGTCACGCTCGCCGTCGGAGCGTGCGTGACGTTCTCGACCGTGGCGGTGAGCGTCGCCGAGCCGGGCGCCACGAAGGCGATCCCCGAGAACGTCAGGTTGAGCGTGTAGGATTGATTGGCGCCGGCCGAGAGGTCGAGCCGGTCCGGCGTCCCGTTCGTCTGTCCGAACGCGTACGACCAACCGATGCTCGCGAGCCGCGCCGCGTTCGCGAGGGTGACCTCGACCGTCTCTTGCACGTTCCCTGAGTTGTGCACGTAGAATCGGATCTCGGCCTGATCGGCACCGAGCCCGACGGGGTGCGCCGCCGTACGACCGATCGCGATCCCAGTGTAGCCGGCGACGTTGACGACCGGGGCGGGGGTGACGTTCCCGACCGCGGTACCGTTAGCGAGTTCGAAGGTGATCGCGACCGGGCTATGGGCGACCGCGGTGGCGGCGGGGACCGTGACACGAACCGATCCGGTGACGCTGGGGCCCCCGGAGGTGAGGGTCACGTTCGCGAGGCTGAAGTTGAACGTCCAGAACGCGGGCGAACCGACCGGGTGCACCGTCACCGGGACGTTCCCGATATCCCTGACCGAGAAGGAGAACTCCGCCGCGCCGCCCGTGGTGACGTTCGCGCTGCCGGGCCCGACCAGGACCGCGCTGACCGACGAGCGGATGGGTATCCCCAGCGTCAGCCGGGAAGCGATGTTCCCACCGAGGCTGATCGTCACCGAGCCGTGGGCGGTCGCATTGCCGCCGATGCCGTTGAGGGTTCCGGAGGCGGTCGCCCGCAGGGTATACGCCCCGGGCGGGAGCGCGACCCCGAGGGTCGAACCGATGCTGATCCCGGGGTAGATCGCTCGGTTGCCCGCGAGTCCCGTGACGGTGAGGGTCGCGAGTCCGAGGGTCTGACCGGGGGCCCCCGACGTTCCGACGGTGATCTGATCGGTCGATGATGGGGTGAGCCTCATCGCCAGGGGTCCGCCGTTCGACGGGAGCGCGAGGTCGGTGGCGAAGCCGGCGTACGCCGAGCCGTCCGACGGGGTCGCGTAGAGGTAGTACGCCCCGGGGGCGAGGTGGAGCGAGAAGGTGCCGTTCGTCACGGCGACGACCGACGTGTTGGTGAGGGGGTACGGACCAACCAGGCGGAGCACCGACGGAACGGCCCCCGAGACCCCCACACGGGAGATCGACCCGTTGAGCCAGGAGAGGTCGCGGGTCGAAACGAGCGGGACGTTGCACGACGCGGCGGTCGTTCCGACGAGGCAGAAGCTCCCGGGCACGACGCTCCAGGTGAGGAAATAGGATCCGTTCGGGCCCCGGGTACTGACCGTGAAGTTCCCGGAGACGGAGAAGTTGTGGTCGGTGGGGACGTGGACACTGAACTTTCCTTGGAACGCGTTCGCCGAAATCGCGGCCCCCCCGGGAGCCCGCAGCTGGACCGTCCCGTTGAGCGGCAGCGTGGCGTGCGTATCGCTCTCGAGCGTTCCCGAGAGCTTCACTCCCGCCCGGTTGAGGACCAGGCGCGGCGCGATCGTTCCGCCGGAGGCGACCGTCACGCTCGTCAGGTTCTCGAGGGGTCCCAGGGTGCCGGTGGCATTGACGCTCGCCGTGAACGCGCCCAGGGCGATGCGGAAGCCGGCAAGATAGTCGGTGCCGTTGACGGTCACATTCTCCAGGGAGGATGTCAGCGTCACCGTCGTGTTCTCGGCCGCCGTACCGCTCGGAAGGGACAGGTTACCGCGGGCGAGGATCTCCGTGAGAACGCTGAGCGTGATCGTCTCGCCCGAGCTGCCGAAGCCGATCTTCACCGCCAGGGGTTCCGCGGGCGCGTAGAGGATCGCGCCGTGATCGGCGGAAGCACCCGCCTCGATCGAATAACTACCGGGCGGCAGGGCGAAGGAGAACCGCGGCCCCCCCGTCAGGTTGCGGACGACGGCGGTCGGGCTCTTCGCCGAGATGTTCACGCTGATGGACGTCCCCGTCGGAAGGCCGACGACGTTGAGGGTCACGGGCACCGGGGCGGGAGTCATCCGGTACGTCCCGATCGTGCCGAGCGTCGCGGGGGCGATCCCGCACGTCGACTGGCTCAGGTACCCCGGCGCGCTGGCCACGACGCAGTACCCCCCGGAGGCGAGCGGGATCGTCGACGGCAGGAAGAAAGCGATCGATCCGTTGGCCGTGGACGTCTGGGAGACCGACGGCCCGGTCGGCCCGGCGGAGACCCGCAGCGTGGCGTTGGCCACGGGGTACGTCGTGTCGGCGCTTACGTTCGCATAGACGGCGAACCGGGACGCGATCGACCCTTGCGGAGAGAGCGAGAAAGAGGTCGGCCCGGTGACATTGACCCGGGCCAGGGCGACGTCGGAGACCGAGCCGACTCCTGCGGTCCCCTGCAGGGCCAGCAGGTCGTAGGACCCGGCGGGGACGAGCAGGTCGAACGTTTCGTTGGCCGCGGTCCCGGCGACCACCTCGCCTCCGGTCGACGGGTAGGCCACCACGGCGCTCGTCGCCCCCTGGGTCGGCACGATCAGGGGCACCGCGCCCGAGAGCGCGTAGGCGGGGGCGAGCGACAACGTGACGGAGGCCCCCGGGCCGGCGCCGCTGACGGCGAGCGTTCCGATCGCCGCTTCGAGCGATCCGGAGACGGTGCCGAGGGCGTAGACCGAGTAGTTACCCACGGGGAGGGAGAGGGTCGCCTCGCCGTTCGCTCCGGTGACCGCCACGGTGCCGTTCTGGGTGACCTGGTCGATCGCTCCGATCGCGGTCGTCCGGCCCGCGCTGAACGAAAGGAGCGGAGTGAATCGGACCGCGATCCCCGCCGCGGGACTCGAGTGCTCGAACACCGCCACCGAGACGGGGGCCATCGATAGGAGCGCGAGTTCGGCCCTCGAGTTGGTCCCGGCCTCGGAGATCTCCTCGGAGGTCGCGACGGACCGCAACAGCGTTCCGGGCACCGAGGCGAGGAGTGTATAGTTCCCGGGAGCGATCGGCGGTAGCTGGAACGTTCCGCTCGAGCCCGAGAGAACCGACGTGACGACCCCGGCCGAGTCGGAGAGGGTCACGGTCGCATCGGGGTAGGCGGCCCCGCCGGGACCGGTGACCGTGCCCGAGAGGGTGGCGGGCGAGAGTCCGGCCGATGCATCGACCGTCGCCCCGGGGGCCACGAGCGTAGCGCTCTCGTTGAACGTGCGGCCGTGGTACTTGACGCTGAACGTGTAATTGCCCGGCGGGACGTTCGGGAGCACGTACGTTCCCCCGGCGTCCGTGGTCGCCGTGAACGACGAGAGCTTTCCGGGCGACGTGAAGACCACCTGGGCGCCCGAGACCACGGCGTCCTTCGACGGGTCGTACGAGGTATTGTTCGCGGTGTTCCAGTAGACCGTCCCCTGCAACGTGGAAGCGGCGAGGCTGAACCGCTGGACGACCGTCGGCGCGTCGAAGCTGTAGCCGATCGAGTCGGGGACGTCGATCGACACGGACCGCAGGACCGTCTTATCGGCCTGAGTGAGCTTGTCGAAGCTGCCGGTGGTAAGGTTGAGCGTGTCGTTGCCGGGGGGCAGGACGACGCTGAAGCTGCCGTTCTGGTTCGTCAGGGTGGACATGTGCGGGATCCCCCAGCTGTCGTACACCGTGACCCGCACTCCGGCGTCCGGCGCCCCGCCCGAGAGCGCGACCGTTCCGTCCAGGGTTTCGCCCGGATAGTAGGCGAGCATCGTCTCGCCGCCTTGGAAGTACGAGAGGGCGGAGGCGTCCAGGGTCCCGTTCGTCGACTTCGCCAGGGTCCGCGCGTTCGGAAGGTTCGTCGGCAGCATGCAGCCGGAGCCGTTGGAGGCATTCTTGACCCCCGGACAGTAGTACGCGGTCCGGTAGACGATCTCGAAGTGCTGCTCCATCCATCCCGGTTCAAGGCGGTCCGAGGAGGCCGCCCCGCTCAGGCCCGGAATGCCGCCGCTCTGCCCTACATCGGTGCCGTTGTACCCGATGTAGGTGTGGTAGAGCATCGTGTTGTAGAACGGTGAGAAATAGTTGATCTGATACTGCGCGGATGCGACGCCCGCGGGCACCGTGCCGAGGGCGTAGGTCTGATTGTTCGAACCGAGGACCGTGACGTTGAAGAACGTCGTGGGGAGTCCGGCACTATTGATGATCCGGCCCGTGAGGTCGGACGGCGCGTAGAAGATACCGGTATCCGACCCACTGAACGGGAACAGACGCGAGTCGACCATGGCGTAGCGGATCGTCCAGCCGGTGTACACCTGGATCGAATTGTAGACCGCGGCGACCCGGGTGAGGGACAGCGTGCTCCCGAGGAAGTAGGAGACCGCGAGGTACATCGCATTGTCGTCCGTGATGGTGTTCGGATTGACCGGTAAGTAGACGTCCGGATGCGAGACGACGAGTTGGTAGTCCGCCCCCGGGTTCGCGAGCAGGCTCTGGAGCTTCGAGACGTTCACTCCGTCGTTCGCAAGGATCGTGTTGAGCGTCGCGGGTAGTTGCGAGGAGTGCGTCTTCGTCAGCTCGGCCGACAGGAGCGTCGTGGCGAGGATCGCGATCGCCAGCGACTCGTTCTGGGAGAGGAGGAACTGCCCGGCCGGGTCGATGCCGTTCTGGAAGTTATCGGCGACGCTGGGGTGGTCACCCTGGTCGATCGCCTGGAACCCGTAATCCCACCAGCTCACAAAGGCGGGCCGTTGCGGCTCGGGAACGTTCGTGTCCTGTTGACTGAGCCACGTGTAGGCGGCGAAGTCGTACTGATTCGGCGTATCGAGGTCGGTGCCCGTCGCCCCGAGGTAGTTGCTGGAGGGCGTCGATCGGTTGAGCTTGAGGAACGAGGGGATCGAGTTGTTGATCTGGGTCGCGACCGCGCTCTTCGTGTTCCCGGGGATGCCCGCGTCGACCGCGACCCAGACGTTCGGCAGGACGATCAGGACGACGATCGCCATCACGAGGACATGCCGGGCCTTGAAAGCCCGCCGGAACGCGGCGAATTGGCTCCCCCGGTCGGAGAGCGAGGCGACCGTCCGCCGCAACTCCGGATAACTGCCGACGTCGAGGGCCCGATGCAGCGCCTCGGCCGAGAGGAGGGCGTACGCGGGAGCCCCGACCAGGAAGAACTTCGTAGCCGTGATCGGCAGGTACAGCGAGACGACGCCGTAGACCAGCAGCGCGATATGGTAGCGCTTGAACCGGTGGCGGGCGAGCATGTAGACGAAGATGGCGAGGCCGACGAACGCCAGGAAGAACGTCGCCACCCCGTAGCCGAGGACGAGCGCATCGAACGACGGCGGCTGCGCCTCGGCGACGGTCGAGTAGATCAGGGTCTTGACGAAGTACCCCTGCCCCGTCACGATGTCCGTGAAGAAGCTCGGCAGCACGACCTTGAGCAACAGCGCCGCGCCGCCGACGATCAGGGCCAGCGCGGGGAGCGAGAACACCCAAGGGATGTCGCGCATGAGGAGGAACGGCAGCATCAGCGCGAGCACGCCGAACAGTAGCAGCACCGGCAGATCGAAGAACGTCCGCAGATCCCCCTGCACGAGGTAGTACGGCATCATCATCGGGATCGCGATCAGCCCGATGATCCAGGTCGTGACGTACAGACCGAACGAATCGATGCGCCGGATCCGCTCGGCGATCATCGCGATCAGGAGACCAAAGCCGATCACCACGATCGCGTAGGTGTAGCCCTGCCAGGAGAGCGCGAGCGCCCCGAGCGAAACGCCCGTGAAGACCCCCCATTTGACCGCCGTGAGTTCCCGGTGGTAGAACGCCCGAAGCGCCGGCAGGAACTGACGGACGTCCCGGTAGCTCTCTACGTACCGATGGGTGCCGAGCGCTTTGACGGTGCGGATGTAGGAGTAGATGACGACCAGGATCATGAACGTGTAGAACGAGAGATAGTTCGCGTAGCCGAACGTCGAGGAGGTGATGCTCGCGCTCAGGAACGGGAGGATGAGCGCGGCGATCAGCCCCGTGCGTCGACTGCTCACCGCGCGCCCGATCATGTAGAGCGGGAACACTTCGAGGGCGGCCCAGAGAGGGGCCTGCAGATCGAGGAACCAGGCGCCCGCGACGACGGCGTTGCCGCCGAAGAACGGAGCGAAGATGAGTCCGAGGATCGCGTTCATCCAGTCGAACAGCGGTTCGCGCGGGTTCGTTCCCCCGATGGGGTACTTGAGCATCGGGTCGTGGATCAGGTTGTGACCGGTGAGGATGATGTACTGCATCACCCGCGAGTGATAGTACGAGTCGGACCCGCCCGCGTAGACGTACAGGGCGCCCCACTTCTGGATGACCGGGTACGCCCAGATCGTCCGGATCGAGAAGGCGAATGCGAACGCAGTGAGTAGGAGGGCAACCGTCCAGCCGTGGCGGTGCCACCATCCAGGTTCGGTCGATTCCATGCCCGACCGGCTTACCCCGAACCGGCGGGCGCGAGACTTAGGGGCCGTATAAATAGGCTACGCCGGCCGAGGAGGCGGAGGCGAGGCCGCGCGGCTACTCCGCGGTCCGGAACCGGTAGAACCAGCGCCCGTCCGGGGTCGCGTACGGCTCCACTCGGACCGCCGCCCCGATGCGGAGCGCTTCCCACCCCCTTCCTTCGATCCGGCCAAAGAGGCGGAGCGCGACCCCGTCGAGATCGACGAGCCCGACGGCGAACGGAACCTCGGCCTCCATGCCGAGCGGGGCGCCGGCGAGTACGGCGCTAAAGGCGTAGAGCCGGCCTTCGGTGGGAAGGTCGACCCACTCGAGGGATTCGGAGTGACAGTGCGGGCACGCCGTACGGGGCGGCCACAAAAGACGGCCCTCCGCGGGGCATCGCGTCGTAGAGAGACGGCCTTCCGCGAGCCGCGCAAAGAACCGGGC